>CAKNZJ010000094.1 GCA_932222125.1 uncultured Clostridia bacterium | reverse complement strand
GCTCCCTTGGCGATGGGTGGTCGAACGTACCCTCTCCTGGCTCAACCATTCCAGACGTCTCAGCAAAGATTATGAGATTTCCGTCTCATCTGCTGAGGCCATGGTTAAAATCTCCCATTCCCATACCTTACTCAAGCGCTTATGAATACAGCTTCTAAAAGTAGCTATGCCGCCTACCGGCTGGGCAAGGAATATCTCAAAGGCAGAATTGTAGAAAAGAATCCTGTCAAGGCAACGGCCTACCTCACCCAATCTGCTGAAGCCGGGAACCAGTACACCCAGTACACTCTCGCCAAGCTGTACCTGGAGGAACACAATCAAGAGCAGGCCCACTACTGGTTCACCCAGTCTGCCGCTCGAGGCAATCACTACGCACAATTTTTCTTGAACCGCTGGGATGATCTGAAGCCGCCCTCAGTCATGCTGACCGCTACTCGGCTGCTTCACCATATGAGCCGAGTGTTTCAGGAACAAACACCTTCTCCATCTGTCCATGGCGGCATCCAGGTTGACCGCAAACTCATGGCAAAAATCCGTGAAAAGAAAATCGCCGCCGGCCATAAGCCGGACGATCACGAAGACTATCGTGGTCCCTCGCTCTCCATGTAGCCCCTCAGATTTTGGGTAGCAGAAAACAAAGAGAGACTTTAAGAAAAAACAGTAGCTTTCTCCACCAAAATGTGGTATGTGTTGTAGCTACGAAAGGAGTGATGCCCCATGGCAAAACGCCGCGCCAACGGCGAAGGGAATATCCGCAAGCGAAGCGACGGCCGCTGGGAAGGCCGCTATACTGCCGGCTACGATCCCACCACCGGCAAGCGTATCATCAAAAACGTCCTCGGCAAAACCCAGGCCGAGGTCAAAACCAAGCTGGCCAAAGTCTTGGAAGAATCCAAAGACCTCGACATAGTCCGCGCCGAAGAATACACCGTGACCACCTGGCTCCGCACCTGGTACGATCTCTACGCCAAGCCCAACATCCGCCTCGCCACCGCTGACCGCTATCAACTGATGATCGAAACCTACACCATCCCCCCCGAAGATATGAAAGCCTATCTGGACGCCGCCAATGCCAGAGGACTCCTCCCGATGTTCTATCTGGCCCTGGTCAGTGGCCTCCGTAAAGGCGAGCTGGTTGCTCTTCTCTGGGATGACCTGGACATAGAAAATAAAACCATTTTCGTCAGCAAGCAGTACGTCCGCAACCCGAACGGTGAACTGACCCTCTCCCGCCCCAAGACTGAAACCTCCGTCCGCAGAATCTCCATCCCGCAGGAGGCGGTAGACCTCCTGATTCAAGAACACAGCAAGCACCCCGACAACCAGTGCATGTTCCCGTCCCCAGCCACCGGAGAGATGTACCACCCAGACTCCGTGGCAAAGCTCCACGAAAAGATCCTCAAGGATGCCAACCTGGAGCACATCCCCCTGCATTCCCTGCGGCACACTTTCGCCACAGTAGCCCTCCAGAACGGCATCGACGTGAAAACGGTCAGCAGTATGCTAGGTCACTACGACGCAGGCTTCACCCTCCGCACCTATACCCACGCCACCCGGCAGGTCCAGAACCACGCCGCAGAAACCATGGGAAACTTCATGGCCCAGGTCATGTGAAAAAAATCCGCCTACAAATTGACGAAAATCAGGGGAGGGGTTCCCATCCGGACCTCTCCCCTCCGTTGTGATTTTTCCTATTGTGGGTCAGCGTGTGGGTCAAACAAAAACCGCAAAAATTAACTCGTCCAAAAAGTTCTCAAAACAAAGCAAAACCCTCCAAAATCAAACGATTTCAGAGGATTTTTGGAGCTGCTGACCAGATTTGAACTGGTG
>CAKNZJ010000093.1 GCA_932222125.1 uncultured Clostridia bacterium | reverse complement strand
GTCACGGCCATGGCCACGATAAAGGCCAGCAGGTTGGTGGGCACCTTGTCCCAGGTCAGTTTCTTGACCACCTCCACAATGATGTTGGTGATCACCATAAGGATCAGCACCGCCAGCAGGATGGCCGAAAGGACGCCGGGAATGTTCTGCAGAATGGTTTCCATGTTCATGTCCTCCAAAAGATTTTATTTCACAGCCCCGCCCAGGGCGCACAGCAGCGCGTCCAGGCTGGGGAATGTGCGGTAATTGGCCAGCCAATAGTCCGGCGCGTTGATCACGCCGGCGGCCACCAGGGCGGCCACGCCCTCCTCCGGGGTGGCGGTTCGGGTCCCGGCCTTTTTGATCTTCCCCGCCGCCTGGACCAGCAGGCAGTCCAGATATTTGACCTTGCCGGACGCGGCGGCGCTGTTCCAGTAGTCCGGTGAATTGATCACGCCCAGCCGGGCCAGCTTTCCCACAGCTGCCGCTGCCTCGGTCAAATAGATCACCTGGCCCACCCGGATCAGGTTCTTGTTTTGGATCCCGTTGATGGCCGCCAGGGCGTCCACAGTGGTGCCGTATTTGACCGCGATCTTTCCCAAGGTATCACCCGCCGCAACGGTGTGGGCGGTGCCCTTGGCCGCGCTGGAGGCCCCCGTGGTGCCCAGCGTGTTGCCGGTTGTGGTCCCGCCCATTTTCTTGGCAATCGCCGCGAAGTCAGGGCAGATGAACCCGCGAATGTACCGGCCATTGATGGCCATGGTACGCTTGCCCACCTTACCACCGCTCATGTTGCCCTCTGTGACTACAAAGGACCTGGCGGAAACCTGGGTCACGATCCCGATGTGGTCCCCGGCCCCGGTGCAATCGCCTTTTCCAGTGTCGTCCCAGTCATACACGCAGGCGTCCCCGATCTTGGGCGTGTGGGCGTCGTTCTCCACCCAAATGCCCAGCTTTTTGGCCACAATGGTGTATTTCTCCACGCCGCACTCGGTCCCGGTGTAGGCGGCGATCCCGGCCCGGATATAGGCCGCGCTCACCGTGGTGGCACAGTAGGCGTCTTTCACCTGGACCTTGTACCCCCGCGCCAGGGGGCGGTAATTGTTGTAAACCTCCAGAATGTCCAGGTGCTTGGCGCTGCCCTTGGTGCCCCCCACCCATGCGTTGATAATATCCGCCACTTTCTGGCGCAGTTGGTTCTCTGTCATTTGTATGCCTCCCTTACAGGCCCACGTCCGGGGGTTCCACCCGCTCGGTGGGCGGGTCCATGGGCGCGGCCTGGGGGCCGCTCCCGCTTGTTTTGGCGGCCTCTGCCGCCTTGTCCTTGTTGGTCTTGATCCAGCCCATGACGCCATTTTCAAATCCGCATACGCCGAACACGCAGGCGGTCAAGGTGGACGGTTCGCTCCCGGTATGCCAGAACACGGCCAGGTCCGCCACGGTATAGGTCACCAGGATCACCGCCTCCAGGACCAGCACCTTGTCCATGGTGCCCATTTTCCCCTTGTCCGCGCCGCCCTCCGGCTGGAGGCGGCGGGGACGGTACAGGCGCGGCCCCACGATCCGGCCCACCAGAACGCCCAGGGCGGTCCCCACGGCCATGGCCAGCGCGGCCACCACCACGGCGCCGGTCATGCCGCCACCGTCAGCAGGTAGATCAGGCCGCCGGCCAGTGCGGCGGCTACCGCCCCCGCCAGGCCATAAAGGAACTTGTCCACCATACCGTCCCACCGCTTGGCTGGTTTCTCCTCAATAGTTTTAACCTCTCTTTTCAGCGTGTCCAGGTTGTCCTCCATTGTGGTGATGGTTTCGGCAATATGCTTTTGCTCGTTTGCCATAACCTCCATAGCGGTGGCTAGTTTGTTCAGGGCCTCAAATTCTTCTTCCATTTTGTCCAGGCGGTGGGTGTTGGATTTACTCCGGGCGTCTACCTCCACCAGCTTGACCGCCATTTCCTCCGCGTTCACACCTCACACCTCCAATTTTCAGCGGGGCCGTCGATAGCCTCCGCGTATTTATGCCGCAGGGTGGCGATCTCCTCCGCACGGGTCAGCGCGTCATGTTGTGCCAATTCCATGGCCTGGGCCTGTATGATCACATTCTGCTGGTCAATAATGGCGCACAGATCCATGATCAGCTTGGCATTATTCACCGTCACCGCCACCCATAGCGGCATATTCCGCCGACACGTCCTTTTTGACCTGCTCTGCAAAGTCGAAAAACGCCTGGTATTCCTCCGGCTTGGCGTCCCTCTGGCGCAGGATCGCGATCTGGTCGTCCACGCTGTACCTGGTATTGATCACCTTGGCGATCATCTGCTCACGGTTGATCCTCATGTTCTGATTTTCCATTTTCGCTGCCTCCAAAAATTATTGTAGTTTGCACCTTGGCGCCGCCGCCCCAAACAGTTCACGGAATAGCTTGTCCATGCTCTGGACGGCTTTTCTGCCACCCCGGTGCAGGGCGTAGCCCTTCCATGACCCGTATGCTGCCGCCGCGCCCTCTGCGGTCATTTCTCCAGCTGCCACTTTTGCGGCAAACTTTTTTAACCGCCGCCGTTGTCTTGTGATACTCTCCCGGCACATTCTCCGCTCAACCTTTCCCGTTTCTGTCAGCCGGTGCTTTGCTTTCAGAAATTTGAAACCATGCCGGATCGGGATGATCCTGGTTTTCCTCTGATTGACTGAAATGCCCAGGGGTTCGCAAAATGAAATTACAAGCCCCACCGCCTCCTTTGCCTCTTTCTTTGTCCGAAATAACATATAGCCGTCGTCCATATATCTGGCATACCAGCGCACACGCAAAACCTGCTTAATGAAATGATCCAGGCTATTGGGATAACTCACCGCCGTGATCTGTGAAATTTGACTGCCTAGCCCCAGGCTTTTCCCGGTGTACTGTTCCGCGTCCTGCCGTTTTACCCTTTGCCAGTTCGTTGTTGCTGTCGGATAGCCAAAGGGAATTACAAAATCTTTCAAAAGCCGCAGGATCCGGTGGTCCCGAAATGCTTTTGAATAGACGTTGAAACATTCCCGGTGCAGGATATTGTCAAAATATCCCGAAAAATCGAATACCACTGCCCAGCCGTCATTACTGAAACCGTTAGCCCTGTAAAACTGCTGCAGGTGCGCGGTCAGGCGGTCCATGCTCCGGTCCACGCCCTTGCCCTCCAGGCAGGCACCATTATCATAAATCAGGCCACGGCCCAGCATGGGCACCAGGGCACTGTCGCAGGTGCTCCGTTGTACCACCCTTTCCGAATAGTGGACGCTGCGAATATGCCGCAGTTTCCCGCGCTCTATGGTGTCGAACTCCACAAAGCCCTTTGTGATGTTCTCCCCAGCCTCCAGCTTTTGGTTCGTTTCCTCCATGTTCCGCAGCAGGTTCATTTGATACCTCTGGACGCTGGTTTTCCAGCTGACATTCCGCATAGATTTCTGGTTGCCCCGGTATAGCGATTTATACCGGGCTATGTTTTCCAGCCGGTCATTTTCTGCGTATCGTTTCCATTTCTTTTCCTCTCTGGCAGCTTTCCGCCTCTTGTATCTGGCCTCCCGCCGCCGCTCCAGTGAAGTCATGCGAATTTCTCCTTTAGGTCTTGTGGGTCCTTGTACGGCAGGCCCGCCCCGTCGGTTCGCCACTCCCGGCGCGGTGGGTGTGTCTTTCCGAAATAGCCGCGTAATGATACCGGGCATGAAACTGGCGTGATACACACAGACACGCCAGCCATGCACAAAAGCGTCCGCCCGATCATATCAAGGCCCAAATTTACCCTTGCGGGATGGTTATGCGCTCCTTCCAAATAAAAATTGATTTTTGAAAATCAGGCACGGCTTTCACCGCCATTTCTGGCGTTTACTCGGTCTGGCCCAGCCCGCAGGAAACGGGCTGTATTGGAATCACAGGGGCGCGTAAATGCCGCCGTTCGTGGCCACGTTGTTGTTGGCGTTGCCGTTGTTGTTGACAATGCACACGTTAGTGGCGGACTGACGTTGCGCGGACGCCTCCCACCAGTTGCAGCGGCCACCACGACGACGGTTTATCAGCGCATAACCAATACAAAAATCAAGGTGTTTGATCCTTGAATTTTGCTATGAATTTATTGTCTGATTTCCTCCAGCCTCGCAGCAGGGATCCCTCTTTGATCAGCAGTTCCGTTACCGGCTGGAATTTATCGGGGTTGACTGGCAGGGTTGTGAGTATGTACTGCAAAAGCTGGAGAATTTGCTCCGCGGTTATAATGGCCTGTGTCTGATAGTCGCGCCGTCTTTCCGCCTCCCGTAAATTTTGCGGATATATGGTATTTGCCGCCGTAATGTAGTCGATCAATTTTATAATCTTCTCCACCATGGGAAACGTGAACACAGGCCGCCACCGCTTTGGCACGATTTTTTCATTCATTACAAACCGGGTCAATTCCGCCCGGATCAGCGTGGCCGTGTGGTAAAATTCCAGTTGGCTCTCGCTGCGTTTATTTTTTAGTACGCTCATTTACCTGCCCTTCTTTCCGTTCTCTCCATCCCGCCCCACATGGGGGCGGGATGGCCCTGATTAACCGATACGGAAGCACAGGGGCGCGTAAACGCCGCCGTCCGTGGCCACGGGGCCGCTGGCGTCGCCGTGGTAGCTGACAATGCACACGTGAGTGGCGGACTGACGTCGCGCGGACGCCTCCCACCAGGAGCAGCGGCCACCACCGTTGCCCGCGCCCTTGATGATGTGCTTTGCCCCGCCGTAGAAAATAGGGTACTGAAGGTTGCAGCCACCGCCGCCGGTCCATCCCGCGTCACCGTCAGACCAGAACGTGTTACTGAATACCTCCACCTCGGTGGGCACCCACAGCTTGCCCATGGTGTTCCAGTCCCAGCCGGTATCGCTTTCCAACGCCCCAGCCGCAGAAAAACGATGCTCCAACAGGGCGATTTTTTCCACAATGCAGGGTTTCAGGTCAGCAGGCAGGGCCGCGTATACGCCTACCGTTTCATCGTTCAAGGTATGGAACAGCTTGGAGGCCCGCCACGGATTGGGTTCGGCTGCGGTTCCGTTGTTGGTGGCGGTGTCGTTGAACACCTTCGTACCCGCCAGACAGTCACGGGAAATAAAGTCAACATGATGGCCGATCATGGTGGGATAGCCGCACTTGTAATAGTGGTCAATTCCGGCCACCTCCATGATCACCACCTCGCCGGTAGTCAGGGTGATGGTCTTATAGTCACCGATATGGATCCCGGCCATGTCACCGGCCAGAATACGCGCCCGCAGGTTTGCCCAGCTGTCGGTCAGTTCCTTGCCATAGGGGACCCCGCCGGCCAGAAAGGTTTCCTTGAAAAACTCGGTTGCCGCGTCAAGCGGCGCCCGCCCCGTCCCCTTTGCGTCTGTGTCCACCAGGATCGTGTCCGTCCCCTGCAGACCAGTGATTTTCTGCAATTCGTTTGTTTTCAAACTCATTGTCTTTTCCTCCCGTTAAAGTATTTTGACAGCGGAAATTTCCGCGCTGTCCCTGGTTGTAATGACCGCCCCATTTCTCCCCGCCAGCGGTGTGGCCAGACTGCCGGACATGATGGCATTGGTAAGCGCCTGGAGGCGGCGGGTGTAGTCCGCCCGAATATCGTTGACCAGTTGGAACAGCAGGGCGGTTTCTGCTCCGCAGCTGCATTTCTGGCGGTTTTCGGGTTCCTTCCTATATACGGATATTCCGGCGCCGTCCCTGGTTACGATCTCCTCCCCGGCCCTGTCTGCCAGCGGCGAATAAACCCGCCCGGTCAGGATTTCCCCAGCAATTTGTCCGTAAATTTGCGGCATGACGGCAGCGGTACAATATTCCGCCACGTCCTGGGCAGTCATCCACGCCTCTGCCGGATAGCCCAACGAAACCTCCACGCCTGCGGTCACAGTTATGGACACCTGATAGCGGCGCACGTCCGGGGCCATGCCCTGGGTGTATGCGCTGACATACTGCTTTGCGTCGCCCAGGGAGCCATAGTAGACCATGACATTTTCCCGCGTGTCCGGGTCCCTGGCATAGATGGCAAAGCCGCCGATCCAGAAACCCACGGCAAGGCCACCGTTTAAGTCGCTGCGGTATTCCACCGTCATGGTGGCCGTGCTGTCCTTTACCGTGGGCACGGTGCTGGTTCCGGCAGGCCCCGGATCAATGGGGGCAGTCAGTTTTCTGGCCGCGTCCGCGCTGGCCGCCGTTCCCTTTTCCATGATCACGCCGGACAATTCCAGCGTTTGCCCCGCCACCATTTTGGCCAGCAGGCGGTTTCCGGCCTCTGTAATTACAAAACCGTAAAACATGGTTTCCTCCTTTTACCCTGCCGCCGGCATAGCGGTGGCGGTGATTGTTCCGAAAATGCCAGCGGCGTATGCGTTGGCGTTCATGCCGTATTCCGTCCCCGCCTCCGGCAATGTGGTGGCGGTGAAAGAATCAAAAGCGCCGCCCATTTGAATTTCTGCTGTCAGCGGATATTCCTTTTTGATTTCCGGCAGGGGCGTGGACATATACCCGCGCCCCATTCTGCTGATAAAGTTTAGGATCTCCGCCTCAAATGTGGAAAGAGTGATCACGCCGTCCAGCCAGCTGGACAGGCGCTTGACGCTCCCCAGTACCCGCCGGAACTCCTCCAGGTCCTCCGGGTTGATCTGCCCGCCGTTCTGCCCTACACAGGCGCGAAAATGGTGCGGATCCCCGTCGTAGTCGTACCACTCCTCTATGTAACCGGCCCCGAAAATGATTTCTATGATCCGGTTACACGCCGCCGGGGTTCCCATGTGTGCGTAAAATGCCAGGGTTCCCTCCACCAGCGCCCGCTTGACCTCAATGGAAAATTTCTGATTATAGGCCGGGGTCCGCAGTTCCACCGCCAGCACGTCCAGGATCTTCT
>CAKNZJ010000092.1 GCA_932222125.1 uncultured Clostridia bacterium | reverse complement strand
TCAGGTTTTCAAACTGTACACTGTGGGGAGCATGGTCCATGAGAAGCTGCTCCCGGCGCAGAATGGTAAACGTAGATTCTATGTTCAAATTTGTCACCTCGCTGATAAGATAGATAAACAAACGGCAGGAGGAATTTCCCTATGAGTATCGTGATAAATCTGTACTATACGGGAGAAAACGGGAACGCCCGCAAATTTGTAGAGGAGATGGAGCGTAGCGGAACCGCTGATTTGATTCGTCAGGAGAGCGGAAACGAGCGGTACGCCTACTTCTTCCCGATGGACGACCCTGAGACAGTTCTGCTGATCGACATCTGGAAGGATCAAGCCTCCATTGATATGCACCACGCCTCTCCGATGATGGAAACGATTGCCCAGCTGCGGGAAAAGTACGATTTGCATATGCGGGCTGAACGGTATGTCACAGATGCGGATGGGATGCCTTCTGCTGATTCGCAGTTCATAAGGCGTTAAGTTGAAGGGACGGCCCATTGCTGGACCGTCCCTCTGTGTTGACTTAATAGCCTGTCTTGGGGAGTGTGGGAATAACGGTATTGGTCAGCTTGCGGATGACCGTCACCCAGGTAGCCTGGGCGGTTTGCCATGTCCCCTGATACTTGCCGCCTGCGTCGGCCCGGTTAATCAGCTGGTAGCCGTTGGCCGCTGTACCGCTGACAGTAACCGTCAGGGTGGGATTGGCAACCGACTGGAACCCAACCGGAACCTTGCCGAAATCGCAATAAATATCCGTGACATACTCCCCGGCCTGCATGGGGATGGCGTTCAAGCTGAAGGAATAGTTGCTGCTGGTGATCAGGTTGGACGCCAGCACCTGATAGGTGGCCGAGTAGTTGGTCTTGTAGAGGATACGGTAGTTCAGCCGGGCGCTGTAAGTGCCGGTGGTGAAGATGGTGGCCCGGGCCGCGTCGGTGGGAATGCGGTCATGCCAATAGTAGGATTCAAGCGCCACGTTGCTGGTATTCGCCACTGTAAAGTCATAGCGCATCTGACTCCCGGCCAGGGCCTCGGCGTTGCCCCGCTTGGTGATGGTCACACCCAGGTTAGAGGGCTTATCGTAGTCGCTCACTTTGATGATTTGGCCCGAATACTCTAATGTTTCGTCAAAGGTCTTGCCACTGAGCTGCCAGTAAGCCGGGGCCGTCACCTCTACAATTTTATACCTGCCCAGCGGCAGGGGCTTGGATGCGGCCACACCTCTGGCGTCGGTGGTGATGTAATCGACGACCTTGCCCGAGCGGGCCTCGCTGATCTTGTACACCGCGCCCTGGAGGGGCGTTCCTGCGGGGGTCCCGGTGACCTCATTGTACTCAGCGGCGTACTTGTAGATTTGGAACTGGCCTGTGATGGGGACGTTCTCCCAGGTGATCTCAATGGTCTTGCCCGGCTGGACATAGACAGTCTTGTACTCCTTGTCCAGTTCGTAGCCGGGAGCGGCCTCCAATTCGCGGATATAAAGCCGTCCCTTGCCCTGTACAGTGAGGTCATCGATGTAGATGTATCCCTGGTCATCGGTGGAATACTCCCCAATGGGGTTCTTGTTCTGGTCGTAGACCAAAAACTTTACGTTGTAAATCCCCAGGCCGGTCACGCTGTCGATCTTGTGGAGGATAATGCCGCTGAAGGGGGCGTTGGTTATGGTCAGCGTGGTGGTCTTGTTGTCCTGGAT
>CAKNZJ010000091.1 GCA_932222125.1 uncultured Clostridia bacterium | reverse complement strand
CTCCGGTTCTATGAGCGCACCTTCCGCAGTCACATGGACGCGATCATTCTGCTGTCCCTCCTGCTGGTGGCCGCCGGCCTGTTTCATTTTTACCTCCGTTGGCTGACCCGATATTTTGAGGACATCAGCAAAGGTCTGGATGCCTTGCTCCAAGATGCAGCCGGAGAAATTTCCCTGCCCCCGGAGCTGCTTCCCATTGAGCGCAAAATGAATCTGGTGAAGCGCGCCATTGACCGGCAGAAAAATGATATGCTCCTGGCCGAGCAGAAAAAGAACGATCTCATCATGTACCTGGCCCACGATTTGAAAACGCCTCTGGCTTCCTCCATCAGCTACCTGAACCTGCTGCGGGATGAGAAGCAGCTCTCCGAGGAGCTGCGGGGGAAGTACCTATCCATCGCCCTTGCCAAGTCGGAGCGCCTGGAGGAGTTAATCAATGAGTTCCTGGAGATCGCCCGGTACAGCCTGTCCACCATCACCCTGCAATACAGTGAAATCAATCTGACCCGCCTGCTGGAGCAGCTTGTGTATGAGTTTCAGCCGGTTCTGGATCAGAAGGGCCTGACCTGCCGCCTTGCGGCCGGTGACGACATTCTGCTGAACTGTGACGCCGACAAGATGCAGCGGGTCTTTGACAACCTTTTGCGCAACGCGGTGAATTACAGCTGCGACGGAACCGAGATTACCATTGAAGCCGAGAGCGGCGGGGGCTGCGTAAAGCTGAGATTTTCCAACCACGGCGGAACCATTCCCCAGGAGAAACTGGAGCGTATCTTTGAGCAGTTTTACCGGCTGGACACGGGGCGCAGTTCCAGCGGGGCCGGGCTGGGCCTCGCCATCGCCAAGCAGATCGTCACGCTCCACAAGGGGACAATCATGGCGGAGAGCGGGGATGGCCTGACGGTTTTTACGGTGATGCTGCCTGCCGTATCGTGAACACAAAAATCTTATTCCTTTTACCTTTTGTGTTGATGGCACTGGTCGATTTCACAGATTGCGGTTTGAACCAAAAGATTGGTCGTGCTATGATCATCCTGATAAATCGAAATTTGGAGGTATAAACAATGAGAAAATGTGAAAAGTGTGGAGCAATCATGAAATCAGATTTAAAACTTAAAGTTAATGGTGGTGGCTATGGGATTGTTGTTCATATAGATGAAAAGCAAAAGGCGACAACTATAGATGATGTTAGAGTTGCAGTCTGCCCAGAATGTGGTTATACAGAAATGTATTTAGAGGATTTAACTAAATTGAAGGATTAAGAGACAACCGTCCTACCCAATTAAATCTCTTTGATGAATTTTGAATCTACAAATCGAATGATACGGAGGCAATCCATCATGGAGCTTATCAAACTGACCCACGACAACATTGACCAGGAGCACATCTGCTGCGCCATATCCAACAATAAGGATGTGCAAGTCATGTCCAAAAAGGCTTGGCTGAAGGAGCGGCTGGACGAGGGGCTTGTTTTCCTGAAGGGCAATGTCCGGGGGAAATGCTTTATTGAGTACATCCCCGCCGAGTACGCCTGGGTGCCCGTCGAGGCGGAGGGGTACATGGTTATCGACTGCCTGTGGGTGTCCGGGCAGTTCAAGGGGCATGGGTACTCCAACCTCCTGCTGGACGCCTGTATCGAGGACAGCAAGGCGAAGGGGAAAAAGGGGCTTTTGATCCTGTCCTCCAAAAAGAAACTGGGTTTTCTCTCCGACCCCGGATATATGCGGCACAAGGGCTTTGTGACGGCGGATACGGTGGAGCCCTATTTTGAGCTGCTGTATCTGCCCTTCATGGAGGGCGCGGAGCGGCCCCGCTTCCGGGATACCGTGCGGGAGCATGGTGCCATGCCCCAGGGATTCG
>CAKNZJ010000090.1 GCA_932222125.1 uncultured Clostridia bacterium | reverse complement strand
TAGATTGTACCAATTCAAAGGAAAAACATATAAGAATGCTGGTGGAGGACTTTTCTTGGACTACCCTTTGGGGGATTATCTATGATATGGTACTGTTTCGCCTGTGTCCTCTTGACTAAGGAAAGTTCCGACATCGGCAAAGGTATAACAGAATACTTGACAGGTGCCACCAATGGTAAAGGAATTGGTAGCTGGGGAATAGAATGTGTTCACTATGCTCTCCACATCCCACGCCAATTCTCCAGTATCGTTTACTGCCAATTTTCCCCCCAGAGATCCTTTGACAGAATAGAATGCCTCCGGCGTACCGCCCTCCGGGTCACACAGCAACAGCACCGCCGTGTAGTTGTCCCTCACCATAGGGGTCAGTTCCTCACTGGAGATTTCCCAGATGTTGTTGTTAAACAAGTAAGCCAGGATGTCAGCAATCTCATACCGCCCGCCCTTGTCCTTCTGCTTGGGCACTGCGTAGGCGGACAGATACACCCGATCCCCAAACTCAATCATATCAGTGATGGTGTAATCACAGTCATCCCCTTCATAAGTGAAGGTGTCCATTAAACTCCCCTCCCGATCCAGCTTCACCAGCCGGGCGGTTTCTCCATCCAGCTTGTGTCCCAGCTGTATCAGGTAGCCCTCTCCCAAGCGGACGGCATTCCAGATGCCCTTATTACCGACCTCGGTCTTGCAGAAGCTAAGCTCGGTTCCGTCTGTGTCGTACTGGCTCAGGCAGAGGTAACGGAAGTCTCCCCGGCTGACGACCGCCCATGTGCCGTCCCCGTTGTCCAGCACGGCGGCGATATACTCTCGCTCAAAGCCGTGATCCAGTTGACGTTGCCAGAGGACGTTCCCACTCTCGTCCACCCGAGCCATGCTGGAATACACAGGCTGCTCACTGGACCAGGTGTCATTATGCCCCCACACCGCCGTCCCGGCGGAGGTGTGCACACCGTCCTCCACGTAGAGGTCGGGGAACTCCACCGACCAGATCGGATTGCCATCCCGGTAGCACTCCAAAACGCTCCTGTCCAGCACATCGAAGCCCAGGCTCTCGTCCAGCTTCTCCCGGACATCCATGCGGTAGCTAAACCCGGTTTCCGACCGGGTGTTGCGCCACACGTTCCGATCCCACAGCGCCGCCAACTCCTCCGGGGTAGGCTCCCGCTGGGAGATTTCCAGCCCAGGTACTGCCCGTTCAATGACCTCCGCCGTTTTGTCATAGGTGAAATGCTGGCTGGTAATATCCCGGTAAACAGCTTTCACGTCTGACCGGCTCAGCCCCTCGGTGGACAGACCGTTCTCCTCGAAAAAGTCTACCGCCGCGTTGTACTCTTTGGCTTCAGCAACGAGGATACCCCCCGTCAGACTTACAATTAGAACCAAACAGGCGGCCACCGCCGGCCACTTTCGGTAGGCCAATGGCCTGCGGAGGGCTGTGGGAACCTCACTGCGTTCCAGAATATCGTCATCCACTCCGTCAAATGCCCTGAATAAATCGTTTTTGTTCATCGGTATCCCTCCTTCAAAAGATGCGCCTTCAGCTTTTTCCGCGTCCGGCTCAGCATCACCGTCACATGATTTTCTGTCAGGCCGTACCGCCGCGCAATATCCGCTATAGATTCGGCAAAGAAGTACCGGCGTACCAGCACATTTCCCTCCCGCTCCGGCAGTGAGCGCACAAAACGCCGGATACACTGCCGCAGTTCTTTGGCCTCGTATGCTGTCTCTGTGTCTGCGCCGCCATTAAAACATTCCACCAGTTCGTCCAGGACAAGGGTGATCTCGCCGCCGCCCCGTTTTTCTGCATTTCGCACATTGAAGCGGTCTAAGGAAAGATTGCGGGTAATTTTCGCCAAAAACAGCCGAAGCACATTGGGCTTCTGCGGAGGCATCGCATTCCATGCATGGAGCCAAGTATCATTGACACACTCCTCGGAATCTTCGTGGTTGTGCAGAATGTTTTTGGCAATTGCATAGCAGTAAGCGCCATACTTGTCGGCGGTTTTTGATATAGCGTCTGTATTCTTTTTCCAGTATAATTCAATGATTTGACTATCCTCCAACGCAATGCCTCCTCTCTGCAACTTGAAGGTCCCTTCACCCTATAAGACGGGAAAAACTCTAAAACCTTACAAGGTTTTTCAAAAGATTTCAGTTCTCCAAAAGATATTCAATTTGACCTCTATTGTACCAGTCACAGGCAATAAGGACAAGTTCATACTGCCATTAAGTATTGGCCAGTACAAAGACGGCGAGGAACATTCCCCGCCGTCCTTGTAATTATGTTTTTGATATTATCGGTAGCCGCTACCGATAATCCGATAGCGGGTTCGTAGTCGTTTATTGTCATGTTCTCCGCTTTGTAACAGCTTTGTCGGAGGCAACAAGGATGCTATGTCCTGCGTGTGATGTCATTCTTTATGAGAGGGTGGCATTCAATAGCTTGTTTAAGTGCGCCAGTTTTTGGCTGTCTTCTACTTTCTTTCACACTAAGTCCTCCTTGGCGGTTTAGGCATAATTAAGGGTTCCAGTAGGCAGATGCCAGCTGGATAAAGTATTTGGCCGGTTTGGACAGATATGTCCCTTTCCGGTAGGATGCGGCGATATCCCAGCAGGGGTGCTCAGGCAGGGAGAAGCAGGCGATTTTTTCGTCTGGCTCCTGCAGATAGTAGGCAGGGATCAGGCCGCAGCAGAGGAAGCTTCGGATCATCATCAGGATGGTCTGGTTGCTGGCCGTCTCAAAAAGCACGTTGGGGGAGAAGTTAGCATTGGCAAATACCCGGTCGGTAAGCTGGCGGATGGTGGATTCCTTGTACATCAGGACGAAAGGCTCATACTGCAGCTTGCAAATATCCAGCTCAGGGAAGTCCAAAGGCTTTTTGCCTTTGCCCTTTGGCTGGGCGGCAGGGAGGCTTTTGCATACCGGATGGCCCTTTGGGACGGCCAGGTAAATTTCCTCGGTGGCTAAAGGGATATATTCGTCGTCCGTCCGATGGACATCGCATAAGGTCTGGAAGCCTAAATCCAGCTGGCCCCGGGCGATCAGCGTCTGCTGCCTGCGGACGCTTAGCTCAGAGGGTTCTACGGTGATCTCCGGGTAGCGCCGGTGGAATTTCGGGTATACGTAGGAAAACATGGACGTGCCCCGGCCTGGCGTAAAGGCGATGGAAAGGGTTCCCTTCTGACGGGCGGCCAGATCCCCTAGCTGCTTATACGTTTCCTGCTTCAGCAAAAGCATCTTCCGGGCGTTTTCCAGATAGATTTCCCCGGCCTTTGTGGGATGCCAGTCTGTGCGGGAGCGGTAAAAAAGCTGCAGCCCCAGCTCCCGCTCTAAGCGCAGCAGCTGCTGGTTTAAGGCAGGCTGGGTTAGGTGCAGCTTTTGGGCAGCCCGGGTGATATTGTTTTCCTCTGCGATTTTCAAAATATATTCGATTAGTTTCGTATCCATAGCCGTGTCTCCTCCCAAGTCCGATTGCTTTCCCTGCATTGTAAAACAAAAACTTTGGGCTGGCAATAGTTTTCTAATTTTTTGTTAGACTTGTCTAATTTTTATCAATTTTACAGAAGGAAGAAAAAGAAGTACAATTAAGCCATCAGAAAAGGGATGCGGGAAGGCAAAGGCATGGGAGGCTGATGGGATGGGGAGCTGTGCCGGGAAAGGGGCTGCGTCCCTGGAAGGAGGAAATATATGGCAAAACGAAAGTATGTGAAGATCAAGGATCAGGACAATGTAGTGGTGGTGGTGCAGGATACGGCCAAGGGCACGGAGATTATGGAAGGCCTTGTGGCAAACCAGGATATCCCCCAGGCCCACAAGGTAGCCCTCACGGACATTCCGGCAGGAGGGGAGATCATCCGCTACGGCGTGGTCTTAGGCTATGCCATTGATCCCATTAAAAAAGGTGACTGGATCAATGAGCATATGCTTGAGCTGCCCAAAAGCCCGTCGGTAGACGATATGGAATTCGGCACGAACCTTGTGCCCTTTGAGGATCTGCCCCTGCCCACCCGAACCACCTGGATGGGGTATAAGAACGCCCAGGGACCTGCGGGAACCAGGAACCTCCTGGGCATCGTCACTACGGTGCAGTGCGCGGCAGGGGTGCTTAAGGTAGCCGTGGAGCGCATTAAGAAGGAGCTTTTGCCCAAGTATCCTAACGTGGACGG
>CAKNZJ010000089.1 GCA_932222125.1 uncultured Clostridia bacterium | reverse complement strand
CCGCAGCCGCACTCATCGTGGTGGTGGTCATGGCCGCAGCCGCACTCATCGTGGTGGTGGTCATGGCCGCAGCCGCACTCATCATGGTGGTGGTCATGGCCACAGCCGCACTCATCGTGATCAGGGCGGATCAGTTCCCGCAGCTCTTTCTCTAGGGAGATTCTTTCTACAGCAGACAAGATGGTCTTTCCGTCCAATTGGTCCCAAGGGGTAGTGAGGATGGTAGCCTCGGGGTTTTTCTCCTGCAGTAGCGCCACTGTGCCAGCCAACTGCTCTTGGGATAGATTTTGAGTCCGGGATAGGATAATGGTCCCGGCGCTCTCTATCTGATTGTTATAGAACTCACCAAAGTTTTTCATATATAGCTTCACCTTGGTGGCATCGACCACGGTGATAAAGCTGTTGAGTTGAAGGATAGGGTTTTGGGCCGACATATTTTGTACTGCGGCGATCACATCAGACAGTTTACCCACACCGGAGGGTTCGATGAGGATGCGGTCAGGATGAAACTGTTCCTCCACCTGTTGCAGGGCTTTGCCAAAGTCGCCCACTAGTGTGCAGCAGATGCACCCGGAGGACATTTCGGAGATTTCCACACCGCTATCCTTTAAAAAACCGCTGTCCACGCTGATCTGGCCAAATTCATTCTCTATGAGCACCAGCTTTTCTCCCCGGTATACCTCAGCCAACAGCTTTTTGATGAGGGTTGTCTTACCAGCGCCAAGAAAGCCGGACACAATATCAATTTTTGCCATGTGAAATCATTTCCTTTGCTCTGAAATTTGCTCTATTTTACTTCCGGGAATATACAAATGTCAAGGGTTCGCTTCCTTTTAAGATGGATACTGCCAGACCACCGCACTACCCGCGTTGACTTTTCTTGGCGTTTTGCATATAATAGTACCTACAATCTGCGCCAGTGTACGCTATGGCGGTGAAGTTCCATGGGAATTGGCGGTCTCTCTGCCCATTGGAATAAGGGAGGTTTTTACAATAAAAGGAATTATTTTAGCGGCGGGGCGAGGTACCCGTTTGTATCCCATGACCCGGCCAGTCTGCAAACCCCTCCTGCCTGTCTATGACAAGCCCCTGATCTATTATCCGCTGTCCGTGCTGATTCAGGCTGGCATTCGGGAAGTATTGGTCATCGTCCCCCCCGGCGAGGAGGGAGCTTTTTTTGCCTCGTTGGGAGATGGCTCCCAGTGGGGCATGGAGATTTCCTACGCGGTCCAACCGGTAGCGAAGGGAATTGCCGATGCCCTTCTAATTGGCTGCGACTTTCTCGGGGAGGATGATGTCTGTCTGGCGCTGGGGGACAATATTTTTTGGGCAGCTGATTTGGAGGATACCCTGAAGGGAGCTGCTGCCAATCATCAAGGGGCCACCGTATTTGGATGCAGGGTGGACGATCCCAGGCCATTTGGTGTGGTGGAGTTTGATCAGTTTGGGAAGGCTGTTTCCATCGAGGAAAAGCCAGCTCACCCTCGATCCAACTATATCGTTCCCGGCCTGTATTTTTATAACCATCAGGCACTGGAGGTGGCAGCCAATTTGACGCCGTCTGCCCGGGGAGAGCTGGAGATCACGGATGTAAATTTGGACTTTCTCCGGCGGGGACAGCTCCAGGTCATTCCATTGGAGGACAACTATATCTGGCTAGATGCCGGCAGTCCGGACAGTATGCTAGACGCAGCCAATACAGTCCGGGACCTTCAGCAGAAGGGAAGATATATGGGATGTGTTGAAGAGCTGGCCTGGAGGGAGGGCTGGATTACCCCCAGCCAACTGCGCAGGCTGGGGGAAGAGTTAGATATGACGGCGTATGGCCAGTATTTGCTGGGACTTTGAGAGCGTGGGAGCAGCCCTGGCGTCCAACGCCAGGGAATCCATTGGATCAGGGACTATGGCCTGGATATGAAAAAGAGGGATGATTGGGTAATCAAACCAATCATCCCTCTTTTGATGCTATAGTTCTGGTCTGTTGGAAGGAGGATAGCAGCTTAATGGCTGATCACCCGCACGCGGACAATTCCCTCAGTGGCCGCAATGCTGGCAAGAGCTGCTTCCGAGATGGGAGCGCTGATGTCCAGAACAGTGTAGGCATGCTCGCCCTTGGACTTGTTGGTCATATTCTCCACGTTCACCCCCGCATCGGACAGCTGACCGGTGACGGTGGCCAGCATTGCGGGGATATTCCGATGGAACACACAGAGCCGTTGCTTACCGGAGGGTTCCATCACCACGTTGGGGAAATTGACGGAGTTGCGGATATTTCCGTTCTCCAGATAGTCTCTCAGCTCGTCGGCAGCCATTACAGCGCAATTGTCTTCACTCTCCGGAGTGGAAGCGCCTAGGTGGGGGATGGCAACAACGCCGTCAGCCAGGGTGACGGTGTTGTTGGGGAAGTCAGTGACATACCGGGCCACTTTGCCTGTCTTTAATGCAGCCAGCATGGCTTGGTCATCTACCAGCTCGCCTCTTGCCATGTTGACAACCCGAGCACCGTCCTTCATGGCGGCGATGGCAGCCTCGTTGATGGTGTGCTTTGTGTCGGGGGTATAGGGCACATGGATGGTGATGTAGTCAGAGGCCCGGTACAGCTCGGATACATCCTTGACCACTTTCACATGACGGTCCAGGCGCAGGGCGGCATCTACCGACAGATAGGGGTCGTAGCCATATACCTCCATGCCCATGGACAGGGCGATGTTGGCCACCAGCGCGCCGATGGCTCCCAGGCCAACCACGCCCAGGGTCTTACGATAAAGCTCTGGCCCTACAAAGGCGGATTTACCCTTTTCCACTGCGGCTGCAACGTCCACCCCGGCAGTATGGGCCTGCTCCTTCACCCAATCCGCGCCGCCCAGAATATCCCGAGAGGCCATCAGCAAAGCGGCTAGAACCAATTCCTTCACCGCGTTGGCGTTAGCCCCGGGGGTGTTGAACACCACAATACCCGCCTCAGCACAGCGCTCCACGGGGATGTTATTGGTGCCGGCTCCCGCCCGGGCGATGGCCAGCAAACTGGGGGAAAAGTTGTAATCATGGAGTTTGGCGGAACGGACCAGGATGCCCTCCTCATGATCCACGTTGTCGCCCACATTGAAGCTGCCGGAAGGAAGCCGGTCCAGCCCAACTTGGGCAATCTTGTTCATAGTCTTAATATTGAACATGGGATTCAACCTCGTTTTCTCAGTTTGCCTTGTCAAAGGCTTGGATAAAATCAGCCAGCTTCTCCACGCCCTCGGTGGGCATAGCGTTGTAGATGGAGGCGCGCATACCGCCTACATTGCGGTGACCCTTTAGATTGACAAATCCAGCGGCCGTGGCTTCCTTAACAAACTTGGCGTCCAGCTCCTCGCTGCCGGTGCGGAATACCACGTTCATGTCGGAGCGGCTGCCTTGCTCAGCAGGGCAGGTGAATAGATTGGAATTATCAAGCGCATTGTACAGGAGCTGAGCTTTGGCATGCTTGATTTGCTCCATACCTTCTACGCCGCCCTTGGAATCTAGCCATTCCAGGACCAATCCCAGCATGTAGATGCACCAGCAGGGAGGGGTATTATACATGGAGTCCTTATCAATCATGGTTTTGTAACTCATCATCAAGGGGGTATAGGGCAGCTCCTGGCCGGCTAGGTCCTCCCGGACGATGGCAATGGTTAAGCCGGCGGGGGCCAGATTCTTTTGGGCGCCGCCGAAAATAACGCCATATTTGGAGACATCCACCGCTCTGCTGAGGAAGTTAGAAGACATATCGCATACGATGGGCACATTTCCGGTGTCGGGAATGTATTGCCATTCGGTACCGTAGATAGTGTTATTGGCGCAGTAATAGAAATAACTGGCTTCGGCATCCAGCTTCAACTGATCTTGTGTGGGAATATAGGTGTGGTTTTTGTCCTCGCTGGAGGCGGCTAGATTGATGGTGCCGTACTTCTTGGCCTCCTTATAAGCGATGCTGGAGAAATTGCCGGTGACGGCATAGTCCGCCTTTCCTGTTTTGCCAATCAAGTTCAGGGGCGCCATGGAAAATTGGCTGGAGGCACCTCCTTGTAAAAACAACACCTGATAGTTGTCGGGGATATGGAACAGACGGATAAAATTAGCTTTGGTGTCCTGAAAGATCTTGTCGAACACTTTGGAGCGATGGCTCATCTCCATGACGGACATGCCGGAACCTTGGTAGTTGGTGATTTCAGCTCCGGCTCGATCTAGTACTTCCAAAGGGAGCATGGAAGGGCCGGCAGAAAAATTATAGACGCGCTGGTTTGCCATAGGGAGATCCTCCTATTCATTGGGGAAGTTGGTCGCTTTAACGCGGTAATGTTATTATATGGTTTTGCCCGCATTTCTGTCAATGTCATAAGACCTCAAAAAAGCCAGGTGTCTGGAGTATTCTTTGTGAAATTTTCCGCAATCCATAAGGGGGCCGGGAGGTTCTGCAGAATATCTACGTTGACAGTGAAGTGCTGCCGCCGCGGCATGGTGATATATGTGGGAGTGGTTAATGAGGCTTATCGAATTTGTCCTTTTCCCCGAATAATGTATTTGTAGGTGCACAGCTCGGCCAGCCCCATGGGACCTCGGGCATGGAGGCGCTGGGTGGAGATGCCCATCTCGCATCCTAGGCCAAACTCGCTACCATCGGTGAACCGGGTGGAGACATTCCAGTACACAGCAGCGGAGTCCACTTGCGCCAGAAATTGCCGGGCTGCTTCCGGGTTCTCGGTGACAATGGCCTCGGAGTGACCGGTGGAGTGGCGGGTGATGTGGGCCACCGCGCCATCCACTCCATCCACTACCCGGACGGCCAGGATATAGTCTAGGAACTCGGTGTCAAAATCGCTAGCTCCGGCGGAGGGGCCTGAAATGATTTGAGCAGCCTCATGGTCCAACCGCAGTTCTACCGGCTGCTGGCCCTGGGATAATTGTTGGTCGATCAGCCGGTGTTTTAATTGGGGTAGAAACTCCGCAGCCACCTGCCGGTCTACCAGACACACCTCAGCGGCATTGCATACGGAGGGACGGCTGCACTTTGCATTTTCTAGAATGTCCAGGGCCATGGCTGGTTGGGCGGCACTGTCCACATAAATATGGCAAATGCCGGTGCCTGTCTCGATGACGGGGACAGTGGCGTTGTCCACGCAGGCACGGATAAGACCAGCGCCTCCCCGTGGGATGAGCAGGTCCACTAGTCCGTTTGCAGTCATCAACTCGTTGGCAGATTGCCGGGAGGTATCTTCTATCATCACTACGCTGCTTTGAGGTAGTCCGGTGATGGACAGTCCTTCCCGCAGGGCGGCTACGATGGCGGAAGCAGAACGGTGGGCCTCTTTACCCCCCCGGAGGACGCAGGCCGAGCCCGCTTTCAGTGCCAGCGCAGCCGCATCGGAGGTGACGTTGGGGCGGCTTTCATAGATAATGGCGATGACTCCCATGGGTGAGGTGGTCTTCTCAATGACAACCCCATTGGGCCGTTCCACCCGGTGGAGCACTACCCCGATGGGGTCGGGCAGGGCAGCTACCTCCCGGATACCCTGTGCCATTCCGACAATGCGCTCTTTGGACAGGGCCAGCCGGTCCAGCATCACATCGGACATGGTGCCCTTGGCCGCAGCCAGATCCAATGCGTTAGCTGATAAAATCTCTGCCTCATGGCGCTCCAGTGCCGACGCCATGGCCTCCAAGGCTGCGTTTTTGATCTGGCTGTCAGCCAAGGCGATCGCCCCCTTGGCTGCCTTGGCCTGATGTAAAAGCTCTTGTGTGGTCATATGGATGTCCTCCTTCCCACAAACCGGGTGCCCACCGGTTTGCCTGACACGATATCGTATAGCATTTCCGGGCGCTGCCCATTGGCAATCACCATATCAAAGCCGTGTTCCATGGCCGCCTCAGCGGCCTTCAACTTAGTGGCCATGCCGCCAGTGCCAAGGGAGCTGCCCGGGGCGCCTGCCAATTCTTCAAGGCTGGGGGTGATGGTCTCCACCACCGGGATAAGGGTGGCATGGGGATCCTTTCTGGGGTCTGCGGTGTATAGGCCGTCAATATCGCTGAGCAGCACCAGCAGGTCGGCATCCACGCAGCAGGCCACCACGGCGGACAGAGTGTCATTCTCACCAATGGTGGTGGATACCCCAACCTCGTCGGTGGCCACCGCGTCGTTCTCATTGATGATGGGCAGGGCATTCAGATCCAACAGGCGGTTCATAATGTTCTCAAAATTTTGCCGGCGCTCTGAAAAATTGATGTCCTCCCGGGTGAGCAAAATCTGGGCTACAGTGTGGCTATATTGGGAGAACATCTGGTCGTAGATATACATCAGCTCACATTGGCCCACCGCTGCTGCGGCCTGCTTGGTGGGCATATCGGTGGGCCGGCCGGGCAGATTAAGTTTCCCCACGCCCATGCCGATGGCGCCGGAAGATACCAGGATCAGTTGATGTCCACTGTTTTTTAGATCGGACAACACCTTGACCAGATGCTCTACCCGGCGGATGTTCAGCCGGCCGGTGGCATGGGCTAAGGTGGAGGTGCCCACTTTGATGACAATTTTCATTTGCCTTTTCCTCACTGTTTGGCTAAAGTATTACTATCATATCACAAGGGAGAAAAAAAGGGAAGTACCCTGATGGATGCCCCGAAATCAAAAGGCCCCGGAGAGAGGATCCCTCTTTCCGGGGCGGAGTTGGCGTATCCGCATCAAGCTTAATATTTTCGAATAACAGCCACCACCCGGCCTAAAATGGAACAGCCCTCGCCATCGATGGGCTGGTACTCCGGGCTGGAGTTTTCCGGATAGAGCCACACATGGCCGTGTTCTTGCCGATAGGTTTTGACCGTGGCCTCGTCCTCGAACAGAGCTACCACAATATCTCCATTGTGCACTTCCTGCTGCTGATGGACAACCACCAGATCATCGGGGAGAATGCCTGCTTCTACCATAGATTCTCCGCGAACCTTCAGGGCGAAGTGCTCCCCGGTGAGCCCGCCGGTATCAAATGCCAGGTACTCCTCGATATTTTCCTGGGCCAGGATGGGGGAGCCAGCGGCCACATAGCCCAGCAGGGGTACCTGGTCCTTTTGATGGTGGACCCCGTCGGTGATGGAGATAGCCCGGGTCTTACCCTTAGCCTGAGAGATGAGCCCGGCTTGACGCAGTCCCTTGAGATGGAAGTGGACGGTAGAGGGAGACTTTAAGTTCACCGCCTGCGCGATCTCCCGCACCGAGGGGGGATAGCCGTGCTGGGCGGAAAAGGCTAGGATATAGTCATAAATTTGTTGCTGCTTGACAGTCAATTTACCCATGGCGCAAACTCCTTCCCGATTGACTAGATAGAAGTTGTGGTTTCAACTGAATCCATTATAACATAGAATTGCATAAATGTCAAACGTTTGTTCCAAGAAACTGAGGTGGGAGAGGCTTGCAGCCCATTCCACACAAGAGCGGTATATCCATTGGAAATCAATAATAAAGGGGTTGCATCCGAAGAGCGATTGTGTTATGATAAAAAATAATTATAAATGTTATGCCGAAAGGATCTGAGTCTTATGACCACAACCCAGCTGATTTTATCCATTGTTTGCGTGATTATCGATATCATTTTAGTTGCCGTTGTCACCCTCCAGTCTGGCAAGAACGCAGGTTTGTCCAGCACCATTGGAGGGGGGAGCGACACATTCCTCTCTAAGAACAAGGCCAGGTCGTTGGACGCTCGTCTAGCCAAATTGACCAAGTGGGTGGCGGCTGTATTCATGGTGCTAACTGTGGTGCTCTGCCTGTTGTAAGCGGATGAAACAAAGCCCGCCCCGGATAACCGGGGCGGGCTTTTATTATGCCCTGAGGTACTCTGGCGGTCGGTATTGCAGCGCTTCAGCCAGATGGGGGAGCTGAATGTCCTCCGCTTGATCCAAGTCGGCGATGGTGCGGGCTACCCGAAGGATGCGGTCATAGCTGCGGGCGGTAAGGCCCAGGCGGTGGTATGCCTCCCGGATCAACTCCTGGCAATGGTGGTCCAGCGCACAGTGTTTGGAGATTTCCTTAGGACCCATATGAGCATTGCAGGTAGGACCGGTAGGGCCGAAGCGAGAGGCCTGGACAGCCCGGGCGGCGTTGACCCTGGCCCGGATCACGGAAGAGGGTTCCACCGGGGCTGTTCTGTTGGACAGCGCTTCATATTCCAGTGCGGGCACGTCTACACAGACGTCAATACGGTCCAGCATGGGCCCCGATAGACGGGATAAGTAGCGGTGGATAGACCGCGGGGTGCAGGTGCATCTCCCGGAAGGGTGGCCGTGCCAGCCGCACTTGCAGGGATTCATGGCACACACCAGCATAAACCGGCTGGGATAGGTCACTGAGCCAGAGGCACGGGTAATTTGGGTCTGACCATCCTCCAGGGGCTGGCGAAGTACTTCCAGAACATCGGAGCTGAACTCGGGTAGTTCATCCAGAAACAGCACTCCGTTGTGGGCTAGGGAGATCTCCCCCGGGCGGACAGAGCTGCCTCCGCCCGCCATGCCCACGGCGGAAATGGTGTGATGGGGGGCTCGGAAGGGCCGGTGGATGATCATGGGCTCATCCCGGCTGGTCATGCCCATGACGGAGTAAATCTCGGTACATGACAGGGCTTCCTCGTTTGACAAATCGGGGAGGATGGAAGGCAGGCGTTTGGCCATCATGGATTTGCCAGAGCCGGGGCTGCCGCTCATCAGGATGTGGTGTCCTCCAGCTGCAGCCACCTCCAGCGCCCGTTTGGCCTGCTCCTGGCCTTGGACTTCACTAAAGTCTGGACCGGATCGGGGGGTGCGGACAGGCTGCCACACCGGTGCGGGGGGAATTCTCTTTTTTCCCGCCAGATGATCTGCCAGATCAACAATGTCGTGGACGGGGAGGACCTCCAATCCGTCTGCCAGGGTGGCTTCCGAAGCGTTGTCCGTGGGGACAAACAGGCGGGTGATCCCGGCCCGGCGGGCGGCCAGCGCCATGGGGAGGACTCCGGGGACAGCCCGCAGCCGCCCATCCAGGGATAACTCGCCTAAAAAGGCGGAATTGGTCTCCTCTGCTAAGGACAGCTGTCCTCCGGCGGCTAAAATTCCAACGAGGATGGGCAGATCGTACACGGTTCCTGCCTTCCGGCGGCCGGCAGGGGCCAAGTTAATGATGATGCGAGAGATGGGGAAGTCAAATCCGCTGCACTTAATAGCGGAGCGCACCCGCTCCCTAGCCTCTTTAACTGCGGCGTCGGGCAGACCTACCACATCAAATGCGGGCAGGCCGCTAGACAGGGCGCATTCTGCGGTGACAGGATATCCTTGCACTCCGTGCAGTCCCAGAGAAAAAACATTGCATACCATGGGGAAGCCCCCTTTTTAATTTTTGCCAACAGATAGTTTACCATAATCTGCTGGATGCCGCAAGGGATTTACCTCTGATCCTATTTAAGCCAGTTGTCCGCTGCTGCGCCACCGTGGAGCCATTAACAAGGGGAAGTGAAGCTGCACAAAAGTGGGTTGTGAAGGGTGGACTGCCCCAGGGGAATGGTCAGGCAAACTACATGTGGGAGGATCTGATGAGGTGGGAGCAGTTGGTGAAGTTGTGAACATCATCATAATGTTTGGCTCGATAGAACAAAGGTTGATTAGTGAATAGCATAAGAAATCTCCTCATAGGACGAATAGTCCAGTGAGGAGATTTCTTATATCGCGCTTAAAAAGACTACTCTTTTTTCGTCTGATAAGCAGATGATTGTTTTATCTCAGGCTAGAGAGCGGATAAAGGTGAGTATAGCCTTGTTTTTGGGTTTTTAAGTAGGTAAAACAATACCAAGATCCCATGACCCATTGCCTGGTTTACTGGGGCTCGGGCTCGGGTCGGGCTTACTGGAGCCGTTCCCATTGCCGCCGGTAATATCACCATCCGTGTCTTCATGGTCTGTTGAGATATCGGTACCGGCGGTAATGGTGCCCGCGGATACGCCGTGGCCATTGACCTTGACGCCGGTGGTCCCTTCGGTGATGGTTACTTGCGTGCTGGAGGGCAGCCCTCGCAGGCTGGACCCATTGCCGCTGACCTCAAAGCCTGTGGCAGTGCTTGAGCCATTCATAGTGACTCTAGAGTTGGTTCCCTCTACATTAACCTTTTGAAGGTTGCTATTGGAGAAAATCACAGTGGTGGTCTGATCAGTGAGCACATAAATCTGACCGGTAACCGTCACATTCTCCAGGATCACTTCACTGCCGATTGCTCCGGCTACAATGAATAGATCACCGGTGATCTTCATATCTCTTAGGGTCACTCCGGCAGAAGCCACCACCACAATGCCTGAGACACTCTCACTATAGATTCCCACCTGGTTATAATATCTGACGATGATCCGGTCCAGAATAGTGACGGTTTCCGCTCTGGTAATGCTTCTCCAGGGGTGGAAGTTACCATCGATGGCCCCAACGATGAAGCCTCGCTCTGTCATTCCGTTAACAGCCTCTACAGCCCAGGAAGAGATCTGGCTACGGTCGCCGAACTGGGTTGCTGTCTCGCTGCCGCGAATTCGGAAAGCACGGCTGATCATAGTGGCTGCATCCTGCCGGGTGATGGAATCGGTGGGACGAGCATTCCCTTTGCCATCGCCTGTCATAACACCGGCAGCCTTGGCCTTTAGAATATCATTGGCATACCACTCGTTGCCGGAAATATCTCGGAAAGTACTGCTGTCAGCTTTCTGTTGCCAGCCAAAGATACGGCTGAGCATGGCAGCCATCTCCGCCCGGGTGATTGAGTTATTGGGGGCGAAGGTCGTTCCATCCCCATAGCCCTTGATGACTCCGTAACCACTCCAGCGTTCGATGGCTGGTCTGGCCCAATGGCCCTCTATGTCGGCAAACCGGGCTGTGCTAGCTGCCAGAGACACCTTATTGGGGATCTGCGCGCCAGTGCCGGGGAACCGGGTTGCGCCTGCTGTCAGTGTCAATAGAAGCGCTGCTGCCACTACACTATATAGCGCTCCCTTCCACTTCATATCAATCCCTCCTTGTGAGTATATCGTATATTCTTTGCCTATCCCATAGCCACAGTGTCCCATGATATAAGGCTTTTCAAAGCTGAGGGAACGTCAGACAAACATCGGGAGAGGCTTCCCGGCAGGAAGCGGCATATGCCACCCCCTGCCGGGCCGTTTTGCCGGGGCCCTACATTTCTGTGGTTAAAGCCGGCAACGTGATATTGTACTAGTCCCAGTCAATTCCAGGATCGATGACACCACCGCTGATGATAGTACGGCTGTCATCCGCAGCGTACGGCATTGGAATCTCTATTAAATCGCCGTTATTAGGGATAGGCATAAAGTCACCTTCTACTTCTGCGCTAATGTCCTCCCGTGGGACAAAGGAAAACAACGTGGCTTTTGGCGGACGATAAGGTGCTTTTGGTAGATAGCTAATCATTATTACTCACCCCCATGTGGTAGCTGTCCATTGACTGGTAAGACCGTTATCTCTGATAAATGTATCAATATTAGCTTTTTCTGTCGCATCGATGGACTCAGTATAATACCTTTTCAGAACCTCAAGGAAGCTACGTGTGTTTGTGGGGCCATTAAAGCGGACGTCGGTACCTCCATTCGGGTTGGTAAAGGTCAGGAAACCACCCATCGAAAACTGATCTGACAAGAGGAGCTTCTTATTCTCAGCAGTGGTATAACTCAGCCGCTGGAGCATTCCCTTGTATTTGTAGCGTCCATTCGCACTCCAATTATTGTCCAGTGCAGTTTGATCACCAGAACCAACCACAGTTTCCTTGTGATCCTGATTGACTGTGTTGGTGGCCTGGATTCCAAAGCCGGCCAGAGCACGCATCACCTTCTCATCACCCTGCACGGTTGGATAGAACCACAGTTCGCCACATTGATAAGCTGTGTCAATCATAAAGGTGAACTCGCCCACCTGAACGTTAAACCGATGGAAGGACCAGTTGTTGCCGTCCTTTACCGCTACATAGTTCATACGCTTGCCGGACTGAGTGATATGGCTCAGAGTCTGAACTTCACCAGTAACAGTACCAGTAATCTGACCATAGGTGGCATCGCCATTAGCATCAACCAGTGCCTTCTGGTAGGTGTTGGTGCCGCTGTCCAGGCCGTACAGGGTGCCACCGGCCTCCACAGTAACAGGTGATTCAATGTTGTGGCGGTTCATATCCAGATAGACCGTCTTGTTGATTGTCACAGTGGGATCAAAGGTGGTAGTGACAGTATCCAACAACTGAATGATATAGCCATTGTTGTTGTCGCCGGTGGGGGAAATGTAGGCATTCACCGCGTCAGTCAGGGTGGTGTATTTGACCGGCGTTTGACCGTCTTGAATGATCTGCGCCACAAAGTTGGCCCATATCAGAGTATCGTCGAGTACTCTCACACAATAGGTATCAGCATCATGGAAGAAACTATCAGCGCTGTTAGTAGCCCAAGAGGCATCAGTGCCGGATGCAAAGACAGTACCTGAAACTGCATTACTATGGCTGACACCCACATTGCCAGTGACATCGCCTGCTAAGGTAATGCGCTTGCT
>CAKNZJ010000088.1 GCA_932222125.1 uncultured Clostridia bacterium | reverse complement strand
CCGCAGCCGTCACAGTACCAGGCGGGAATCCGATGGCCCCACCAAATCTGCCGGGAGATGCACCAATCCTTGATGTTCTCCATCCAGTTGTAGTAGACCTTCTCCATACGCTCGGGGATAATCTTCACCTGGTTCTCCCGCACTGCCTCAATAGCGGGCTTGGCCATGGAGTCCATTTTTACGAACCACTGGGTAGAGACTCGGGGCTCCACTGCTGTGTGGCAGCGGTGACAGGTACCCACATTGTGCTGGATATCCTCTACCTTCAGCAGATAGCCACCTTCCTGCAAATCCTCTACAATGCGCTTGCGGGCCTCTGGGGCGGGCAGACCCTGATACTTGCCGCCGTTCTCGTTGATAACGCCGCTCTCGTCCATGACGGTAATAAGCTCCAGCCCATGGCGCTGGCCCACTAAAAAGTCGTTGGGGTCATGGGCAGGGGTAATCTTCACCACGCCAGTGCCAAAGTCCATCTCCACATACTCGTCAGCCACAATAGGGATTTCCTTGTTCACCAGGGGCAGAATCACCTTTTTGCCAATCAGGCGCTGATAGCGCTCATCCTCTGGGTGGACAGCTACTGCGGTATCACCCAGCATGGTCTCCGGGCGGGTAGTGGCCAGGCGGATGTCCCCAGAGCCATCGGCCAGGGGGTACCGCAGATGCCAGAAGGAGCCCGCCTTCTCCTCAAACTCCACCTCCGCGTCAGAGAGGGCGGTTTTGCAGTGGGGGCACCAGTTAATCATCCGCTCGCCCCTGTAGATAAGTCCCTTTTCGTAGAGCTTCACAAACACATGGCGCACAGCCCGGCTGCAGCCCTCGTCCAGGGTAAAGCGCTGGCGCTCCCAGTCAGCGGAGGAGCCAATCAGCTTCAGCTGCTCGGTGATGCGTCCGCCGTATTTTTCGTTCCACTGCCAGGCCCGCTCCATGTATTTTTCCCGGCCCATGCTCTCTTTGGAAAGGCCCTCCTTGGCCAGGGCCTCCACAACCTTTACCTCAGTAGCCAAGGCGGCGTGGTCCGTGCCGGGCAGCCATAAGGCGCTGAAGCCCTGCATACGCTTCCAGCGGATAAGCACGTCCTGGGTGGTCATGGTCATAGCATGGCCCACATGGAGCTGGTCAGTAATATTGGGGGGCGGCATCATAATGGTATAGGGCTTCTTGCTTGAATCAGGCTCGGCGTGGAAATAGCCGCCCTCTAACCAGAAATCATAGATTTCTTTCTCCACTGCCTGAGGCTCATAGGGTTT
>CAKNZJ010000087.1 GCA_932222125.1 uncultured Clostridia bacterium | reverse complement strand
GAAGTTCTTGACGTAAATCCGCGTGGGCCGTCCCTGGCCCTGCTTCTTCCGCTCGATCAGGCCAATGCCGTCCTTGTCCAGCTCTCGGAACAGCTTTGTGGCCTTGTCCTTGCCGCAGCCCATGAGGTTCATAGCGTCCTCCTGGGTGAAGTAGATGTAGACACGCCCATCGCTGTCCATCCAGCCGTTTTTGATGGACAGCCCCATACGGTCCAGTAGCAGGCCGTAGAGGACCTTGGCCTCAATAGAAACGCTCTTGTAGCGGGGGTCTGTCAGCAGGGTCTTGGGGATGCGGTAAAAGCTGTACTGGTCCGCTTCGGTCCCGTAATAGTAGTCCAGGTTCAGATTTGACGGCATAATGATTGCCTCCTTTGTGATGTGCGGAAAAACAAAAAAGCGCCCTGGTGACTGTTGATAGTCACCAGGGCGCTCATGCTTCTGCCGCTTGTCATTTTGGCCGTAAACGCAAAAAAGCCCACCCGCAACTGAATTTTAGTCAGTTGCGGATGGGCTTGTCTGATTGATTATGCTGCCGATCTCACACGGACACACAGCCCGTTCATGGGGAGGCCCTTGTACCCAACGAGGTAATAATCCTCTCCGTTGTGCTCCACAACGGTCCGGGTCCAGTAGGGAACATCGTGGTATTCGTCCGTCACCAGGGCTTCAACTGTGCTTCGGCAGTCGTAGAAGTGACCTTTGGCGGTCCGATATTTCCCAGCGGACCCTTTCCGTAGGGTGCTGACCTCGGTGATGGGCTGGGTCAGATAGGAAATGTACTCCTGCACATCCGCCAGCCGGTCCGTGATACGCCGCAATTCCTCCAGGAGAAGGAGCTGCTCGCCATCAGCAAAATCAATGTCGAGGCCGCTCAAATCATCATAGTCCGGGTAGGTAGAGAATTTGAGAAACTGCGCAATGCGCTGGTTCAGCTTGACAGCCTCTGAAAGCACCATTTGTAAATCAGCCATGTTAAGACCCCTTTCCTATAAATGTTGAATTTTCCACGTTTCCAACAAAGACACGATCACTTCCTCCATTTGCTGGGCGGTGTAGGTCTGCGGAAAGTATTGGCGCAGCCTCGTTTGCTTTAAAACTACCTGTACAGCGGCGGGATGTTCCGCTTTCAAAAGGGCTTCAATGACGGTGGGGGTCAGGGTGCCGTCCTTGCTGTGCTGCTTGATCTTTACAAGTTGGCCTTTGCTTGGAATCAGATTCAGCTTGTCCATCACCGATACAAGGTTCGTCTGTTCCTGCGCTGTCAGAGCGGAAATATAGTCGGCGGCTGTGCTGAACGACAGTTTATCTTCGTCCACCAAGACCAACAGGGGCGGGATCAGCTTCGTCAAAGCTATGTACCGAGTAATTGCCAAGCCGCAGCTTTCTCCTGCTTCCAGTGCAATCCTTTCTCGCGCTGGTAACTTTGGAACGCCGCGTTCTAAAGTGAGATCACGCCGTTGACCCTGATGCTTCAAGGCTTCCAGTTTCATTTTATAGGCAAAGGCTTTTTCGCTAGGCAGGATTTTCTCCCGCTGGAGGTTGCTGTCCACCATGATAATAGTCGCTTCGTCATCATCCAGTGTCCGAACGAGTACCGGCATGGTGGCCTTACCCGCCAGCTCACTCCCCCGCTTGCGCCGGTGGCCCGCTATGATCTCATAGCCGCCCTCTTGCCGGGGGCGGACGATACCGGGAGAGAGAACGCCGCTTCGTGCGATACTCTCCACTGTTTTCTGCATCGCTTCATCATCCCGTACCTGGAAGGGATGATTTTTGAAAGGGAACAGCTCTGACAGAGGGACCTCCTGCACCAGATTATCGTTGACCTCTGCCGGTCCACTTGTCTGAAACAAAGCGTCATAACCGGTCAACTGTATCTTGCTGGCGCTGCTTTTCATGCCAGAACCTCCCGCGTCAACGCGGCATACGCAGCGGAGACTTTACCGGCAGGGTCATGAAGGTAGATGCTCCGACCCTCCGCGCTGGTTTCTGCCGCCCGGATGGACAAGGGGATAATGCTGTCAAAAATGCGTACACCGTTACCATAGGCATCTCTCAACAGTTCCACGATCTCGCGGGAGTAGTTGGTTCTCATATCCGCCATGGTTATGAGAATACCCGCAATGTCCAGGTGGGGGTTGATTTTCAGCTTCACTTTTGATATGGTATGGATAAGCTGTTCGAGGCCCTTGATGGAGAGGTAATGCGCCTGCATGGGAATCACTACTTCGTCAGCAGCGGCCAGGGCATTGATGGTCAGCATACCCAGGGATGGGCAGCAGTCCAGCAGGATCACATCGTACTGTTCGCGGACACTGTTCAGGTATTCGCGCAAGATTGTCTCGCGGCTCATGGTGTTCACCAGCGTGACCTCCAGGCCAGATAATTCGATGTTGGCGGGAAGGAGATCAACGCCCTCCGCCTGATGAATGATGCCCATTCCGGGAAGTACAGGCTTGTCCGTAATGATGAATCCCAGCACATCGGCAAGGGTCCCTTCAAGCTGGTCCGGGTGCTGATAGCCCAGGCTGGCAGTAAGCGAACCTTGGGGGTCTACGTCCACCAGGAGGACCTTCTTGCCTTCCCGTGCCAGCCCGATTCCCAAATTGACCGTTGTTACAGTCTTGCCAACTCCGCCTTTCTGGTTACAGATTGCCGTAATTTTGGCTGTTTTGCTCATTTTGGCCTCCTTCTATGTTCATAGAATAAAAACAGGACTAAACCAG
>CAKNZJ010000086.1 GCA_932222125.1 uncultured Clostridia bacterium | reverse complement strand
CATGGTGGTCAAACACATCTGCAAACCATCAATTAAATAACAGTACGCTTACTTATTGCTATGTTGTCATTGGTTGAGGTCTAGCCTAATGCTATATAAATGTAGGCCGCCCCGTTTACATTTAACTGGTCTTCGGGTCTGTACGTACTGTACCAACTCATCGATGAACTGTTCCAGGAAAAATGTGCATAGTACCCTTCTTCCGCAGATCCTCCGCTGCCCCGCTCAAGCCCATGAATCCATGCGAGCCCACCAAACATCATTCGGTCGGTCGTAACACGTTTATTAACGAAAATCATATTAGGCACAAAAGGGGACCATTCTATGCCTCCGAAAAGGGTATCGGAAGCTGGCCTAGATTATCCCAAATCATTCTATCTGACACTCAGATGTGTAAGAAAACCCCATCTAACCCGCCTCAGTTTTGGGACAATCGGAAAACTGAGGCGGGAAATTCCCCCATAACCCCCTCGTTTTGGCGAACCTCACCAGTGTGGAGCGGTCTACATGGAGCAGCCGCGCAATCTGTGCCCACTTGGTTCCCTCTGCCCGGAGTACCCGAATAGCGTCTTCCTTGCCGCTCAGCTTGACCTTTTTTGACAACGCCCCTACAGGACGGCCCAGTTTCATGCCCTCCGCCCGCTTCCGCTCTAGTGCCTCTTTGGTGCGCTGACTGATAAGATCACGCTCAATCTCCGCACTCAGCCCAAAGGCAAATGCCAGCACCTTAGACTGGATATCCTCCCCCAGGCGGTATCCGTCTTTGATCGTCCATACTTTGCATTCCTTGCTCATGCAGATACTCAGGATTTCCATAATCATGAAAAGGGAGCGTCCCAGCCGGGACAGCTCCGCACAGACGATGAGGTCTCCGGCTTGAACCCGATCCAGGAGCTGCCCCAGTTTACGCTTATCGTAATTCTTCGTACCACTGATGGTTTCCTCAATCCAGCCGTCGATGGACAAGCCCTCGGCAGCGCAGAAACGGGTGATCTCAAATCGCTGGTTTTCCACCGTCTGCTTGTCAGTGCTTACCCGGACATACCCAAATGTCATATCTGTTCAACCTTTCACAAAAAATTTGGAGGTGCGCTATGAAAATCATAACACAAACACCAGGCCCAGGCGGGGCCTATCCGCCCATCCAAGAATGCGGCTTTTTCTCGCTGCCGCCCGGCATGACCCTGTGGCCGGATGAAATGCCAACGGCCACATTTTATGAGTACAGCGGCTTTGTGACGCTTGACATCCAGGAGGCGGAAGGTATCCCCGTTGTGATGGGTTGCCAGCCCAACACAGAGGCGTGGGAAGCGTGGAAGGCATCACAGCCGGAGGAGCCCGACACTGAGCCGGAACCTGAGAGCGATATGGATCTGATGGCGGCGGCGTATCGGGAAGGGGTGAGCGAGGCATGCCGAGCAGAGAGATTGTGCAGGGCGCTATGCGGGCACTTGGCCGGGCGGACGCGGTGTCCCTGCGGGGCCGGGCGGCGGATATGGACGGTACTGCCATTATCGCAGAGGAGT
>CAKNZJ010000085.1 GCA_932222125.1 uncultured Clostridia bacterium | reverse complement strand
TGGCCATGGCCAGGGCCCTGGCCAATGAGCCCAAGGTCCTGCTGCTGGACGAACCCCTCTCTGCCCTGGATTTGAAGCTGCGCAAGGATATGCAGGTGGAGCTGAAAAAGATTCAGCAGCAGACCGGGATTACCTTTGTGTTCGTCACCCATGACCAGGAGGAGGCCCTCTCCATGTCTGACAGGGTGGTGGTCATGGACGGAGGCGTTATCCAGCAGATTGGCTCCCCCACAGACATCTACAACGAGCCCCAGAACGCCTTTGTGGCGGACTTTATCGGCGAGTCCAACATTCTGGACGGGCTGATGCTGGAGGACTATCAGGTGAAGTTTGCCGGGCACAGGTTCCAGTGTCTGGACAAGGGCTTTGGCACCAACACCCCGGTGGATGTGGTTATCCGGCCTGAGGATATTGACGTGGTCCAGGCGGACTCCACCCACATCACAGGCGTGGTCACCAACGTGACCTTTAAGGGCGTCCACTATGAAATTATTGTGGATGTGGCAGGCTTCAAGTGGATGATCCAGTCCACAGACTGCCGGGCTGTGGGGGACCGGATTGGCCTGTCCCTGACCCCGGAAGCCACCCATGTCATGGCCAAGTCCGAATACTCCGGCCAGTTCGGGGACTACAGCACCTTCTCAGACGAGATGGAGGAGGACATGGCAGGCGGGGAAGAGGAGGGAGCAGGCAATGAAGACTAACTCCAAGCTCCTCTGTGCCCCCTACACGGTGTGGATGGCTATCTTTATTGTGCTGCCCATGGTGCTGGTGGTTTGGTTCGCCTTTACTGACAAGTCGGGGGCCTTTACCCTGGACAATATCCTCAGTGTGGGCCAGTATTCCAACGTGTTCCTGCGCTCTATCTGGCTGGGTGCTTTGGCCACCGCCATCTCCCTGGTGATGGGCTACCCCTTGGCCTATATTATTGCCCGCCTGCCTGCCAAGCGGCAGAGCGTGATGGTCATGCTGGTGATGCTGCCCATGTGGATGAACTTCCTGCTGCGCACCTACTCCTGGATGTCCATCCTGGAGAACAACG
>CAKNZJ010000084.1 GCA_932222125.1 uncultured Clostridia bacterium | reverse complement strand
TGTACCATCCAGGATCCGCGCCCGTTTGGCCGCCTCATTCTGGCGGCGATCATGTCCTTGTATTTTCCGCCGTCCACCAGAACCAGCTGCATACCGTTGGCGCGGCTCCCCGCCTTGTCCACGGTGGAAATTCTGTAATGTCCCTGCATAGTGGGGACGCCCTTGCAGGGCCGCACCCATTCCGCATTGATCAGGCAGAACTCATAAACCGCGTCGGTCTGGTCGCCGCTGTCCATCAAGGCCAATTCCACCATCATTTTTTCGCCAGACGGCAGGGAAAAAGCGGTATTCATAACCCGCTCCACCTCCACCATAGAAAGGGCCTGGCCGTGGGCCACGTTTTGGCTGGTCATAAAATCGCCCCAGGCTCGGATCGTCCAGTACAGACAATTTTCCTGCACGTCGATCCCAGCGGTCAGCAGTTTGGTCCACTCTGGCAGTTCCCAGGCGGGCACGTCGGTCTGGCGCTCCATAACCAGGTCTGCATTGGTTTTCAGCTTGGTGTCCTCCCACGGCTCCGCTAACCACGAATTTGTGAAGTTTTGCAGCAGTTCCGGGTCGTCTTTGCTCCGCATGAACTCCTTGGCAATATCGGAAAAGCGGGTAAAAGGGGAGTACAGGGTGGAGATCCAAAAGGCCACGCTTTTGGGCTGTGCCGTGCTTTTTCGCACATACTCCCACCGGCCAGCCTCCAGCATTTTGCCCTTGTCCTGGTCCGTGATCACGCACCCACACGCCTGGCACACATAGCTGTCCATTTCCGCCCGCTCCGCGTTGTCCGGCACATCGTCCTTACTGGGCCACTTGATTTGTGCAAATTTCAATTCGATATACTGGCCACAATTGGGGCATGGGACGAAATAGTGTTTTTCCGCGTCCGCCTCCTCTTTGGCTTTCCAGATGTGACCCGTTTTCAGCGTTGGGGTGGAGGTTATAAATATTTTCCGGTTTGTGGTGTAGGTCTTTGTCCGCTCTATGGCCAGGGAAACGGGGTCCGCCTCTTTCTTGCTGGCCCCTGGGTATTTGTCCACTTCATCCAGGAACAAATAGCGGATATTTGTACTTGCAAGATCCGCCGGACTGTTGGCGCCGTTCAGGTAGACGGTCATGGTGCCGAATTTCAGCTGTAATTTTTTGCTGATATGCTCCCGGTATTTCTCCGCCAGCACCTTGCAAGCCTTGATCATTGGCTCCAGCTTGGCGTCCACGGTCCGCTCCGCCAGGTCGTCCGACGGGTACACGATCATGGTCGGCCCTGGTGCCTGGTCGATCAGGCTGCCCAGCATATTCTCCATGGCAGACGTGCCGCCCACCTGGGTGGGTTTGACGAAAACAATTTTTTCCACCACGTCGTCGTCGAATGTGTCCATGATCTCCACCAGGTAGGGGGTCACGCTGTTGCGCCATGGCCCCGGTATGGCGTTCCCGTCCGGCAGTATGCGGTGCTTTTCGGCCCACTTGGAAACTGACAGGTGTTTTCGTGGGCGCAGGATCTCAACGGCGGTTATAATCCAGCCCGGCACCTCATAGCGTTTTACACGAAACTTTTTCACCGTTTTGCCTCCTCCGGCTCCACCACGGCGGCGTCCACGAATAGGGCCAGCATATCCTCCAATTCCTTGCGGGTGGCCCGCTCGATAGCGCGGGCGGTGGCGGCGTCCGTATAGCTGGCCACGGTGCCCGCCACCCTGCTGGGTATGTTCATGGCAAAATTTTTGAACGTGTCCATAAACTCCGCCAGCTGCTCGGTGGCCGCCGCCGTTTCGATGTATCGCCCCTCGGCTATGTCCGCCTTTATGCTGGCAAGCTGGCCCTGGCTCTCTTTCAGTTTCACCTCGGCCTCCAGCTTTTTCAGGGCCAATTCTGCCGTGCGGCTTTTCTCCCCGGTTTCCTGGGCCTTTTGCTCGATGTGGGCAATATACCGCTGGACCGTTTCGCAGGTCCTATATTTCCGCGCTCCGCCGCCGGGTGGGACCTCGGTTTCCAGCACCCCGTCTTGGGTTAGTTGCTGGACCCTGCGGCACCCCTTAAAGCCCAGCATTTGGGCGATCACTCCCGTGCTGGACCACTCCGGCACGGTCCCGGTCAG
>CAKNZJ010000083.1 GCA_932222125.1 uncultured Clostridia bacterium | reverse complement strand
GGGTACTGCAGCCGCAGCCTGTCGGTGGGCGATATCGTCCAACTGGAAGGTTTGCACTATCTATGTGTGGTCTGCGGTTTTGTGCCAGTCACATTTACGACCAGCCGTCGCAGTACAGCTATTGAAGCGCCGCAGACATGCACGCTGTCCCTGCCTGATGGGACGGTCCTGCGGGCAACCGCCCACCCGGAACCTACGTATCCGTGTATCAATATCAACCTTATTGCTGCTGATGGCACAGAAGACCGCGTATGTTTCGTGGAGCACAGCCTGGAGAAGGAGCCTGGCCATGAACTGTGCATCGGTGTCTATTGCGCAGAGAGTGATGAGACTGTCTACTATAACAGCTACCATCTAATGGACGGAGACGAGGAGGGAAATGACGATTGAGCACGATGCTTTCGCCGGGGCGGTATAAGGCAGAAAACAACGACAACTTTTTATCCCAATACTCCATTGTCATGGAGGTAAAGGAAACTGAGAAATCGTACATTTTCCAGCTTGTAGAACTCAACAGCAGGTACAGTGCCGACCATATCAAGCTCCTCTTTGCAAGGTCGAAGAGGGTCATCATTAGAAAGAACTGTGGTGGCCACGCCATGAGGGTGTGGGGGGATGACACATTTACACTCTACCCCTTTCAGGCCGGTATTCCGTACTATTTCGTAAAACAGTAAATTAACTGCGGGGGACCAGCGTATAGCTGCCCCCCGCAGATGTCTGTGAGGTGACTAATTGATGAAAATACTAAGTTGCGGAGCAGGGATGCAGAGTTCCGCACTGGCGCTGATCTTGTGTGAGCAGACCAGGGGCGAGATCGTACATACCGAGGTGCCGAGGTATGACGCCATTATTTACTGCGACCTGGGCATCGAACCGGCGTGGGTCCCGGAACAGGTCAAGTTTATTGAGGCAGCCTGTCGGAGCAGTGGGATTCCATTTTATATCCTGAGAAGCGACCTTTACAGGGACTATATGAAAAACTTTGGAGTAAACCGGGTTTCTGCCATGCCGTT
>CAKNZJ010000082.1 GCA_932222125.1 uncultured Clostridia bacterium | reverse complement strand
TGAACCCGCACACCAGGAACGCCAAAAAGGGCGCTAAACTCAATTGGGCTGTAACTCAAACATCAGGCAAAGATTTATTCTCTTAAAAATGTATCGTTTTTAGACAGTGTTTACACGAGTTAAGTGCGAATAGCAGCCCAAATAGCGATACAACGGACGTGTACCGCAGCGATAAAAGCATCTGAGGTTTTGGCATAGCGAGTGGCAATCCCTCTCCAGCGTTTCAGAACCAGGAAGCAGTTTTCTACCAAATGGCGCAGTTTATAGAGATATTTATCGTAGTCGCGCTGTTCTTTACGATTCTTCTTCGGTGGGATCACAGGATCCATCCCTGCCGAAATCGCATAGGCCAGAATCTCATTTGTGTCATAGCCCCGGTCTGCCAGCAAAGTTTCCGCAGAAATGCCCTCGATCAGGTGGACAGCTTCTTTACAATCCGCTCTGGTACCTTCTGTAATAAGGACTCTGACTGGCATACCATTCGCATCCACGGCCAGATGTAGTTTGGTGTTGAGCCCCCTTTTGTTCTGGACATATCCTGATTGCCGCCTTTCGCTCCCGCCGCTTGGGGGTGCACCTTGATATGGCTGGCATTGATCATCAGCCACTCATAATCCGGTTCGTCAATCAGGATCTCCAGAAGGTTTTCCCAAGTCCCTTTTCTACGCCAGCGGATGAACCGCTGATGGACGCTTCCCCACTTTCCGTAATCAGGAGGCAAGTTTCGCCAGGGCGCTCCGGTCCGCAATACCCAAAACACCGCATTGATAAAACGGCGGTTATCCTGGGCGATCCCTCCCCACTGCCCACGTTGTCCCGGTAAATGCGGCTCCAGCAATGCCCATACTTCGTCACTTATATCATGGCGGTGATACGATGCTTCCATTTTTTATTCCTCTTCTTTCTTTTGTTTGCTTCTATTTTACCACCTATGTCAAACTTGTGTAGACGCTATCTACAACGGGGAGAGCTACTTTGCCGATACGGTATTCCACCTGACCGACGGACAGAAAGCGATAGCCAGGGACTACGCCCGGAACCTCAGCCTGTTCCTGGGTGATGGGATGTTCCAGTACACGGAGTACGGCGGCACAACAATCGGCTCTCTGGGGAACGTCCGCTTTACCGACGGCGCCACAGAGGTGGTCTACTTCAACCAGTTGGACGAACGCTGGGCCAATAAACCCTATGGGACTGACAATATCGGAGGCTATGGCTGCGGCCCTACCTCCATGTCCATCGTGGTGTCCTCTCTAACGGATGACATCGTTGACCCTGTTGAAATGGCGGAGTGGGCCTACAAAAACGGCGGCTGGTGCAGCAAGAGCGGTTCCTACCACTCCCTGATCCCCAATGCGGCCAAGGCGTGGGGGCTGAACGTGGAGGGCTGTACCGCCTCGGAACCGCAGCGCATTGTGGACGCGCTTTCGGAGGGTAAGCTGGTGGTCGCCATTATGACCAAGGGACACTTTACCTCCGGCGGGCATTTCATTGTCCTTCGGGGTGTGCAGGACGGACAGATACTGGTGGCTGACCCTGCCAGCTACCGGCGAAGCGAGAAGCTGTGGGATTTGTCCATCATTCTGAATGAGGCCAGCAAGCGGGCGGGAGCGGGAGGCCCGTTCTGGCTCATTGGGTAGCGAACAGGGCCATACCCTGCATATTTGCGGGTATGGCCCTACTTTACTGATTTCACGATTCCCAGTATTGCGCCACTTTTTCCTCTGCGGTCTGCGGCAGCAATTCAAACTGCTTCACCAGCTTTTGCGCAACAGCCGCTCTATCCGCCGTAAATTCCTTCAGCGTGAGGACCATCGCACGGATACCTTTTTCAAGGCCCTCTTGCTGGCCTTCTTGCTGTCCCTGCTGTCTGGCTTCCTTCATCAAGTTATATTCGTGGATTTC
>CAKNZJ010000081.1 GCA_932222125.1 uncultured Clostridia bacterium | reverse complement strand
GTTGGGCAGGGGGGGTGTCAGGGGGGAGTTTCGCCGGACGTTTGGTCCTGGAGGAATGGGGGACAGCTCCCTCTGCCGGGACCTCCTCCCGGTCGGTTCCGGGCAGGTACCGCTCTGCTTTGAGAACCGCTTCGTCTGGCTCCGCCTGATCATACATATGGTCTGCAAAATGGTCGGCTCGGCGCAGCCAGGTGGATAGCCGCGCGCCGATGTGCCGGCCAAGGCCTTTTGGTGAAATGTTCAGGATGGGCCGCTCTTCTGCTGGGGAAGAGGGAGTTTTCTCCCCTTCCGCCGGCTGGTTGGCTCTGGGCTCTGAAGCGGATTGAGAGGGTGGATGGCGCTCAGCTTGGGCGGGGAAGGAACTGCTCTCGGGGAACTCTACCACTTTGGGATGGTTGCTGTATTTTCCTGAGCCATATTCGGCTAAAATTTCCTCCAGGTCATATTGGGGCTTGTCCTGTTTTTCCTTATCCTTAGACATCGCTTTGCTCCTTCATCAGCATCTGGGCTAAGATCGCTGCCGTACCGCCTCATACAACACCACCGCGGCGGCAGCGGAGGCGTTGAGGGAGTTGATCTGCCCCCGCATGGGAATGGCGATCAAAAAGTCGCACTGTTCTCGAACCAGCCGGCCCATGCCGCTCCCTTCACTTCCAATGACAATGGCCGTGGGGCCCTTCAAATCGGCCTGATAGAGACTGGTGGTTCCATCTGCGGCAGTACCAAATATCCACAAGCCCTGTTCCTTTAGTTCTTTCAGCAGAGCGGTGAGGTTGGCCACCCGGGCCACGGGCAGATAGCTGACTGCTCCGGCAGACGTTTTGGCCACAATGGCAGTAAGGCCGGCGGAGCGGCGTTTGGGGATCACCACTCCATGGGCTCCGGCGGCCTCGGCGGTACGGATGACCGCACCAAGATTGTGAGGGTCGGACAATTCGTCGCATACCACCAGAAGGGGCGGCTCTCCTTTTTCACGAGCCGCAGCCAGAATATCGTCCACGTCTGCATACGCCCGCACGGCGGCGACAGCAATCACCCCTTGGTGGCTGTGCGTCTGGCTCATAGCGTCAAGTTTGCGCCGGTCGGATTCGATTACTACCACGCCTTTTCCACGGGCGGTGGAGGCGATGTGGCCCAACGCAGCGCTGGTTTCCCCCTTGGCAATATATATTTTGTCAACGGCGGTACCTACGCGCAATGCCTCGATTACTGCGTTACGGCCTTCAATGAGGCCGTCTGCCTCTAACTGCAAGGGGGCGGATTGACGTTTATCAACACGCATAGGAAAAACTCCTTTTTCGTATACTCATATCATAGAATGGGATAGATGTTGAACAATCGTGGATATAGTGTACCACAAGTTTGGCCAGGGTAAAAGAGGGAAACAGGCAATTCTTCACCAAAGAGCCATGTTCGTCATAGAAAGTTTACAGCTCGTTTTGGAACATTCCTTGTTTTTCTCTAAGAAATATGGTATGATAGCTGACATTAGCCAGGATTCTGGTATATCCTGGGGTGTGGTAGCAGAGTCTATGGCAAGGAACAAAAATGGCCCAGGCCCTGGAGCCTGGTTACAGTAAGGAGGTTGTGCCTATGGCCGGCCCGATCAAATCAAGCGGTCCCAAGAGCGACCGTGATCCAAACAAAAATCAGAATGGCAGTGACAACAAGCGGCGAGGCCCCTGGGGATTCTTAAACCTGGTTTTATGGGCGGTGCTGCTGGTGGTGCTGCTCAACACATGCCGCAGCACTATGCAGAGCGCCAGAACTCAGCAGGTGCCTCAATCCACCTTTGATGAGTGGGTAGAGTTAGGCTATGTCAATGAGGTAGAGTATCAGTCCGGGAACTTTTACTTTACGCTTAAAGAGGATACTCCTCCCATTGAGGAGTATCGGAAGAAGCTGGAGAGCGGCTACAATGGGAGCGTTTTGGAGCGGGTGCTGGGAGATGGCGGACTGGGACTGGCCGCGCAAGCCGGTAATTCCCTTCAATTCGTATGCGCGCCCATTGTCTTGCGGAACGATTTAACCCAATGGCTCAGCGAGAACGGAGTGGTCTATAAGACGCCGGTGGTCACCGACGAGCAGTATATGCTGTCTGCCATCGTCAGTTATGTGCTACCGGTGGTGGTAATGGTGGCGGCACTGGCCTTCCTCTACCGTTATATGTTTAAGAAGATGGGCGGAAGCGGCGGCCTGGGCGGCATCGGGGGCGTGGGCAAAGCTAACGCCAAGGTGTATGTGGAAAAAAAGACCGGCGTTACTTTCCGGGATGTGGCTGGTCAGGACGAGGCCAAGGAGAGTTTGGAGGAGATCATTGATTTTCTCCATAACCCAGGTAAGTACACCGAGATCGGCGCTAAGCTGCCAAAGGGAGCGCTGTTGGTGGGCCCTCCAGGCACCGGAAAGACCCTTTTGGCTAAGGCGGTAGCCGGTGAGGCGGGGGTGCCCTTCTTCTCCATCAGCGGCTCCGATTTTGTGGAGATGTTTGTAGGTGTGGGGGCCAGCCGTGTTCGCGACTTGTTTAAGGAAGCTAGCAAGATGGCGCCCTGTATCATTTTTATTGATGAGATCGACACCATAGGTAAGTCCAGGGACAACCGGATGGGTGGCAATGATGAGCGGGAGCAGACCCTAAATCAGCTTCTGGCCGAGTTGGATGGGTTTGACCCAGGTAAGGGAGTCATTGTGTTGGGGGCGACCAACCGGCCTGAAGTGCTGGATAAAGCGTTGCTCCGCCCTGGACGCTTTGACCGGCGGATCACTATAGACCGGCCAAATTTGGCCGGACGTCTGTCCACGCTCCAGGTTCACACCCGGAAGATTAAGCTGGCGGAGGATGTGGATCTAAACAAGATTGCCCAGGCCACCGCTGGGTGTGTGGGGGCTGATCTGGCCAATCTGGTTAATGAGGCAGCGCTCCGGGCGGTGCGTCAGGGCCGCAAGGCGGTGAATCAGCAAGATCTGCTGACCTCCTTTGAGTTTGTCATTGCGGGCAGCGAGAAAAAGGGTACCGTGCTCACCGAGCAGGAGAAGCGGATGATCGCCTATCATGAGGTGGGACACGCATTGGTGGCTCACCATCAAAAAAACAACGCTATGCCTGTGTCCAAAATCACCATTGTTCCCCATACACAAGGAGCGTTGGGCTATACGCTGCATCTGCCCGAGGAGGAGAAGTTCCTTATGACCCAAGAGGACCTGCTCTCCGAGATCCGGACCCTATTGGCCGGTCGTTCCGCTGAGGAGGTGGTGTTCGGATCCAAGTCCTCTGGGGCCGCCAACGACATTGAGCGAGCTACCGAGATCGCCCGGAAAATGGTCACCATGTTCGGCATGAGCGACAAATATGGCATGATGGGGCTGGCCACAGTGCAAAATCAATATTTGGATGGACAGATGGGACTGACCTGCGCCCAGGACACTGCCGCCGGAGTGGATAGCGAGGTACGGGCGATTATCGACCGCTGTCACAGTGAGGCGGTAGACATCCTTCAAAACAATCGGGAGATGCTGGATAAGATTGCCGCCTACCTGCTGAAGAAAGAAACCATTACAGGGGCGGAGATGCTAGCTATTATAGAGGGACGGGATCCTATGCTGGCTGAAGTTACCTTGGGCAGTGATGTAGAGCGTCCCGCGCGGAGCATCCACATGGTGAACAACCCCATCCCCGGGTTGGCTTCTGAGACAGATCAGGCCAGCGAGTCAGATCCTTCGAAACAGCCTGAGGACAAACCGGAATAAGAATGATGAATAAAGCCCCCCGCCCAGATTACTGGGCAGGGGGCTTGTGTTTTAATGAAGCTCATTGACGGCCTGGGGCAGACGGTCCGGGTCGCCCACTGCCAATAGGACTGTATTTTTGATCCGGTGAATGACAGCCCCTTCTAACCGGGGTACTGCCGCCGGGGTGTAGTTTTGGGCGGTTTTGATCTGGGCCTCCACCCGCTCACGGCAGGCTGACTCGGCAACTTGGGCGGCATCCTCATCCGTCAGGATGAGGATGGTCAATTCATCATTGTTAATGGCGGTATCAGCGGATAGATAGCTAACACACTCTATAATGGTCTCTTGATCAATGCGATATAGCACAGCAACTGTATCAGTGCTCAGGGGCCCCATATTGCCGTGAAACAGGCCGGCATCCAGCAAGGTCTGCGCATCGTCTAAGGCATAGCCTGATTGTGGAGCACCACAGGCGGACAGCAGCAGGAGCAGGGAACTGACAGAGAGTAGGATGCGTTTCATCAGGCAGGTTCCTCCGATTGAGCGAGGTTAGGGACGTGAGTTGTCTCATTAGAGGAATGGGCGTTGGTGAGAGCATATTCCCGGCTGGCGGTGTATTGCTCTGGGTCCAACACATGACGGCGAAGATAGTCGGCCCAAATGCTGTATTTGTCGTAATGAAAGTGACAGCCATCAATGGTCAAATCGGCGGGGAGTTGGCCATCTTCTCCCCGGTAGGCCTGAGCTGTGTCCAACAACACCACATGCTTCTCTTTGGCCACTCGGACAATGGCCTGGTTGAATGCGTTTACGTTGTCGTTATTTTGGTACTCTGCCAGGCCGCTAGAGCGGGCTACCTGATCGTTGATCGGCGGCAGCGTTTGGAGATAAATCACCGCATTGGGCTGAATGGCAATTACCTGGTCAAGAAACTGAGCCAGCCCTGTTTCGTAGGAGGTAACAGGGTAGCCCAGCTCATTGATGCCAATCATAATATAGACCCGTTGGTAGGATTTTTGAGATAGAGCGCCGATGAGGGTATAGTTCTGACCGCCTATCGGAAAGACCTTATATTTATCGTTGTCCACCCGAAACACAGTCATGCCCCGCTGCCAATAGAAGTCCCCACTGTCAATGCCGCTGAACAGCTGAAGCCCTTCAGTACGGGAGTCTCCCAGAAAGACCGCGTCGTCAAAGGAGCTGTCCTCCTGACTGGATTGGCTTTCCTCCAGAGGGACGCCGAAGGTATACAGGGCGGGGGAATTGGAGGCGGACGGTGCTGGGCTCGGGGTGGCACTGGGTTCAGGAGTGGCCATCTGTACCGGAGAAGGACTAGGGACCGCGCTGTGGACAGTGTTGGGAGCTGTGGGAGCGCACCCTGCCAGCAAAAAAATTGTCATGGTGGGTAGCAGCACAGGGCAGAGAAGTTTGTTGACGTTGAGTTTCATAGTTTGCTAAAACCTTCTTTATCTGTTTCTATGTTTAACATCTTATCATTGGGCGGTTAGTCTGTCAAATATCAATCCAGTTACAGATAATTACAGCTTAGTAACAGGAAGCCATAGGGGGTCAAGAACGCTGAGGCAGGCCATCAGATGGCAGCAAAATGGCGCAGATATCCTCATAATTAGCGGCAATATAGGTGGGCCTGGCTGGTCCGGAGAGTGGGGCGCCCTGGGGGTTATACCAGACGGTGTGGATATTGGCCCGGTTTCCTCCGAGAATATCGGTTTCCAGTCCGTCTCCCACCATCAATACCTGGCTCCGGTCGGATACGCCAAGTTGATCCAGAACCCGGTCAAAATAGGCTGGCATGGGTTTTTGAGCACCGATTTCCATGGAGACAAAGAGGTGGGGTATCACCTGATCCAATCCAGTGCGGCGGTACCGGCCCCATTGGGCGGAGGGCAGTCCATTGGTGGCGATGGCCAGGGTGAGACCGGCCTGACGTAGCCGCTTGCAAAAGTCCAGTGCGCCGGGAAGCAGGTGAGCTTCCTCTCCAAGGGCTCGACTGTAATGTGCGTTGAGCTGCCTGGGATCTTCCCGGCCGCCAATCACCCGCTGAAGGGCGGCAAACCGTTCTACCACCAAAAAGTCCTGGTCTACCGCCCCCCGGGCCAGCGCTTTCCAGAGGGTGCTATTGATCTTGGAGTAGGTGTCCAGTACATCCTGGCCGCAGGGAAGGCCGTGACTGCTCAAAACCCGGGAAAGGGCGGCTTGTTCTGAGCGTTGGAAGTCCAGTAGGGTCATGTCCGCATCAAGCAAAACGGTGGAGTAGGGGCGCATCAGCGGGCCCTCCTTTGATAATGGTATACGATGGCCAGGGCGGTAGACACGATGAGCAGGCCAAGGGACAGGCAGCCGGCAATGCCAAAGGTGCGAAGGAAGGTATCCAAAAACTGCTGGGTATCCCCCTGGAGACTGTAGTCCATCGCCCGATAGACGCTCAGTCCGGGGACCAGAGGGAACATAGAGATGACCAGATAGGAAGAGGCGGGACACTTGCGGATACGGGCCATGCACTCGGCATAGACACCCACTGCCACCGCCGCCAACAGACTGGACAAGAAGGGGTTGCCGCTGAAGTGTTGGACCACCAGAGAGACTGTCCATCCCATGGCGCCTCCCAGTGCGCACAGCAAGGCCCCCATTCCCTGAACATTGTATGAGGGACAAAAGCCCAGACATGCCACAAAAGCAAACATACAGCACAGAGTAGCGGAATAGGAGAGGGTTTGTCCGCCGTTTTCAGATACTGTCCAGAGGGTGCGGCATAGCACCATGGCCGCGCCGGTGCCCAGGGCAATGGCTCCGGCGGATAGGATGGCCCTGGCAAAGGTGGACAGCCCAGACACAACGTCACCGGAGAGCAAATTGCTCATAAAATTGGTAAACACCAGCCCAGGTACCAGTACCATGATGCCGCCGGCGATGGATAGGTGAAGGTTGACAGGTACCCCCAGGCCCAGAGGAAGGTAGGCGGATACGCCCAAGACAAAGCCGGAAACTAAAATGGTAATAAAAAAATTGGAGCGGACCCGGCTGAGTAAGGTGACGGAAAGACCAGACAGCAGTCCAGCCATTCCCCCTACAAGGCCCTCGGCCAATCCACCGGAAAAGAACAGGGTAAAAAAGAACCCGCCAACAAAGTATCCCAGCAGGCATTGCCAGAGGGGACAGCTCTGCCGCAGGACAGCCTGGGCCTGTTGATGACACCGGTCTAGGATTTCACCGGGATGGGCAGGCGGGTCGGAACACAGCTGGCGGGACAGCGCGTTAAAACGCTCAATGCCGTCCACGTTGACCGAGGACAGGGGAACCCGGCGCATTCGGGTCAGAGTGTGGCCGTTGGACCCTATTATGCTGACGATGAGACAGTTGGGGATGGCAAATACCTCTCCCTCCAGACCATAGGCGGACAACAGGCGGCGGATGGTGTCCTCTGCCCGGTGAATCTCCGCCCCACAGCGCAACAGCTGAACCCCCATTTCACAGCAGCCGTCCAGCAGCAGATCGTAATCCATAAGCTCACTCCTGATAGGAATTCCTCATAAGAGTATGCCTCAAATGGGAGAAAAAAAGCGTTGATACAAGGTAAAACAACTTCGCTGGAAGATTCTTACAGCGTAGTATGAGCGTGCCGGGTGACATGACAGCCCAGGTTGACGGCGCAGGGCAGACCGGCAATGTGGGTGGGATGGGCCAGAATGGACACGGCCAAAGCGGTGGTGACGCCGCCCAGACCCTGGGGGCCCAGACCCAAGCAGTTGATGCGCTTCAAAAGGCGCTGTTCCATTTCTCGGTAAAATGGGTCGGCGTGACTCTCTCCCACTGGGCGAAGGAGGGCCCGCTTGGCCAACGCTACCGCCGTTTCGGAGACTCCGCCCAGGCCTACACCCACAATCACCGGTGGGCAGGGATTAGAGCCTGCCTGAGAAATGCAGGAAACAATAAAATCCTCAATTTCTTCTTGGCTGACGGAGGGGTTGAACATATTGAGCTTGGTCATATTCTCACTGCCAAAACCCTTGGGGGCCACCGTGATGTCCACCCTGTCCCCGGGCACCATGCGCAGGTGAACAATGGCTGGAGTATTATCGTTGGTGTTGACCCGGCGCAGGGGATCGGCCACCACGGACAGGCGCAGGTTGCCTTCCACATATCCCTGAGCCACACCGCGATTGACCGCCTCTTCCAGGCTGCCGCCCATCAGATGGCAGTCTTGCCCCCAGTCGATGAATACCACAGCCATACCGGTATCCTGACAGATAGGCAGATTTTTTGCCTGGGCAAACTCATAGTTTTCCACTACATCTGCCAGCACCGCCCGGCCTACGGGGGAGGCCTCGGTCTCCCTTGCGGTACAAATGGCCTGCCGAAGGTCTTGGGGAAGCAGGATGTTGGCCCGGATGCACAGCTCCCGCACAGCATCAGATATAACCTTGTTTGGAATCTCTCGTATCATAGGTCAAACCTCCTGTCCGTCAATAAGAACGTGGGTCACTTTAGTGCGCCAGTCCAGGGGATGCCCGTCCATCACTACCAGATCGGCATCCTTTCCGCATGTAAGCGAGCCAAGACGGTCGTCCACACCGGCGATGCGAGCGGCGTTGAGCGTGATTGCGGCTAGGGCCTCATCCTCATCCATACCTGCCCTGGCAGACAGAGAGGCGCACAAGGGAAGCAAGCCGATAGGAGTCTCAGGATAATCGGTGCAGATTGCCACCTGCACCCCCGCCTTGGCCAGGATCGCGGTATTTTCCAAGGACAGATTGGCCATTTCCGGCTTAAACCGGTCGGTGATGACGGGGCCGGTAATGACGGGGATGTGTTCCTGGGCCAGGTAGTCTGCAATGAGATGGGCCTCGGTGCCGTGGACGATGACGCAGTCCAGACCAAACTCCTTAGAAATCCGCACGGCAGTCACGATGTCGTCCGCCCGGTGAGCATGAAAATGGGCGGGCAGTTTGCCAGTCACCACCGGGCGCAGGGCGTCCAGTTGGATATTCGACTCCGGGTCTGGGCACTGCGGGTTTGTCTGGGACGAGACGAATTTCAGTTCATAATCTAGCGCTTTGGCCAGCATTTCCCGAATCATAGCGGCAGTACCCATCCGGGTGGATGGGCTGCGCCCTTGCTTGCCATGGTGAATTTTTGGGTTTTCACCTAGGGCAAACTTCATGGCTGCCGGCGCTCGGAGAACCATGTGGTCTGCCACCCGGCCGATGGTCTTCATCAGTACCGTTTGGCCGCTGATGGGGCTAACCGAGCCCGGCCCGGTCATCACACAGACCACCCCATTTTTGCGAGCGTCGGCAAAGGATGGATCCATAGGATTTACTCCATCTAATGCCCGCAGGTGGGGGGTACATGGGATAGAATCCTCATTCAGGTCGTCCCCTCGCTCCCCAGCGCCGGATCCAAATAATCCCAGATGGCAGTGGATATCCAAAAAGCCGGGGAGGACATGGCCTTGGTTAGCGTCGATAGACGTCTCTCCCTTTCTCAAGGGGGGCAGGCTATCCATCTGTCCGACCTGAGCGATGCGCCCGCTATCCGTACGGACAAAGCCGTGCTGAATGGGGGCGCCGTCCATGGTATGGATGACACCATTGACAATGAGCATCCAAATTCCTCCTTTTAATTTTGGGAGCGTTGGTCAAGCCGACACCCTCAATTTCTCATCACTGACAGGATCAGACAAAGTTTTTCTGATGGTAGTGGTACACTATATGTGCGGCCCACGCCGTGGCATGGGGTTGACCCATGCGGTCATTCCATTCTCCCGCGCAATAGACTCTTTGGCTCTTTTCCCATTGAGGGAGAAGAGCCGCTTTTTATGTGCAGGCTGGCGGACATGCATAAAAAAGGGGATGCCAAAGCATCCCCTTTTTTGGGCCTATTTTCGCCCCCGGCGGCTGCTGCGTCGCTCATTCATACGCAACTCAGACAACTTGCTGTCGGAGCTGGCCATAAACTGTTTGAGCCGGTCCTCAAAACTGGCGGAACCCTTGGGCTGGGGTGGATCCGATGAAAAACCAGACCCAGAGGCAGAGCGGCGAACCGGCCGGTGGTCTGTCTCAGACCTGGACCGGGCGCCGTTGCCCAGACGCTGGTCGGGCGGAGGCGTGGCTTGCCTAATGGAAAGATTGATGCGATTGCTCTGGTCAATGCCGATCACCTTCACCGTCACTGGCTGACCCTCACTGAGGTGCTCATGGATATCATTGACATAGGAATGTGCGATCTCTGAAATGTGTACCAGACCGGAACGCTTGTCAGGCAGTGACACAAAGGCGCCAAATTTTGTGATGCCTGTCACTGTTCCCTCTAAAATTGAGCCAACTTCAAACCCCATAAAACTTTTGTTTCCCTCTCCCTATTTTTTAGTTGATGTATGCTGGACAGAGCTTAATCAATCAACGGGCCGGATCTATGAACACAATCTCGCCCGGCTCCAGCAGACCCAGCTTATCTCTTGCGATATCGGCCAAATAATCTGGGTCGCTGCTGTGAGCGATGTCGTCTTCCAGAGCGGCGTTGATTTCCTGTTGCCGTTGAATTTGCTGAGTGAGCAGATCCCGATTGACCTGAGCTGCCTTTAGCCTGCTCTGTATGGAAAGCAGTGTAGCGGCGGCAGAGGCCAGCAGAACCAGAACCAATATTTTTGTGATGATGCCCGTGCGCTTGACCTTCATGGGCGTCTGCTCCTCCTTTTTCAACCTTGGCAAACTGGTGTATTACATTCATTTTATACCAAGTCAGCCAATTTTGAAAGAGTTTTTTTTGTTTTTTATATTTTTTTTTCGCTGCATGTCCTCCACAGCGAATGGGAGTGGTACAAACACGCCAAATCATCTGAAGCCCCTGAGAAATTCTGAACAGGATGGGCAGGATCAGATGGCTTAGTGTGAGGAAGTATCCGCCGCCGCCCAATAAGATGGCAATACCGTGGTAAATACGCACCTGTCCGTCGTCAAGCAGTAGTGTGAGAAGAAACAGACTGACAATAGCGCTCAACCAAAATAGCAGATCCAGCAGGAAAGCCAGCCAAGCCAGACGCAGGCTGCGGCGAACAGTGCGCATCACGTCATAAACAAGGCCCAGCGCAGCCCCCAGCAGGAAGCCCTGCCCGGAAATGGCTGCCTGGGCCAGAATATCCACATACATATTGACTTAGCGCAGCAAACGGGAGAAGAAACCGCCGCGACTCTGACCATCGTCCTCATAGCTGACGGAGTCTATATCCCCCTCCACTTTCAAATCACCGCCGTCTAGGGACAGCTTTTCAATATGAAGGTTTTCCCCCGACACCACCATTGTTCCCTTAGAGGTGGACAGTACGATAGAGTTTTCATCAAACCGCTCCACATCCTCTACGCCGGATACCGTCAGGCTCTTGCGTTCCTCAATCACCACATGATGGGGCCCGGTAAAGCCGCCTTCGTATGCCATAGGACCATCTCCTTAACGTTGATGGTCCATCATATGAGGTTTGTCCCAAGGTTATGACAGATCAGAGGAGGATTCCCCCCCGTCCTTCCCAGCATTGGCCGCCACCCGGGTGCGCAGGTCCTGCTTGAGCAGGGTATAGAGAACAGCGGTGACAGGGACACTAATCACGACACCGGCCAGTCCCAGCAAAGAGCCGCCCACAGTTACCGCCGCCAGCACCCAGATGCCTGGCAGGCCCAGAGAGGTGCCCACCACCCTGGGGTAGATAATATTGCCCTCCAACTGCTGTAGGATGAGCAAAAAGATCAGGAACCACAGGGCTTGGAGAGGGTCAATCATGATCAGGAGCAATGCAGCGACACTGGCGCCCAGATAGGCGCCGGCAATGGGAATAAGCGCGGATACACCCACCACCACCGAGATAAGCAGGGCATAGTCAAACCGAAACAGGCACATACCTAAAAAGCATAGAAAGCCGAGGATACAGGCCTCGGTCAATTGGCCGGAGACATATTTGGAAAAGGTGTCATAGGTGAGATGGGTCACGGAAAGAATAGGGCTGGACAGCCGTCCAGGCAGATAAGTGACGGCCAGCCGTCGACATTGTGCGGTGAGCTTGGTGCCGCTGGACAGCATATAGATGGAGAACACAATGGCCAGCGCGCCTGTGACGATGGCGGACAGCAGCCCGCTGGTGACGCTGACCAAGTGGGGAAGTGTGTTGGTTAGGGCGTTGAGCACGCTGGAGAGCAGTTCGCGTAAGTTGTTGTTGACGACGTCGGTGAGGTTAAGATCTGCCAGCAGTTCCAGATCGAAAGTGCCCACCATCTGGTCATACAGGCTTTGGAGGTTAGCGGCGTAAGTGCCCATATTGCTCATGAGGGTCTGGATGCTGTGCACCAGTTCGGGAACTACCAGGGAGATCAGCAGGGCAAACAGAGCGATAACGATGAGGTAGGAGGTGGCAACAGCCAAGGGAACGGCGGCCCGCTGGTTAGCATGGGGCAGATGCCGTCTATATAACCGGGCAAAAAAATTACAGGGCCGGTGGAGGATGAAGGCAATGGCAAAGCCAATCAGCAGGGGCTGAAATGCCGAGATCAACTGCGCGAGCCAGTCCAGTACATTGTCCAGTTTTACAATAGCAGCCACCAGCACCACGGCATAGGTGATGAGTAGTAGAAGTTTTTTAAACATATTTGTTTCCATTGGTGCCACCCCTTTCCAACTTTTATCAGTTTAACATGGAAGAGGGGGTACCGTCAAATGAAGATTTTGTTGAGAATTTAAGAATTAGGATACCCCTAAGTTCAAGGGAGGGGCTGAAATTGAGGATGGATATCGTCTCCCCGCTCACGCTCTAGATTTAACTGCTTTTTCCGCTCAGCCGCAACTGACAGCATGGCGGACAGGGTCTCCCGGTCTCCAGATTCAATGGCCAAACGGTACTGGTGCAGCCGCTGTTCCAACTGGACAACCACTGGGACAAGGGCATGGGCATTCAAGGTGAACAGTTGGGTCCACAAGGGCACGTCCAGGGCGGCCACCCGGGTGCAGTCCCGAAAGGAGCCTCCTTCAAAGCCGGCGCATTGGAGCAGGTGATCGCTATCACATACGGACACGGCGATGATGTGCATCAATTGGCTGGTATAGGCGATGAGCTGGTCATGGCATTGAGCGGTGGTGCGCACCACGTCCCCAAATTGGCAGTGGGCGGCCATGCGCTCCAGCAAAGCCAAGTGCTCTTGAGTGCTGTGGGGGCCGGGAATGACCAGAAAGTGGGTATTGCGAAACAGGGTGCTATCGGCATTGTCGATGCCAGATACCTCCTTGCCCGCCATGGGATGGCAGCCAATAAAGTCCACATCCTCAGGCAAGCAGCTTGCCGCATCCAAAATGGCTGTTTTTATCCCGCACACGTCCAATACCATGGAGCCTGGTTTGAACCGGTTCCGGTGTGATTGAAGAAAGTCCATAATTCCAGCCGGATCTTGGCAGAGGATGACCACATCCGCTTGGGGCAGTTCGTCCTCGGGATGAAAGGTGATCCGCTGGGCCACTGCGCGCATGACGGCCTTGTGGTAGGTGGCCTGAGAGCGGACGCTGCCCACTATCTCATAATTCTCAAAGCCTTGAAGAGCCAGGGCCAAAGAGCCGCCGATCAGGCCAAGGCCCACCACCAAAATGCGCTTGTGTTCCACGAGACATTCCTCCCTTTGTTCATTTTACAGGGTCCGGCCAACACAGTCGGCTACCAGCCGCAGCTTGTCCATGATGGCCTCAAATTGGGCGGGGGTCACTGACTGGGCGCCATCGCACAGGGCACAGGATGGATTGTTGTGTACCTCGATGAGCAGGCCATCCGCTCCGGCAGCCACTGCCGCCATGGCCATTCGCTCCACCATCCAGGCCTGACCGCAGGCATGGGAGGGATCCACCACCACCGGCAGATGGCTCTGCCGCTTGACTGCCAGTACCGCGGACAGATCCAGGGTGTTGCGGGTGTAAGTTTCAAAGGTGCGGATGCCCCGTTCGCACAGAATGACGTTGGGATTGCCCTCGGACAGAATGTATTCCGCGCTCATCAGCCATTCTTCGATGGTGGAGGACAGCCCTCGTTTTAACAGGATGGGTTTGTGGATCCGGCCGACTTTTTTCAGCAAATCAAAGTTCTGCATATTCCGGGCGCCGATCTGGATGACGTCCACCGTCTCCTCAAAGAGGGGAAGTTGGTCAGGCCCCATCAGCTCGGTCACGATGGGCAGGCCGACGACCGCCCTGGCCTTCTCCAGCAGGTGAACGCCCTCCACCCCTTTGCCCTGAAAGGCGTAAGGGGAGGTGCGGGGTTTGTAGGCGCCCCCCCGCAGGGCCACGGCACCAGCTGCCTCTACCGCCTGTGCCACCCCTACAATCTGCTCCTCGCTTTCCACTGAGCAGGGGCCGGCAATGATGGCCAATTGGGTTCCCCCTATGGTGGTGTGGGCGCCGATCTGGATGACTGAGTCGTCGGGATGATACTTGCGGTTTGCTTTTTTGTAGGGTTCACTGACCCGCATAACCCGTTCCACGCCGGCCAATTGAGATAGCTGCTCTTGGTTGAGGGCGCTGGCATCCCCCTCAGCGCCCAGAATGGTGGTTTCGCTTCCCTGGGACACCATCACCTGCACGCCGTAGGCTTCCATAGCGCCAATGGCATCCTTTAGCTGTTGTTCTGTGAAATCCGGTTTCATGATAATGACCATAGTACGGTGCTCCTCTCATTCTAGTGGGACAGGGCCTGCCGGTCTTATCTATAGACTTGCCGGCCAATTAATAAAAAACGGCTGCCTGATTCGGCAGCCACAGCGTTCAGTATGCAGCACAACCGATTAGGGGCATGAAAAACCACCGCTACTCCAATAGCGGTAACAGAGATACCCATATAACCGGTCAGCCATGTGTACATCCTTCCTTATCTGAGGCTGCCATCACTTTAGCACTTTTAGTTGTAAAAGTCAAGGGGGTCTGGCTGGATTGTGGAGCAAGTATGGGCGAGACTAAATAAAGCCCCCCTCCAACCAATGGGGAGGGGGGCTTTATTTAGCCATCCGAAAGCTGATTGAAACGGTGTAGAATAATGGCCAGCTCTTCCCGGGTGCAGAAGCTTTTATATTGCTTGCCGCCGTCGCCGCTTCCTTGCATAAGTCCCTGGGCCTCGATCCAGGCCCGTTCCTTGGCAGACCAGTCGGACGGTTCCAGAGCGGCTCTGCGGGCCAGGTATTCCTCCATCATCCCATCAAATTTTTCCTGGGTCATGTTGTCTTCCTCCATTGTTTCGGCCACATCGGCCCGAAAGTGGTCCATGGTTTTGCCGAAGCGGGGGAACCAGTGCTCCACATCGGCATGGCCGGAGGCAGTCCCCCGGCGATAGCCCTCGCTGTGACAGATAATCACCCCATCGGCCAGCGGGTTCAGGGAGTATTGTTGACAGAGGCGGGCGGTAAGCTCCACCGCCGTCTGGTAAATCTGATCAAAATAGACGGGGTTATCCAAACCGTCCTCACAGATTTCAAAGCTGATATGGGTGTTGTTGGCGCTGCCCCCGCCGGTACCGGTGCCGGCATGCCATCCGCGCCAGTTCCAGGGCAGGGTTTGGACTGCCGCCACCGAGCCGTTGGCCAGTTTGCCCACAAAGGCATGGACGCAGGCATCCAACCCGGACTGGTTCCAGTGATTTCCATTTTGGTTGATTCCCAGGGCGGCCAGCAGGCTGTCCCGGTCAGGGGTGGAGGCCACTGGCTGGACATAACGCCGGAGGGTGGGATTGTTGGCGCCGGTGGAGTGCACCATTACCCCTTTGGGTGCAATGGTGCGTCCCGTGCGGTAACAGTCATTTTCCGTCAAAATGCACTTAAGGAGTTCCATTGGATTTCTCCTTTCCCGGGGTGATAGCGTTCTGCTGAAGCTGGCTGCCAAAGTAGAAAGCCACAACCACTGAATAGATAGTCATGAAGTCCTGGTTTACTTTGTCGTAGAGGACCAGCACCGTAAAGACCACCGTTAACATGAGCGTCATGATGGATTTCACGCACAAAAGTTGAAGCAGCCGCTGTATTAGAAGCTCTTTCATTCCATAGTGCCCCTTATTTTATCGAATGGCGCCCCCCAGATCATTTCTATGCGCCATGCAGCCCAAGGGTGAATGGGGAAGCGGTTGCAATTTCTAAGAGAGAATGTTATAATACGGGAAATATCTACCAATGGGCCTGTCCTGGCCAATTTTGGAATATTAATATAGGAGTGGCCACCATGTAGAGCTCACACGCCAAATCTTTCCTAGAACACAAAATGGAGGTCATCTGATTGTCACAATATGAAACGGAGATCAACCGCCGGCGCACCTTTGCCATTATCAGCCACCCGGACGCCGGCAAGACTACCCTCACAGAGAAGTTCCTGCTGTACGGCGGGGCCATTGCCCAGGCAGGGGTGGTAAAGGGCAAGAAGAATGCCAGGGCAGCCACCTCAGATTGGATGGAGATTGAAAAACAGCGCGGCATCTCCGTCACGTCTTCGGTGATGCAGTTCCAGTATGAGGGGTTCTGCATCAATATCCTGGATACCCCCGGCCATCAGGACTTTTCTGAGGACACCTACCGTACCCTCATGGCCGCTGACTCTGCGGTTATGGTCATCGATGCGGCCAAGGGGGTGGAGGCCCAAACTCGGAAGCTGTTCAAGGTCTGTGCCATGCGAGATATCCCCATTTTTACCTTTATCAATAAAATGGATCGGGAGGCCAGGGACCCCTTTGAATTGTGTCAGGAGCTGGAGCATGAGCTGGGGATTGACACCTATGCGGTTAACTGGCCCATTGGCTGCGGTAAACAGTTCCAGGGAGTGTATGACCGGGAACGGCGCAAGATGATCCATTTCACCTCGAACACAAACGCCAGGGCGGCCATTGCCACAGAGGTGGAGTTAGACGCTCCTGCCCTCCCCGGCCTGATTGGTCAGGAGGTGAGGGATCAGCTGGTGGAGGAGATCGAACTGCTGGACGGCGCCTCCTGCCAGTTTGATCTGGAGCGGGTGCGCCACGGTAAGCTGTCTCCGGTGTTTTTTGGATCGGCCCTGACAAACTTTGGGGTGGAACCTTTTTTGGAGGACTTTTTGCGCATGACCACTCCGCCTCTGCCCCGTCAGGCAGGGGAGAGGACGGTGGATGCGTTTGAGGACGAATTTTCCGCTTTTGTATTTAAAATCCAGGCTAATATGAACAAGGCCCATCGGGATCGTATTGCATTTATGCGGGTGGTGTCTGGCCGTTTTGACGCGGACCGGGAGGTCTACCACGTTCAGGGGGGAAAACGGCTGCGCTTGTCCCGGCCTCAGCAGCTGATGGCTGCGGAGCGGGAGATCATCGAGGAGGCCTATGCCGGCGATATCATCGGTGTATTTGATCCAGGTGTTTTTTCCATTGGGGACACCCTGTGCGCACCGGGGAAGAAGTTTAAATTTGACCCGATTCCCACCTTTGCCCCGGAGCATTTCAGGCGGGTGCGGGCCATGGACACCATGAAGCGCAAGCAATTTTTGAAGGGAATGGAGCAGATTGCCCAAGAGGGGGCCATTCAGATATTCAAGACCCCCTACTCCGGTATGGAAGAGGTCATTGTAGGTGTGGTGGGTACCTTACAGTTTGATGTGCTGGACTACCGGCTAAAAAATGAGTATGGTGTGGAGCTATATTTTGAGGGACTGCCTCATGAGTACCTGCGGTGGCTGGGCCATGACCAGGAGGGTCCCCTTCAGGCGACGGATTTGGTACTCCCTAACGACGCCATGTTGGTGGAAGATTACAAGGGGAACCAACTGCTGTTGTTTGCCTCCTTGTGGTCCATCAACTGGACAGCGGAGCGCAACAGGCAGCTTACCCTATATGAGACAGCCACAGGGCAGGTGGTGTAGTGAGGGACCGGGTGAGAGAGTTCTACCGCCGGCGGTGTGGATTGCTGTATGGCGTGCTAGCGCTGATCATCGTGCTGTGCGTGCTCTTTGCCGGTGAGGAGATCGGGATGTCCAACAACGGGGACTTTGGCCGGGTGATGAGAGCGGCTTCCCTGGATTATGGCCAGCGCCTGCCCTCTTTCACGTATGCGGACGCCTATACTATTGACTTATCCCAGGGCTCTGCTGCGGCCAATGTGCGGGCCATTCTCTTTGGACATGAGGGGTTGAGCCGGTATCCCTCGATCCATGTGGGGGTGGTGCGGCTATCGGTGGTAGCCAATCTGGTGCTGAACAAGCTCACGGGGGTGGAGATCGGCCTTTATCGCATGTGGGTATTGGGGGCGATCTACGCTGTACTGTATGCGGTGGGAATCGGACTGCTGCTATCTCAGTTCCGGCTGAGGCGTCTGTGGCAAGACGTGCTGGTTAAAGGGGCCGCCCTGGTGGTGCTGTGTGACTTGGGATATGTAGCCTATTTCAACTCGCTGTATGGCGAGGGGCTGGAACACATTGCCCTGGTCTACTGCGCCGCTATGCTGGTGCGGCTGCTGACCCATAAGCCCGGCAGATGGGACGGGCTATGGTGCGCGGTGTGCGCCGTCGTTTACGGCTGGACAAAGTTTTTCAATATCCCGCTGGCCTGCCTGATGCTGGTGGTCATGGAGGGCATGATATGGGTGCGCACCAAGAACAGGCGGGCCATTGCCTTTGGCGGCGGGGCATTGGCTCTGCTGCTGGCGGTGTGGACGGCAGTGCCGGGATGGATGGATGTGGAGACCAACTATAACGCTGTGTTCTACGGTGTGATCCGGAACGTGGACGAGGCCACTGCAAAAGAATATCTGGTTGATCTAGGGCTCCCACAGGAACTTAGCGATTATCGGGATACCAATTATTATCTCGGCGGATTGCTGAGTTCGCTGGAGGAGCGTGGCTTGCGGGAGCAGGCGGAATCAGTGACCAAAGGGGACCTGATTGGATTCTATCTGACTCATCCACAGCGGCTGTGGCACCAGGCCAAGTTGACCGCGATGCACTGTGGAATGATTCGGCCCTATTATATGGCAAACCATGGTGCGGGGTATCCGTTGATGACCTTCTCCCACCGAATGTCCCTGTGGAGCGGCCTGCGGGACCTCTTGGCGCTGGATACCCTGGCGGGCAATCTGGTGGCCACAGCGGCATTTATGGCAGCAGTCATAGCGGTATATCGTAAAAAAACCAAACTGCTGTGGCTGGCATTGCCTCTGGCTGCCCTGCTGGCGGGACTGGCCTATGCGTACATTCTGCCAGTGATGCTCAATGGAGAGGGAGATTGGGCAAAGCACATGTTTGCCTATGTGGAGCTGGTGGACCTACTACTGCTGGGGCTATTTGCCATGGCGGTGGACCGGGCCGGTGGAAAGGGAGCCGATGGCGTAGTCTGCTTTGTGGCGGCGGGGACGTTGACTTTGCTGCTGCTGCCGCCGGCTGTACATAAAGCGTATAACCTGATCAGGGCAAACACTGCCTGTGACAAGCTGGGGATCGGGGCGTATGTTACCTTGGGCAGCTATGGGGGAGATTCCCTGACGTGGCTGGTGGCAGCAGAGCGGGAGGAAAGACTGGTGCTCTGGTGTATGGATGAGCGTATTGTGGAATCCTTTGACCAATCGGGGGACAATGACTGGCGCTTCAGTTCGGCCAGACGCTGGCTTAACAGCGGATTTCTGGATGGATTCTCTCAGCCAGAGCGCGCCATGCTGCGGGCTGTAGACAACACTGTGCTACTAAACAACTATGTCAGAGAGGATGCCCAGGCCGGCGACTTGGATTTTAGCTGTAGTCACATCGCCATGCTGGCTGACCGGGGGTATGACCGGGCCTACCAGGCGGTGGTGGAGGACGTGGTCACTCTGCCGGACATTGACCTGGTGTCTGGACTGGCCCGGGAGGGATACGATGTGTCTGGAGCGGCCTATTGGCTGGAGACGCCCTACTGTGCATCTCAGAATCTGACCCGCTATATGGCCCCGGACGGGCATGTGTACTTCGGCGCCGCAGAGGTGGCCCGGGTACTGCGGCCTACGGTGGAGGTGGGGGCGGACACAGCGGTGGCCGGCGGCTCTGGCAGCAGGAGGAATCCCTTTGTGCTGGCAGCAGAAGCTGTGCCGTAGGCGTTGCCTCATGACGGCAAAAGATAGATCAAGATGGAATGGACAAGGCGGGCGGCCCTTCTTGAAAGGGCCGCCCGCCTTATACGGCGCAGAGGATTCGGTGGGTCAAGCTGCCCTGCTCCCATAGCAGGGCAAGCAATTGGGAGTCGCAGTCGCCAGGCAGGTCTAACTCAGGGGCTGTGATCACCAGCCCAGCCAGGTCGGGCTGAGGGCCGTATAGCTCCAAGGTCTGTCCCCAGCGCCTTCCGCCTGGACCAAAGGCCACGGTGACATCCGCATTTAACACAGCAGGGAACATGGGCAGACCAAATTGTTCGTGGAGCCAGCGGGCATAGCCCTCGCCTTCTCCCGGTACATCAATGAGTAATCCCCGTATATGAGGGCAAAGCCGCTGTGCGGTCGTCTGCAACTCTGGACAAAGCCGGGGCGCGGACAGGGCAACCAGCCCGCGTTCTGGGGGAATGCCTGTCCGTTTGAGGGCGCCTAGAGCCAGCACATCCGCTGTGCCCCGCCAGAAGGGGATGGGATCCACCGGACGCAGATATTGGAGAAGTTCCCGATGGGGAAAGTTTTGTGGGAGCACTACCCGGCCCACTCCTGCCTTGAGCAGGGTTCGCTCGATCCGGTGCAACCGGCGGGCCACCCCTCTGGAGGAGAGCCGGGGACTTTCATAAAAGGTGCTCTGAAGCAAGGTTAGTGGGCCATATCGAACTGGTTCTATTCGGTTTCGTCCTTTGGCTGTATAATGCATAATCCGTCCTATCATATGTTCACCCCAAGAGATTATAGGCGTGAAACAAAATAAATATGCAGAATATTTCCGGTTTGGCAACAGAGGCTAGGGGGCGGTTGCAAATGGGCTAGGGTTTTGTTATAATGACCCGTATTCTTTATGTGAACAGAGAATCGGAGGTTGTAACATGTCAATCAAAATCACTGCAACCAGCACCTGTGATCTTCCTCCCGAGGTGCTAGAGCACTACCAGATTACCCTGGTGCCTCTCTACGTCTCTTTTGGTGGGGCCACATACCGGGATGGACAGGACGTGGGCCCAGAGGACATCTTCCGACATGTGGAGGGCAGTGGGGAGCTGCCCACCACTGCCGCAGTCAATATTGATGATTATCAAAAGCTATTTGCCACGCTGTCTCCTCAGCATGATGCCGTACTCCATATCACCATTGGACGGGAGTTTTCCTGCTGTTATCAAAACGCTTGTGTGGCGGCGGAGGATTACCCCAATGTCTATGTGGTGGATTCCCGCAACCTAAGCACCGGGCAGGGTCTGCTGGTGTTGGCAGCGGCAGAGGCTGCCCTGCGCGGGGAGTCAGCCAAGGATGTGGTGGCCTTGCTACATACTTTGGCAGATAGGGTGGACACCACCTTTGTGGTAGATAAGTTGGACTATCTGGCCAAGGGAGGCCGGTGTTCATCAGTGGTGGCCCTGGGGGCAAACCTGCTGAAGCTAAAGCCATGTATCGTCCTCACGGATGGAGCAATGGCTGTGGGCAAGAAGTACCGGGGCAACTTTGAGAAGGTGCTTTGGGAGTATATGGAGGAGCGAGTGGCTGGAAAGGAAGTGTGCAAGGAGCGGGTAGCAGTGGTCCATACCCGGTGTGATCCGGCCATTCCCGCTGTCATACGGGAGGAATTGGCCGCCAGGTACGGTTTTCAGGAAGTACTGGACTGTGTGGCAGGCAGTACCATTTCCTGTCACTGCGGGCCTAATACTTTAGGGATCATCTTTTTCCGTCAATGATGAGACAAAGGCCCGGAGCGTCTAGCTCCGGGCCTTTGTCTCATCCAGCAGGGATAGAGCTGCTTGAAGTTGGTTGTCGTCTTTGCCTCCCATGATGGCTCCTGAGCTCAGGGGGAGTTCCGCATCTGGTATAAGGCCAGTGCCAATCAGGGAATGGCCGTTGCCGGTGCAGTAGGTCGCAGTGGACAAGCCGACCCCGCCGCCGTTGGGCAGAGGAAAGGTGACTTGAGAGTAGCCCTTGCCTGAGGTACGCTCACCCACAATGGGCGCACCTACGCTTTCTTGCAGTTGTGCGGCCAGCAGTTCCGCTGCCGAGTAGGTGTCCTGATTTACAAGCGCTGCCATGGGCACGCCAACCCAGTTTGGATCAGATTGATACACGTGCTCCCTTCCCCAGCGTGGCCTGTGGATGAACACTGGTCCCTCGGGAAGAAGATAGTCCAAAATGGATTGTAGTTCACCCACATATCCGCCGGGATCATCCCGTAGATCGATGACCAAGCTTTGGGCGCCCTGTTCCAGTAGACTGTCCACTTCCTTAATAAAGCTGTCCGCTGCCCCGGAGTAAAAGTTGGACAGCCTGACATAACCGACCTGATGTTCCAGCATCTGCCCATGGGCGGAAGGAGAGGAGATGGCCGACCGGGTACAGGTGATTTGTGGGGTGGAGCCGTCCTCCCGAAGCAAGGTGAGCGTCACCTGAGAGCCGGCCTCACCGGTAACCAGGTCGGTTCCGCTGTACCGGGCTTCACCGGCGAGAGAAGTCCCATCCACCGCGGTGATGATATCTCCTGGGCGCACCCCTGCCTGCTGAGCGGGGCCCTCCTGGACAACAGATTGAACCAGCAGGCCCTCTTCCCGGTCAAGGGTGACAGTAATTCCAATGCCCACATAGCGGTTAGCCCGATTGTCCATTACCTGCTGGTAACTGTGTTGATCCAGATAGTAGGACCACTGGTCCCCCAGACCCTTTACAAAGGCATCCAGACTTTGGTTCACCGCATGGTCCAGATCCACATTGATGTCCACAAAGGCAAACCGGGCCAGCAGGAAGGTCTTGACCATGGAACGGCCCCCAGGACCGAGCAAGAGGGCCCAGGCGCCGGTAGACAGTGCCAGGGTGAGGACAATGGCGATAAGGATCTTAGCCCATCCGGGCAGATGGAAGTGCCTTTGAGTAGATTGGGTTGGTTGTTCTTTCATGAGAGGAGCCTCCTTACCAAAGATAAAAGGGGCGCGGGTGATTCCCGCGCCCCTGGGAGATGTTCTCAGCCACCGGCGATGGTCTGGGTGACCCCATCGGAGGTGTAAGTAAAGGTCATTCCAGGATAAAGCTTCAGTGCGCTGGCCCGACTGCCGTTGACACGCAGTTCAAAGTGGAGGTGATTGCCGGTGGAATCACCGGTGGTGCCCACATAGCCGATCACCTGTCCCTTGGCCACCGTCTGTCCCACAGACAGGTTGGGGATAGAGCGTTGATGGGCATACAGGGTGGAATAGCCATTGCCATGGTTGATGATGCAGTAGTAGCCATAGGAGGCGTTCCGGTTGGTGCCCACCAATGTGACCACTCCACCTTGGGCAGCGCGGATCTCAGTGCCACCGGGAGCGGGTATATCCACACCGGTGTGGCTCTCCCACCGGCCATAGATGGGGCTGAATCGGCCGCCAAATAAGGAGGATAGCTTATACCGACCGGGCAGAGGCCAATACCAGTCACCGGTATTGTTCAATGTGTTAAGCTGTGCGGCGTACTTCTGCTCTGCCAACTGCAGCGCCTGCTGGACTTCCCGCTCCTCAGCGGCCAGTTTTTGGGCCTCCTGGGCATACTCGCTTTCTGAGGCGGCGATGGAGTTCATTAGGGCAATAGCTTCCGCTTTTTCCCTGTCCAGTTGGGACTTTTGGGCCTCTAGCTGGGCCTGAACTTCAGCTTGGGCATCCCGGTCGGCCCGGATGGCATCCTGAGCCTGGGCGATCTCCGCCTGGGTGTACTTGAGCTGGTCAATGATGCGGTTGGAGTGGTCCATAATGTCTCCAATAAGCATAGCATACTCCAACATCTTAGAAAAGGTGGATGCCTGAAACAGGATGGAGAGGTAGGAGACATTTCCCGTTTCCTCCATCCAGCGCACTTGGGTGTAGAATTCCTGAAGCTGTTTTGCCTCCTGGGCCTCCAGTTCCAGAATTTCTTTCGCCTTCTCCTCGATTTGCAGGTCATACTGATCCAGTAAGGCCTGGCTGTAACTAATCTGCTGCTCGGTGAGCAGCACTTTTTCCTGAACAGTTTCCACCGTCTGCTTGGCTTGGGTCAGATCATTGCGAAGGCCGGCCAGATGCTTTTCCAGCTCTTTTTTTCTGTTGGTTACCTGATTGAGTTCGCCTCTGATGTTAGCAATATCATCCTTGGTGACGGAAGCTCGGGCAAATATACTTAGAAGGGGCATCAGCGCCGTTAGAACAAGAGCCGCCACCACAAGGACTACCACTATACGCCGCATTTTATAATTCATATTAACCTCCATATCTTCATCTTCCCAATAGACTGGTATACTGTTGATTTACACCTGAAGGAACCGGCGAATGGCAAAGCCAGAACCCAGCGCGCCGATGAGTGTGCCAGCCAGCAGGAATACCCCCAATATGGGCAGCCAAAGGGTTGAAAAGGGGATAATACCATTGGCAAGCAGCATAATGGCGCCGGAGTCGGTCATAGCTTGCCCAGCCGCAGTATAGATGCCCCACTGGAGAAAGAAAGCGACCAACGCGCCCAGCAGGCCTAAGATCAGCCCTTCAAAGACAAAGGGCCAGCGGACAAAGCCGTTGGTGGCGCCACACATCTTCATAATGGCGATCTCATTTCGCCGGGAAAAGGTGGCCAGCCGGATAGTGTTGGCAATGATGAATAGAGAGACGGCAGCGAGGATAGCCACCAGCATGCCGGCCAGGGCGGTGGAAGCATTGCGCACCGTAACAAATCCTTCGGCCAGCTCAGCCTCCGCCCGGTAGTTGGCCACACCATCCAGGGCTTTAGCCTGATCCACGGTCTGGCGAAACAGGGTGAGATCCACTACATGGACAGAAATGCGGTCTCGGAATACAGTATCTGGTATGTTGGCATACAGGCCCTCATTTTCCCGACCTTCCAGAAAGACATCCTTCGCATCTTCCTTAGGAATAAAGGTGGCGGAGGCCACATTGGAAAGGGAGCGAACCTGTTGGGTCAGAGCATGGATTTGCTCATCGGTATAGGACTCGTCAATATAGAGGAGAAACTCGTTGTCGTCCTCCACTTGGCCCAGCATCTGGTCAGCATTTAGGGCCAGCAGGGAGAAGGAACCCATAATGATCAGACAGGCCACAATCATGGATACCGCGGCAAAGGACATCAGGCCGTGGGAAACAATGCTGTGGAGGCCCTCGCTGAGAAAGTAGCCAAAGTTAAATCCATGCTTCATACCGTTGAATAGCCCCCCTGCGCGTCATGGACCAGTTGGCCCTCATTGATAGCCACCACTCGTTTGGAGAAGCGGTTGACCAGGTCCTTTTCATGGGTGACCACCAGTATGGTGGTGCCCATAGAGTTGATCTGATCCAAAAGTGTCATGATGTCCAGGGAACGTTGGGGATCCAGGTTGCCGGTGGGCTCATCAGCAATGATCATCTGAGGATTGTTCACCAGAGCTCTGGCAATGGCCACACGCTGCTGTTCGCCCCCGCTCATCTGATTGGGATAGGCGCTTTCCTTTCCTTCCAGCCCCACCAGATGCAGCACATAAGGGATGCGCTTGCGCATCTCCCGTTTGCTGGCGCCGATGGTGCGCATGGCGAACTCCAGGTTTGCCCACACCGTTTTTTTGTCAATGAGGCGAAAATCCTGAAAGATAACCCCCAGGGTGCGGCGCATATAGGGGATCTGCCAGCGGCGTATGTTATTCAGGTTGTATCCATTTACGATGATCCGGCCTTGGCTGGCAGCCACTTCTGCGGTAAGCAGTTTGACGATCGTGGATTTCCCGGAGCCGGAAGGCCCCACCAAAAAGACGAACTCCCCATCGTCGATGCGCAGATCAATTCCATTTAGCGCCTTAGTCCCGTTGTCATATTCCTGGTACACATCCATCAGTCGTATCATAGGCGATGTCTCCCAATATTGCCGTGCCGGGAACACACGGCGAAATGAGGTTAATACAATTATTTACATTATATCTTTTGTTTCGTGGGCTGTCAACAGATTTTGGACCTGTTACCCGATTGGGAATAAAAAGTTTATGTTAACTTTGGGAGATAAGCTCACAGATGGTAGGAAGAAAAACCGGCCCTAGAGCCGAATTGGGCTCTGTGGCCGGTAAAAGAAGTATAGTCAGGATTCAATGCCCCGGGAGACCAGATATTTTTTTACCATCAGGGCCACCTTAAAGGTGATGGCGTCGTCAAATTCCCGCAGGTCCAGACCGGTGAGCTTTTTAATCTTCTCCAGCCGGTAGACCAAGGTGTTGCGGTGAATGAACAACTTTCGGGCGGTCTCGGATACGTTCAGGTTGTTTTCAAAAAACTTATTGATGGTAAACAGGGTTTCCTGATCCAAAGCGTCGATAGGATTCTTTTTGAACACTTCCCGGAGAAACATTTCGCACAGTGTAGTGGGAAGCTGATAGATCAGGCGGCCTATGCCCAGGTTCTCATAGCTGATGATGGACCGCTCAGTCTCAAATACCTTGCCCACGTCAATGGCGAGCTGAGCCTCCTTATAGGTTCGGGCCAGATCACGAATGTGGCCCACAACGGTACCTACGCCCACCACAGTCTTGGTTCCAAGCTCCCGAGTAAGCGTATCCTGCACAGTCTGGGCAATTTTCTGAATGTCCCGTGCATCGGCGTTTTCCCCAAGGTGTTTGACCAGGGCCACGTCCATTTCATTGATGGACAGGACAAAATCGTTTTGCCGGTCAGGGTACAGGTTAGAGATGACATCCACCGCGGACACATCTGGTGTACCAAGCTGGCGGACCAAAATGACCACTCGTGGAGTCTCGGATACAAAGTGAAGCTCCTTGGCCCGGACATAGATGTCCCCAAGCAGAATGTTGTCGCACAGGATATTTTTGATAAAGGTGATTTTGTCGTGCTTTTCCTCATAATAGGTCTTGGCGCCGTTCAGGGCAATGACCGCCATGGAGCAGAGAAGAGAGGCCTGCTCATCCTCGCCCTGGGCAAAGGCGGCATAGTCAAATTGCCTGTTCCAACCAGGAAGGGGCTTAAAGGTGTAGCCATCCCGCGCCAGAAGGCCCTCCTGATCATTGATCAGCATGGATGCCACGGTTGCCCACTTTTCACCGATGCGGGACAGTTCGTTGCAGGCCACCACTGTGCCTTGTTCATCGATCACTCCAACGACCCGGTCGGAACAGTCCTTGATCTGAAGGACAATGCTCTGGAAGATCCGGCTGGACATTGCATTTTCCCCTTTCTCATACGGCTGATCTGGGCTGCTGGCGCCGGGGAAGGATATGCCTGCTTCCTTTCGTGGCCTAAAGGATTTGGGCAGTTTACCAATCGGCGGATCCGGCAGCAGTCCTGATACCACTCATTTTGTGGTGGTTTTTATCCTAGTGCCCTCTATTATATCGGGTCGCATTGCCGATTTCAACAGGTTTTGAAAAATTTTTTGTTGATTTTTCCGAAAAATTCGTCTCATTGACGGAAAAGGGCGTCGATTTCCGGGATAGTCAAAGACCTCCATCCCCCTTTCGGCAGGGACTTGTCCAATGTCAACGGTCCAAATCCCACACGTTTCAGATAGAGCACCGGTTTATTCCTGGCTGCCATCATTCGTTTGATCTGATGGTACTTTCCCTCCCGAATGGTAATATATGCCTCCTGGGCATTGCCAAGCACCTCCAGCCGCCCGGGGAGACAGGTGTAGCCATTGGCCAGGGTGATACCTTGGGACACGGCCCGGGCGTCTTCCTCATCCAGCCGGCCATTGACCCGGAGATAGTACACCTTGTCCACATGGCGCTTGGGGGAGAGCAGCCGGTGGGCTAGTGGGCCGTCGTTGGTGAGCAGCAGCAGTCCCTCGGTGTCCTTGTCCAGGCGCCCGACAGGGAACAGGCCCAATCGCCGGTAGGAGGAGGGGAGGAGGGAGAGGACGGTGGGTTGCTGGGGATCGGTGGTAGCCGACACCACTCCAGGTGGCTTGTGAAGCATAAGGTACACCGGCCGGTCCGCTTCGATCAGGGCGCCATCTACCGTGACCGGGGCAGTTTTATCCACTTTTTGATCCGGGGAAGAGCACATCTGGCCATTGACCCATACCCGGCCGGTTCGGATGAGTTCCCGGGCCTCTTTGCGGCTCCATTGGCCGGTGGAGGCCAGCCGTTTATCCAGACGTTCCATTGAGATTACCTCCTTTTGGGTACTCTGCCCTTGGCCGACAAGGCTATCCGCGCTGCTTGTGATAGGAAGAAGATAACATATTTCACAGGGAGTAGACATAGAGTTTCTATGAGGACGACCATATGATGGAATGGAGTGGTATCATGCTTATCTTGACAGCGCGGGTGCCAAAGAGACGGTTGATTGCGGGAGCTGTCACAGCAGGGTGCTGCTGTGTGGCATTGGCAGTAGCCCTGATTTTCACCCTGGGAGGGAGAGCGGTCACCGCCTCAGCAGAGGTGAAGAATGTCAAGGATAACGACGACCGGGTAGCCTATCTCAACACCTTGGGGTGGGAAGTGGGTAAGCAGCCTATCGCTACGGAGGAGCTGTTGATCCCGGAAACCTTTGACGACAGCTACAAGCAGTACCTTGCTCTCCAGGTGGAGCAAGGCTTTGACCTGACCCAGTATTGTGGGAAGCGGGTCAAGCGATACATCTATGAGATATCCAATCATCCCAATGGGGAAACGGGGGCTCAGGCGGCACTGCTGATCTATAAAAACCGGGTGGTAGGCGGCCAGGTGCAGGGGGAGGACGGTTCCTTTCTCCACAGCCTGATCCGGCCAGCGCAGATGGAGGGAGCAGAGCCATCGGCCACACCTGGCACATCAGCGGCTATTTAAGTGAGGACGCGTCAACCCTAGTGGTTGGCGCGTCTTGATTCATTTGGGCCGGAGCGCCTTGGACAGCGCGGGACTGGCAGCAGGTACAACCTATGTCTCATCCGGCTGGCGCTCGCCATCCAGATGGACGTTGAGATGGGGGTAGGTGAGCTGAATACCAGCCTGGTCAAATGCGGGCTTTATATCATCCAACACATCGTAGTAGACACTCCAATAGTCCTGATTGTCACACCACGCCCGGATTAGGTATTGGACGGCGCTGTCACCGTAGCCGCTCACCTGGGCAGTCACCTGTGGGTCTGAAAGAACCAGGGGGTGGGCGGAGACCAGCTGAATCACGGTGTTTTTCACTAGGAGGACAGGGGCGTCGTAGGAGACGGAAACGCTCCATTCCACCCGGCGGTGTGGGACGGCCGAGTAATTGATGATATTGGCGGATACGATGGAGCTGTTAGGAAGCTGGATGAGCTTGTTGTCCCCGCTGGTCAGCTTGGTGTAGAACAATCCGATCTCTTGCACTGTGCCGGCACAACCGCCTGCCTCCACCCAATCCCCCACCTGAAATGGGTGGGAACACAGAAGCTGCATCCCGCCGGCTGCGTTGGACAGGAAGTTTTGCAGGGCCAGGGAAAAGGCCAGGCCGATGACGGACAGCACCGCCACCAGTGAGGTGACCTGAATGCCCAGCCGATCAAACACGGCAATGGCAGTGATCAACCACAGCAACAGCTTCACCAGGGTTCGGAGCAATGTTTGCAGCTGCCGCTCCAGTTTGGAGCGGCGGAAGGCCCGATCCAGAATGGTGAGCAGTATTTTGATCAAGATGAAGGCCACCACCGCTGTGACCACTGCCATAAACACGCGGTTGGCGGTGATATTGCCCAGGGCCTGGGTGATCTGGGTCACATCCATAGCGGCGGTGAGGGCTAATGAGCGATACATGGGCGGTCACTCCTCTCTCGCAAGTGGGGGTATTTCATGACGTGGTCAGGCGGCCGGACAGGATGCCTCCCTCTATGCCGTAGATGAGGGTGGAGCGGATCTGGTTGTGCAAATCCTCTCCGGCAGCCCGTACCTGAGCATAGTTGGGGGCATGGCCATGCCATAGTCCGTTCTTTTGTTCCTCAAACAGTATGGGCAGGGTCTGACCCACCAGGCTGTGGAGCCAGTTTTGTTCCAGCTCCCCGGCAACCTGGGCGGCCTGTTTGGCCCGGAGTTCCTTGTCTCTGGCGGACACCTGCCCATCCATGCTAGCGGCAGGCGTACCGGGGCGGGGGGAGTATGGAAAGATATGCATGGCGGAAAAGGCGCACGCACGGATGAAGTCCAGGGTATGGGTAAATTCCTCTTGGGTTTCGCCTGGAAAGCCCACGATCAGGTCGGTGGTGATGCCGGGATTAGAAAAAAAGTCCCGGAGCAATTGGATAGATTGACGGTACCTGGCGGTGTCATATTTTCGGTTCATGCGGGCCAAGGTGGTGTCGCACCCCGATTGGAGAGACAGGTGGAAGTGAGGGCACAGGTTGGGCAGTGCGGCGGCCCTGGCGCAAAATTCCGGGGTGACGGTGCGGGGTTCCAGTGAGCCAAGACGTACCCGCAGGCTGGGAGCCGCTTGGCACACGGCCTCCAGCAGGTCGATGATAGTCGGTTGGCCCTCCAGATCCCGGCCCCAAGAACACAGCTCGATCCCAGTAAGCACCACCTCCCGGTAGCCTAATTGAGCTAACTGGAGAATCTGCTCCACCGCCTCATGAAGAGGGAGGGAGCGCACTGTCCCGCGAGCGTAGGGAATGATGCAGTAGGAGCAGAAGTAGGCACAGCCATCCTCCACCTTAAGCATGGCCCGAGTGCGCCCGGTAGCACCGTTGGCGGGAAACCGCTCAAACTCCCGGCGATCCATGGCCCGGTCCACTAAGATAATCTGCCCGCTTCGCTGGCGGTACTGTGCTTCTAGTTGATCCAAAAAGTCCATCCTGCCTCCAGAGCCGGACACCAGGTCTACCCCCAGGCTGGCTACCGCTTGAGGATCAGTCTGGCCATAGCAGCCACATACCGCCACCACCGCATCGGGGAAATTTTTTTTTGCCCGGCGGATAATGTTGCGGCATTTCTTATCGCTGACGGCGGTGACTGTGCAGCTGTTGACGATATAGGCGTCCGCTGGCTGGTCAAAATCCACAAGCGTGTGGGAGCGGCGGAGCAGCTCCTGCTCCATGGCCTGGGTCTCGTATTGGTTCACCTTGCAGCCCAAGGTGTAGATGGCAATTTTCATGTATGTGACCTCCTGTGACCCATTAAAAATAGGAAATACACGGATATTATATCAGCTTGAAGCGGATTTGTATAGGTTGGACGATTTACAAACGGCTGGAAAGTTGGTATACTGGGGTCAACCTATCTGAATGGAGGAAGGGTATGTCCTATCCGTTTTTCGCATACATATTCCGAATGCGGTACATCACCCGATGGGCGCTAATGCGGAACACCAGGGTGGAGAATGTGGAAGAGCACTCCTATGAGGTAGCGGTGCTGGCCCATGCTCTGGCCGCCATTGGCCGGGAGATATTTGGCCGGGAGACGGACCCGGACCGGGCTGCGGCCGCGGCGCTATTTCACGATGCGCCGGAGATCATCACCGGAGATATGCCCACTCCCATCAAATACTATAACCCGGCGTTGAAAACCGCCTACCATCAGGTGGAGGCAGTGGCACAGGACAAGCTGTTGTTCATGCTTCCTCGGGAGCTGTCCTGCGTATACCAGCCGCTGGTGCGGGGGGAGGATGAGGAAGTCGGCCGATATGTGAAGGCGGCAGACAAGCTGGCTGCATGGCTAAAGTGCCAGGAAGAGCTGAAGGCAGGCAATGGAGAATTTCGCCGTGCCGCCGATGAGACTTTATCTGCACTGCGGAAGATGGGGATGGAGGAGTTGGAGTGGTTCCTGGAACATTTGGCCGGAGCGTTCCAATTGACTCTGGACGATTTGGGATAATGTCAGGAGGAAGAGTATATGAAAGCAATTGTCACCGTTATCGGCAAAGATCAGGTGGGCATTATTGCCAGGGTCTGCGCCTTGCTCAGCGAGAGAAAGGTCAATGTATTGGATATCAGCCAGACGGTTCTGCAAGATTATTTCACCATGATTATGCTGGTGGATGTGGGGGAGGCTGCCATCCCCTTTGCCCAGCTGAAGGATGAGCTGGCCGCCTCGGGGCAGGGATTGGATATCCGTATCCAGCGAGAGGACATCTTCCATGCCATGCACCAATTGTGAGGCCCGGGGATCGTTGGGGGGAAAGAAATGATGCTCAATCAAAATGACATTCTAAGCACCATCCGCATGATTGACCAGCAGCACTTGGATATCCGGACCATCACCATGGGGATTTCCCTGCTGGACTGCTGTGATCCTGACCCGGTGTCAGCCTGTCAGAAAATTTATGACAAGATTGTCTCCTCCGCGCGGCATTTGGTGAAGGTGGGGGAGGACATTGAGGCGGAGTTTGGCATACCAATCGTCAATAAGCGGGTGTCGGTCACACCGATTGCCCTAGTGGCGGGGGCGGCCCAATGCGACAACTATGTCCCCTTTGCCCAGGCGTTGGACCGGGCGGCCAAGGAGATTGGAATCAACTTTATCGGCGGTTTTTCCGCTCTGGTGCAGAAGGGAATGACAGAGGGGGATCGGAAACTGATCACTTCTATCCCAGAGGCTTTATCGGTCACGGACCGGGTATGCGCATCAGTAAACGTGGGCTCCACAAAGGCCGGTATCAATATGGACGCGGTGCGCATGATGGGGGAGACAGTAAAAGAGACGGCGAGGCGCACCGCCGGCTGTGGGGGCTTTGGCTGCGCGAAACTGGTGGTATTTTGTAATGCAGTGGAGGATAACCCCTTTATGGCTGGGGCTTTTCACGGCGTGGGGGAGGCCGAGCGGGTCATTAATGTAGGGGTGTCCGGTCCCGGAGTGGTATACCATGCCCTTCAGCGTGTGAAGGGAGAGTCCTTCGATGTGGTGGCCGAGACCATCAAAAAAACGGCCTTTCAGATCACCCGGATGGGACAGCTGGTGGCCCGGGAGGCCAGCGCCCGTCTGGGGGTATCCTTTGGGATTGTGGACCTGTCCCTGGCGCCTACTCCCGCGGTGGGGGACTCGGTGGCCAAGATCCTGGAGGAGATGGGGTTGGAGGTGTGTGGAACCCATGGCACAACGGCTGCTCTGGCGTTGCTCAACGATGCGGTAAAAAAGGGAGGGATCATGGCCTCATCCAGCGTGGGCGGCCTGTCCGGGGCATTCATCCCGGTAAGCGAGGACGAGGGCATGATTGCCGCCGCCCAGTCGGGCGCTCTTACCCTGGACAAATTGGAGGCCATGACCTGTGTGTGCTCGGTGGGGCTGGATATGATCGCCGTTCCCGGTGACACCTCTGCCGCCACCATCTCAGCTATAATTGCTGATGAGGCGGCCATTGGCATGATCAATCAAAAGACCACTGCTGTGCGCATCATTCCCGCGCCGGGAAAAACTGTGGGGGATGTGGTGGAGTTTGGAGGATTGCTGGGTTCCGCCCCAGTAATGCCCTGCCACACCGGCTCGGTAGAGGGCTTCATTGCGCGTGGCGGGCGTATCCCGGCTCCTATGCACAGTTTGAAGAACTGAGCTAAGGCAGAATATAGACCAATCATAGCTAAAATTGGAGGAAATCGCCATGAGGATGCTGGTCGTAGTGGATATGCAAAATGATTTTGTCACCGGGGTGCTGGGCAGTGAGGCGGCTCAGGCCATCGTGCCTCATGTGGTGCGCCGTGTGGAGGAGGCGGTGAGGGCTGGGGATACCGTGGTATTCACCCAGGACACCCATGGTGCGGATTATCTAGATACCCAGGAGGGAAAAAAGCTTCCTGTTCCTCACTGCCTCAAGGGAAGCCGGGGATGGGAGATCATTCCACAGCTTCAGGGGTTGGCCAAGGGGTGCAAGTTGGTTGAAAAGCCTGCGTTTGGAAGTCAGGCTTTGGCCCATCTGGCAGCTAGTGAGTGCTACAATCAGATTGAACTCATAGGGGTATGTACCGACATCTGTGTTATTTCAAATGCCATGCTTTTGAAGGCGGCGCTGCCTGAAGCAGAGATATCTGTGGATGCCGCCGGCTGTGCAGGGGTATCTCAACAGGCCCATGAGAACGCTTTAGCAGCCATGCAGGCATGTCAAATCTGTGTGCGCCATTGAGAGGATCTGTGGAAGGGATTGATAGATCAAGATGAGTTGAAAGCGGCATGGACGTACGCCAAGCCCCACAAACGAAAAAGCAGGGTCCATTCTCAAAAAGAGAATGGACCCTGCTTTTTCAGTTTCTATCAGAGCTTTCAAGGCAGAGTGGACAGTTGCCGTACCGGCGGTCACGCTTGGTGCTGGCATTCAGAGGGATGGTTCGGATTTTTGTTTGTAACCGTTTCCGGTCTTATATAGGTTCAGACCAAGCAAAAGGCAGCCGTCGATATATGGGATATCATTCTCGTTGAGATAGCTGACAATGGCCTCGCTGGACGCCCCCGGTTGAATGACAACGCTCCTGTACTTCTTTTTGCAGTCTCGCAGCAGCGCAAGACCCTTATCTGGCCGGATACAGAGATCGATAATATCAATATCGCCGGTAACATCATTGATGGAAGCCAGCTCTGTCCCCACACATTGTACCCGATACCCCTGATCTGTCATTGCCTGTTTGATCCGATACGCATATTTCTCTGTATTGAGCGTATCCCCTACGATAACAAAGGATTCTTGCTCCATTACCTGATGTAACTCCATATTGATTCTCCCAATTCTCTTGCTGAGAGGAAAACCGCCCAGGACAGCGACGGGTTTCTCTTCCGTTATGATTAGGTGATTTGCAAAGAACCCTTCGCGCCCATGAGTAGGCTTACCACATCGGGTGCGTCAATCAGCACATACCGTTGATCCATCTGCTCAGCTTTGAAGCCATTATGCTGCATGCAGGCGTTGCAGATGCAGACCTGACCGCCCAGCCGGAGAAATTCCTCCAACTGACCGCCTGCCTCTGGGAAGGGCGCGCCGATATCTACACCCTTCGCAGCGTCTGGCTGTCCCAGCGCAACAGCTTCTACCATGAGAATGATGCTGGCAGTGTGTCCCTGTTTTAGCGCGTTGACACCCATGACGACCGCTACAGTCAGGTTGTTGGGGTTTTCCTTTCCCTCAAAGAGGGTGATGACAAAATCGGTTTGTTTCATGTAATTTGACTCCTTTCAAAATTCGGATTTAGCGAGATGGTGTTATAATAGTCGGATTTTTTTAGGAGTTCTGTGATAAAGTCACAATGGGGATGGTTTAACAGTACATAAAGAGAAGAGAGGATTCGTGACGTGGATAGACCACGGCATGAATCCTCTAGTATGTTGCTGATTCCAGGGAGTTTCGTTCGATCAAGCGGTGTGATTTTCTGCTTGACGGGCATGGAAAAAGGGTGCTGCTGTCTTATGCCTATACAGATATTCTGGGATCTGGATCAGCCCAAAGGGTAGAGAAGTACTCGTAGTAGGGCATCAGGAAGGAAAAACCATCGATCAGCCGCTGGGCCAGCTGAGGGGAGTAGATGACCTCGCTGAGGGATTCATCGTGGCCCACCGACAGAGACTTTTTGTTGTACCAGGCAGTCAATTTGGGATGGGGAGAAACCTTTTTCCGGCTATATTCCGCGCCATCCAGCATGAACTCGTCTTGTTTGGCTAACCTGTTGTGCAGTTTCAGAAGGGGCTTGTAGTCCCGGTCTATCCGGGCCCGGTGTTTTTCCATCACCACTGACCTGGGGCACCAAAAGCCCATGCCATAGCTCCAATGCTCCGGAGCCAGCTCGAACCAAAGCACCGGATGGGTTCCGCTGGACTCATTCTCCCAGCGGAACAGGGAAAACCACAGATGATCCTTATAGGGCCCTCGGCCAAAAAGCCGCCGGGCATCCCGATAGATGCGGGATACCTTTAGGTTCATCTGACAGTGTGGGAAGCGTTCCAGCAGCCTATCCTGGATCTGCGTGCCCAGCGCCCGCATAGGCTCCAGCAGGACACTGCGATAAATCTCTTTGCGGGGCTCAAACCAGCTCCGGTCGTTGTTAAAGCGGATACCCCACAGAAAGTCCACCGTCTCTTGCGTAAAACCTTCAAACATAGCGCTCAGTTTCCCTCCGGATCCGAGGTGTTTGGAGCATCCTGCTCGGGCTGGTTGGAGGGCGGTTCCGGGGTGGGAGGTGGAGTAGATTCCTGGACAGGAGGTGGAGTGGATTCCTGAATTGGCGGCGGGGTAGGAGTCTGACTGGGTGGGACAGACGGCTCCGGGGAGGAGGTGCTTGGACCGGACAGGCCCAGGGCAGCGGCGTCCAGCGGATTATAGAGAATGACCCGGTCTCGTTTGGCGTAACGGCTGCGGTTTTCAAAGACGCGGGAGAGCAAAGTGCCGTCAGCGTTGTACACCAAGCGGTAGACATCCACCTCATAGCCGGTATAGGGGGTGGTCTTGATCCGGGTGGTGCCTCGGGGGATGGCATTGCTGGGCTCATACACCGTTTTCCAGGGAGTGGAGGAGCGGGTATACCGCTGGGTTTCCACATAATTGCCGGTGGTGTTGGTGCCATAGAACTGAACAGTCAGCTTGTTGTTGGATACATAGGATACAATTTTAATGGGATGTTGGGTATTGTTGCGGAACTTAAAGTCCAGAGTGGGATAATACACTGTGGCGTCAAGTCCGTTTGGAAGATAGCCCACGGTGAAAGCATGGGTCGCCCGCCGGACGATATCCAGATTGGAGTAGACAGCGCAATAGTATAGGGAGGAGGACACCTGGCAGATGCCGCCGCCCACCATATCCACGGTTTCGCCGTTCTGATAGCCGGTGGAGGTCCGATAGCCCCGAGCAGTGCTGGGAGAACCAATGGTATTCAGGTAGGAGAACACCTGGTCTGGGAGGATAACCACGCCGTTGCAGGCGGAGGCGGATAAGGCCACGTTATGGGACCTGGCCGCCACTCCATCTAAGTTACTGGTGACGGTGGCCAGCAGATCTTTATAAAGGTACTTTTCCGATGGACCCAGATCTGGCTGGATATACGCCACCGGAATAGAGCAGGCCTCCCCGGGTCCGATGCTGTCCAAAATGGTCTGAGCCTCATCCGGATTCAGGGAGCGGCCTACTACAGTTGGGGTCAGTTTGCCGTTGGCATCCAACTCGGGAGATTTTGGGGCGAGATAGACCAGCTCGCTGAGAAGCTGACCGGACAGCTCCGCGCTGGACACGGGGTGGGTGGTGACGGTCAGGCTAGTCTGGCCGTCAGACAGTGCGGTGAGTAACTGATCCATCAATTCATCGGAGTTTACCTCCTGCCCATCGGTGCCCTTGACCACGGTGACAGTGCCGTCTTTGACTTCAAAAGTGTAGTCCACCGGGGCCACGTATAGGGCTTCGGATACCTGCTTGGCCAGCTGGGTGGCTTTCGTCTGTCCTTCCTGAGTAAAGGTGGAGGTAGATAGAGACAGGGAGGTATCATAGTCTGCCAGACCCAGCCACATAGCCCCCAGCTTGTGAAAGGGCTGGTCTTTGACAGCCATGCCTCGCTCCACGGCACCTTTAGGGTCATAGCTGAGGAGCTGACCGGACAAGGTAGCGGTATTCTCCTCTCCATAGGAGATGGTGATGGTCTGTTTCTGGGATTGGACATCCACAACCTCAGACATCCGAGCGATGGCGTCGTCTTGTGAAAGACCGCCCAACTCCGCGACTACGCCGCCATTGCGGTCAGTGACTACCATCTTGGGGAGCAGCCGGCCATTGCTCCGAACCCAGGCGCACAGACCGAAATATGCTCCTGTCAATACGATGATCAGGGTGAGGGAGACAATGGTTGCAATTAACCATACAGGTATTTTCTTTTTTTGCGCAGATTGTTCCATAGCAGATAAAACCTCCCGATCAGAGCACAGGGTTCTGAAAAATAGACGAGCCGCTCAGCGTGTGGGCTCAAATGCAGGGACGGACCGATTTGCTGTCCCAAACAATTTCGTAAAATAAAGTAGCTCTCGATGGTAGTATACCACTGGATATAAAAATGAGCAAGGGAATTTTCGCAAAAAAGGTTACAATTTGGTGTCAAAAAGATACAAATCAAAGCAGAACTGGAATAAAAAGAGAGCAACATGGTGTAGACGGGTATGGACAAAAGAGGAGGGCCACGATTCGGAAATCATGGCCCTGTGGGCTTGATGGGCCTGCGTTCACATCCCCTTATATTTTTTGCGGGTGGCGATACCGCCCCGGATGTGCCGCTCGGCCTTGTTTTCCTCCAGTATGGATTTGACCTGCTCGTAAAGGGAGTGGTTGAAGGCGGGCAGACGCTCGCTCAAGTCCTTATGTACCGTAGATTTGCTGATGCCGAATTTTTTGGCGGCTGCGCGAACAGTGGTCTTGTTATCGATGATGTATAGCGCCAGCTCCTGGGCGCGATCTTCCATATTCCCTTTCAAACACAACACTCCCTACTGTGGTTCACTGGCAGATTTATATGCGCTATTGAGAGGGAATATGTGGGTAAAAGCCGGAGCGGAGGAGAATCTAAATAAAAAATTAAATGGTATTGTTATTTACAGAAGAATAGGAAACGTATATAATGGTTTTGTCCCCCGCTTTTTTGTGCAGGGGATGAGCCCGCTCCGGAAAGGACGAATGGATATGGCAGATTCTTACCATTACCACGATGACCAAAATGACCCAGGCCGCCAGAAATATTCTAATCAAAATTGTCAGGGTGGGTCTGGTTATCGTTATGACTATGGCTATCAGCCCGGCGCAGGCCCTATGGGGCCAAAGAGGCCCGGGAAGAACCAAAACGGCTGGGGAGAGTGGATTGGGATGGGGGTGCTAGCCCTTATTCCAAGTCTGGTTACAAAGGTGATTGCGTTTCTCTGGTTTGTGCGTAAGCTAGGCTCAATGAGTCGTTCAGAGAAGGAGGCGTATCGGCAGGAGGCCAGAAGGGCTGTTCGTCAGATGCGGGATACGGTGATCAATGTAGGCGATGATCTGTTCCAAGGAGGAAACAAGTCTGCCGGCCATGGCAGACATTGGCAGAGTCAACAGGGAGGACCAGGCGCCTGGGAGACAGGCAGCGGGGTTAAAGGGGAACAGAATGCCCATAAATCTACCAAGAAATGGGACGAGAGCTGGAACATCCGAGGTAAGCAGGGATGGACGCAAAAGCAGCGGCGTAAGGCGGCTTCTGGGGGCACGGAGCTGATTATCGGCGGCGGCATTATGACTGGTATATTTGGGAGCGCATTTTTCCCGGTTTTGATCGAGTTTTTGGATGAACTGATGGAAGGTGAGTTTCCCGCTGATGAATTGGCCGGCCTGCTCGTAGTGGGGATATTCCTGGCTGGGGGTGTGGTCATGCTGGCCAGTGGTATTTCACAAAAGCACCGAGGAGAACGGTATGTGAACTATTTGGGCTATATTGGGGCCAATCAGGAGGTTCCTTTGGCCCATATGGCGGCCACTTTTGGAGTATCCGTGAACCGGCTGTGTAAGGACTTGCGGCGGATGCTCTCCAAAGGGATTTTGCCCACGGGCTATCTGGATCTGGCGGAGGGAAAACTGTTTCTCACCGAGATGGGATATCGCCGGCCTGAACCCCGGGAATGGGCAGGAGAGCAGTCGCGTTCGGAGCAAGAGGACGACCTTCTCCGGCAGATCCGACAGGTCAATGATGAGATTCCGGATAAGGCTATGTCTGCGAAAATTCGCCGGATTGAGGAGATCTCGGGGAAGATTTTGGCCTATCAGAAAACCCATCCCAATCGGGAGGCCCAGCTGCGTTCGTTCCTCAACTATTATTTGCCCACCACATTGAAAATTTTGCGAGCCTATGCCCAGCTGGAGGCCCAGGGGATTGAGGGAGAGAATATTTCTGCGGCCAAGGCCCGTATTGAGGGGATGATGGACCAGGTGGTGGCAGGCTTTGAAAAACAGCTGGATAGGCTGTTTCAAGATGACGCCATGGATATCACCTCTGATGTGGAGGTGCTGGAGAATATGCTCAGGAAGGACGGATTGTCCGATGACGGCATGACTATGCCCATGTGACGGAATAGGAAGACCATCAGAGGACGCGAAGAGAAGTAGGAGCTTTGCGCCCTCTGATGGAGGAAAGCTCCCCGTTCAGGATTTGTGTTGCTGACAGCTATTTGATAAAAGCATTCGTCAAAATAGCAAAAGCGAGCGACCACCCTTGAATTGTGACCGCCCGGCAAACTAGAAGTTGTCATTCTAATCGCTTTTTTAGCTCAGCCTTAACTTTTTCCAAATCGCTGCAGCTAAGTATCGGGATAAGGCGATTAATTTCATCAATACTCCTATCCCACCATTTGAATCTGAGCAACAGTTCAATTATTTCATTGTCAAAGCGTCTGCGGAGTATTTTTGCAGGATTACCGGCAGCAATCGTATAGCTTTCAACATCATGACCTACTACGCTGTTTGCTCCGATGACTGCGCCATCTCCGATATGCACGCCGGGAAGAATTACCGCATTCTGGCCAATCCACACATCATTTCCAATGACGGTATCTCCTTTTAGCGGCAGGTCAGACTTTGTAGGCGGGGACATCTCCCAGCCCTCCAACGTATAGAAAGGAAATGTAGAGACAGCGTTCATCTGATGGTTTGCGCCATTCATAATAAACTCAACCCCTGCGGCAATCTGACAGAATTTCCCGATAATTAGTTTATCATCGTTCCAATCATACAGATGTGAAACGTGACTTTCAAACTCCGAATCCGCAATATATGTAAAGTCTCCAACAATGATATTCGGGTTTGTAACCATCGGTTTTACATAGATTTCTTTATCATATCCAGCAATCGGATGTATTGTGTTTGGATTCGGATTTTTTCCATCTTTCATTTTGTTCACCTCTGCAAATGAGGATTTGCCATTTTAATTATAGCGTGGAATTGCCGGAGTTTCAACCAGCAACATAAATCTTGAACAGGGACGGAAAGTAAGGGGTTGAAAATGGAGTAGAGTGGTGTTATAATAAGCAATAGGGCAACGGATGGGGCAGGTTTCCAAATATGGATGCCCCAGTGAGTACCCCCAAACTTCATATCCGGGTGTTGCGCAGTTGGTAGCGCGCCTGCTTTGGGAGCAGGAGGTCGCACGTTCGAGTCGTGTCACCCGGACCAACTTATGATGATCCGAACGCCGTCTTCCAAGTGGAGGATGGGTTCGGATTTCTCGTTTCTATCGTAAATATCCTATGAGATAGTAACCGGCAGGGTATCTGGTCTGGATACCCTGCCATTAGTTATTATTCTTTCTTCCATGTTAAAAAAATGCCAATGATTGCACCAATAAGGATAATCGGCGCTATTCTGACAAACAGCCATTCAAATGAGTGAAATGCCACTCCAAGAACAGCGGTTTCGGGGTCACTATAATCCCACCCCAAGTAAGAACTTTCTAATGACAATAAGATTGCAAAAACTATTACTATGATTGTACATAACGAAATAAGTGACCAATGAATCATTTTTCTTCTCGTGGTTTTCCTTTGTGCCAGTTGCAAGTTTATCACCTCCAATTTTTCGGAAATGGTTTTTAAAGTATCCACCTCCGTTTCGATAACAGTTTCTCCCAACAGCGTGCTTACAGAGGTTTCAAGCACTTCCGATAAGGAGATTAACATATCAGAATCGGGAACTGACAGTCCTTGTTCCCATTTAGAAACTGTCTGTCGCACGATGTTCAGTTTGACAGCAAGCTCTTGTTGTGAAAGTCCCTTTGATTTTCTGATTGCTTTAATATTTTCGTTGAGCATTAGGGATGGCCTCCTTTCACCACTATTGTAGTTTAAACTGCCCGTTGCCACAAGCAACGCATTTTAACATTTTCAGAAAAATAATAAATTTCTCTTTGTGTTACGGGATAATGGGTTATTGTCTATCAAATTCTTGTGCGTTACTTTACCCCACATAAGCATTGTCGGCAGGGATGAAACTCTTGACTTTTGCAAGAGCGTTTACAAGTTCATCACCTCGTACCATGTTGGAAAGATTGGAGAGCCTCATCAAGATTGCGGAAAGATCGGCAGTCGAAAAAACATTTTTATCAACCTTGTACTCCGGCATAATTTCAAGGCCGCCATCAACTCCCGATATTGAGAGATAGGAATAGGAATACCTGTCAAATTGATTGGATCTATGTCACGATAGATTGTACGAGGCGAAATTTCAAATATATCTGCCAACTCCTGTGCGCCTATACGCTTTTTAAAAAGGGATGCACCGAGTATATCAATTAAAACGGTAAGTATCACAAAAGAGCTAGTCAAGCCAATGGGTGGTTTTACTGTAATTCCTGATTGTTCCACTTCAACGGACTGTAAATGCCTTGTAGAAGCATCGGCATATCGGTGAAATAATTGGGAAATTATTTCTTATCAACTCAGTTCATCCAATGGTGCTATTGACAACCGCAGTCCTCCGTGCTAATATATCAATCGACAGATTGTCGGTTGGTGCTCAGGCATGGGGGGAGAGGGTACTGTGCGTATCGTCAAAGGAGCAGAGGAACGGAAAAACGAGATATTGGATATAGCGGAACGGCTCTTTGGGGCAAAGGGCTTTGATGGCACCAGCACAACGGACATTCTAAATGAGATCGGCATTGCCAGGGGAACGCTCTACTACCACTTCAAGTCCAAGGAAGACATTCTGGATGCCATGATTGAGCGAATGAATGGCAGCTTGGTGGCAAAGGCCAGCGAAATTGCTAGGAAGAAGGATATGCCGGTATTGCAGCGCCTGACGCTGATGATGATGGCGCTGAATGTGAATAACGATCTTGGACATGAAATTATGGAGCAGGTGCATAAGCCGCAGAACGCACTCATGCACCAGAAGATGCAGGAGCGGCTGCTGGCGGGGGTGAATCCAGTCGTTACTGCTTTGATTGAGGAAGGGATTGCCCAGGGGATTTGTCAGACGGACTACCCGGCAGAGGTAGCGGAAATGACGCTGTTATATTCCAACACAGTATTTGATGACTTGGCTAGATACAGTGGGGAGGAGCGGCAGAGAAAGATTATCGCGTTCATCTATAATCTGGAGCGGCTGCTGGGGATGGAGCGGGACAGTCTGCAAGAGACTATTCTCCCGATTTTTGGATGATGGGTGAAGTAAACAGATCAATGCTTGGAGATAATGTTATGAACAAGTGAGAGTTTATTTATAATAGTAGTTTTAACTTTGGTAATCGCATTTATAGACATAATGGGTATTCCGAGTGCGTTCTTTGTCAATATTCAAGTTGCAGACATAGAACCTTTTTATTTTACACTGGTGATCAATTTCTTGATTATAGTGACAATAGCCTGTTTGTATTTAAGAATACTATATCCTAAATGGAAGCTGGATTTTCAGAAGGGGTGGTGGATGGGTCCAAAAGGTACGGATTAATTGGAACAGTGGTTGCGATAGTGGGTTTTATTCTTTTTATGTCTGATTATCGCCTTTTGACCGGCAGCCACCTATTGAAAAAGTGCTTATTGAAAAGATGCTTGTAAAAAGTAAAAACAGCACTTTAGTTGCTGTTGTATTATCAGACGTAATTACTTTTCAAGTATAAACGGATATGCAACTTAACCTTACATATTGTTGTACCCATATATATAAATTTTGGGAATATACAGCTTTATGGAGTAAAAAAGAAGTGTGATATTCAGCTTTATCGAAAAACTGAGGTTAGAATCAAAATAAGGGAACCACAGCATTCCTTTATTTTGCAGCCTTATATCGACAGATTGACGGTCTATAAGGAGGAAACCATGGTAAATCAACAAAGCAACTTTCCAAGATTCATGCTGCTATGGGCGGGGGAGTTGATCTCCGCCATTGGCGGCGGGCTAACCAGCTTTGGCCTGGGCGTCTATGTGTTCCGTCAAACTGGGAGCGCAGCCAGTATGGCGCTTGTCACCCTGCTGGCTTTTCTGCCCACGCTGCTGTTAAGCGTCCCCGCCGGGGTACTGGCAGATCGATATGACCGGCGATTGCTAATGATGCTGGGGGACGGCTGCTCAGCGCTGGGCATTCTCTACATACTGCTGTGCATGGTGCGGAGTGAGGCCGCTCTCTGGCAAATTTGTATCGGTGTATTTGTCAGCTCCACTTTTTCCGCGCTGTTGGAGCCGTCCTACCGGGCCACCGTGACCGACTTGCTGACAAAAGAGGAATATTCCAAGGCCAGCGGATTGGTGAGCCTTGCAGGGAGCGCCCGGTATATGATCTCTCCCGTTTTAGCGGGAGTGTTGCTGGCCGTCAGCGACATCAAACTGCTGCTGGTCATCGACATTTGCACGTTTTTCCCCACCGTGTTCGCCGCCGCTTTTGTGCGGAAGGGCATTGCAAGGAAAATGGCGGAACAACAGGACTCCTTTGTGGACAGCCTGCGGCAGGGCTGGCAAGCTGTCACCGGCAATCGCGGTATTCTGATCTTGATTACGGTTTCCGCACTTTTAACCTGCTTTATGGGTACGTTCCAAACTCTGGCCCAACCGCTTATTCTGGACTTTGCCGATAGCACCACGCTGGGGATTGGGGAAACGGTTTGTGCCTCCGGGATGCTAGTGTCCAGCCTGTTCCTGGGGACCAAGGGTGTCCAGCGGGGTTATGTCAAAAAGCTGTGTCTGTCCCTGCTGGTGGCGGGGGTGGGTATGGTGGGGTTCGGGCTACGGGAGAATATCTATCTCATTTGCTCGTTTGGGTTTTTGTTCTTTGCCACCCTACCCTTTGCCAACACCTGCATGGATTATTTAGTCCGGGTGAACATCCCAGACGAGTTACAGGGGCGGGCTTGGGGCCTGATTGGGTTCCTGTCACAAATCGGCTATGTGGTGGCCTATGGTGCGGCGGGGGCAATTGCTGATCGTATCGCCCTCCAGTTCCAGATCGGCGTAGGCCGGGGCGCGGCCTGGTGCGTGATGGCGGCGGGTGTTCTGCTAGGGCTGACGGCTACGGTACTCTATATGCCAAAAAGCGTCCGGCAGTTAGAGAAGGATTAATAAGTAATCATCATGAAAGAATTTAGAAAGTGAGAAAGCAAATGAAATCAAAAGATATGACAATTTCAGAATTATTTTTTGTTACGCTGGTGCCCAGCGCAATAGTTACTGCCTTGTATTTTGCGTTAGGCATGGTATGGCAGGGCATCCCGTCGATTGCACTCTTTTTCATGTTATCCACTTTAACCTTGTTTGTATTCGAGTTGGCCGTTGTCCTGACAGCGAACAAGCGCGAGTATGGGAGGGCTGGTCTGCAAATTGTTTTTTCAAAATGCAGAAAAATGGCTTGGTGGAAGGTTTTCCTCTATGGACTTGTGCTGTTCGGCATCGCGGGGATCATGTCTGTCACAGTAGGAGCTTTAGAGGACTGGATATTTGCCACACCTGCAAAATGGTTTTACACAATTTTCCCCGAATATTTTAATTGGAGCAACTTTGAACTTGTAAAACAATATCCAAGAAGTATACTTGTCTTTACCGCCGTTCTATATCTTATAATGAATGTGCTGATTTGTCCGATTATAGAAGAAATTTACTTTCGGGGATATTTAACGGAAAGGATGGATCGTTACGGAATTGCCGCCCCAATTTTGGTTTCGGTAGCGTTCTCTTTCTACCATTGGTGGCTTCCCTACAATAACATTTTCCGTATTTGCACATTTGCGGTTGCCTTTACGGTTGCTTATAAGAAAGAGAATATTTACATTGCTATGGTTTTCCACTGCCTCTGCAACTTGTTTTCGTCCATTAATTTTATTTTTGCCTTGATGAATTAGGGCTTTCTGTCAAGGTAAAAGGCATCGCGCCGTTCCTGATGGGAATGGTGCCAAGCTCAATGAAAAGCGTCCAGTTTTGGAGGAACCATCATGCTGAAAAATTTGATTTGGAACGATGTGCGGCAAAACAAGCTTTTGTCTGCCGTCACGGTTTTCTTTATGGCCGTTTCCGCTATGATGTTTGCTTTGACGGCACTGCTGTTTTCCAGCCTGCTGGGTTCGGTCAACGGACTGATGGAGCAGGCGCGGGCCCCCGATCTCGTACAAATGCACACCGGCGAATTGGATGAATCACAGATTGGCCGGTTTGCCAGGGAGCATCAAGAAATCGACCAATGGCAGATATGCCCCTTTCTGAACCTGGATAACAGTGAGGTCACGCTGGGCGGTCACAGTCTGCTGGACAGCACCCAGGACAACGGCCTGTGTAGGCAGAGTGAAAGGTTTGACTATCTTCTGGACATGAACAATAACTGTCCGAAGGTACTGCCCGGACAGGTTTACGTTCCCGTCTGCTACCGCACACGCTATGAACTGAATATCGGGGACACCATGGGAATCGGCAGCGTAGAACTTACTATTGCCGGATTTCTGCGGGACGCGCAGATGAACTCCATGATGGCTTCCTCCAAGCGGTTCCTTTTGAGCGAGTGGGACTATGAACGGCTGAAACCCTGGGGCGATGAAGAATATCTCGTTGAATTTCTCCTGAAGGACGGCGCGGATACCAGCGCCGTCAGCACCGCTTACACGCAGCAGGGGCTTCCGGCAAACGGCCCCGCCATTACAAAGCCATTGATCCGTATGATGAACGCGCTGTCTGATGGAACGACAATTTTAGTGATTTTCTTGGCGTCTATCGTGGTATTGCTGGTCGCTCTGCTCTGCATCCGTTTTATTCTGTCCATCCGTATGGAGCGGGATAAACGGGAGGTAGGGATGCTGAAAGCTCTGGGCATCGGAAGGGGCGAGATCAGGCGGCTCTACTTCTCAAAGTATATCCTGTTTTCGGTCTGCGGCGGTCTACTAGGCCTTGGGGCTTCCGTTGTTCTGCAAGGGCCGTTGGAGCGGCAGATACGGGAACTGTACGGCGCTTCCAATCACGGCGCACAGGCGGCGATATTTGCCCTTTGCGCTGTTGCCGTGGCGGAGGCTGTGAGCCTATTCTCCGTATGGCGAAACCTAAAAAAGACAGATAAGCTGTCCGTCCTGGCTGCACTATTCCCGGTTCAGGAGCAGAAGCAGAACTGGCGGCAATATCTGCTGATCGGCTTTGTATCCGCCGCCTGCGCCTTTTTGATGCTGCTGCCGCAAAATCTGTCCTCCACCCTGTCCTCTCCCACGTTTGTCACCTATATGGGCATTGGTAACGCGGACATCCGCATGGATATCCGCCAGGGGGTGGACATCGGTTTGGAAACGGCCCAGCTTGCCGCTGCCCTGGAGCGGGACGAGCAGGTAGAGCGATATGCTGTACTGCATACCCAATTTCTCCCGGCTGTTTTATCAGATGGCACGACCTGCAATCTGACCGTGGAAATGGGTGACCATACAATATTCCCTGTGCGATATTCGGAGGGAACGCCGCCGGTCATGGAGAATGAAATTGCGCTGTCCTCTCTGAACGCAAAGGAATTGGAACTGTCCGTTGGCGATACTCTACCGCTACGGATAGACGGTGAGGAAATACACTATACCGTCTGCGGGATTTATTCTGACATTACAAACGGCGGAAAAACAGCGAAGATTGGCAGTAGGGTGAACAACGCCCCTGTGATCTGGAGCGTTCTATATGTTTCTCTCAAAGACTCGGAGGCCAGCGCCCGGTGGATCGAAGCCTACGGTCAGACGAGAGCCGATGTGACGGATATTGAGGGCTATGTGCGGGATACCTATGGGCCAACGCTGGCCCAACTCCGTCTGGCTTCACAGGGGGCTATGCTGATCGCCGTACTTGTGGCCTTTGTTGTGATTGCGCTGTTCCTTCGGCTAATCGTGGAGCGGAACCGTGACGCGATCTCACTGCAAAAGGCGCTGGGATTTACCAGCGGAGATATTGGCCGCGCCTATTGTCTCAAAGGTTTTTACTCTGCTGCGAAAGGTGTCATATCCGGGCTGGCCTTTGGCACTTTGTTGGGAGAGAACCTTTGCGGAATTGCGCTGAAATCCTTTGGCGCTGACAGTTTCCGCTTTATTATCCGCTGGGATCACCTGCTGGTGGGAATCCCGGTCATCATCCTGGGAACAACCATGTTCGCGGTTTGGATTGGAACGGCGGAAGTCCAGCGAATCAAAGCCTATGAGTGCTGCACAGGGAGGGACTAATGACGATGAAAAAGTTACTGCGGGTAGAGAATCTGACGAAAGGACAAATCCTGCATCAAATCTCGTTTGATATGGAGCCGAGGGAAATGCTGGCGGTCATGGGGCCATCTGGCTCCGGGAAATCGACACTGCTCTATAACGTGGCCGGGATGGATCAGCCCACCAGCGGACAGGTGTGGCTTGGGGATGTGGAAATCACAAAGCTGTCTGAGGACGAAAAAGCAAGGCTGCGGCTACACCGCATGGGCTTTGTGTTTCAGCAGATGAACATGATGGCAAACTTAAATCTGTTGGACAATATTTTGCTTCCGGCAGCGCAGGCCAGCAGGGGTAAGGGTCGGAAGCCGAAAGAAGACTTGAGCCTGCGGGCGCAGAGGCTCATGGAGAAGCTGGGAATTACCGGGTTGGAGAAGCGAACGATTACACAGGTGTCTGGGGGGCAACTCCAACGGGCGTGTATCTGCCGGAGTATGATGAACGAGCCAGAAATCCTGTTTGCGGACGAGCCGACCGGGGCGCTGAACAAAAGCGTGGCAGCGGAGGTCATGGAGGAGCTGGTCAAGCTGAATCAGGAGGGAACCACGATGTTGATGGTGACCCACGACAGCAGGATCGCCAGCAGTTGTGATCGAATAATCTATTTGCTGGACGGCCAGATTTCCGCGGAACTGACGCTGGGCAAATCAGTGACCGGAACGGAGAAGCAACGGGAGGAAAAGGTGGCGAGGTGGCTCATGGAGTTGGGATGGTAGCTGACAGTAACAGAGGTTTCAACAAAAATTATGTACTTGATAAGGAGAAAATAAGCGGCACCGGACTTGCGGAAAACCGCTTTCAAAGGTTGATCTGACCGCAGATGTCTGAAATGATCTGCCAGACGCTTTTCTTTCCAATCTGTCTTACAAAGAGCTTGGGACTGTCGTAGCGTATTCAAACTGGGGTGTTGCCCTAGCAGCGTATGTTGTCGAATGTGTCAGTGGGATAGAGTATGCAGACTATGTGCATGAAAATATTTTGAATTGCTTGGCATGAAGCATACCAACATTAGACCAGATTGCACTGATGATACATGGGTAGAGGGCCAGAGAGAAAAAACAAATGCCTATTATAATGTGCAGGGTGGCTATGAAGATTACCGAGAGTGCGGATGGTATATTCTGCTCTATCCGGTAGGCTCGACTACGGGAACGATGAGTGACCTTGTACGGTTTGAAAAGCCTTTTTGGACGGCGTGGAATGCCCACTGTTCACGCAGCCAGATACCCTTGCTGAAATGCTGTCCCCCGCGCTCACCGTTAGGAACAGCTACCCCTCTCGGATATGCCACTGCTAGTTTTTACGAAGATACGGCGTAATCCTTATCGGTCGTGCAGGAAATGCAACGGGTTTTTCCGTTAATCTGGTGCTGGATACACAAGGTAGAACAGGCATTGTTGTAATGAAAAACGAAGTAAGTAAAACAATCCATCACTATGGACTGGTAACGGCTGCAATATAGGCAATGCTGTGCTCGCACATTTTGGAAGCATCAATCTCCGCCTTTGCTTGCTCCCGATCCCGGAGAACTAGCAGTAGCGATAGGATAGATTTTTATTAAAATAAAGTAAAATAATCCGAATCCAGCTCTGATTAGAAATGGGTTCGGATTATTTTAATGGTACGAGTATTCATAATGACAGTGCCGTAAACCCGCGTGAAATCAAGGTTTTTCGACAACGGGCAAACATATTTCACTAATTGGACCTATCCGATAAAGCGTTGGTGTGATAACCGGTGCTTTTTTCATGCTCATACACAGCCGTCTGTTCCAATGAAAGCGGCGAAACCTAATAAGTATTTTTTGCAGCTCTTTCCCATTTTCAGAAATATACTGCAGATTATCTTTTCAAAAAATCCAGTCATTGTAATGGCTACAGAGTAAAGCGGAGCCGTTTTTCGATAAAAAGTTCGAAAAGCGACTCCGCTTCATTTGGTGCGAGTGGTGATACAGAACTTTTTGAAAAAGCCAGTAATATCAACGGTTTTCAAGGCGGACGAGTAGCAAATAACTTGTATATATCCCCTTTTTGGGCGACTGTTTTTCAGACAGCCGCCTTTTTTCTATACCCAAATTCAAGTGTCGTGATTAGGGTGGAAAATCTGTGGTTTCTTTCGCTGTGGCTTGCGTTCTGAACAGGGCGCGGGTGTTTTCCCATGTGGGAGGCAGCGGAAGCGTGCAGACGGACAAACCGCCCAAAATCAACACTTTTCATTTTCACAGGAAGGAGGTGCGAAGATGGCTGTATTCCGTATCGAAAAGACCAGGGATTACACGGTCATGTCCAACTATCACCTGCGGGATATGTCGCTGTCTCTGAAAGCGAAGGGACTTCTATCCCTCATGCTGTCCCTGCCGGAGAATTGGGACTACACCATGAAGGGTCTTGCCCATATCTGCAAGGATGGCATTGACAGCATCAGCGGCGGTATCCGGGAGCTGGAGGCGCATGGCTATCTGATCCGTGCGCGTGTCCGTGGTGCAAACGGGCAGCTTGGCTCAATCGAGTACACCATTTTGGAACAGCCTAAAGCGCCATCACCTACACAGGAAAAACCTATACGGGAAAATCCCGTACAGGCAAATCCAATGTTGGACGCTCCAATTCAGGAGAACCCCGTCCAATTAAATAAAGAAGAATCAAGTAACTATCCATCAAAGACTGATCTATCAATTACGCAAGAATCAAGTCCTATCCTATCAAGTTCCCCAGCCCCCAGGGAGCGGATTGGACAGGACGGGATGCGAAAGCGGGAAAGCTATCGGGCATTGATTTTGGAGAACATCGAGTATGACGTTCTTTCGCAGAATGTGCAGCTCGACAAAGACCGGCTGGACGAGCTGGTGGAGCTCATGGTGGATACCGTCTGCTCCAACCGAGAGATGATCCGTGTGGCCGGGGACGACTACCCGGCTGAGGTCGTCCGGTCACGGTTCCTGAAGCTGAACGCCTCACACATCGAGTATGTTCTTGACCGGATGCGGGAGAACACCACCTATATCCGCAACATCAAGAAATATCTGCTGGCAGCGCTGTATAACGCCCCGGTCACAATGGACAGCTATTACATGTCCCTTGTCAGCCATGACCTGTACGGCAGCGGAGATCGGAGGTGAACGCCTTGCAGGAAGAAATCACGCAGAAAACCCTTGCGCTTTGTGTGGAGGCCAGCAAAATGACCGCCCAGCTCTTGCAGCAGGCCATGAAGAAGGTGCTGGCGGATATGGAGAAGCACAAGAAAAATCCCCCACTCCGGCACGGCAAGCAGACGCTCCGGCAGCTTATGAAGCACAACACCGGCGTCTCCAACATCGAGATCACGGATCAGAATATCCGGGCCTTTTCTTCCACGGCGAAGAAGTACGGCCTGGATTTTGCTTTGAAGAAGGACACCTCCGGGGAGCTCCCCCGATACCTGGTGTTCTTCAAGGGGCGAGACGCCGACGTGATTACGGCGGCCTTCCGGGAGTTTTCCGCTAAAAACCTGAGCCGCGAGAAAGCCCCTTCCATCCGCCGCAAGCTGGAAAAGGCGCAGGAGCAGTCCAAAACGCAGCACAAGGGGCAGGAGCGCGGTGAGAAGGTCAAGACCAGAGAACGGAGTGTGGAGCGATGAAGGATAAACTCCAAAAATATCTTCTGTCGAATCTGCCGTATCTGTTCTTCGTGTATCTCTTTGATAAGCTCTGCCAGGCGGTGCGGCTGGCGCCGGGGCCTGACGTCTCGGAAAAGTTGCTGCATATCGGACAGGGCTTTCAGACGGCCTTCGCCAGCTCTGCGCCCAGCCTTCATGTGCTGGATATCTGCGTCGGCATCCTCGGTGCGGTTCTCGTCCGGCTGGCGGTGTATGTCAAGGGCAAGAACGCGAAGAAGTACCGCAAGGGCATCGAATACGGCTCTGCCCGCTGGGGCACGGCGGCGGATATCGCGCCCTACATAGACCCCGTTCCCGATTGGAACATCCCCCTGACCCGGACAGAAAGCCTCACAATGACCAGCCGGCCGAAGCAGCCAAAGTATGCGAGAAACAAAAATATTCTCGTCATCGGTGGCTCCGGCAGCGGCAAGACGCGGTTCTTTGTCAAACCGTCGATTATGCAGATGCACAGCTCCTACGTCATCACCGATCCAAAGGGGCAGCTTTTGACGGAAACAGGAAAAATGCTCCTGCACGGCGCGCCGAAGCTGGACGAAAACGGAAAGCCGGTGCGGGACCGGCGCGGCAGGATCATCTATGAGCCCTACCGGATCAAGGTCCTGAACACCATCAATTTTTCCAAGAGCATGAAGTATAACCCGCTGGCCTATGTGCGCTCCGAGAAGGATATCCTGAAGCTGGTCAATGTCATCATTGCCAACACGAAGGGCGACGGCGAAAAATCCTCCGAAGATTTTTGGGTCAAAGCCGAGCGGCTTTTATACTGCGCTCTGATCGGCTACATCTGGTATGAGGCGGAGCCGGAGGAACGAAACTTTATTACGCTTCTGGACCTGCTGAACGCCTGCGAAGCCAGAGAGGACGACGAGACCTATAAAAGCCCCGTAGATATTCTCTTTGACGATCTGGCGAAAAAGCAGCCGGAACACTTCGCCGTCAAGCAATATGTCAAATTCAAAATGGCGGCAGGCAAAACACTCAAGAGCATTTTGGTGAGCTGCGGCGCCCGCCTCGCGCCCTTCGATATCAAGGAGCTGCGGGACATTATGACGGAGGACGAATTGGAGCTGGACACGATGGGCGACCGGAAAACGGCGCTGTTCCTCATTATGAGCGATACCGATACCACCTTCAATTTCGTCATCGCCATGCTGCAAAGCCAGCTTTTCAACCTACTCTGCGACAAGGCGGACGATCTCTATAACGGGCGGCTGCCTGTTCATGTGCGGTGCCTTCTGGACGAATTTGCCAATATCGGCCAGATACCAAACTTTGACAAGCTGATCGCCACCATCCGAAGCCGTGAGATATCGGCTTCTATTATTTTGCAGTCGCAAAGCCAGTTAAAGACCATCTACAAGGACGCGGCAGATACCATTGTCGGCAACTGCGACGTCACCTTGTTTTTGGGAGGCAAGGAGAAGTCCACGCTGAAAGAGATTTCGGAGTTGCTGGGCAAGGAGACCATCGACAGCCTGAGCCAGTCCGAAAATCGGGGCGCGCAGACCTCCCACAGCCTCAGTTATCAGAAATTAGGAAAGGAGTTGATGACCCAGGACGAAATTGCAGTCATGGACGGCGGCAAGTGTATTTTGCAGCTTCGGGGCGTGCGCCCGTTTTTCAGCGACAAGTTTGATATCACGAAGCATCCCCGATACCAATACCTGTCCGACGCCGACAAGAAGAACGTCTTTGACGTAGAACGGTACATGAAACGCAGACCGGCCATTGTGAAGCCGGACGAGCCTTTCGATATGTACGAATTGAACGCATCTGATCTGGAACCCGACAACAACAATTCTACAAAACGAAAGGAAAAATGATTTATGGATTTCTTCAACAGTGCTATTGACGTATTGCAGACTCTCGTGATCGCCCTGGGCGGCGGCCTGTGCGTGTGGGGCGGCATCAACCTTCTGGAAGGTTACGGCCAGGACAACCCTGCGGCCAAAAGCCAGGGTGTCAAGCAGTTCATGGCTAATTAAAGGGAACAAAAAGAAAGGAAAAGCACAATCCAGACGGTATCAGCGGCAAGATACAAGAATAAATTGTGATTACACAAGATTGGTGTTATAATAAGAGAAAAGTTCCTGCCGGGGCAGCCGCCCCGGTGGTATGGGTAGAAAGGCAGGAAAACAATATGCACATCAGCTATAAACCACTCTGGCACACACTGTTAGAGCGTAATATGAGAAAAGAGGATTTAAGGCTTGCCGCTGGTATGACAACAAATATGATTGCCAACATGAGTAAAGAGGGAAAGCACATCAGTATGGATACATTAGCCCGTATCTGCGAAACGCTGAATTGTGAGATTACCGATGTGATTGAGTTAGTACCAGACGAGCCTGCTTC
>CAKNZJ010000080.1 GCA_932222125.1 uncultured Clostridia bacterium | reverse complement strand
TATATTGCTCACTGGTGATGGTCAACTGATCAGGCAGTCGCTTCTCTACAATCTCCAGTGCATCGGGGTCCGTTTCCTCAAACATACCCGGGATACTGGCGTAGCGGTTGGTCAGTGTGCTTTGGCCAGTGGGCTTTCCGGTCATGGCATCAATTTCGTTTGTCCAGACCCAAACCTTATTAAAAATCAGGCTTTCCTCATAACTCCCACCAGTAAGCACCGGGATAGAGGTATCTCGGCCCGAATAAGCTTCATTACCCAGCCGACCGGTGGAACCATTACCAACCGCCCGGACGGTACCATCTTCAAACCAGAAAACAGTATAGTTAATACCCGCGGCCACGCCAGCAATCGAGCCATAAGCATCCTTCAAGTAATTCGTTACTTGATAGTCTGCATTTTGCTGCCCCCAGACTTCTTGAGGCGTCTGCCCTTCAGGTCGTCCAGAGGTCTCTGCCGAACCGCCGATACCCAACTGATGGCTGTAGTTATAGCCCCATGTATATACCCGGCCATCCTCAGTCACTGCAGCAGTGTGGTTATCGCCTACGCTCAGGGAAACGACCTTGATATCTCTGGTGCCCCAATCCACCTTAATGGGCGCACGTTGAACCACATCGGCAGTAATGTTGCCCAACTCACCTTGCAGGTTACTGCCCCAGCCCCAAACCGTAGTCGCACCACTCATTTCTACGGTCAAAGCCTGAGTGTGGCCTCGGGTTAGAATCGTAGTGCCTCCCGAAGAATCGTCATCGCCGGTAGCCGCACCACCTGCGGCAATTTCCACCGCATAGGCCATATTCGCGTCTTGAATCACAACCGGAGAAGTAGATCTTGCCCATTCTTCTGAGTCAATACCCAACTGGCCGCCCCGGTTATCGCCCCAAGTGTAGATCTTACCATCGTTAGCAAGCGCCACACTAAAGCTACTGCCCGCGGCAATCTGAACTACTTTCGCTCCATTTGGCATCTCTACCTTCTGTGCATAGAAATGCTCCCGATTTTGGCTGTCATCGTTAAAACTTCCAAGTCCCAACTGGCCTTGCTCATTTCGACCCCAAGAGTAGACGTCGCCATCAGCAGTCAAGGCCAGCGAGTGGCTGGCGCCGGCAGCGATGGCTACTACACCGGTCAGCACCTGCTTCTGCCCATCAACCTCCGCAATCACTTTCTGAGGATATTGAATGATCGTGCTGGAGCTGTCCACGCCTGCCTGGCCCAACTGGTTTACGCCCCAAGCATAAACGCAGCCCGTAGTGGCATCCAGTGCAAGAGAGTGC
>CAKNZJ010000079.1 GCA_932222125.1 uncultured Clostridia bacterium | reverse complement strand
TGCTGGACAAAATTCAGCTGCTTGTTGGAGCTGGTGGTCCAGAAGTCGGTTCGGTTGTAAACCAGGTCTTCCTCCTCCTGCTCCCCCTCCTCATTGGTGAAGGTGATGGAGGACTTCTTGCCAAAGGGCGGGTTGGTCAGCACATAGTCCACCCGGTAGCCGGGGTCGGTCAGCAGTGCATCCCCCAGAGTGACGGGGACGTTTCCGTAGATGTCCCCGATGTTGTGGAGATACAAATTCATCAGGCACAGCTTGAAGGTGGAGGGGACTAGCTCGTTGCCATAGAAGGTCTGGTTTTTGAGGAACTCTTTTTTCTCCCGGTCCAGGGTATAGTGGGCTTCATCCGCGATATACTCCTGTGCGGCGAGAAAGAAACCGCCGCTGCCGCAGCAGGGGTCCGCGATGGTTTTCATGGGCTCCGGACGAACACAGCGCACCATGGCCCGGATGAGGGGCCGGGGCGTGAAGTACTGCCCTGCGCCGCTTTTCACGTCCTCCGCGTTTTTCTGGAGTAACCCCTCGTAGATCTCACCCTTGACGTCGGAGGACATGGACACCCACCGCTCCTGGTCGATCATCTGCACGATGCGGTACAGGATGGCGGCGCTGCTGATCTTGTTCACCGCGCCCTTGAAAATTTTCCCCAGAATGCCGCCCTGTTCCCCCAGCTTTTCCAGAGTAGCCTTGTACTGCTCCTCCAGCTCCGCGCCCTTGAGGGTGTTCATGTCCGCCCAAGTATATCCGAAGGGGATGCCAGTCTCCCGCCTGTAGGGTGGCTTGGAGTACTCGTCCGACATTTTCAGGAAGATCAGATAGGTAAGCTGCTCCAGATAGTCGCCGTAGGACACGCCGTTGTCCCGCAGGGGGTTGCACATGCCCCAGACTTTGGAAATGATGGTGGAGGTTTGGTCAGGCATTTTTATCACCTTCAAGTAAGGAATTATAGTAAATGAGCAAGTCATACAACCGCAATTTCCACTGTGTATCGTCAATCCCCAATTCCTCACATACAACACTAGTTACACATAAAAAGGAATAAACCCCAAGGAGCAAGGGCACTGAATGACCATTCTCCCGAGGCCGATTATCTACTCCCCAAAACTCCGAATTGTCACCGAGTCTCAATATGTTTCCGGCGCAACTGGCATGGAGTGAAACACATGCCCGTTTATATATCGTATGATACATAGCTGTGAATTTCTTAAAAGCAGGGTCAGTCTGGCGCTTTATCA
>CAKNZJ010000078.1 GCA_932222125.1 uncultured Clostridia bacterium | reverse complement strand
TGCGGGGTCATAGGGGCGGCAAGCCCCTGTCAAGCTGAATTGTGGCCCCACAATTCGTTGCTTGTTAAGACAACGCCGCCCTCTGCGCCTGCGGCGCGGGAGAACGTGCGGGGTTGGTGGTCGCCCTACCCGGTTTCCCTCTTGGGCGGGCGCTCCGCAAGCCAAAATTCCCGCTTGGCCTGCATATACTCGTCATAGGCAAGCTGCCGTTTGATGCGGTCAAGCCACGCCCACTCCGCTGGGGAAACACGGCGGGCAGGCCTGGGAGGGGGCTTGCTCTGCGGCATTTTCACGGGCATGGGAAACACCTCTTTCTTTTAGATGGTGACGGCAAATTGCGGTACTTTTGCCGTCACGATTGGTTGCGGTCAAAAACGCGTGACGGCACTTTCAGCCATTTTTGCCGTCACATGAAATTATCCAGAAAGTCCATGATGGTATCGTCCATCCCATCATTGTCCACTGGCTCCGGCTGCACAGGCTGAACGGGTAACTGCTTCAAAGCGGCGGTGAGTTCTTCCTGAATGATGCTGCGGAGCATACTTCGGACACGATTAGCCCGTTCTGCCTGATGGATGGTAGCCAGCACAGCCTTATTCATGGATGCCGCTTTCAGGCTTTGCAAATACTCCCACGCCTGTCTGTCCTCCGGGCGGTCAAGGTCAAAGCGCAGGGTCATCTTTTTACGCTCCATGAGGAACGCCACCCTTGCGGAGTGCCATCTCGCACAGGTACTCGTAGCCCTTGGCCGTGGCGCAAATGTCCTCGTTGATGGTCACACGGTCAGCGTCATACTCGCCAAAGTTGCGGATCAGGCAGCTCCCGCCGCCCAGCACATAGAGCCGCATGAGAGCGGGGTTGTATTCACGCTCCCGCAGGATGCGGAAGATCTCGCGGACGTACCCTGCGGCGGTTTCCCGGATGGTGGTCAGGTAGTCCTCCTGAATGTCCGCCGTGCCAAAGCGCAGCACTCGGTTGATGATGGAGTCATCCACCGTGGCGTGGTGGGTTCGCATGACGTTTTCCCGGACGGCCAGCATACATTGGTGGGTGCCGTACTTCTCCGTAAACATTCGGTCAGCGGCGGGCTTGCGGTCATTGATAAACATGATGTTCATGGTGCCATTGCCAATGTCGCACAGCATATTCACGCCCTGGAAGTCCCTGATCTGGCTGGCTACCGCCGCAAAGCCCTGGGGGAACACATCAACGCCAGCGATCTCCACCCGGTACTCTTTCCCCCGGAAGGTAAAGCCCACGTCCCGGTCACGCAGAAGATACGCCTTGAAGTCCTCCCGCTGCTGGCTCACCCAGGTCAGGGGCAGGCCCACGGCCAGCCGCACCTTGGCGGAGGTCAGACCGTACACGTTCAACTCACGGGCCACCGCCGCCAGGGTCAGGAGATAGTAGTCATCGTCCCCGGTCTTGTCGGCGGCAAATTCCTTGTGGCCCGTGCCGATCAGGTGGTAGCGGCCCCCATAGACCAACAGCTCGTCCTTAAATACCGGCTCGGCATCATAGCTGGTCAGCCCTGCCGGAAAACAGCAGTTGGCCGTCTTGATGTTGCCGTAGCCGTTATCAATGCCGATGATCTTCATACCCTGATACTCTTTCACCGGCTCCATTCCTCCTTTCTCCGTGTCAGCCCCAGCTTTCGCCGGAGCAGGTCATTTACATCTTTTCCGTAGGTGGGTGGCTGGTCTAACACCGTGTAGCGGTCTTTCAGCCCGCCCATGATGCCCGCCGCCGCGCCCCGGCCCACCTCGTCATTGTCCAGGTGGAGCTGCAAGGTGTGGACGTTGGGATGCTCCTGAAGATACCGGCTGAGAGCGATGGGCACCACGTTCTCCCGCTTGGTCTGATAGACACCGGCCAGGGAGAGCAGGCTGTCCTTCTGCCAGTCCCAGCCCCGGCCTAACATCAGGGTGGCATAACTCATCAGGTCAATGGCCGATTCAAACAAGTGGAGCCTGCCCGATTCCTTGGGGGCGGAGATAGAGAACGAATAGTGCTTGTCGCTGCCCGTCACCTCACCTTTGAAATTGCCCATTGTCCCTCGGAGAGCGGCGTAGCGCATTTTGCCCTCCCGGTCATACCCGGCGAACAGGGCGTTGTGGTACTGCTTTGTTTCAGCCAGTAACCTGTGTTCCAGGCAGTAGTCCAGGATAACGGGGTGGATGCCCCGGCCCATGAGGTAGTTCAGCGCCCGGTCGTTATTGCTGTTCAGTTCCGGCATAAGCAGTTTCCGGGGCGGGTCAGGCTTGGGAGCGGCATGAGAAACGGGCGGCAAAACCGCCGCCCGTCCCACCAGCATTTCCACCGCCTGGGTAAAGGGAACATCCTGCACCTTAATGAGATAGTCCAGCGCCGTTTTGCCGCCGATCCCCTGGGAAAACCAGTTCCACTTTCCGTTGCTGATTTTCAGGCTGTCATGCTCACGGGTACAATAGGTGCTGCCGCCGACATGGACAAGCTGGTGCGGGTCATACTGTTGGAGGTAGGTCAGCAGGTCGATCTCCTTGGCCTGGGCGATCTGCTCCGGGGTCACATAGCCCATCTACCGTCCCTCCCGCTGGCCCTTTTCTTTTTCAGCCTGTATCACAGCGTCAGCACGGGCTTCAATCACGTCCCGCAAGTCCTCCATGTGGTGGGTTTCCGTCTTGTTCCACTCTTTGTAAACGTCCGCCAGCGGAGTACGGGATTTCAGCAGCGCCCTGGCCTGGGTGTCCGGCAGTTCCAGCGCCGACATCTCTATCACGATGTCCTCCCGGACAGTGTACTCGGCGGCGTGGTTCAGGATTTCACCGGGGGACTGGCCCAGCAGCCACGCCCGGTACTTTTCCTGCTCTGCCGCCATCTTCTCGTACAGCTTAGTTCGCAGTTCTTCGCCTGTCATGGTTCATCAGCTCCTTTTTAGATAGTAATAGCCGGGGGATTTTGTGAAAATCTCCCGGCTATGTACGGTTCCTGTTGTATGGGGACGAAAATAATGGTATAATTTCAAAAAAGGAAGAATTGCGTATGGAGGTGCCGCATGGCAGACCATGAATACATCCCCGCTACCAAAAAGACGGCGTATCTGGACAAGCAGATGTTCGCTACCATCATATGTATGATACCCGCAGGGAAACTCACCACCCTGGATGCCATCTGCGAAATGTGGGCCAGACGGAAGGGCGCGGACTACTGCGAGATTGAGAATGGCGGTATCATGCCATTTGACAAAAGGATGTTCTGGACGCCTGCCGATGTCCAGCGCGTGGACTTTATCACAGAATTGAAAGGCTATGGCAAAGCAGACACGGACAGCCTGATACCCTATTGGCGCTTGATCTCGCTTCGGGGGATGCTGATAGACTATGGCAACTATTTCGACAAAGAGACACAAAAGACGTTGTTGGAACGGGAGGGCCATGTGATCGAACAGCCCGATCCCAATAAACGGCTGTACCAGGTTCAGAATTATAAAGCGGCCCTCTTTGACTTGAACAAGCTGATAATTAAAGAATAAAACTATGAATTTTTAGATTTGCGGCTATGTAAAAGGCGGCGTTGGCATACCAACGCCGCCTTTTATCATAGGATGCCAGCCTTTTTGAGATAACCTACTCCATCATAGCAGCCCCGGAAGTAGATCGCCTGCGTTTCCATCTCCACAAGCTGGTTTCGCAGGCCCACCACTGTAATGAGCGCCTCACACTCCTGTTCCGTCAGCGCCGCCGCCTGTTCGGTGTCGAATACATCCATTACCTTGGGATACTGTTCGTAGATACCGCTGATTTTGTTCTGAATAGAGCGATAATCCTTATCCGTCTTGGGCAGCTTTGCGATAACAGAACTCACATACTCCTGAAATGCTGTGCTTTGGGCGTCCACAAAGGTTTCAAACTTGATGTTGTCAGACACCATTTTCACCTCCACCTGTTTGCTGCGGCCATTATACACCATGCCCACTGGCACGGCAAATGTGCGTTTTACCGCTCCCGGTCGGAGGGTTCCCGTGCAGGGCCGTCGCCCTCATTCGGTTCGCCATCCATGATCTCATTCTCCTGCTTATCCATATTCAGCAGAATATTGAGTTCGTCCAGACGGGCGGATTTTGCTTTCAGCTCATCTTCCTGGGGGAACGGCTTTTCCACCTCCACCTTTGCGCTGGCAAGCTGGGTTTCATAGGTGGCAAGGTCGCGCTGTGCGGATGCAAGGTCATCATCAAAGCCGCCCAGCAGATTGTCCAACCGCAGGATATTTCCGAAAATGTCCGTACCCAGGGTCATACTGTGTTCATGGGCACCTGTCAAGCTTACCTTGTATTCCTTAAAGAGTGAGTCAAAGAAAATTGTCATCTCAAAGCCCCGGTACTGGCCCAGGGGAACGGGAGTGCTGTCCGTCAAGGTCTTTCGGACTTCAAGAATAGCGGTGCCCGCCGCCTTTCTCTCGGTATAGGTCACGCCTGCCACCACCATAGGCGAAAAGCCGTCCTCGTTAGGGTGGGTGTTGGCGTCCCTGACCGCTATATCCTCCTGGTCGTTCTTTATTCGCCCTTTGGCGATGGCGATAGCCTGGGGAAAATGCTTGATGATGTCATCCTCCAGCGCATACTTCTGGCTCAAATGGCTTGATTTCAGCAGCTTTAGCCGCTGTACCTCAATATCCAAGTCCATCTTTTCCTTGATACGTTCGTCCCCGGCGCAAAGGGCCTTGATCTCCGCATAGGACAGGGACGTTTCATCAATGTCCTCGGCGGAACGCGCCGGACTTTTTGAGGTCATGATCTGGCCGATGAATTTCTGCTTGTTCTCCACCATCTGATAGAGGTAGCTGTCAAAGGTGTTCTCGGTGACGTAGGTGTAAATATCCACCTCGTCATTCTCGTTGCCCTGCCGGATAATGCGGCCCTCCCGTTGCTGAAGGTCTGAGGGCCGCCAGGGACAATCCAGGTGGTGCAAGGCCGCAAGTTTCCGCTGTGCGTTGGTGCCCGCCCCCATCTTCTGTGTGGAGCCGATCAGCACCCGTATCTGCCCGGAGTTCACCTTGCCGAACAGTTCCTTTTTCTTCGTTTCCGTATTGGCGGTGTGGATATAAGCTATTTCTTCAGCCGGTATGCCCCTGGC
>CAKNZJ010000077.1 GCA_932222125.1 uncultured Clostridia bacterium | reverse complement strand
GGAGATTGAAAAAGATTGGCCTACTGGTACAATCTGGGGTACTCACAACACCCCTGATACCCACAAGAATGAGGTTCCGAGTACAGCTAGCGGACAGATTATGCGTAGTTATCACGTCAGCAATATCTATGGCTGTGGTGCATATGCAAGCATGGTTAGTTCTTTTATTTTCGGCGATGTTGCTAATCCTATGTGGAGATTAGAAGATATCAGTAAATTGCGGCCTGGAGATATTGTGTTTGTAGTTAGTCCAAGTGGAAAGGTAGGCCATGTAGTCATTTCGTTAGAGTCATCAAATGCAGAAGGACGATTCCATTATACCGATGGGAACAGTGGAGATGCTATTTGGTGGCCTGACAAAGACCATGCAAATCTCAGGAGTTATAGTCTCACCGGGTTTAGTGGAGGACAAATCCCCCATCACCTAGAAGTTTGGACTCGTTATCCCCAAAACGCACCATATACTGGAAATAGTGTGGAGGCATGGCCCACGAATAATAATTAGGAGGAAGAATGCACCTAAAACCACCTGTCCCACACATGAACAGCCCCAATTACAAGTGAAAAATTATACCCACAAGGACTGCACAATTCTGTGCGGTCCTTTTTCATCCCCAAAATCCATTATACGAGGAGGAAGTTTTAATGCTAAAATGTATGAAAGCGCACTGGAAACGAGCTGTTTCCGGTCTGCTGGCTGTCATTATGGCCGCTAGTATGCTCCCAATCTCTGCTTTTGCCGCAGATAAAAGTTCCAACCCCTACGCGCCCACCGGCAGTTTCGAGCTGAATGTGGCAGGCACTACAGGCTGGAACGGCGGCAACCAGCCCATGACCGTCTATCGCACCGAGAGTGGCACCGCTCAGGCGACCACAATTCCTACCGCCGTACCCTTCGCCTTGTTGGAGGACAAGGGCGGCGAACGCATCAAGATCGGCTACCAGAACAGTGGCTGGACCGGCAGTGACCTGGACGGCACCGGCTGGGCCAACAAGGACAGTGTTTTGGTCAACCTGCCCGATGTGATTCCCAGCATTGCTTACGAGTTGGACAGCAGCAAGCAGTTTAGTTCCCGTCTGACCCGGTTTGAGTATGTCATTCCTGCCAGCTATGGACTGGCCGAGCAGTTAGCTCTGCTCCAGAAAGAAGCAATGGCCAGCGGTGAGACTCTGGTGGTCTGCCAATCCGGTCAGATGGTGAGCGTCAGCCGGGCCAAGGGTGACCCTGCACAGTTGCACAGCTATACTTTGGATGGAGTGACCTACTGGAAGTACGACAACTGGACGGAGTACGAATCCCAGGATGACGGACTGAGCAACCTCAGCTATGAGCTGCCCTATGTCATCGACCGAGCCTACAGCGCCGACCCCAGCGTGACGCTGACCAAATTCTGTCCCCAGACGGTCTACCGCGCTCCCGCCAAGGTCAGCGCCAACGATCCCACCGGGGGCGTGGGGGCCTACAACCCTGGCAGTCCCGGCGGCAAAAAGCCTACCACTTCCGATGTGGACTGGCGTACTGACCCAGAGCGGACATTCCTCCGCTTTACCCTGATTGAGTTTCC
>CAKNZJ010000076.1 GCA_932222125.1 uncultured Clostridia bacterium | reverse complement strand
TCCGCGCCGCTGTCCTCCAATTCCTCAATGCCCTGTTCAATCTCCAGAATCTGGTCCTGGAGCAACTGCTCCCGCCGCTCATAGGAGACGGGGAGACGTTCAAACTGGGAGTGGCCCATGATGATCGCGTCATAATTCCCGGTGGCGATACGGGAACAGAACTTCTTACGGTTCCTGCCCTCAAAATCCTTTTTGGATGCAACGAGGATGTTGGCGGTGGGGTACAGCCGCAGGAACTCGCTGGCCCACTGTTCGATCAGGTGGTTGGGAACGGCGAACAGAGATTTCTGGCACAGCCCCAGGCGTTTGCTCTCCATCGCCGCCGCGACCATTTCAAAGGTTTTGCCCGCGCCGACCTCATGGGCCAGCAGCGTGTTTCCGCCGTACAGCACATGGGCGATGGCGTTGAGCTGATGCTCCCGCAGGGTGATCTCCGGGTTGATGCCGCCGAACACGATATGCCGTCCATCATACTCGCGGGGCCGGATGGAGTTGAACAGCTCATTGTACTGCTTCTCCAAGGTCTGCCGCCGCTGGGGGTCTTTCCATATCCAGTCCCGAAAAGCGTCCTTGATGGCCTGCTGTTTCTGCTGGGCCAGGGTGGTGGCGTTATGGTTCAGAACGCGGCGTTCCTTGCCGTCCGGGTCCTTGATGGTATCATAGATTCGCACATCGCGGAGGTTCAAAGTGTCCTCCAGGATGTGATAGGCGTTGAGCCGGTCCGTGCCATAGGTGGTGTTGGCGGCAACATCATAGCCGGTTACAGTATTTTTGCCGGTGATGTTCCATTCCCCGGTATATTCCGAGAAATTCACATGGATTTTTCCCTTTTGGACCGGCGGCGTTTTGAACAGCTCATACATAAACTGCTGGACATAGCGCTTATCCAGCCAGGTGGCCCCCAGGCGCAGGTCGATCTCCGAGGCAGTCAGGTCCTTGGGCTGGGCGGATTCCAGGGCCTCCACGTTGGGGCGCAGCCGGTGTTTTTCCCCTTCGGGCAGCGCGTCCAACATGGCCCTGGCAGCGCGCAGTTTCTGCCGCACGTTCCCGGACAGGTATTCATCAGCGGCAACAAGGGGAAAGCTGTCCACATCCTCCAGGGACCAATCCTTGCGGCTGGGGTCTCCCTGGCACTGAATATCCCGGAAAATCACGCCGGACAGCTCCGATTCCAGTTCCGCCTCCGTTTTCCCGGAGAGCTGGGCCATATAGGACATATCCACTCCGGCCTTTTCCCCGATAGAGACGGCCAGGGCTTCACTGGCGGTGTCCACATGAGTGACCGCCCTGTGGGGCTTGATGGTCCGCTTGGTGAACATATCCGCTTTGCGCTCCAGCCGCCCGTCATTGTCCAGCATCTCCAACGAGCAGAGCAGAAAATAGGAGCTGTCAGCGGAAAAGGCCAGCGCGTTCTCCCGATTGTTGATAAGGCCGTACTTTTTAGAGAAAGCGTCATACAGGCTGTTGAGGGTCTGCCGCTCCTTTTGGACGGAGATTTCATCGGCGTCCTCCATCTGAAGGTCGATCAGCCGATGCACACAGTCCCGCAGCTCCACCATGCCCATGACGCGGCCCCTGGCCGTGGCGCTCAGATTGGGCTTTGCCATCATGGAGGTTTCCCGGTAGTATAATTCGCCGTCAACAACGCCAAAGGAGTATTTTTCTATATT
>CAKNZJ010000075.1 GCA_932222125.1 uncultured Clostridia bacterium | reverse complement strand
GGGGCGGAGCGGCAGCTACTCCACCAACTGGCAATTAGCGGGCCGCGAACTTTTGACCCCGGATGAGGTGCGTATGCTGGACAATCAGTATGCGCTCCTTTTTATTCGCGGGGAACGGCCCGTTCAGGACTTCAAGTACGACATCCTCAAACACCCCAACGTAAAGCTGACCACAGACGGCGGGGCCGAACCCTACCGGCACGGCGAGGACACCCGCAGTATCGCGTCCATCCAGTTTGACAAGGAGCTGCTGAAACAGGTAGCGGAACAGGGACAGGACGCGGTGAAACACAACTTCTTACTTCTCACAGAGGAAGAATTAGAAGAACTTATCAATTCAATAGGAGGAACAACAAAATGAGCATTTTCAAGAAGAACGAAAAGAAGAACGCCAACCGCCTGCCCATACCCGACAAGGTGAAGAAGGGCTACCGCTACTACTGCTCCCTGGTGGCGGCGGTGGCCCTGATGGGCTGCTGCACCATGACGGCCTTTGCCGCCCCCGCTGCGGGCGGCGATCCCCTCACCGTTATCAACAACCTGTCCGAGTTCATTTTCGGCCTGATCCGCGCCGTGGGCCTGATCCTGCTGGGCTGGGGCATCGTCCAGGTTGGCCTGTCCCTCCAGAGCCACGACCCGTCCCAGCGTTCCAACGGCTTTCTCACCCTGGCAGGCGGCGTTATCATCACTTTTGCCAAGGAGATTTTGACCCTTATCACCGGCTGATCTGGCAGAGCTATCCGAACACACGGGGCAGGCCCACGGGATGGGCCTGCCCCTAAAAGGAGGTGCTTTGCGTGTCGGATAATTGGGTAGTCCAGAACTTAGAGAACGCTTTGGAAGTCTGGAACGGCAAGTTGAGCGAGATATGGCAGCTTATCACGCAGTCTCCCCAGGACTTCAAGGGCGGCGCGATCTGGAGCGTGGTGGTGAATATCCACGGCGGGTTGCAGGCCATCGGCTACGCCCTGCTGGTGCTGTTCTTTGTGGTGGGCGTGGTCAAAACCTGTTCAAGCTATGCGGAAATGAAAAGGCCGGAGGTGGCCGTTAAAATGTTCGTGCGCTTTGCGCTGGCAAAGGGGCTTATCACCTACGGCATGGAGTTGATGCTGGCCCTGCTGAACATCATCCAGGGCATCGTGTCCTCCATTATGAACGCGGCGGGTTTCGGTGCGCCCAACTCCACCGTCCTGCCCACGGAGATCGTGACCGCCATAGAGGACTGCGGCTTTTTCGAGAGCATCCCCCTATGGGCGGTAACGCTGATCGGCGGGCTGCTCATTTGGGTGCTGTCCTTCGTGATGATTTTGAGCGTTTACGGGCGCTTTTTTAAGATGTATATGTACGCTGCGCTGGCCCCTATTCCCCTGTCCAGCTTTGCCGGGGAACCCAGCCAGAACGTGGGCAAAAGTTTTCTCAAAAG
>CAKNZJ010000074.1 GCA_932222125.1 uncultured Clostridia bacterium | reverse complement strand
TAGGTGCCCTGGAAGAATATCAGGTCGCCGGGCCTTGCATCCGCGCTTGATACAGGCGTGCACACGCCTAAAAGCCCGTCCGCGGTAAGCCGTCCGAAGTTCCAGCCCACGCCGCAATGGTTGACTACCCAGGAAACATAGCCGGAACAGTCAAAAGAAGTGGAAGGGCTTGCGCCTCCCCATACATACGGATAGCCTAAATACTTTTCGGCCTCCGCAAGCATAGCGGCAAATTTTTCATCTGCAAGGGCCTCCGGCGGGACGTCATAGTCAAAATAGTTCCCTCCGCCGCCTGCGCCTGCCTCCGGCAAATGCCGCTCGCTGGTATCGCCGGTATCGGCAAAATACAAAGGGTTCATATACTGGCCGTCAACCAGCACCTCCAGGTGCAGGTGCGGCCCGGTGGAATTTCCAGTGCTGCCGACCTTCGCGATCACATCCCCGGCCTTTACCTCCTGTCCGGCAGATACAAGAATCTGTGAACAGTGGCCGTATTTGGTGGTGAGGGAGTGCCCCTCATAAGCCTCGCCCTCAATGGCAACGCACAGGCCGTATCCGCCGGCTTCACCGGCCAGCGTGACCGTGCCGTCATGCCCGGCTAAAATCTCCGTGCCCTGGGGCATCCCGATGTCAACGCCGGTATGGTAGTTCTTTCCCCCGCTGATCGGGTGTACCCGGTAGCCGTAATAGCTGGTGACATAGGGCAGCCAGTTCGTGCCAAATACATTTTTTACATACTGCCTGTTGCCTTTGGTCTGCAATAAAATCTCGCAGATTTCCTTCTGGTCTGCGTTCATGCGTGAGACAACCAGGTTTTCAAGCGGTGTAGAAGTAAGCGTTACATTCAGGATGTGCCACTCATAAGGCACTTCTTCCTCTGTTTCCTCGCCGGTCTCCGGGTCAACGCTGGTTTCTGTCCGGTAGCGGGTTTCCGTTTCTTCTGAAAAAGACAGGGAATACTGCCCGTTAAACAGCTCCCGGAGGACACCCTCGATCTGCGCATAGGTAAAATTCTGATAGGCAGAAGTGAGGTACCCCATTAAGACATAGGGATCGTGCTCAATGGGGCCGATATTATAGCGGTACTCGTCATAGCCGGGCCGGTCCGATTCCACACGGTTAATCTGCATCTGCAGGTCCGTTTCCCACTCGGTATAAGCAAGCTCCGCATTGTTGATGTCCGCATCGTCCGCCAGATAGGTAGAGGCTGCAAGGCTGCCCAGCCCTCCGGCCCCCAGGTTGGAAAAGGAAGAAATCAGGGACGCGATCAGGAAAAATACCAAAAGGAGCAGGAGCACGATCCCGCATATGACCGGGTGGCGCCTGACGGCATGGACCACGCCGGCAGCGATCTTTTCCGTGGTAACGGCGGTGTCCTTTGCACGCTTTCCCGCTTTTTTCGCTTCTCTGGCTGCTTTGGCATACTGGCGTTTTATCTTTTGTTTCTGCCACATCCGGGCAAGAAGGTTTTTCTTCAGTTCCGGGCTGTCATGCAGGGTCTGCCGGTAGGCAAGCCGGGCATTGGCCCTGGCTGATCTCTGCTGTAATTTTGCCACCCTGCGGTACGGCGCCGTCTTATGCCTGTGATATGCCATACGCAGCCCCGATTCGCTTACAAGCTCGGTGCGGTGGGCCGCTTTAATGCCGACATTTTCATTCTCTGCCTGGTAAATCTTTTTATGGGCGTAACCCACCGCCATATTTGCGCCGGCCTTTACCGGGCGCATCGGAACGGGACCCTTGACATGGGCCCGCTGGGATTTCACCTCCTTTTCAAATTTC
>CAKNZJ010000073.1 GCA_932222125.1 uncultured Clostridia bacterium | reverse complement strand
GATGCTTTCACGCAGGCCCCATGGGGCGGTCGGTTTGACAGTTCTATGGTTCCCCCATGCTTCTGGCACAGTACCCGGCTCACCGCAAGCCCCAGGCCCAGGTGCTTGCCGGAGGCATCTTCGGAGTAGAACAGGGCGGTTTTCTTTTTCAGCAGCTTGTCCGAAAAGCCCGGCCCGTCGTCGGTCACGGTGGCCGACAGGATTCCATGCTCCAGACAAAAAGCCAGCCCAATTTTCCGCTCCGCAAAACGGAGGGCATTGGAGATCAGATTTTCCAGAACGCGGTACAACAGCTCCCCGTCAAGGACAGCCCTCCCCTTCGGCACATGGAGGTCACAGGAAAAACGCACCTGGGTATTCTGAAACAGGATAGATAGAGAATCCGCCATGTGCTGTAAAAAATCAGGAATCTCCACCTCTCTGCGGTGGACTTCTGTTTCTTCGATAGCGCCCAGGTCACGCATGGTATCGGTATAGCGGCCCATGCGCTCTGCGGTAATGCCGAGATTAGAGAGCGCCTTTTCCAATTTTTCCTCCGTCAAGGTTCCGCCCCGGCTGTTCTCCTGCAAATATTCCACATAGCCTGTCATAATGGCGATGGGGTTACGCAGATCGTGAGCCACGGATGCCTGCAACGCCCGGCGTTCCTCCAGCATACTCCACATCTGACGGTTATTCTCATATAGGGTTTGCCGCATTTTCTCAAAGGCGGTACAAAGCTGGCCCAATTCATCCTGCCCATCAAAGGTGATCTGAAAGTTCAAATCCCGGTCTTGAATGTGGGCGGTGGCATCCATTAGGACAGTGATCGGCGGCTCCAGTACCTTGTGATAAAACCACCACGCGCACAAAGTAATTCCAATCACAGCAAACAGGAATGGCAGCAGCACCATACAAATTTGTGAAATGCGGTAGGCCGTTCTCGCTTTCGAGGAAAGCATGGAGTAGCTGGATTCAATACGCTCTATCATGTAGCTCGTCTGTCCCTGACTCTCGTTGTGTTCCTGACCGTCCGCTATCAGTTGGCCGAATGGCTCTGGCGAGCCATCAAGGACATACCTCATCTTTGTCTCTGTGACCATTCCATCCGGGGCGGTCGTCTGCTGCGTCAGCCAGACCTCATTGGAATCGGGGAGAATATGCTTTTGGAAACGATAACAGCCGAAAATCGCAAGGCCGCTGCACAGGAACACAATCAGTATTGTGACCGCCACAGCTTTCATAAAAGAGCGTTTCAATGACTGCCTTTTTATTTTTTCCATCGGTAGCCAATCCCCCAAACTGTTTCGATGTACTCACTTCCGCTGGCCTGCATGAGTTTCGCACGGATTTTGCGGATATGCTCTTTAATCACGCTGCTGTCGCCCTCCGCGTCATAGCCCCATACCGCCTCATAGATGCGTTCTTTGTCAAAGACCTGATTAGGGTTAGAGGACAGAAATTCGATGATG
>CAKNZJ010000072.1 GCA_932222125.1 uncultured Clostridia bacterium | reverse complement strand
TCTCCTTGGACCAGCTTGCCGTCTTCCCCAATGTTGGCGTAGTCCGGGCGAATACCCATCAGGCTGGTGATGGAGCGGCGAGACTTGGAAACAGCATAGGACTGGAACCACTCGCCCACCTGATAGAACAGCATAACGGCCACGCCCTCGGAGTGTTCACCCAGAATCAGTGCGCCAACTGTTGCGATAGTCATAAGGAAATTCTCGTCAAACACCTGACCATGCAGGATGTTGGTGATGGCTTTCCAGACAATATCCCAGCCGATCACCGCATAGCAGATAAGATAGACCCCCAACTCCGCCCAGCCCTCCAGATGGAGCAGGCCACCGGCGACGAACAACACCGCCGCCACGATGATGCGGGCCAGCAAATGCCTTTGTTTTTTTGTCATGTTGATACTCTCCTTCCTGCAAGAACACCGGCCACCCAAGGGTAGCCGGTGCTTTTGCACAGTTACGCTTTGACCGTCACATCCGGCTCGATCTTCTTGATGAGTGCCTTGGCCTCGGCCAGCACGCTGTCAAACTTCTCGTCCGGGGCCTCCAGCACCATCTTCTGGCCCAGGAAGTTGACGGTTACACTGGTAACGCCGTCGATCTTCTGGACGGCGTTCTGGATTTTGTCGGCGCAGTGGCCGCAGTCCAGGTCAATGAGCTTAATGGTCTTTTTCATAGCGTTAAGTTCCTTTCTTTGTTGAAATATGTGGTTTGTGGTTGGTTAGACATGGCCGAACGATTAAAAGTCTGTTTAATCGTTTCGCTTTGCAGTATAGCCGCCACCCCCCGTAAAGTCAATGCTTTTTGGCCCGATATTCCTCTTTGGAGCGCAAAACCTCCTGATTGGATTTCTCCCGGAAAACAAAAACCATTTGGATAAAAAATGCTCCACAATGGAGCGGACAGCGGAGGCAAAAACCGTTTATAATAGCCCTCGGTCAATGCCATTCCCCTACCGGGGATGGGTATTGATACAAACCATAAGAAAGAAGGGATTATTTTGCGTAAGGAGCAATTTGACATCACAGGCATGACTTGCTCCGCTTGTTCAGCCAGGGTAGAAAAAAGTGTTGCCAAGCTCCCCGGCATCCAGGAGGTGTCTGTCAATCTGCTGAAAAACAGCATGGTGGCATCCTATGACGAAGCTGCACTTGACACGGGGCAGATCATCCAGGCGGTGGAAAAGGCTGGGTACGGAGCGATCCCCAAGGCTGGGCAGAACAAGCCCGCTGTCGAGCGAACAGCCGCTTCTGTCCCTGCTGGTAAACCGGCGGTCAGCACCGCCCAAGCGGAGTACAAACAAATGAAGGGCCGACTATTGCTGTCCGCCATCTTCACCATTCCCCTGTTTTACATCTCAATGGGCCACATGATGGGGTGGCCGCTACCCAGCGGTCTGCTGGGAATGGAGAACGCCATCACCTTTGCGTTCACCCAATTCCTGCTGCTCATTCCCGTGGTGTTCGTCAATGCGAAATACTACCGCATGGGCTTTAAGACCCTGTTCCACGGTTCGCCCAATATGGATTCGCTGATCGCCATCGGCTCCGGCGCGGCTATTGTCTACGGCATCTATGCCATTTTCAAGATCGGCATTGGTTTCGGTCACGGCGATATGGAAACGGTACACAGCTTTATGATGGATTTGTACTTTGAATCCGCTGGGATGATCCTGACCCTTATCACGCTGGGCAAAACTCTGGAGGCCCGCGCCAAGGGCAAGACCTCGGATGCCATCACCAAGCTGATGAACCTTGCGCCCAAGACGGCCACTGTGGAGCGGAACGGCATAGAACAGCAAATCCCCGTGGAACAGGTACAGCAGGGGGAAACGCTGATCGTCAAGGCCGGTGAATCTGTCCCTGTGGACGGCGTGGTGCTGGAGGGCTTTTCCTCCGTGGATGAATCCGCCCTGACCGGCGAGAGCATCCCCGTGGAGAAGCACGTTGGCGATACGGTAATTGGTGCGACTATCAATAAGACCGGCTATTTCAAAATGCAGGCCACTAAGGTGGGGGATGACACCACTCTGGCGCAGATTGTCCGGCTGGTAGACG
>CAKNZJ010000071.1 GCA_932222125.1 uncultured Clostridia bacterium | reverse complement strand
GTCTGCGCCTGCAGGGTTCTTGCTTTTGTAATTGTTACCAATCGCGAACGTTCTTCAGATGAAAGGGAAAGTGGTTTTGCTTTAGCCATAGTATACGTCCTCCATATGTTTATGGAAACAGTATACCATAAGTGCGTTTATTAGTCTATTTATTTAATTTATGTTATACTAGTATAGCGTTTTTCGATTAACTAGACTTAAAGAATGCCGTATTTATCAGTGTTCTGAGATGAATTATAGTCCAGTTAATTAGCGAACGTTATACTAGAGGGGAAAAAGATGGGTCAATTATCCCACCTGGACCAGCATAGCTGATTCAGATGGGGCTTACAAAAAGAGGAAGAGAAAAAGATTTTTTTCTTTTTGTAGGCCCGGTTGGTTACCCTTAATTTCAGCTGCGAAACAAAGGAGGAAACAGTATGTTCTCATTGCAGGAGCTGTTCGGTGGGCCGGACAGGGATACTAAAGACAAGCCCCGAGGCGCTTAAGGCTTTCATTGCGGCTTACGAAAAGGGGGCACTTGATGCACAGGGCAGCCTCAGCCAGCCCTTTGGCATCAACAGCAAGCAGGCGGTCAAAAAGTATAAGGAAATGGCTAGGGGAGCGGGAGGAGCCAGGGAAGCACAAATAGGCAAGGCATGGCTTCCATGAAAGAAGAGGAAGCATCTGCTGCACTTGCCTCACGGATCGTGGAAGAGTTGGCTGCATAGACGCCCGTCTATGTCTACGACAGTGGGCAGGCATATTTAAAAAAACAGGCCCTGCCCACGGATGGGGATGGCAGTGTGGTCGCCCCGGTAACGAAGGCTGAGGTTATGGCCCTGCCGGGGCCGCTCCGTCCGTAGCTTGCGGGGCCGCTCATGAAGGTGGAAATCGGGGAGCCGTCCTATCAGGTGTTGCTTGCGTGCTACAGCCAGTACTAGTCCGCAAAGAAGAAAAAAACAAGGCAGGGGGTGTACCACCGCTTCCGCCAGGGGTTGGATATCCTGGATCTGGACTGCGTTACATATGAGATCATCGGTCAGAACAGGAATTCAATGGGCCACTGGCTCTCGGCCCTCGTAGATGCAGTGATGGGGCAGGATTTCTTCCGCGTCCCAAAAACCACCCTCATCCAGGTGCCAATGCCACTCCTGCAGCTGACCAGGCTCGACTATATGTCTTTGACGCTGGCGACCATGCGCGTCGTCAATGAATACTGCGGGAAGGTGTTCGGCTTAAAGCCCGGCGGGGACTACTTTATCTGGACAGGCACTCATTCGTCAAAGTTTGACTTCCGGAATGCCAGGGTGCGGGACGAAGGGGAAGTGGCGGAACTGGGGCAGTACCTCCTCTTTAAACACAATTTGGGAGTTATGATGGCGGGGGCATTGTGCCAGCCTTCTATCTACGGCATGGCCACGACCAGGGATTGGTGCGTCAGGGAATTCATTGAAGACCATGACCAGCCGCAGAACCCGACAATCTATCATGGGCTGCCTTTGAGGACGGAGATTCGGGCCTTTGTGGACATGGACGAGAAGAAGGTCATCGGCATGGCCCTGTACTGGGATGCCAAGCTCATGAAGCAGGGGCTCGGGCATCAGGAGGATGCGGACAGCCCGCACCAGATGCACGACTACATCATCTATGCCATGCACGAGGACGTTTTAATGCGCCGTTACCGGGATGCGGAAATGAAGGCTAGGGGCGGGCTGGAAGGGCTCATCCAGCGCATGCGCCTTTCCGGGCAGTGGTCCATCGACATTATGCTAAACGGGAAGGAAGAATTCTGGATCATTGACATGGCCATTGCGGAGGATTCCGCACTGAAGGATTGCGTGCTGGAGGGGCAGTTGAAGCCGGCGGGCCAGGACTGGATCCCGGAACTGCCCAGTGGCGGGGCCGGGGCAAAGGCTCCATGGCTGGACGATAGCCTGCTCACTAAATTATAGAAAGGGGGACATAAGATGTAGCTGACGGACAAACTGCTTGATATGGTGCGTCTGACCAATGACGGTTATGGGTACGCCGATGACGAAGAGGACGGGGGTACGGGGAATATTATGAGGATGGGAGGGGCATCGGTCGCAGGGCTTCACGCACATCTAGGCTGTCCGCCCGGCAGGGATCCAGGTGGGACACGGGGAGGAACGGCACCAGGGAGATATGCCTGGTCAAGCCCTCATCCTTTGAGGATTCTGCAGATGCTGCCAGGTACCTGTTGGCAGGGGCCGTGGTGATCTTGGATATCAAAGGCGCAGGGGCGGGTGCGGCGCAACGTGTGGTTGACTTCATTTGCGGCACGGTCTATGCCATGGACGGCGAGATCAAGAGCATTTCGGCTGAGAGCTTCATTGCGGACCCTGCCAGCGTGGACTTGACGGGGAAGTTTGGCGACATTTCAGGTTTTACGGGCTTAGACAGCCAGTCAGTGGCCGGGAACCTCAAATGGATGGCAGCAGCCAGCGTTCTAGGCTGCTGTATAAAAGGGGTAGGGAAGGCTGTACAGGGCCGTAAAATGCCGCCAGATACCCCGCCTAGGTCAACTTTGCTGATTCAGATGGGTTTTCAGATGGGGGTGCAAGAAGGGGAATAAGGCGGCGGTGTAGCCATACTAACTGCAGCATAGTGCAGGATATGGCACAGGAAGGAGAGGTAAGTATGGCCGATGAGATGGACAACTCCATTGAATTCTTTAGGGGTGCTGATACGGCACTGGTGACGTTCTCCCAGGGGTGTTTCATTAACCAGATAAGGGAACTGGCGGAGCGTTTCTCAGAAGACGTGCAGATCTTAAGGGTGCCGGAAAAAAACTGTGGGTACCTCCTGGCGAGGGTCCCAGTCCGGTACATTAAGATCCGGCCGCCCATGCAGATGTCCCAGGAGAGGCGGAACAGGCCAGGGCGAATTTTCGCAACGGGGACTCTGATGCTCCCTATGGCTAAAGCCAGGGGCTTTACACTCCATTTGGTAAAAGGCATAGGGTGCTGCCAGGCAGGCACACAGGGCGCAGGCACCTTTAGCTTGCGTCCTGTTTTTTTGGATGCAGGGCCTGCCATCCTGTCCCCATACTTCCTATGGAATCGTATGACAGGCATTCGAGAGGAGGGAAAAATGGAAGAAACAAAACTGAAAACGGTATGCTTTACCGGGAAACGCCCGAAAGAGCTGTTCGGCTATGAAAGGGGGTGCTATACCGAACTGGTGGACAGGCTTACGCAGGAATGCATAAGGCTCGCCGGGCAGGGGTACGGCACATTCATCACCGGCGGGGCGCAGGGTTCGGACCAGCTTGCGTTCTGGGCCGTGGACAAGGCTAAGCGCCAGGGGTGCAAAGTGTGTAGCACCGTGTTCCGCCCGTTCGAGAACCAGGAAAACAAGTGGGCAAAGGACGGGTTGTTCGGGCAGAAGGAATACTGGCTGATGTGCAGGCGGGCAGATTCCGTCATCACCTGCGGGGGCAGGCTCGGCCCGTTAGAAGGGATGGGTGCTGTCGTAAGGTGCATGAACTCAAGGAACCACGCAATGGTGGATGCAGCAGACTTGGTCTTCGGGATCTGCAGGGGCGACCCCTGGAATGGCGGTTGCACAGGTGGCACGGTGGAATGCCTCAAATACGCCAAGGTCAAAGGCAGAAAGATCTTCCTACTTGACCCGTTCACCCTGGAGGTGAGGTACATCGGCTAGGATTGGTGCGAGGCAGGAAGGATAACAGCAGACACAGTTAAATACACAAAAACGAAAAAAAGAGGATACAGCTATGCCAGGGAAGGATCCGAGATTGGATGCCCTGGAAAAGCATGACAGGGACCAGGAGCTGGCAGACACCCTGGAGGAACATTTTAAACGGATGTTCGAGGGGCATGAGGTGCCAGGCAATATCAGGCGGGCAGCCTGCCTAGCCATGTACCGTTTCACCATCAACGGCATATGCGATGGCATGTACATCTGCAATACCATCGCC
>CAKNZJ010000070.1 GCA_932222125.1 uncultured Clostridia bacterium | reverse complement strand
TTTCAGGCGTCAGCTCCGTCAGCCGGGTCACCTGTCTGGCCCGCTGGATGAACTTCTGCAAATCATCGGCTTTGTCGGCGGTGGCGCTCAAACTGGCCTCCAACTCTGGAATATCCGCTTTCAACTGCCGCTGTTCAGTTTCCAGCGATACCGTCAGCGTGGCGAAACGTTCCTCGGACAGCAAGCCCTTGGCCATGTCCTCATAGCTTTTCTGAATAAGCCGGTCTATCTCCGCTACCCGCTGTTTGGCCTTGTCCAGTTCCCGGCTCCTGGCGGTCAGTTCCTTTTTCTCTTGTAGGCCAAACCGCTCCATCTGCTCCTGGGCAAACCGCTTTTCATAGACCTGGATGTACCACAACAACCGTTGTAACCCCTCCAACACCAGCTCCTCAATGACTTTTTCACGGATGTAGTGGGCGGAGCAAACATCGGAATTACTGCGGTAGGCAGAACAGAAGAAAAACGCTTGCTCCCGCTTGTAGTTGTTGATGGCGCTGTATCCCAGCTTGCTCCCGCAGTCGGCGCAGTAGAGCAACCCGGAGAACATACTCACAATGCCTGTCCGTGTGGGCCTGCGGCGGTGCTGGCGGAGGGTTTGGACAAGGGCAAAGGTTTCCCGATCAATGATGGCGGGGTGGGTGTCAGAAAATACTTTCCAATCCTCCTGCGGCCTGTCCAACTGCTTTTTCTGCTTGAAAGACTGGCGGCAGGTACGGAAATTGACAGTATCGCCTACATACTCCTGCCTGTCCAGAATGCCCGCCACTGTGCCGGAACTCCAGTTACAGGGGTGTGCAGGAGGTTTGGTCGGACAATTGATACCCACGCTTTGAAAATACTCGCTGGGAGTCATCACGCCCTCAGAGCGTAGTTTCTTGGCGATTTGAGTAGGCCCCAGGCCGCTGATCGACAACTGGAAGATTTGCCGCACCACCTTCGCCGCTGGCTCGTCTACGATCCAATGGTTTTTGTCCTCCGGGGCTTTCTTGTACCCGTAGGGGGCGCTGGTAGTCAGCGGTATCCCGGCGTTGCCTCGGCTCTGCATGACACGGCGTACCTTATCGCTCGTATTTTTTGCGTGCCACTCATTAAAGAGGTCTTGCATCGGAACAATATCGCTTACTCCGTTGGCAGTGTCGATGTTGTCCATGATGGCGATATAGCGGATATTCAGCCGTACAAAATCTTCTTCCAGGAGTTGGCCCACCACAAGGCGGTTACGGCCCAGCCGGGAGTGGTCTTTGACCACCAAATTTGCCACAAGCCCCTGCTCGGCCAACTCCATGATTTCCATGAAGGCCGGCCTTGCGAACGTAACCCCCGAGTATCCGTCGTCGAACATAAAGCGGGGATTCGGCAGGTGGTTGTCTGCGGCGAACTTCTCTAAAATAGCCCTTTGATTCTGGATGCTGCCCGAGATGCCCTCTTTCTCGTCATCGCGGGACAATCTGGCATATAACACAGTAATTCGCTGCTTGTTTGGCTGCTTTTTCTTCAAAATATGCTCCTTTCCGCAACCGGATGTGATATGAATTGCGAGGTGTCATTATCATACCACACCCGGCGCAAAACTTCAATACTTTAATGTGCGATATTTTGATTGAGGATACGGATTACTTTCTTCTCCACGGGTTCGGCGGTATCGCTGTTGAAATGGGCGTTGACGGTGTAGACGGTGCCACCGACCTCCCTCTCAAAGCTGATAGGCAGACTGTATTGATGTTCTCTCAGCCAGTCCAGGCGTTCCTCGTGGGACAGACCGACAAGAAAAGCTGCTGTTTTCTCTATTTGCTCCATCACTTCATCATAGATTTTCGCTTCCTGCTCGGTCAATTCCAACTTGATAATATTCATCTGCTTCTCGCTCCTCCCTTTCGTTCTTGTTCCGTCTGACAGTACTGTTCCTCGTTGGTGTAAACCATGTCCATCGTGTCCTGAATTTTGACGGAGCGTTCCTCAACGCCCACATTCAGCTTCAATTTCTTGCGGCAGGCGGTGATTTGAGCGGTTATAGCCTGTTTTTTGCCCCGTAACAGCTCTTTTTCAGCGGGTGACGCTCTGCGGATTTTATTTTGCAGCTTTGTCCGCTGGGCGGTCAGCGTGTCCAATTCACTCTGAATGGTTTTACGGGCTGAAAGAAGATCTTCCAGCGTTTCGATACGGTTTTTCGCCAGATAATCCACTTGGGCGATGATCGTGTCCAGCTTTCGCAGTTCCTCTTTCATAAATGGGCTGGTGGGCTGGTAGGTCGTGCCTTTTGGCAAAATGCCGAGCTGGTACTCCCAATAGAGGAACAGCCGATAGATGTGGGAGGTTCGCTGAAACGGCACATAGACCCGCAGTTCCTCCGGCAGCTCCGGGGCAAAATTGACGGCGGGACGCTTATTGCCGAAACTGGCCCGTGCGCCCAGGCCGCGCCTGATGTTCTCCGGCGTCCATCGCTCATCCAGGGTGTCCAGGCGGGTGAAGTGCTGGTACTGCGGCAGACGTATTTTCCAATGCTTACCTGTGAAGTCGGTCAGATAACCCTTGCGCCGCAAATATTTTTCCATCATCTCCACGGTACGGCTTCCAT
>CAKNZJ010000069.1 GCA_932222125.1 uncultured Clostridia bacterium | reverse complement strand
GGCTTGTCTATCTGCGGCTATACAGCGGAACGCTGCGTCTGCGGGATACGGTGGCCCTAGCCGGGAGAGAAAAGCTGAAAATCACAGAGATGCGTATTCCATCCAAAGGGGAGATTGTTCGGACAGATACCGCCCATAAGGGCGAAATTGTCATCCTTCCCAGCGACAGCTTGAGATTAAACGATATATTGGGGGACAAAACCCAACTTCCTCGTGAAATGTGGAGTGATGTTCCCTTCCCTATGCTGCGGACGACGATTACGCCAAAAACGGCAGAGCAAAGAGATCGGTTGCTGGACGCTCTTACGCAAATTGCGGATACTGACCCGCTTTTGCACTACGAGGTGGATTCCACCACCCATGAGATCATTCTTTCTTTTTTGGGTCGGATGCAGTTGGAGGTTGTTTCCGCTTTGCTGACGGAAAAATACAAGATTGAAACAGCAGTGAAGGAACCCACCGTCATTTATTTAGAACGGCCGCTCAAAGTGGCCAGCCACACCATCCATATCGAGGTGCCGCCTAACCCGTTTTGGGCATCTATCGGACTGTCTGTTACACCGCTCCCGCTTGGCTCCGGTGTAAAATACAAGAGCCGGGTTTCCCTGGGATACCTGAACCAGAGTTTTCAAAACGCTGTCATGGATGGTATCCGTTACGGTTTGGAGCAAGGCTTGTGTGGCTGGAACGTAACGGACTGTAAGATTTGTTTTGAATACGGGCTTTACTATAGCCCGGTCAGTACGCCGGCGGACTTCCGCTCATTGGCCCCGATTGTATTGGAACAGGCATTGAAGAAATCTGGGACGCAGTTGCTGGAACCTTATCTCTCCTTCACCCTCTATGCGCCCCAGGAATACCTTTCCAGGGCTTATCATGATGCGCCGAAATACTGTGCCACCATCGAAACGGCCCAGATAAAAAAGGATGAAGTTGTCTTTACTGGCGAGATTCCCGCCCGTTGCATACAGGCATACCGTACTGATTTGGCCTTTTACACCAACGGGCGGAGCGTGTGCCTGACGGAACTGAAAGGGTATCAGGCCACTGTCGGCGAGCCAGTCATCCAGCCCCGTCGTCCAAACAGCCGCCTGGACAAGGTGCGCCATATGTTTCAGAAGGTAATGTAACGTCTTGC
>CAKNZJ010000068.1 GCA_932222125.1 uncultured Clostridia bacterium | reverse complement strand
TCACACTGAGTATTTAATCATTCTTTTGAGGTTCAAGGCCGCGGCGGAAAGGAGACAGTGGTCCTCCGCTGCCTCTAAACCTCGCCGCAGGAGACGCGTCAGGTTGTGTCCCCATTTCTGTGCGGCAAAAGTACCCTCACACCAGATCTGCCGCTGCTTCAGCGCCTCCCGGTAATCCGGCTCCCATCGCCTGGAGAAATGTTTTTGAACAACCGTCTTGAAATAACTGTCCTGGAGCTTTCTGGCGCCGGCCTTGTCCGTCTCATTCAAACATTTCTGCCGCAAAGGACAGCTGCCGCAGTCTTTCTTTTCCGCCCAGTATTCCCAGAACAGCCCGCTGCCGCTTCGATACAGCCGCTTGCGCCGCAGTTCTTTCCCGTTAGGGCACAAGTATACGTCCCGCTGTTCGTTATAGGTGAATGCATCCCGCTTCAGTTCAGCTTTCGTGCGGTCATGGGCGGGCTGTGGCACGACAAAGAAGTCGATGCCCAGTTCTTCCAGCGCTCGGTGTGCCAGGGGAAAGTCATAGGCGGAGTCCGCCGCAGCGGCTTGCAGCGGCACAACATGTTTATGGACGTACTCCAACTGCTCCAAATAGGGCCGTGAGTCATGGACATCCCCCGGCGTCACGGTTACAGCAGTGATGATACCGTGGTCCGGGTCGGTTGTCTGGTGAGACAGATAATAAAAACCGCTGGGCTTGCCGGGCCGCTTCATGTAGCCCGACTCCGGGTCGGTACTGCTCACCTTCTTGTGGGAACGGCGCTTGTCCTTTTTCACCTGCTTTGTCCGCTTCGACCGGCGCTGCCCTGTCTGCCGTTTCAGCTCCTCCAGTCCCTCCTCCTCATAGGCGTCCAGCCGCTCCCAATAGTTCCCCACCTCATCCAGCGCATCTACCTCCTGTTCCGAGGCCCTGGACGCATTGGCCTTGACATGTGTGGAGTCCGTCACCGCCAGCCGTCCGCTCACCAGACCTTTTTCCACGCACTGGCGCACCACTTCCTCGAACAGCCGCCGGAATACCTTCCGAAACGCAGGCTTCCGCCGCCGCAGCTGGCTGATCGTACTGTGGTCTGGCACTCGTTCATCCAAATCTATTCCAAG
>CAKNZJ010000067.1 GCA_932222125.1 uncultured Clostridia bacterium | reverse complement strand
TGCTAAAGCTTTTTTACCCACCCCCAGTTGAACTGGGGGTTTTGTTTAGCTAAAGCACCAATATAAAAAGGGCGTGGCAAAAAAGCCACGCCCTTTCAGCTTGTCGAAAAAGTCTGCCAGGAGGCAGACTTTTTCTCGTAAAGATGATAAAATAGAGAATAAGGGGTGAGGGAAATGTTGGAGCGAGGAAAGAACGAGCGTGGGGTCATAGAAATGGTGGATACAGAAAGTCTGGTGCCGGCGGAGCATCTACTGCGGCAGGTGGATGCGGCGGTGGATTTTGAGCGGCTGTATGAAATTGTGGAGCCGCTGTACAGCGAGGATGAAGGGCGGCGGAGCATCGATCCAGTGGTGCAACTGTGTTGATTGTTATGGAAAATAATCTTTTGCGATACTATAGGTAGAAAAGGAAATCGACCCCACAAAAAATGTGTGGGGTCGATTTTTACGTCTGCGGTTTAACTGATCTCCTGCTCCAGTGCGTCAAACTCTGGCGTAGAGAAGAACTCTCCCAGCGTGATTTCAAAGCCATCGCATAATTTCTTGATCGTAACGGTTCCGGGATTCTGACTCTCGCCGTTCAAAATACTTTTGATCGTTGCTTGGGGCACCGCAGAGATATTGCTCAGGCCATTAGGCGTGATGCCGCGCTCCTTGCACAGCGCCAGAATGCGGGCGGCTATCGCCTCACGAGTATTCATAGGCAAACCCTCCTAAAAGTGATTTGTCACTATGATAAAATATTTGGGCTTTCCGTATTAGTGACCCTTCACTAACATTTAGATATATGGTATAGTGATTTATCACTATACCTGGAGGGAAGCAAATGAATAAAGAGACGCTTGACCTGCTGGCTCACGAACTGGGTGAGATATACCACTGGGAGGAGGAATGCCCCGGCGTGTATTACTTGAGCATCCTAACCACCATTGAGGAGGGAGGGGAGTATTATGCCGTATTGGAGGGCGCGCCCATTACCCAGGAGGCCCGCGCCATAGGCCGCAGGCTGAAGGATGTCCCAGTTCTGCTCTACCCCTTGGAAGCGGAGGATGGTGCCTGGACGGTGGTGGAGTACGAGATCCTGCGATATCAAACGGCACGCGGCCTCCCTATGCCCGAGGGCAAATCCCTGCGCGAGGCCGCGCTGTATGGGGCGGAGCTGCGCCCGGACTATTTTGGGGCATACCCTGTACCATTCCTCACCCCTTGGGGACATACCCTCCGCCACCGTCCGCTGGATAACGGGATCTACTGGATAGAGACAGAGCAGTGCGTGGAGGTGCTGGCGGTGTGCTATCCAATCTGGGATGGGGATCTGTCGGAAGGGCTGTGGGAGGTAGGCCGAAAATTGGATGCCGAAGGCGAGATGGGGTACAGATACTTTTTGAAGGAAACTGCCTGCGTAGCCATCTGGGAGCTTCTGAGACTCCGCCCGGCCTTACTTACCACCGGCCTGATCCGGAAGACCGAGCTGATGAACGCAATTTGGGAGCACCAGCCGGGGTACGCTCTGGGCTATAATGCCCAAGAGCAGGCCGGATTGAACGACGCCCTTGGCCTGCTCCTGTATGCGCTGGGGGTGGAGGACAGGGAGCTGGAAAGCTCTCCGGAGCATATGATCACGCTGACAGAAGAGGCGGGGACAGAATTTATCGGCTTCTGGAGGTGACCGGGGATGGAAGTAAAGGATATCGTTTCCCATGGTGTGCCTGTGAGCCAGTACCATATCCGCTCCAAAGACATTGCTGCGGCTCTGGACCGCCATGCGGTCAGTACATCACTTTGGAAACGGGGCCATTGAATCAGATGGTCAATTTTGAGGAGGTGTGCGCCTGCCTGACCAACCAGATTCAGCCTTTTTTGAAGCCGTATTTTGGGAAGACCCTGTGTGTCTGTGGTCTTGGGAATCGTGACATTGCGGCGGATCGTTTGGGGCCGGAAACTGCCAGGAGGTTTCGACCCCAGTTTCATTAGCTTGAAATGATGAGCAGGGAAACCTTCAAAGCAATTCCCTAGGTCCACTATGGCTGAGCTTCGCATTTATTTGACCCGGTAGAGATTTGAAGACAGGCTTCCGTTTTCCCGCCAGCGGTGCGTTTTCTCTACCAGCCCCAGCTTCACCAACCCATCCAGTGCCCGCTTTACCGTCGAGCGGGACAGGCTCACCCCGGCGGCGATGGTGTTGATCCCCGGCCAGCAGGTACCATCCTTATTGGCGTGGTCTTTGAGGAAACGGTACACCGCCTTTTCCCGGCCGTTCAGATCCCGGTTGTCGTAGATATCATCGTAATAGGTCAAGGCATCACCCCCCGGATGGGTCTGGCGGCGGCCCATCCTGCTTTTTCATAGAATCAGGGATGATTGCCAGCGGCTGGCCCTCCTGTTTCTCCTGCCAGTGGCATCTGTCATCCTTCTGCCCAGTCCGTCCCTCCCGCGGGGGACGGACTTTTTCTTCCTCCGGGGGCGCTAATAAAAACCTGTTTTGGATTTCCTGCTCCAGTTCCTGCCGTCCAGCGTAATACACCTTCCGCTGGCCATGCTCCGGCATCTGATAGGGTTCCCCGAAGGTGATGCCCCAGTCCAGGAACAGCCGCAGCCTGGTCCGCATGGGGTGGGACCCGGTTTTCATCACCACAAACTCCCCCTTGGGGATGGACTTCAGCTCATCCGGTGTCATCAGCGCCCGCTCCGCCATCTGGAGGGACTGGCTGTTCTCCCCTTTGCTCC
>CAKNZJ010000066.1 GCA_932222125.1 uncultured Clostridia bacterium | reverse complement strand
CCGGTGCAGACGATGTAATCAGAAACAAGAAAAGAATATAGCAGAAAAAATAAGTATCAGACGAAAACGTTTGGTACTTTTTTCTGCCCAAATTTAGGAAACAGGAGGTATCCATGATGTCGGACGGCAAATTGAGGGAGACACAAACTGCGAATTATTTTTCCAACCCTTATCCCATTGACTGCGCAGTGCCGTCTGTGAATGCATGATCCTGCCGCAAATGCGGCGCACTGTTGTCAGCATGGATTTCTCCCTGAAACATAAAAGGCCATGGATCCCATTATGGGATCCACAGCCATACGAAGTATTTAGTTTTTCAGCTGTACGGCAGCCATGGCAGGCAGATGGACCAGTCCGGTGGCGACAGTCACCGCATCCACCTTCCGCATCAGGGAACCGATCTTTTCTTCATTCCAGAAGATATCGGAGAAATCGGAGAGCTCGCAGCCTATATCGTGGTTGGGGATGCACAGGTAGTTGCCATATTTATGCTGTCCGGCGAGGATGTGGAAGTAAGTCCCGCGTCCATTGATCTCAGCTTCATACCATCCGTTTCCCACTACCAGCAGGATGAGCTCTCCTGTCCAGATCTCCCTGCGGGAGCCACTTTTTAAGATACAGGTATAATCCATGTTCCATGCCCCCTATCCGAGATTCTGGCTGCTGACGGAAGCCAGGATGACATCCATATCGATCACCTTCTTCTCCATCTGCGCGCCAAGCGTCAGTGCATCGGTCATCAGGTTGTCCACCAGGCGGGGGCTCCCCTGGGAATGGCTGTGGACGGCGGAAAGCGCTGCCTGGTCGATGATGGAGGAGGCCCCTCCGGCACAGGCGATCTTGTGGAGCACGTACTGGGCCACCTCCGAATCCGAGAGTCCGGAAAAGTTGTAATGCACGGTGATCCTTTGGCGCAGGGCCTCATGGACGGGCTTCTTCAGGGTGCTGTTCAGGTGCGGCTCCCCGCAGAGGATGAGCGTGAAGCAGTTGAGGGAGTCATACCCGTAGTTCATGAGCAT
>CAKNZJ010000065.1 GCA_932222125.1 uncultured Clostridia bacterium | reverse complement strand
GCGGCCCGGCCAGCGGTGAAGGATGTACCGGGGACGGAGAGCTGGCCGCAGGAGGCCCAGACCGCCACCTGGGTGGCGTATTTGTACTCGTCCTCCGTCAGACTGGCGATGCCCCGCACGTCATCGGGATGCAGCTCCTTGAACTGCTCCAGGGTGCGCATGGGGTAGCCGTTGGCGAACACGCCCATGGTCTGGGGGTTCCGGTTGTACTCCTGCAGGGTCAGGGCCTTGTTGGGCGAGACCGCCGACAGGCCCCAGTTGACGCAGTAGGCGGTGCCGGTGAGGCCATCGTTGCTGGTGTAGCTCCAACTGCTGCCGCTCAGGCTGCCGCCCGTGCTTTTGGACAGGTACTCATGGCGGCCCAGGTACTGGATGTTGACGGTGCCGCTGCCGTTCAGCGAGGCGGCGCTGGCGGGCAGGGTGAACAGGCTGGCCAGCGTAGCCACCACCAACAACAGGGAGAGAAAACGGGTAAAAGGCTTGTGTTTCATGAAAACTCCTTTCTGTTGCGATCTGTTTGAGAACAAAAAAGCGGCAGGCCGTTTTCCGGCCTGCCAGCGTGAAGGATGTATCTTGCTTATTTCGTTGATCCGGGTACGAATAGTTCCTTGAGGAAGGCGGTGGCTTCCGGAGCCTGATCCTTCCCGGTCTGGTAGCTTTCCACCAGCAGTACCCCGTTCCTGCCGGAGAGGTCGTTGGCGGACACATCCACATGGAGCCATTGACCATCCACATACACGAGGTTCCAAGTGTGGGTCTTACTGCTGACGGTGAAGCATGGGATGTCCGCCGCGGCGCAGAGGAACTTCAACGCTCTGGCGTAGGACCCGCAGGCCGCTTTCAGCTCCCCGGCGTGGGGGGCGAAGGTCTGGGTGATGCCGGCTGTTTTTCCCTTTTGGTAGGCCAGCAGGGTGCGGATGTAGTCGTTGAAGGCTTCCACCCGCTCCCGGTCCGTCATCTCCGCCGTGCCCTCGATGACCGGCTGGACGAAGTCCAAGGGCGCTTGATAATTCTCCGGCATTTCGGCGGACACGGCGAAGTAGTCCAAGTACCGCCAGTAGTCGGTGAAGTTCTGTGGCACATGATGTTCGTAACGCAGCACCCCTTCCATGCGCCCGATCAGCTTTTTCACCGCGCTGTAGTCCTCCTTGGACACCTGTGTGTAGGCGGGGGCGGTGCCGCTGGTCCCGTCCACCATGGTCTGGCGGATGGCGTTGTACAGCTCCCGGCTGTACACGCCGGTGAACACCTCCGGGCTGGCCTCCTGGGAGAAGTCCTCCCGGCTCCAGTGATCCGCGCTGATGGCGTAGGGGGCAGGCGTCTGGGGCTGCTGTTCCGCCGCCTGGGCGGGGGTGGCCAGCAGGACCGCAGCCATGGTGACCGCAAGAAGCAGGGACAGGGGTTTTCTGCTTTTCATGCTCGATTCCTCCGTTTCGTGATATGGTGGGGTTTTCGCAAACCGAACCATACCACAGAAGATGGGAGAAGTCGAACACAATCGGCGAACAGTTTTCCAGGAAGGATTTTTCAGGGAAGCGTCCCCAATGGTTTCTGCCGTTCTCCATTTCCCTTCCATTCCTTTCCGGCGGCTTTGCCGCCCGTTCAAGGGGAGGGGTAGGGGAAGGGAAAGAATTCAGTAATTGATAAGTCTTTTTATTTTCTATCTTTATTTAATTGCGTTGGATTTGCCTACGTAGGTTTTTCCGGCGTTGGATAATCCGGCAACGGTTTTCCCGATGCCGGTTATTCCAACACCGGGGAATCAGACGGCGGCTGTGGCTGTTCGTAGATGTTGTACTCCGATCCGCATAGCCGTCCTTGACTATCTCGCTCCCTTGTCCGCACAATATACCCGGCCCGCTCCAGCTCATGAACAGCCTGACGGATGGCGTCAAGCTGCTCCCGGTTGATACAGGCCAGCCCTTGCAGGGTGTAGTCCCATTCTTCCGGTAGCGAGAGGATTTGCGACAGCAGGCCCTTGGCTTTCAAGGAGAGCGATTTGTCCCGCAGGTGATGGTGTGACATGACTGTGTAATTTGTAGTTTTCTCGACACGGAATATTGCCATTTGCGCTCCTTTCAATGTGCAAGTGGTATCCTCAACCAGATCAGGGCAGAGAATACCGCTTTTGATGAATTCGTCCAAAGCGGTTTGCAATGATGGTTATAGTATAGACTTCTGCTCGGAATCGGATTTTGTGAATTCACAAAACCCGATTTGGACTACTTCTGGGCGGCCAAAAGATAGACCTCCTCGCAGAGCTTATCCATCAAAAAATCCAGCTTTGCCACGGTTTCGGCGTCCAGATCCTTTGCGTACCGATGGCGGGTGATCTGCCGCACGTTGGAATAGATCATGTTGACGCTGGCGTGCAGGGCATGGTTCAGCTCCGGTGAACGGCCCCTGAAACCATCTCCCCGAATCAGACGGCAAAAGTAGGCTGTGCTACCCAGTCTGGTCATTCCCATGTACTGTTGAAGCCGTTGATACTGTTTCTCCGTCATACGAACAGATAGGTTCCTGCTGTAGTCCCGTGTGGAGCCACGAACTTTCCGGTTTTTTTGATTATGCCACATGGAGATATCCCTTCTTCCTCAGCGCATAGAACCGTTCATACACAGTACTCAAAAGACGGACAGCGTGGCGAAGCTGTTCCGCTGTGCCATAGCCGCTGTTGAAATTGCGGGCGATAGCGTTGATCTCACGGCCAGCTTCATCCATGAAGCGGACAACCCCCCAGGTTTCTTCCTCACGGTGAAGGATGGGGCGGTTGGTTTTCATCTGTTCCATCAGCCATGCGTTGGCGGACAGACCGGCGGCCGCGCTTTTATCCTTCAGCAGCTCATAATCCTTGACGCTCATGCGGACACAGGTGCGATGTGATTGTTTGTTCGTACTCTTCACTCCCTTCTCGCTTTCGGCAGTGTTGCCGGAAGCGGTATTTTGATGATGCAGAGTAAGGTCTGGCAATGTTGCCAAACCTTACTTTTTCCGGTACAGGGAACAGTAAACCGGGTTTGGCAACATTGCCGAACCCGGTTCGTAGAACAGTGGACTTCCGGCAATCGTGCCAAAAATCCAAAAGATCGCTTCTGACAATATTGTCAAAAGCGATGGTGCTCGAAGGTACCTTCCGACAACATTGTCAAAATGTTCACTCCACACCTTTCGGCAGCATTGCCAAAAGGTTACCGCCTGCAGGCGGCATAGGGGGCAGGGGATTTCCCCTGCAAGTGGCGTTTTGACATCAAAACGCGATGCTTGCGCCCTCGCCGCCCCTGGGCGGCGAGGGTCTTGGCCCCGCCAGCGGCGGGGCTTTTCCCAAGCGGTAGGATGATTGAAATTTGGCGGGCGAAGCCCGCTGCTTTCAACAGGCTATTGTCGAACGGAACCCGTTATCTGCCCCGCCTGGGCAAGCACATCCTCCTCACCATCCTCGTCTTGCCAGACGCAGAAAGCAGCACAGTCCAGGAACCAGTCGGCCCCCAGCAGGGACAGGATGATGTCCCACATGACAGCGAAGTCATCGCCATGTCCTTTGTCCTTAAAGGTCAGAACACTGCCCTCAGACACACAGGGGAGATCGTGGACAGCAAACAGATTTTTTATGGTTTGCCGCACCTCCTCCAGCGTGTAGCCCCGCCGTTCCACGGCAGTTCTGTTAAAGAGAAATTTTACTTCCATTTTGCGGTTTCTCCTGTTGTGTAGTAGCCCACATTATACTGGAACCACTTGCCCATATCCAGATGAATCGGCAGACAGTTTGATGCCGTTGCGATGCATACCGATATATGCACTGCTCGCCTAAGAAAAAAGCCCAATGTGTACACTGATACGCATTGAGCGTCTTAGAACTCCTATTTTGAACTAAACTGTCCCCCAAGTCAAGGACAATAATAGGGTGTCATTATGCGAACAAAGACGGTTTCGCAAAGGGATCATCAGGGGCGGATTTCTTCAAAGGGTAAACTCCAGATTCCAGGTAACGTGCATATTCGTTCGGGGACAGGAGTGCCAGATTCCATTGGTAACGGTCGTTGTTGTAATAGTCTGCCCAATCGTCTATGCGGGCAAGGAGGTCGTTGTAATCGCCGCAGGCGGCCAAGTCCAACTCATCCTTCATATGCCCGAAAAAGCTTTCCTGGGGTGCGTTGTCCCAGCAGTTGGCTTTTCTGGACATGGACTGGCGCAGATGATTGTCCCGGATGATTTGAATAAATTTCAAGCTGGTGTAGTGGGAACCCTGGTCGCTGTTGATCAGAGTTTCTGCCTGTAGAGAAACACCATGGATTTTGATCAGCCGATTCACTGCGTTGAGGACAAAGTCGATTTTTAGAGACTGGCTCACTTCATAGGCCAGCAGCTGTTTGGTGTAAGCATCCAGGATTGTTACCATGTAGGCGCGCTGCCCAGAGCCATACGTCAGGTAAGTAATGTCTGTCAGCAAGATCTTCCGCGGGCCATGTTCCCGGAACGGCACAGTGGCCAATAGGGTGTCATACATAACACCCTATCCCGCCTTTTTACCCAGTATTTGCTGAATTCTATCCATCAAGGGTGTCGTGTTTGACACCCTGTCTTTCCCTCTCAACGCATTATTTGGCTGGGATATATTTCCGGTCAGTTGCTTGCCTCTGTGTCTACCGACCTCACTTTTTGGTGAATTCACCGGGAAGTTTGCCTTTGTGGCCTCCGCTGGCACTTGCCGTTCTACCCAATCCGGTTCCTGACAGGCAACCCTGCTCGGCGCTGTGTCGTGTTCCTTTTCTTGGCCCGCTCCCTCAAACTGAAATCATGACAGGCTTCCCCGAAAAGTATCTGATTGGACGGTCATTTACTTTTACCCCAGACACACAAACGTGCCTGGGGTACAGCGAAAAGCCTATAAATGATTTCCAATCCCTTTCGAGAAAGCCTGTTAATGATGGTACAAAAGTAAAATAATATTATCCAATTAAACCGCTGTATTTCTTAGTATAACTCTGGCAGAAGATCTTGTCAAGGCAAAATTTGTCTAAAACGGCACGTTTTCTGTTCATGACTGCTGAACTATACCCAGTACACTGCACTTTTATCTAAAGTTTTCTTTCGTTCTCTCCAATCGGGCATCAGAGTTGCCAGGAAACCATAAAAGTGTTTTGAGTGATTCGGATGGACAAAATGGCAGAATTCATGCATCACCACATATTCGATACAGTTTCTCGGCGCTTCAAGTAAACGTTTATTTAATGTAATGATTCCTTTTTTTGCTAGACATGATCCCCACCTAGTCTCCATGTTCCGAATTCGCAACGCAGGCATCGGTACTCCATATTTTTGAAATACTGGGTAGGTTTCCGAAATAATCTCGCAAAAAATGGTTTGGCACTGTTCATCCAGATATCGTGTCACCATAGTCTTTAATAAAGTCACCGCAGAGCGAATTAAAGCGCAAATAAAACTGACGCAGATTTACAATCACATGCTTGTTTGTTACTATGTAATAGGTTAAAAGACTGCTGTTTTGCCGCTCTTTTCGGCATACAATAAAACCACTACCAATCCAAGATCTATTACCGTTGGCATCAAATTGGTTGTTTCCAATTGCAACAACTGCATTCATAAATTGTTCAGGGATAATAGCCATATTTTATATTCTCCTTTTTATAGCCCTAATTCTTCTAAATATTTTTTCATCTGTGCCTGTACCTGCGCCAGCTCCGCCTCGATGTTGGCAATGTTCTGCTTTACCTCATCGATATCCACTAGGTCTTCTTCCTCAAAAGTATCCACATACCGAGGGATATTCAAGTTGAAGTCGTTCTCCTTTATTTCATCAAAACTGGCCTGATAGCTGTACTTGTTCATCGTCTCTCTGGCCTCATAGGTGCTGACGATCCGGGCGATGTCGCTATCTCGGAGAATATTCTGGTTTTTCCCTTTCTCGAAGTTCCCATCACCCGAAGCATCAATGAACAGTACATCCCGCCGGGCGCGGTTCTTCTTGAACACCAGGATACAAGCGGGTATCCCGGTACCATAGAACAGGTTCGCTGGCAGGCCAATCACAGCGTCCAAAAGGTTCATCTCCACAAGCTGGCGGCGGATTTTTCCTTCACTGGCTCCGCGAAACAGCACGCCGTGGGGGAGTACCACCGCCATGCGACCGTTTTCCGCATCCAGGCTGGAAAGCATATGCAGTACAAAGGCATAGTCGCCCTTGGAAGCGGGGGG
>CAKNZJ010000064.1 GCA_932222125.1 uncultured Clostridia bacterium | reverse complement strand
ATCTAAAACGGAGAAATACAGAGGTGAAAATCGGGCGGATTACACAGTCGACAGGGCTTTAAGAAATCTGCTTATCATTGTAGGTATCAGCGCAAGCAGTACTCCATAGGACTTATCATATTTATACCTGTGAAAGGCTCTCATAACCACCTGAAGTCTGTCATTTCCGCAACTTTTTTGTCTATCCATTATGAGTATTCACTCTCTGACCACATATTTGCCCACAGACAGAGAAAACCGGCCCACCAGGAATATCCTGGTGGGCCGCAGATCTCAACTTGCCTTGTCCTCTGCACTCAGCCGCTCCCTTTTGGCGGCTACTTCCGCTCGCATCTCAGCTATCATTATCGCCAGCAACCTTTCGCACTCCTCCTCCGTGTCGGCATGGACACTTCGTGTTTTCAGTTTCCCATCCGGCCATGTAATCGCACACCGCCCAGTCCATCGACCGCTTTTGCTCTGACTGAGTGACCCTGTTCCCCATCGGCGTCTCCGTTTCCTGGTGGGCTGAAAATCAGTCATCGTGGGCATGGATTTTGCTACCGGTGCAGATTCTGTCGCTTCTGCTTTTCCGATACCCTGGTCAATTTTGACGGCGGCTTGCCTCTGCATATCGCTTGTGACATGGGCGTAGATGTTCAGGGTTGTGGCGCTGGAGGTATGCCCGATGATGGTGGACAGGGTCTTTACATCCATACCATGCTCCAGAGCGTTGGTGGCGAAAACATGACGCAGGTCGTGGAATCGCACTTTTTTACATCCAGCGTGCTTCAGGATCTTGGCCAGCCGGTGGCTGACAACGGAAGGGGCAACTGGAGCGTCCTCTTTTTTAGGTGAAGGAAACATCCACTGTGAGAAAACCGTTTGCTTATACTCGTTCAGTGCTGTGACAACAGGTGGAGGCAAAATCACCGTTCGAATGGATGCCTTGGTCTTGGGCGGTTGTATCAGCAGTTCGCCTTTGATCTGGCAGACTTGCCGCTCGATCCGCAGTTCCCCAGTTTTAAGATTCAGGTCCTCCCACTGGAGTGCCATCAGTTCCCCTACCCGGAGCCCGGTGGTCAGTTCCAGCAGGAACACCTCATAGTATCCCTCGGCCCTTGCTTGGATGAGAAGCTTTTGCAGTTCCTCCCGACTGAGTATCGCCAACTCTTTCGGCTTGGCCGGTGGGAGTTTACATTCCTTTGCCGGGTTTTGTAGGATCAATTTTTCAGAGACAGCTTTTTCCAAGGCCCTGCGGCAAATACCATAGCAGTGCCGTATTGTATTGCTTGAGAGCCCCTCACCTCTGGACTCCCGATGCTCACTCCGCCCATCCTTTCTCATCCAGTTTATGAACTGCTGGAGGTCATTTGCAGTCAGCTTGTTCAGCGGAACGCAGCCCAGCTTTGGTCGGATGTACAGCCGAATAAAATCCTCATAGCCTCGCTGGGTGTTTGGACGGACGATGGGCTTGCAGTGATTTTCGTACCAGAACTCCATCCACTCACCGAAGGGCATATCTGCTCTGACCTTGACGGCGGTCGCAGGAGTTGCGGAGCTTTTCAGTACATTCAACTTCTCAACGCACTCCGCCTTGGTCTTGGCCAGCACATTCTTCGTTTTGGGCAGACCCTTGTCATCGTAACCGACGACCACTCGCCCCTCCCAGCGCCCGTCCTTTCTCAGTCGGACTGTGCCCTCGCCGCTTTTGCGCTTTCTTCCCACGGTCTCAACTCCTCTCCGAAAATGTCTGTCAGGAAATCTCCTACTACTTCCGAGGCACGCTTCTGCATATCGCCGGTGGTGTGGGTATAGGTGTCCAGCGTGAACGCCGCTCTGGTGTGACCGAGGATGCCTGACAAGGTTTTTACATCCACGCCTGATGCCAGAGCATGGGTCGCGAAGGTGTGCCCTTATGGCATAATAAGGACAAATCGGAAAACCCTTGCGTTGCAACGGGTTGGCTGGTTTGTCCTTATTCTTTTTCCACTAAAAACGGCCCTCAAACGGGGTCTGCGGGAGGGGGTGAAAAACCAGGGCTGCACTTAAAGGACAAATTTTTGGGAACTGAGACAGGAGGTTAAAAATGGGTTCTTGGGGCATTACAGAGCGAGAAAGCGACTACGGCTTGGACCTGCTGGGAACAATCGCAGCTACAAAGCTAAAGGCAGCGAACTTTGCCACCTTCAACGTGGCGGAGGCTATTGATGTAATCACGGCTGAGATTATGGAGGAAATCAGAAAAGCCAATCGGGGCTGTTCTGCGGAGACGCTGGTTTTTTATTTTGGCATCAGCTTTCCGCAGAACTTCACTCATGGGGCGCTCCTGATCGCAGAGTGCCTTGCCGACTACTATCGCACCGGGGAGTTGATCGTCACCGAGTACGTTGGTAAAAACTACGCCCCGGTGGACCACCACATCAAAGAGATTGCTGTCACGAACGCCGAATTGGAAATTCTCTTGGGTGAACTGCGGAAGGTGCAGAACCCGGAACATGAACTGTATCAATCGTGGTTTGAGGACAGCGACCGTGAGAAGTGGCTGGCGCATATCCAGTCCGTCCAGCAGATTTTGAAAGAACACTTATAGGAGGAAGTACGGTATGGCTGATTTACAGGCGGCGCTTTCGGAGGCTGTAAAGCTGAACCGGAGCATTATACAGTTTCTCAAATTTTCTACCTACACGGACTATGACGATCTGAGCGGACTCGACATGGATCGTACCGATGGTGAGCAGATTCTTCTTTGGGAGGAACTGCGGCGCATCACGGACCAACTGGCGGACGTGCAGGAGTACATTTCCTATCTGACCCGGCCCATCACGGAGGTCAGCCGTCTGCGGAAGGGGACCGCTGGGAAGTACTGGACGGCGAAGGGCCACTACTATGATTGTTGCAGCAACATTGAGGCCCTGGTGACGGACGAATACCACGATGTCCCCTACTGGACCCGAACCACCGTGGAACACAACGGAGAGGACTACTACCTCGTTGGCTACAAGGGCCTCCCCATGGAGGGGCTGCGCGTCCGTGT
>CAKNZJ010000063.1 GCA_932222125.1 uncultured Clostridia bacterium | reverse complement strand
TTGTATTCGCCATAGATTTTGAACAGGTTGGCGAGGCTGAACACCACAAAGAGCGTCAGGATGGAGCGTTTACAGAACTGCTTGATCAATTCATATCGAATCAGACGTATCATGGCGTTTTCCTCTGCAATAGTATAAGAAGACATCCTCTAAGTTGGGCTGGACAAGCTGTGCGGTCTTGATTGGGCAGCCATCCTCAACCACGCGGAGGGCAAACTGTCCGTCCACCTGCTTCATGTTGCTGACGCAGTAGAGATCGGTCAGCAACGCGGCATTCTCGGCCCCGACGGTCACATTCCATACCTTACCCTCAATGTTCCGTTCCAGCGCGGCGGGCGTTCCCTGCATAAGAAGCGTCCCCTGTTTCAGCAGCAGGATTTCCCGCGCGATGCACTCAACGTCTGAAACGATGTGGGTTGCCAGCAGGATTGTCCGGCCCTGGGCAAACCGGGAGATCAGATTCCGGAACCGTATCCGTTCACTGGGGTCAAGACCGGCGGTAGGCTCATCCAGAATCAAAATCTTCGGGTCGGACAGCATGGCCTGCACAATACCGACACGCTGGCGCATACCGCCGGAGAGCGCGCCGATTTTCTTGTCCTGCGCGTCCGTCAGATTTACCGTGGAAAGCAGCTCCGGGACCCGATTCTGCGCTTTATGGGTGGGAATGTCTTTCAGCGCGCACATATAGAGCAGAAAATCCTTGACGGTAAAATCCCGGTAGAAGATAGGATACTGCGGCATATAGCCGATTTGGGACAGGAACACTTTGCCCAACGTCCTCACATCCTGGCCGTCCACCCGGATCGTGCCGCTGTCCCCGCGCAGGATACCAACAAAGGTATTGATAAGCGTGGTTTTCCCGGCCCCATTTTCGCCCAGCAGGCCGTACACGCCCTCGTTCAATGTGGCGGTAAAGTTTTTCAGCGCACACTTGCTTTTGTATTGCTTCGATACGCTTTCAAATGTGATCTCCATGTTATGCTCCAAACTCAAATGTGGATACCAGCGTATCAATTTCGCTGATACTGCCTCCAAGAACGACTACAGCGGTTTTGGCCTCATCTAAAAGGTAAATCCTGGGGATGCGATTGAAATATGTGGAATCGGAGTCTTCAATCACTTCGGTGGCAACCAATTTGCCGGAGGCCACATCATAGACGCGAACGGTCAGACTGCCGTCCAAAACGGCGGTGGCGACATAGTTCCCCTGCTCCGAGCCGTACACGCCGTCTTTGCCCTCACCGCTGGCGGAGAAGGAAAGCGTATTGGCGCTGCCTGTTGCCCGGTC
>CAKNZJ010000062.1 GCA_932222125.1 uncultured Clostridia bacterium | reverse complement strand
CCATTTTCCGGTCAATCACCTCCTTTTCCTCCGGGGACACCTTTGTGTAAAGGCCCACCGTCCGGCCCTCGTTCTTTCTCACAATGTTTCCTCCCTCCGCTGGCTTTTTTCCGTGCCGGAGGCCACCGGAGCGGGTGGGTTAAAGTCCCGGATTGCCTGACGGATAGACGGTTTATCTCCACTCAACACGGTAAGCGCGGGCGGCCCCGGCGCGGGGACCTCGCCGCCCTCCAAATCCGCTTCACCCTCGCTGTCCTTGGATTTCTCCACTACCTTGGTCTTGGGTTTCTCCAGCTCCCGGTTGAGCTGGGTCAGGCGGGCGGACTTCTCCGCCAGCTCATTTTCCTTGGGAAATGGCCGCTCAGATTCTTCCCTGGCGTTCACCAGCTCCTTTTCCAGTCTCTCCAGATGGTTCTCATGCCCCTTGATCTTTTCGGCCATACCCTCCAAGGCGTTGTTGATACGGGTGACATTGCCCACCGGATCATCGGCCAGCTCCGCCGTATAGGTCAAATGCTGCTTCATCGTAATCTTGAACTTGGAGCCGGTACAATGAAGCTGCATGGGAAAGCCCCGGTATTCGCCCAGGTCGAGGGGCTTCTCCGGGTCGGGCATGAGCAGACACGCCTTGATAATGGCCTCGCCCGCCTCCTTGCGCTCAGTGAAGGTCTGGCCCATGACGGTCATGGAAAAAGCGTCGTCCTTCACCGGATGGGCCTGGACAATGGGCAAATCCTTCCCCAGCGCCTCAATAAACAGCTTCGTTTCCGCGATTTTCTGCGGATAGTATTTCAGCGTTTTGTTCTGCATTTCATACTGCATGGCGGTGTGGTTGGATTTCAGCATTTTCAGCTTCGCCACCTGCACATCCAGCTCCATCTTCTCCCGGATACGGTCGTCCCCGGTAGCCAGGGCCTTGACCTCGGCATAGGAGAGGGCGGTGGCGTCCACATCCTCAGCGGACCGGGCGGGGGATTTGCTGGTCATAATCTGACCGATGAATTTCTGCTTGTTCTCCACCAGACCCCAGTTATAAGCGTCAAAGGTACCCTTGGTGACGTACTTGAACATTTTGACCGATTTGTTCATGTTGCCCTGGCGCAGCGACCGACCGGCTCTTTGCTCCAAATCAGCGGGCCTCCATGGGCAATCCAGGTCATGAGACGCCACAATGCGGTCCTGGACGTTGGTGCCAGCTCCCATTTTCTGGGTGCTTCCGATCAGTACCCGCACCTGCCCCCGGCGTACCTTGGCGAACAGCTCCGCCTTTTGCGCTTCGGTGTTGGCGTCGTGAATAAAAGCGAT
>CAKNZJ010000061.1 GCA_932222125.1 uncultured Clostridia bacterium | reverse complement strand
TTCGAGTCCACTTAAGCCCATTGCATGAGTATTATGCCTCATGCGGTAAAAGAGGTCATCTTCTTTTACATACGTACCTTGAAAACCACATATTGAAAGAATCTTAATAGACTTCCTTTTCTATCGACAGATAGGAGAGGAGGAGATATCAAGACATCCGAGACTGGTATGGTGTATCCTTGCGCCATATCAGGCCAAAAGCGAACATCGAGAGATGTTTGACGTACCGAGAGGTACGAGAGAACGAACGATACCAGGGATCCAACGCTATGGATCCTAGATGAGTAGCCGGCACCCGCAGGCGAAAGTCATCTGGTCAAGTAAGAAAGAGCGCAGGGTGGATGCCTTGGCACTGAGAGCCGATGAAAGACGTGATAAGCTGCGATAAGCCACGGGGAGGGGCACATACCCATCGATCCGTGGATCTCTGAATGGGGAGACCCGCTGGAGCAGACCTCCAGCATCCATGCGCCAATCCATAACGCATGGAGGGAGACCCGGCGAACTGAAACATCTAAGTAGCCGGAGGAAGAGAAAGAAACATCGAACCCGGGAGTAGCGGCGAGCGAAACCGGGCGAGCCCAAACCGGTGTGCGTGCACACCGGGGTTACGGACTGCATGAAAGCCAGCCATAACATCAGCAGAACGGCCTGGGAAGGCCGGCCAGAGAGGGTGAGGGCCCCGTATGCGAAGGTGGGAGGCGGCAGCAGGATCCAGAGTACCGCGAGACACGTGGAACCTTGCGGGAAGTCGGGGGGACCACCCCCCAAGGCTAAACACTACTCAGTGACCGATAGCGCATAGTACTGTGAAGGAAAGGTGAAAAGGACCCCGGGAGGGGAGTGAAAGAGAACCTGAAACCCTGCGTTTACAAACTGTGGGACCACGTCAAGAGTGGGACCGCGTACTTTTTGTAGAACGGTCCGGCGAGTTGCCGGTGCTGGCGAGGCTAAATGGTACAGCCATGGAGCCGCAGCGAGAGCGAGTCTGAAGAGGGCGGTGCAGTCAGCACGGGCAGACCCGAAACCGGGTGACCTATCCATGTCCAGGTTGAAGCGGGAGTAAAATCCCGTGGAGGACCGAACGCACATCCGTTGAAAAGGGTGGCGATGAGGTGTGGATAGCGGAGAAATTCCAATCGAACCCGGAGATAGC
>CAKNZJ010000060.1 GCA_932222125.1 uncultured Clostridia bacterium | reverse complement strand
TCTCCCTAAGATTAGATCTCTCATCCTTTATGGAGTAAGGCTCGACGTAGACTATGTCGTTGATAGGTCGGAGGTGTAAGCGCCGTGAGGCGTTGAGCTGACCGATACTAATAAGCCGAGGGCTTGACCTCAATCAGAGGAATGCAGGCTGCTTGCCAAGTTTACATTGTTCAGTTTTGAGGGTGCGCCTCAGACCCTGACAAGCACCTTTAGCTCAGTTGGTAGAGCACCTGACTCTTAATCAGGGTGTCCAGGGTTCGAGTCCCTGAAGGTGTACCACTCCCTCTTGGGTGTGTGACACCCAGGGGGGAGACCTGATGAGGATGGAGCTCAACGACGACGGCCCGTTGGTCAAGTGGTTAAGACGGCGGCCTCTCACGCCGCAAACACGAGTTCGACTCTCGTACGGGTCACCATCACTTCCTCTTATTAAAATGGGGAAGTTGCCCCACAATTTTATATTGATTTTAGCTGGAAAACCAGTTAAAATATAGATGACACTGCGATAAGATCGTTTGTGTCTGCCCAGTTGGTGCTGATTGCGGTGAGGGTCCACCCGTTCCCATCCCGAACACGGCAGTTAAGCTCACTCGCGCCGAAAATACTTGGCTGGCGACGGCCCGGAAAAATAGGTAGTGCCAACTTTTTAAAAAGACTGACAGTCATCATGACTGTCAGTCTTTTTAAAGTTTTTTATTAAAATAAAATCTAAGGGCATCAATCCAGAATAATCCTTTAGAGATCAAAATCTGCCTCAGTAAATTGATTGAAGTGGGGAACCATAGGCTTAGGAGGGATCCGCTTGAGTGGTTCGTAACTGAATCGGCGGCAGAAACCAGAAGGGGAGACAATCCCCTTTTTGGCGCAAATAACTTGATGTTCATCTAAGACCTCACCATGTTTGCAATATGCGCATCGGGGGTCAATCTTTCGTGTAAATAGCATGGTTATCCCTCTTTTTTAGTTAGGTGAATAAGGATTATATTCTTAGCTACTAGTATACATGATTCCGGGAAGAGTTGCTATATTTTTTTTTGTAAAAGTACCAAACAGATTCCCGTGAGGAATAACCAGCCTCCAAAGGCTGCTACACTGGAAATGGCTAGGGCACTGGAAAAGTCTAGAGAGGCGATGGATTCGGTTTGCTCCACCAAATAGTCTGCCACGGGCGCGGATAGGGGGATGATCCGGGTGATTCCATAGGTGAGGGCGGCGGCCACAAGGCCATGGCACAGCTTGCCTGCCAGATACACACGGGCAGATAGACCGGTATCCACCAGGAAAGATAAAACCTGACAGTGGACAGATAGTCCAGCCCAACCCAGCATGAAGGCAGCCATGGAAACTCGTCCTACCAACTGGCTGTTTCCCTGTAGAGAAGATACTCCGGAGGATACTTCAAAAAGTCCGGCGACTAGACGGCGAGCCCACTCGGGCTGAAAGCCGATGAGAGATAGCCCTTCGGCTACTGCGGACAGGACACCGTGGGCAGACAAAAGGCGGAGAAAGACGGCAAAAAATATGACAAAAGCGCAAATATTCAGGGTGCTTTGGAGAGCACGGGTAATAGAGCTGGTGAAGGCTGCAGGGAGAGTGACCGTCTCAATGGGTTTGGGCTGCCTGGAGGAAACTCCTTCTTTGTGATTGCCGCCGTAAAAGCGAAAGAGTATGCCAACAAGGATAGAGGCCACAGCGTGGGTGATGTAGAGCAGCAAGCCCACCCTGCCGTCTCCAAATACTCCAGCCCCTACCACGCCAAAAATGAATGCAGGACCGGAATTATTGCAAAAAGCGAGCAGCCGCTCGGCCTCTATCTTGGAACACAGACCCTGCTGATAGAGTTGAAGGGTGGTGCGAGCACCGATGGGATAGCCTCCGATAAAGCCCAGGGCTACCGCTGCGGCACAGCTCCCGCTGACCCGGAAAAGGGGGCGCATGAGCCCTTCCATGGCACGCCCCAAATAGGCCGCCAACCCCAGATCTACCACTAGGGAGGACAATACAAAGAAGGGGAACAGGGAGGGGACGATAACATTGAAACATAAAGCTAGCCCATCCTTAGCCCCGTCAATGGATTCCTGGGGGGCAGCCACCAGGGCAACGGTGGAGAGGATCAGAGCCAGCCCTAACAGGCTATCCCTCAGTTGTTTTTTGCGCAGCAGAGTCAGCATTGTGTTCACCCCCATGAGGAGAACCTATGCGTAGCTTGACCAAATCTTGCTTGTCCCATGTGAATTACATAGACATGGGGCTTGAATTGAGATGAAATGTGAGCATCATGTAAAGGATCAGAGAGGGACAGATGGCAGATGGAGAAAATTTTGCTTCAGGGGGGGTTGACAAATCAGAAGAGAAAAGCATATAATAGAGCCCAATCAAATAGTTAAAACTGTTGATGAAGAGAAGTAATCGGTAGAACAAACCAAAAGAGAGTCCCGGATGGTGGAAGCGGGGCGGGGCGTGGCCGGTGAATGGACTTCAGAGGGCGGACTGAACGGGCAACCAAGTAGGGACCGACGGGCACCCACCCGTTATCCATTGGGGCGCATATGATGGTATGCGTAATCGAGAGGACGTGTATCACGTCAATTTGGGTGGTATCGCAGAAGCGGCAGCTTTTGTCCCATTAGGGGCAAGAGCTTTTTTATTTGCCCTGTTTTAGGAGATTGTGCCGGATGTTCTGATGGATTGTCCGCCCAGGCCACTATCAAATATTTGGAGGAAAGCAACATGAAAAAGCAAAGCGTTATCAAAAAATGTTTCGCCTTAGGTCTGGCACTAGTCCTGACCTGCTCCCTGGTTGCCTGTACCAACCGGGCCAGTCAACAGAGCCAGCCGGGGTCCGAAGCCAGTGGTATACCTACCCAGTCTGCTGAAGCGGCTACCTACAAGGTGGCCATCATCAAGCAGACGAACCATCCATCCCTGGACGAGATCGCCAATGCCGTGGCCGCCCGGTTGGAGGCCATTGGACAGGAGCAGAATGTAACCATTCAGTATGAGATCACTTCCGGTCAGGATGACCCAACCACTCTGCGCCAGCTCAGCGATCAGGCCATCGCTGATGGGGTGGACGTGATTATCCCTGTGGCCACCTCTGCGGCGCAAGTGGCAGCGCTATCGGCTCAGAACACCAAGACCCCGGTGGTATATGCTGCAGTTTCCGATCCTGCTGACGCTAATCTCACCGGCATCGACTATGTCACCGGTACCAGCGATGCACTAAATACTACCTTTATACTGGACATGATACTGGCTCAAAATCCTCAGGTGGACAGTATAGGCCTGCTGTACTCCTTGTCCGAGGTCAACTCCATTACCCCCATCGCCCAGGCAAAGGAATATCTGGAGGGCAAGGGCATCTCATACATTGAGCAAACTGCTAATACCAACGATGAGATCATCGCAGCGGCCGCTGCCCTCACCGCTGCCGGAGTGGACGCTATTTTCACCCCTACTGACAACAAGATCATGTCCGCGGAACTGGCCATTGCGCCCGCCCTGGCTGAGGCAGGTATTCCCCATTATACCGGCGCCGACTCCTTTGTTCGCAACGGGGCCTATGCCACTTGCGGTGTCAATTATACCAAGCTGGGTGAACGCACCGCTGAATTGGCTTATGAGACCATCACCACCGGTATGGAGGGGATGGAAGACTTCTACTTGATGGATGGCGGCATTATTACGGTCAACACTGAGACCGCCATGGCTCTCAATTTGGATTACTCCGTGTTTGAGAAGATGGGGCAACTAGTAGAGGTACAGACCACTCAGGATTGAGAGCCGGTATGCCATTTCCAGACACCCCGGTGGGAGATGGCTCGTTGAGAGGAGCGCGATTTTTTTGCTATTGATTACCCAGACTGCCCTAGAGCTTGGATTCCAATATGCTCTGGTGGCTATGGCTCTGTTTTTAAGCTACCGTATTTTGGATATCGCTGATTTGACAACGGATGGGGCCTTTGTGCTGGGGGCGGCAGTATCGGTGACCCTGACTGGATTGGGCCACCCCCTCCTAGCCATCCCGGCCGCTATGGTGGCGGGAGGGTGTGCAGGGTTCGTCACCGCTGTTCTCCAGACACGGCTGGGGGTGCCCTCTATTTTGGCGGGTATCGTGACCAATTTTGGACTATACACCGTTAATCTGATGGTGATGGGATGGCGGTCTAACGCTAGCCTGATCATCAACCGGGATGTGTCCATTTTTAACCTGGCCAGCCAACTTGGCTTTTTGGGCCAGTGGTCTAATCTGGCCTTGTCTGCGGCTATCACCGTTGTGGCGGGAGCAGTGCTGTTCCTGTTTTTAGGAACCCGGCTGGGCCTGTCCATCCGGGCCACTGGCGACAATCGGGATATGGTTCGAGCCTCTTCCGTCAACCCAACCATTACTATCACCGTGGGGCTGTGTATCTCCAATGCCCTCACCGCACTATCCGGTGCGGTAGTGGGTCAGGCCCAGCGGTCTGTGGACATCAACCTGGGCACTGGCATTGTGGTCATTGGCCTGGCCTGCCTGATCATTGGGGAGAGTATGTTGGGCCGCCGTACCATCCTCAAGGGAGTCATTGCTGTGATGGTGGGTTCTATCATTTACCGGTTTATTTACGCGGTGGTGTTGTTTACCAAGGTGGTGCCGGTAGATTGCCTGAAGCTGATCACCGCCGCTTTGGTGGCGTTGGCCATCGCTTTTCCCACCATCAAGGGCTGGGGACAATTTCAACTGCGCAAGCTGAACTGGCACAAACATATTCAGCCGGCGGGCGGGAAGGAGAACCGGTGAGATGCTTTATCTAAACCATATCTCTAAGACCTTTAACCCCGGAACCGTCAATCAAAGGGCGGCACTGTCCAAGTTGTCCCTTCACCTGAAGCCGGAGGACTTTGCCACCGTGATCGGATCCAACGGCGCAGGAAAATCCACAATGCTCAACGCCGTTGCCGGCAGTTTCTATGTAGATACAGGCTCCATAGTCCTGGATGGACAGGACATCACATTTCAACCGGAGCATAAGCGCAGCCAGGTCATTGGCCGGCTATTTCAGGACCCGCTGAAGGGGACGGCCCCCAATATGACCATCGAGGAGAACCTGGCTCTGGCCTTTTTGCGCTCGGCAAATAAGAAAGCGCCCTTTAGCCGAATCAACAAAAGGGATAAGGAATTCTTTGCCCAACGGCTCAAACTACTGGACATGGGGCTGGAGGATCGGATGGGGCACCCAGTGGGGCTGTTGTCGGGGGGACAGCGACAGGCCCTCACCCTACTGATGGCCACTTTGGTGACACCAAAGCTGCTGTTGCTGGATGAGCACACCGCTGCATTGGATCCGGTGACCGCGGCGAAGGTACTGAAGCTGACACAGGATATTGTGGCCCAATATAAAATCACCTGTCTTATGGTGACCCACAATATGAACCAGGCATTAATGGTGGGGAATCGCACGTTGATGATGGCCGATGGGAAGATTGTGCTGGATGTGGCAGGGCAGGAGCGAGCAGGTCTGACAGTGAATGACCTTCTAAATAGCTTTAAGGCGGGCACTGGCCGGGACTTAGACAACGACAGAATCTTACTGTCGGAATAAAGAAATTTAGAGAGCCGCTGCGGAACTTGTTCCGCAGCGGCTCTTTTTTATATTGAGTAGATTACTCCAGCTCGAAGGCGCCGGTATAGAGTTGATAGTACTTGCCCTGCTCGGCGATAAGCTGCTCATGGTTGCCCCGCTCAATAATATGGCCGTGTTCCAGCACCATAATGACGTCGGAGTTTTGAACGGTGGACAACCGGTGGGCAATTACGAACACCGTCCGTCCGGTCATCAATGCGTCCATACCCTGTTGGACAATGGCCTCGGTGCGTGTGTCAATGGAGGAGGTGGCCTCGTCCAGAATCATCACCGGTGGATCAGCCACCGCGGCCCGGGCAATGGCCAGCAGCTGCCGCTGCCCCTGGGACAGGTTGGCACCGTTGCTGGTAAGCATGGTGTTGTAGCCATCGGGGAGGCGGGTGATAAAATCGTGAGCACCGGCTAGCTCAGCGGCAGCGATGCATTCCTCATCGCAGGCATCTAAGTTGCCGTACCGAATATTTTCCATGACGGTGCCAGTGAACAGACTGGTGTCTTGAAGGACAATGCCAAGGGAGCGGCGCAGATCCGCCTTTTGGATGTCCATCACATTGATACCGTCATAGAGAATTTTTCCGCTAGAGATATCGTAGAAGCGGTTAATCAGGTTGGTAATGGTGGTCTTGCCTGCGCCAGTAGCACCCACAAAGGCCACCTTCTGGCCAGGTTCGGCAAAAAGGGAGATGTTATGGAGAACGGTTTTATTGGGGGCATAGCCGAAGTCCACATGTTCAAAGCGCACATCACCGGTGAGCCGGGTGTAGTGAAAGGAACCATCAGACTGGGGCACCTTCCAGGCCCAGACATTGGTGCGTTCCGGGCATTCCATCAGAGAGCCGTCCCGCTGCTCCTTTACATTTACCAAAGTGACGGTTCCCTCATCCTCCTCAGGGGCCTGATCCATCAGATCAAAAATGCGCTGGGCGCCTGCCATACCCATGATCATAGGATTGAGCTGCATGGATACCTGACTGATGTTGCCGCAGAACTGCCGGGTCATGTTCAAAAATGGGACCACAATATCGATGCCGATGGCCAGGCCGGATATGGCCAGATTGGGCGCACCGGAGATCAGGAGCAGGCCGCCCACGATAGCTACCACAGCATAGAGCACATTGCCCATGTTGTTCAAAATGGGCATCAGGGTGTTGGCATAGGTATTGGCTTTCTTGGAGTCAAAGAACAGCTCGTTGTTGATTCGGTCAAAATCCTTTTTGGACTCCTCCTCGTGGCAAAAGACCTTCACCACCTTCTGCCCCTCCATCAACTCCTCTACAAAACCCTCTACCTTGGCCACTGCCTGCTGTTGGCGGCGGAAATACTTGGCGGAGCCCCCGCCAACCTTTCGGGTGATAAAGACCATAACCGCCACACCCAGTACTGCCACCAGGGCCAGCCACACACTGTACCACAGCATCACAAACAGGACGGTGAGCACCATCACTGAGGAACTGATGAGCTGGGGCATGCTCTGGGAGATCAGTTGGCGCAGTGTGTCAATGTCGTTGGTATAGTAGCTCATGATGTCGCCGTGGCCGTTGGTGTCAAAAAAACGGATGGGTAGATTTTGCATTCCGTTAAACATCTTGCAGCGCAGCTTTTTCAGCGTCCCCTGGGTGATGATAGCCATCAGCCGGGTCCAGACAAACGCGCTGACCAGACCGGCCGAGTACAAGGCGGCCAAGGTGAGCACCAGGCGAAGAATTTCGCCGGAGACAGCATTCCAATCCTTGGCCATATAGCTGTCCTCAATGACAGCGATGATCTGCTGCAAAAAGACGGCGGGGATGGAGCTAATGATGGAGCTGAACAGGATACAGGCCAGGGTCACCGGCAGCATCAGCGGGTAGAATTCCAGCATCGTGCGAACCAGCCGGCCAAGCGTTCCTTTGCGATTAGGTTTCATCTGGCTCACCTGCCTTGTTCTGGGAATGATAGATCTCTTGATAGATGGGACTGGAAGCCAAAAGCTCCTGGTGATTGCCGATGGCCACAATGGTGCCGCCATCCATAATGAGGATACGGTCAGCATCCTCCACCGAGGCCACCCGCTGGGCCACAATGATTTTAGTGGTCTCCGGCAAGAACTCCCGGAAGGCTTTGCGGATCAGCGCGTCAGTCTTGGTATCCACCGCGCTGGTGGAATCGTCTAAAATGAGCACGCGAGGTTTTTTCAGCAGCGCCCGGGCGATGCACAGCCGCTGCTTTTGGCCGCCGGACACGTTGGTGCCGCCCTGCTCGATATAGGTGTCGTATCCATCGGGAAACTGGCAGATGAAGCCGTCTGCCTGGGCTAGCTTACAGGCGGTGACCAGCTCTTCATCGCTGGCGTTCAGGTCGCCCCAGCGGAGGTTTTCCTTGATGGTGCCGGAAAAGAGGACGTTTTTTTGCAATACCACGGCCACAGCGTTCCGCAGCGCCTCTAGGTCATAGTCCCGCACGTCTATGCCACCCACCTTGACGGTGCCCTCAGTGACGTCGTATAGGCGGGAGATGAGCTGGATCAGGGAGGACTTGGAGGAGCCGGTTCCGCCGAGAATGCCAATGGTCTCCCCGGAGCGAATGTGCAGGTCGATATTGGCCAAGGCCATGCGATCAGCGTGTTGGGAGTAGCGGAAGCTGACGCCGTCAAAATCAATGGAGCCGTCTTTCACCTGGGTAACAGGCTGGGCTGGACTGATGATGGTAGAGCGTTCGGACAGCACTTCGGCGATGCGGTTGCCCGACTCAAAGGACATGGCAATCATCACCAGCACCATGGACAGCATCATCAGACTCATGAGGATTTGGAAGCTGTAAGCCATCAGGGAGGATAGCTTGCCCACGTTGAGGGCTTGCCCCCCGGTGCTGACGATAGTGTAGGATCCGATGCTGAAGATGAGCAGGATGCCGCCGTAGATGCATAGCTGCATCAGCGGACTGTTGAGGGCCAGCAGCTTTTCCGCACGGGTGAAGTCGGCGCACACATCCTCAGCGGCAACGCGAAACTTCTTTTTTTCCTCCTCCTCTCGCACGAAGGACTTGACCACCCGCATGGCCTGCACATTTTCCTGGATGGATTCGTTGAGCCTGTCATATTTGCGGAATACCCGGCGGAACAAGGGCATGGCTCTCCAGATAATCAGGGCCAGTCCAATGGAGAGGACCGGGATGGTGACCAAGAAGATAAACGCCATGGAACCACCCATGTAAAAGGCCATAAAAAAGGAAAACACCAGCATGAGAGGACAGCGAATGGCCGCCCGGATGATCATCATAAAGGCCTGCTGCACATTGGTCACGTCAGTGGTCAGCCGGGTCACCAGGGAGGATGTGGAGAACTTGTCAATGTTGGCAAAGGAAAAATTCTGAATGGCGTAGAACATATCCTGGCGCAGGTTTCGGGCAAAGCCGGTGGAGGCGGTGGCACAGGTGGTGCCGGCCGCCCAGCCAAGTAGCAGCGCCAATCCAGCCAGCAAGATGAGGGCCCCGCCATAGCGCAGGATGACGTTTATTTCACAGCCTGCCTCGATTTGTTCAATAAGTTTGGCGATGACAAATGGGATAACACATTCAAAGACCACCTCAAAGGCCACCAGGATGGGGGTGATGACGGTGAGGCCGGTGTATTCCCGTATGGACTTGGTGAGTTGTTTGAACATATGCTTTCCTTTCTCCTCCGTGATGGGATGGAAGCTAGACGGGGTGAGATGCGCTGGCCTCTGGCAGTGTAATAAGCGGGCCAAAGAGGCGGCAAAGACAGAATTTCCACCCAAAACTATGATATTGTTTAAGTATATACATCTAAATATAAATAGGGAAGCGTCATTTCATACAAAAAAAAGGGAGGAAATAAAGATTTTTCCGCCTATAGGCGCATGACAGAGCAAAAGGAAGGAAATCCTGAGCTGTTGGTGAAGGGAAAAAAGCCAGCCGCCCGCGTCCTATGGGCGCGGGCGGCTGGCTGGTTCGAAACATGGAGGAGATGGTTAGCTAATACTAACCATGTGAATGTAGAATACCATAGTTCAAGGGAGGTTGTCAAGGAAAGATTAAAAAATTTTACATTTGTCTATTCGAGAGGAGGGGGACCAATTCTTTCTTGACACAAATTAGGACCCATGGTAATATACTGGAACAGCGAACACAACCAAATATCGCGATGAACGCGGGGAGTAGTCTGTTTTGGAAGCGTCAGAGAGGGGCCGCCGTTGGCTGAAAGCGGCTCTGGCAGAAGGGCGGATGAAGTGCAAGCGGGAGCGAGAGGGACGAACGGAGCCCTTCGTATGGCCACGTTACGGCCTGGAGTGATAAACGAGAGTGGAACCGCGAATGATTTTCGCCTCTCATACCCCAAATGGGGTGTGAGGGCGTTTCTTTTTATGACGAGGAGGTATATTATGACCCGATTGGGGGAAACCCTGAGGGCGTATCAGGCCCGAGACCCGGCGGCCAGAAGCCGGCTGGAGATTTTCTTGCTGTATCCCGGGGTTCATGCCACCATATATCACCGCATGGCCCATTTCCTCTATACCCATCATCTGAGATTTCTCGCCCGTTGGGTCTCTCAGTGGGGGAGGTTCTGGACGGGCATTGAGATTCACCCCGGAGCCAAGCTGGGCCGGAGGCTGGTAATCGACCATGGTATGGGGGTAGTCATCGGTGAGACGGCGGAGGTAGGGGATGACTGCCTCATCTACCATGGAGTCACACTGGGGGGCACGGGCAAGGATCAGGGCAAGCGCCATCCCACCATCGGAAACAATGTGCTGATCTCCACGGGAGCCAAGGTGCTGGGCCCTTTCAAAGTGGGGGATGGGGCGCGGATTGCCGCCAATGCGGTGGTGCTCAATGAGATCCCCGCCGGAGCCACCGCTGTGGGCGCTCCGGCTCAGATTGTCCGGGTCCACGGCCAACGGGTCAACTACGCCGGCGAGGTAGATCAGACCAGCGTAAAAAGCCCCACATTAGAGAGTCTGACAGCGTTGAGCGCCCGGGTAGAGGCGCTGGAAAAAGCATTGAATGAGGTAAGCGTGAAGTAGATTGCTACAGTTCAACTCAACCAGACTTTACATGGAGAAGGTCAAGGAGGAACGATCATGTATCTGTACAATTCCGTCACCCGCAAGCGGGAATTATTCCAAACACATACGCCTGGGCGGGTGGAGATGTACACCTGTGGTCCCACGGTGTACCATTTCGCTCACATTGGCAATCTGCGCTCCTATATCATGGAGGATGTGCTGGAGAAGTACTTGCGGTATGAGGGCTATGACGTGAACCGGGTGATGAATATCACCGACGTGGGCCATCTGGCCTCTGACGCAGATACTGGAGAGGACAAAATGCTCAAGGGAGCCAAGCGGGAAAACATGTCGGTGATGGAGATTGCCCAGCGGTATACCGATGCATTTTTCAATGACTGCCGCAAGCTGAATATTAAGACACCTGACGTGGTACAGCCGGCCACCGGCCTCATTGACGAGTATATCCACTTTGTCTCGGCGCTGATGGATAAGGGCCACGCCTATTTTGCGGGGGGCAATGTTTATTTTGACACTTCTAAAACAGACCATTACCATGTGTTCCACGACCATGATGAGCAGGACCTGGCGGTGGGCGTCCGGGAGGGGGTAGAAGAGGATGGGAACAAGCGCAACAAAAACGACTTTGTTCTCTGGTTCACGAAATCTAAGTTTGAGGATCAGGCTCTGAAGTGGGATTCCCCATGGGGGGTGGGATATCCCGGTTGGCACATCGAGTGCTCGGCGATCTCGATGAAGTTTAACGGGGAGTATCTGGACTTGCATTGCGGGGGTATTGATAATGCCTTTCCCCACCACACCAATGAGATTGCTCAGTCTGAAGCCTATCTGGGCCATCCCTGGTGCAACCATTGGTTCCACGTTCATCACCTGAACACTGTAGGAGGCAAGATGTCCAAATCCAAGGGAGAGTTTCTCACCATCTCGCTATTGGAGGAAAAGGGCTATGATCCTTTGTCCTATCGTTTTTTTTGCCTTCAGAGCCATTACCGCAAGGGGTTGGCGTTTAGCTGGGACAATCTGGACAACGCCGCCGGAGCCTATCAAAAGCTGATCAGACGGATTGCTGCCCTTCCGCTGGAGTCCGGCTTGTTGGATGAGGAAGTAGCGGCCCAGTATCGGGAAACATTCATCCAGGCGGTGGGTAACGACTTAAACACAGCGCAGGGAATTACCTGCCTGTACGATGTATTAAAGGCCAGGACCAACGCCGCCACAAAGCTGGCTATTCTGGAAAGCTTTGACTCCGTACTCTCCCTGTCCCTGCTGGAAAAGGCGGCAGAGCTCCGGGAAAACATGGTGGAGGTACAGCCGGAGCCATCTGGCTTGACGATGGGGGCCGCCGTTTCAGGGGATGTCTATCTTGTCCGTCACGAGGGTGAGCCGGATGATGAAATCAGAAAACTGGTGATGCAGCGTGGCGCTGCCAAACAGGCAAAAAATTTCGCTGAGGCTGACCGGATACGGGATGAGCTGAAAGCTCGGGGCATTGAGATCACTGATGTACCGGGTGGGGCGGTGTGGAAGCGGGTGTAATTGGAAGCTGTCCTGGAAAAACACGTTCAGCCACTCCTGTGTGGGGTGGTTGAACGTGTTTTTTGTCCTGTGCGCTTCAGGAAACCAGCCCACTCATGTGGCTGGCGGGTGCAACTGTGGCGGTGTCTGCCCCATGGAGTGGGTGGAGGAAGCGGCTCCATTTTACGGCTGGCCATGGATGGGGGGATTAGAGAAATTGTTTCATCTCCTCAATGTTATCCTGCTCGGTTTTCAGCAGACGGTTGGCCAGGTCCCGGACGCTGTTGTCCTGCAAGTCGCAGTCCCGGATGGTGCGCAGACTTTTGGTCACGCCCATGGTAGACCCCTGGATCATCATCTCAGCAATATTGGTGGCAGAGTGGTCGGTCATAACCTTCATGGTGCTCATGGCCTCAGAGGACAGCTTGGCCACAGGGCCTATGCCTTTGGCCGGCTCTCCGCGGGCCTGGAGCATGGCGCCGGCGGAATTTTGAAGGGTTTCATATTCAGAGAGCTGGCTGTGGAGCGCATCCACCAGCTTGGGCTCGTCAGCGTATTTCAAAACGGAGTGGATGCCTTCACAGCCCATTTCAGCAGTCTGATAGATATGATTGAGCAGCTGGGTTTCAGTCAGCATTTTTTTCACCTCTGGCGATAGTATGCCCAAAAATAACGGTTGAAAGCGAGGCATTTTTCTGTTAAAATTGGATAAAACAAATGTTTGAAGGGGCGGGTGGCGCCATGATGGACAAGGCACATAGGCAGGAGGAGTTAAACCGTATTGAGGGAACTGTGGCCACCCTTTTGTTTCGCAATGAGGAAAATGGATATACGGTGCTTCAACTGGACTGCGGTCAGGGGGAGATGGTGACGGCGGTGGGATATATGCCCGGCGTGGCCCCTGGAGAGACTTTGGCTATGGAGGGAAGCTGGGGGCGGCACCCCAGCTATGGAGAGCAGTTCAAGGCAAAGGCGATTACCCGGCAGATGCCGGAGGGGGAGAAAGCTATCTTTGAGTATCTGGCCTCCGGAGCGGTGAAGGGAATCCGAGCCGGTACCGCCCGACAGATCGTGGAGCAATTTGGAGCAGATGCCTTGACCGTGATCGAGCGGGAACCAGAGCGGCTGACCGTGATCCGTGGCATCACTCCAAAACGGGCTAGGGCCATTGGAGAGGCGTTTCGAGAACAGATGGGGATGCGCCGGTTGGCTGAATTTCTATCGGGACACCGTCTACCGCTGGCGGCAGCCGTTCCCCTTTACCGCCGCTTTGGAGATCTGGCGGCGGAGGTAGTCCGGGATAATCCTTATTTGCTGATTGATCGGACTCTGGAGATACCGTTTGCCCTGGTTGACGCGTTGGCTATTGAACTTGGGGTGGCAGGAGATGACCCCCAGCGGATAGAGGCAGCGATTTTATTTGAATTGGAGCACAACAGCAACAACGGCCATGTGTTTTTGCCCCAGGAAAAGCTTATTGAGGCCACTGCTGCTCTCATCGGCGTGGAGGGGGATTGCCTGGAGGAGGGACTGGAGGCGCTCATCCAGCGAGGAGAGGTGGTGCGCGAGTCCATTGCCGGAGTGGGTGCATGTTATCTGGCTGGGCTGTACGAGGCAGAGTGCTATGTGGCGATGCGGATGGGGGAGATGTGCACCGCTCAATTTCAGCCCCCTGTCAGGCTGGATCAGATCATCGACGCCATCCAACGGGAGCAGGGTATCGCTTATGCGGCCCAGCAGCGGAAGGCAGTGGAGATGGCCGCCTGCCAGCAGGTAATGCTGCTCACCGGCGGGCCGGGGACGGGGAAGACCACCTCTTTGCGGGGAGTACTGGCTCTGTTTGAGCAGCTGGGTCTGGAGACAGTTTTGGCCGCTCCCACCGGACGGGCAGCCAAGCGGGTGGGAGAGACCTGCGCCATGGAAGGAGTGACCATCCACCGGCTGCTGGAGACCAAGCTGGACCCCTGTACCGGGATGCTGGCCTTCACAAAGCACCAGGATGACCTTCTGGCGGCAAACGCGGTGATTGTGGATGAGACCTCCATGGTGGATGTCACCCTCATGGCAGCCCTGCTGGCGGCGCTAAGCCCTGATTGTCGCCTGGTGCTGGTAGGTGATCCAGACCAGCTTCCGCCGGTGGGGCCGGGGAATGTGCTGGATCATCTGATCCGCAGTCAGGCCGTTCCAGCGGTCCGGCTGACGGAGATTTTCCGCCAGGCACAGCAGAGCGCCATTGTTATGAACGCTCATGAGGTGAATCAGGGTGTAATGCCCAAACTCACAAATCAGGGGAGGGACTTTTTCTATATGGGACGGCGGGATGCCGGGCAGGCAGCTGACACCGTGGTAGAGCTGTGCCGGACTCGTCTGCCAAACAATATGGGGATATCAGCTGAACAAATTCAGGTTCTCTCTCCTACCCGGAAGCGGGGAGCGGGCACCGCCGCGTTGAACCGGGCCTTGCAGGAGGCGCTCAATCCTCCGGCAGAGGGAAAGGGGGAGCGGGCCTTTGGGGAGTATATCTTCCGCCAGGGGGACCGGGTCATGCAGGTAAAAAATAATTATGACCTATTTTGGGAGGACCCAGCCACCGGCCAGCGGGACTTAGGGGTGTTCAACGGGGATATCGGCACCATTTTAGAGGTAGAAAACGGAGGCGTAACCGTATCCTTTGACGGGCGGCAGGTAATCTATCCGCCTGAGCTGCTGGGGGAGCTGGAGCCGGCCTATGCCATTACCGTCCACAAGGCCCAGGGTAGTGAGTACCGGGTAGTGATCTTGGCCCTGAGCGATGTGCCATCCACTCTGTTGGCCCGAGGTGTGTTGTACACGGCCATCACCCGGGCTAGGGAGCTGTTTATCCTGGTAGGCAGTCAGGAGCTGCTGGCCAAGATGGTGGCCAACGACCGGCAGACTCGCCGTTATTCCGCCCTGCGTACCCGGCTGCTTCGGGAGATGGGCCACGATGTATGAGGCTTGCGCCGGATCAAATGTCTATTGGCATTGACAACAGAGCAAAAATTCTATATGATATTGTCAAACAGGATAAGTGATCCAAGGAGATAGTTACCGATGAAGACTCCATTCATCACGCTGGAACAGGCGTTAACAATTAGACAGACCTATCCCACCCCTTTTCATATCTATGACGAGCGGGGGATTCGGGACAACGCCCGGGCACTGAAGGCCGCTTTCGCTTGGAATCCGGGATTTAAGGAATACTTTGCGGTCAAAGCCACTCCTACCCCCGGCATCCTCAAGCTGCTGGGAGAAGAGGGATGTGGTGTGGACTGCTCCTCCCTCACTGAGCTGATGATGAGTGAACGGTGCGGCTTCCGTGGGCAGGATATTATGTTTTCCTCCAATGAGACGCCGTTGGAAGAATTCGTGATGGCGGACAAGCTGGGAGCGGTCATCAACCTGGACGACCTGACACATGTGGACTGTTTAAAGGAGACGCTGGGCCGGGTGCCGGAGACGGTGTGCTGTCGGTTTAACCCAGGCGGCGCTTTCGTTCTGGGAAAGAGCGATGAGGGATTTCAGGTTATGGACAACCCGGGGCAGGCTAAGTACGGCATGACCAGGCCTCAGCTTGCTCAGGCATTTACCAAGCTGAGGGAACTGGGGACCAAGCATTTTGGGATTCATGCTTTTTTGGCGTCCAATACCCTTTCAAATGAGTATTACCCTGCTCTGGCGCGTATTCTGTTCCAGACCGCCGTTGAGGTGGCAGAGGAAACGGGGTGTCATGTGGCCTTTATCAACCTGTCCGGTGGGGTGGGAATCCCCTATCGGCCAGATCAACCAGCCAATGATATCCAGGTTATTGGGGAGGAAGTGCGTCGGGCGTATGAGAAAATACTGACGCCTGCCGGCATGGACGATGTGGCCATTTACACGGAACTGGGCCGGTTTATGCTGGCGCCCTACGGACACCTGGTCACCACTGCTGTTCATGAAAAGCACATTTACAAGGAGTATATTGGGGTGGACGCCAGTGCAGCCAACCTGATGCGTCCAGCCATCTACGGGGCATACCATCACATCACTGTCTTGGGGAAGGAGAATGCGGCCCAGAATCATCAGTATGATGTGGTGGGGTCCCTGTGCGAGAACAGCGATAAGTTTGCCATTGACCGGATGTTGCCTAAGATTGACAAAGGAGACGTGCTGGTGATCCACGATACGGGAGCGCACGGCTTTTCAATGGGATACAACTATAATGGCAAGCTGCGTTCTGCTGAGCTGCTGTTGAAGGAGGACGGCTCTGTAGAGCTGATGCGCCGGGCAGAAACGCCCGATGACTATTTTGCCACCCTGATTTGGTAAGCAGCGGCTAGCCCGGAGGCGCTTACAGCCTCCGGGCGGCGTTCGATCAATATGCGGGTATGATGGAATTGGTAGACATGCGAGATTTAGGTTCTCGTGGAGCGATCCGTTGGGGTTCGAGTCCCCATACCCGCACCAAACTGAAATCATCCGAACCCGTCTCCCATTGGACACAGGTTCGGATGATTTGTTTTCTTTGTGAGCTAAAAGGCCGGCTTGCAAAACGAAGTCAGGGACAAGCGGCATGTGGGGGATCTACCGGGCGACAAATACCATGACCGTTCTCGGGCGGATCACAAATTGACAACCTTCCATATGGGTGGGTCGCTGTTCCTCATCCCAGGTATCCACCACCCGCTCCCAGGCGGTGGTGGCGGGAATGGGGGGAAGGGTAATGGTGAGTGGCTCCCAATAGGCGTTGGAGGCCACATAGATCGCCTGAGAGCCGCTGTGCTCCGTGTGCCCGGCAAACAGCACTCCAATATAGTGATCCTGGCTTTCAAAGCGGTCTTTGAAAGGGGTGGCGCCATGGAAGCTGGTGTCAGGGAAGTTGAGGGCGCCATCGCTAAGATTCGAGCGAAGGATGGGGTGGGTTTTGCGAAGACGGATCATATATTGAACAAAGCGGAATAAGCCCTTGTTTTGTTCTAGTAGGCTCCAGTCCAGCCAAGAGGTGGCGTCGTCCAGGCAGTAGGCATTATTGTTGCCAAACTGGGTGTTGCCAAATTCATCTCCAGCCAAAAACATCGGAGTGCCCCGGCTGCACATAAGCAGGACAAAAGCATTACGCGCCATGCGGCGGCGCAGGGCATTGATGGCTGGATCCCCTGTCTCCCCCTCTGCGCCGCAGTTCCAACTGTAGTTGTCATTGGCGCCGTCGGTATTGTTCCAGCCGTTGCGCTGGTTGTGCTTTTCATGATAGGAGAATAGGTCCCGGAGGGTAAATCCGTCATGGCAGGTAAAGAAGTTCACCGAGGCATTGCTTCGGTTGGCTGGTCCGTAGATATCCTGAGAGCCGGTCAGCCGTAAGGCCGCGGCCTGGGCCATTCCGTTGTCCCCCCGGAGGTAGCGGCGCATGTCGTCCCGATAGCGGCCGTTCCACTCCGCCCAGCGGCCCCAGGCAGGGAAGGTGCCGACCTGATATAGTCCGGCGGCGTCCCATGCCTCCGCAATGAGCTTCACGTCTGCCAAAATGGGGTCAAGGGCCAGGCTTTGGAGGAGAGGGGGGGAAGCCATGGGCGCCCCATCCTCCCCCCGGCCCAGGATGGAGGCCAAATCAAAGCGGAAGCCGTCCACCTGATAGGTGGTGACCCAATAGCGCAAGCAGTCCAGTATCATCTGGCGGACGATGGGATGATTGCAGTTCATAGTGTTGCCGCAGCCGCTGAAATTGTGGTATTTTCCATCGGGGGTGAGCAGGTAATAGATATTGTTATCCAGGCCCTTAAAGGAGAAAAAGGGGCCGTTCCCATTGCCCTCAGCGGTGTGGTTAAACACCACATCCAGATAGACCTCGATCCCCCGCTGTTTGCAGGCCTTGATGAGGCGCTTTAACTCAGTCCCCTCCCGATTGCGCTCACTGGCGGCGGAATAGCTGGTGTTAGGGGCAAAAAAGCTCAGCGTGTTATAGCCCCAGTAGTTGTACAGTGTCTCACCATTTACCTCTCGGCAGTCCAGCATTTCGTCAAACTCAAAAATGGGCATCAGCTCAATGGCATTGACCCCCAACTCTTCTAGATAGGGCAGCTTTTCCATTAGACCGGCAAAGGTGCCCGGGTGTTGGACGCCGGAGGAAGGGTGGTTGGTAAATCCCCGGACGTGAAGCTCATAGATGATTAGGTCCTCCATGGGAGTGAGGGGGTGGGATATGTTGCCCCAGTCGAAGTCATCCAATACCACCCTGGCCCGATAGCGCTGATGGGCGGGGGTATGGACGCCCCAGTGGCTTTGACCGGCCACCGCCTTGGCGTAAGGATCCAGCAGACATTTGGAAGGGTCAAAGAGAAGACCCTGTTGTGGTGCGTAGGGGCCGTCCACCCGATAGGCATACTCCAGGTCATGGATGTCTAGATGGAACACAATCATGGAGTAAACATGGCCCATGCGGTAGTGAGGAGGAAAGGGCAGGATGGCAAAGGGCTCAGACGCGCCTCGATGGAACAGCAGAAGCTGAACGGCGGTGGCTCCACAGGAGCAAATGGTGAAATTTACGCCGTTGGGAAGCGGGGTCGCTCCGTTGCGCTCATAAAGGCCGGGACGTACGCCAAAGCTACCGATATAGTCCTGCGGCTCCAAGCGGGCCACCTGAGGGGGATGCACCATGGTTTTATTGCCGCTTTGCACAGGCTCCGGCTGGGAAGGTTGAAAACGGATCCAATTTAAGCTATCCACAGATGACTCCTCCTTTGTGGTTGGGTAAAAGGTACCAACGTCTTTGCTTGAGATATCTAACTGTAACAGTATATGTATCAAAAGGTAGCTCGTCAAGGACGATTTTCCAGGGGGATTTCTAACCTTAAAAAATTTTTTAAGATTTTTTCAAAGAACTTTGTGCTTCCCTGTGGTATAATGTCCAAAATGATGCGAGGAGGAACTGGTGTGATGGCTAGGCGGAGGAAGCTGCCGTTGTTGGTGCTGGTGGTGATAGGCATGGGATTGGTGCTGTGGGCCATGTGGGTCACAGGCTTTTTTGAGGCGGCAGGTTCCCGAACAGGGCTGGAAGAATACATCAACCGGTATGCCCCCTGGTCTCAGGCCATCTTTTTTGCCCTTCAGCTAGTTGCTGTCGTTCTGGCGCCAATTCCAAATAATCTGACCGCTGTGGTGGGTGCCCACCTATTTGGACTGTGGACGGCGTTTATATTGTCCTGGGCTGCCATGACCATTGGCTCCCTGCTGGTATTTGGTCTTGCCAGGGGGTTGGGTCAGGACTTTGTGTCCAGGGTGGCGGGGGAGCGGCTGTCTGGAAAATATATAGAGGTCATCCGCCGCAAGCGGGGGATTTTTCTGGCTATTGCCTTTCTCTTTCCATTTTTCCCAGATGATCTGTTGTGTATTCTGGCGGGGTTGACCGATATAAGGTTTAGATGGTTCGTCCTGTTGGTGGTAGCTTTCCGGCCCTGGGGTCTGCTGGTATCCTGCGTGGTAGGCAGTTCAGCCGCTCACATTCCCATGGAGGTCGTGGTTCTGTTGGCGGCAATCGGTATTATATTTGCGGTTTTGGCGTTGAAATATGGAGACCGGGTGGAAGAGGCGCTGTTTAAGCGGTTTGGATGGAAGAGATAAACGGTTATTGGGCTAAAGTGGGGTATGAGGCCATAGAATGAATTGATACGGTGAGGCTGGAGGGATTGGATTGTCTGACAAAAAGGATGAGGGAATGGCATTGGCTGGCGGAGTTGGGTCTGGCCGCATGATGGCCAGCGCCAAGGGGAAGGGGCCAATCTCTGCTCTGTGGATCGCAGGGTTGCTGCTTTCTCTGGTCCTGTTGGCGGGTGCGTTCATAATATGGAGCAGGCCATCCGTGAGCATACCCGCGGCCGGGATGGACAACGGTTGGGAGCTGGTACTGGTCAACCGGGACAATGCCCTTCCTCTGGGCTGGGAACCGGAGCTGATCGCGCTGTCCAACGGCAGTTTAGTGGACGTGCGCATCTATCCTGCTCTCCAGCAAATGTTCGATGATATGCGTGACCAGGGGGTCTACCCCACGGTGCGGGATGGCTGGCGTTCTGGAGAAGTTCAGGAGCAGTTGCTGAAGGGCAAGGCGCAGGAGTTCCGAAAACAGGGCTATACCGCGAGGGAGGCCCGGGCAATGGCTGAAAACTGGGTGGCCTTGCCGGGCACCAGTGAGCACCAGTTGGGGCTGGCGGTGGACATAAACCCGGATACCAGCCTGTCCACTGGGGATCAGGTATACGGCTGGCTAGCCGCCTACGCCCATAAATATGGTTTCATCCGCCGGTATCCGCCAGACAAGACGGAGATCACCGGTATCAGCAACGAACCGTGGCACTACCGCTATGTGGGCCGGACGGCGGCAGAGGACATACATGACCAAAACCTGTGTTTGGAAGAGTATATCGCCCTAATAAGTTGAGGGGATTAATGAATGTCATTGGGCGGTCGGGTTGTGCGGCCGCCTATTTTTGCGACGAGCGTGAGGGAAGGCCGGGGAAATGGCTTTACTTTTTTTACGAAGAGGGGTACAATAACGATAGAAGAACTCTGAATTAAGTGGGGTCAAGGGAGGGTCACCATGAAGCTGACGTTTTTCGGCGCTGCTAAGGCGGTCACTGGAAGCTGCCACTGTGTGGAGGCAGGGGGACAGAAGGTGCTCATCGACTGCGGACTGCAGCAGGGACGGGATGAGCGGGATAACCGGGAGCTGGATTTTGCCCCATCCTACATTGATGATGTGGTGGTAACCCACGCGCATATTGACCACTCGGGCCGGCTTCCTCTGCTGGTAAAGCAGGGATTTGCGGGCAATATTTATTGCACCCGTCTGACGGCAGAGCTGTTGTCCATCATGCTGCGGGACTCCGCCCATATTCAGGAGAGCGACGCCCAATGGGAGAATCAAAAGGGGAAACGGGCGGGCAGGGAACTGGTGGAACCGCTGTATACTCTAGCTGATGTGGAAAAGACTATGCGGCATATTATCCCCTGTGAATATGGACAGGAGGTACCCTTATCCGACAGCATCCGGCTGCGGTTTATTGATGCAGGCCATTTGCTGGGCTCGGCCAGTGCGGAGCTGTGGCTGACGGAGGGGGAACAGACCAGGAAGATTGTATTTTCCGGGGACATTGGAAATCGGGAGCAGCCCATCATTCGGGATCCGCAGTTTATCACTCAGGCGGATTATGTGGTCACTGAGAGCACCTACGGCGACCGGCTCCACGATATGGGGCAGCAGCCTGACTATACCGGTGAGCTTGCCCTCCTCATTGATGAAACACTGGGCAGGGGGGGCAATCTGATTATTCCCTCCTTTGCGGTGGGACGCACACAGGAACTGCTGTACTTTATGAGGGAGATTAAGGAGCAGGGACTGGCCCGGAGGGTGCCTGAATTTCAGGTATATGTAGATTCTCCCTTAGCCGGGGCGGCCACACACATCTTCTCCGGCGACCTCAGGGGTTATCTAGATGAGGAGGCCATTGCCGCGCTCCGGGAGGGTGATCTGTTCCGGTTCCCTGGATTGAATATAACGGAGAGTAGCGAAGAGTCCAGAGGGTTGAACGCTGACGCTACGCCCAAGGTAATTATCTCCGCCTCTGGTATGTGCGACGCTGGACGAATCCGCCACCATCTAAAACACAATCTGTGGCGTCCGGAGTGTACGGTGTTATTTGTGGGCTTTCAGGCGGAGGGCAGCCTGGGCCGGCGGCTGCTGGATGGAGTACCTGCGGTTAAGTTATTCGGTGAGGAGATCGCGGTCCGGGCCAGGATCGTCAACTTTCATGGGCTCAGCTCTCATGCGGACCGGGACGGGCTGTTGCAATGGATCGAGGCATATACGCCCAAACCCAGGCATATCTTTGTGGTTCATGGGGAAAGCCGTGTCACAGAACTGTATGCCCAGACCCTTCGAGATCGGGGATTTGCCGCTCACGCGCCTGACTATGAGGAGATTTATGACCTGTTGGAAAATCGGATGATTGCCCCTGGCATTGTGTTGGAGCGCAAACCAGCCATTCAAGACAGGGATAGCGGTTCTCCGGCGTACCGCCGTCTGGAGGAGACGGGACAAAAACTGTTGGAGACGATTGTTCAGAACAAGGGGGGTTCCAACAAGGATCTGGGCAAATTCGCCGATCAGCTGCGGGCTCTTATTGAAAAGTGGAGCAGATGAGCACAGGCCAATTCAGCTTCATCTGCTATGGATAGGCAGGATTTCTCACATAGATCAAACAACAAGGACGGCGGACTATTTGGCAAGGTGCCGCAACGAAGTATTCTATGTATGGCAGGGCTGTGACTGTAAAAGGTCACAGTCCTGCTTTTTCAGGCCGTTTTCCGCTCTTTACGCCATTGCCCCCTGCCATCCCCGGCTTCACAGATATCGTCAGCGATGTCAATGATCCCAGCGGCCTTGTAGTAAATCTCAATCTTTTGCCTGCGGTGCCCACTGCTCTTGTCGGGAGCGTGGACGATAATCTTGTCAACCAGTTCATTCAGCATTTCCGCCATCAGTTCTTCCGGGTCGGTGTACTTTCGGACGCTTTTCAGAAATTGCTGGAGGTCGTGGGCTTCCTGCTCGCCGTCGTCAATCAGCGATTGCAGTTCCCCAATGACCTGCCGCACCTGCTTCTGCTCCTCCTCGTACTGCGTGGAGAGTTTGTCAAACCGCTCCGGGCTGAGCCGTCCCGCCACCATGTCCTCGTAGATACGCTTGAACAGCACATCCAAGTCCTCATCCCGCCGTTTCAACGTCACAATGTCCAGCTTGGCCTTTTCCACGGAGGTCTGGCGCTTGAGGTTGACTTTCTCCATTTCCCGTTTGACAAAAGCCGTTTCAAACTGCTGGACGTAGGCCAGGACACGCTTCATGTGGGCCAACACGATCTTCTCCAGCGTCACCGCCCGGATAAAGTGGGCAGTACAAGTCCCAGTGTTGCTGCGGTAGTTGCCGCAGTTGAAGAAATCCTGATTCGCTGAAAAGTTGTTTGCCGTGTTGTATTGCAGCTTGGCCCCGCAGTCGGCGCAGAACACCTTGCCGGAGAAAATGCTGACCTTTCCCGTAGCCGTTGGCCTGTGGCGGTGGGCGCGTATCTCCTGTACCACCTGGAAGGTGTGTTCATCCACGATGGCCGGGTGGGTATCCCGGAACAGCTTGCGTTCTTCCCTGGCGGTCTTGACCCGCTTCTTGCTGCGATAGTTCTTGGATGCGGTCTTGAAATTCTCCGTATGGCCCAGGTACTCCACCTTGTCCAAAATCCCGGATACGGTTTTTTGCGCCCACTGGAAGGGCCGCTCTGGGAGCAGTTCGCCCCGCTGTTGGGCCTTGTACGCCGTGGGGGTGAGCACCTGTTCCTGTCTCAGCCGGTTGGCGATCTGCGTGGGGCCAAAGCCGTCACAGCACAGCTTGAAGATGTACCGAACCGTTTTAGCGGCTTCCTCATCGATCAGCCACTCGTCCTTATCCTGCTCGTCCTTGACGTAGCCGAACGGAGGATTTGTGGTGAGGTGCCTGCCGCTCTCACCTTTCATTTTGAACGTGGACTTGATTTTCTTGGCGGTATCTCGGGCGTAAAGTTCGTTACAAAAATTGCGGATCGGGGTCATGTCAAACTCGGTCTGTACCGCTGAGTCCACGTTATCGTTGATAGCGATGAACCGCACATCGTTTTCCACAAATACGATGTCCGTATACATCCCCACTTGCAGATAGTTCCGGCCAAGGCGGGACATATCTTTGACGATGACTGTCCCCACTTCACCGGCTTCGATCATCTGCTCCATCTGGCGGAAACTCGGCCGGTCGAAGTTGGTTCCGCTCCATCCGTCATCCACAAAAAACTGCAAATTTTTGAAGCGGTGCTGGCGAGCGTATCCGTGAAGCAATTCCTTTTGGTTGACAATACTGTTACTCTCACCCTCCCGCCCATCGTCCTGGGACAGACGGCAGTAGAGGGCTGTGATCCTGTTTTCTTTCGATTGCCTGCTCACGGTATCTCCTTTCCGACAATCGGATACGGTGTATTGCAAAATCAGTATACCATATCCCTGCCAATAATTCAACGCTTTAAAGTGAGATTGCTCGGCTTTTTAGTCATTATCCGCAGTCCTCAATTTGCGGCTGATCTGTTCCAGCAGAAATTCGTCGCCGTCCGGGTCAAAGCGGCCCACCACCTCATACTCGGTGTGGCCGTCTTTCATGGTAAAGCCCATGTCGGGCGGGATACGGCAAAGAAGAAGTGGTTCTCGCCCCGTGTCCAAATCGAGTTCGTGACTTGCCATAATTTTCTCAATTTCCGGCCATTCAGCATCTAATTTGGCAATATAATCTTCAATTTTTGCTGTCCTTTCTTCTGCTGTCATTTGTATTGCTCCCCTCTCGTCCTGATTTGCGCCGTCTGGCGGTGTTGCTCCTCGTTGACATAAATCATGTCCATCGTGTCCTGGATTTTGGCGGAGCGTTCCTCTACGCCAACATTCAACTTCAATTTCTTGCGGCAAGCGGTGATTTGAGCGGTCACAGCCTGCTTTTCAGCCCGCAATCGTTCCTTTTCAGCCGGTAACGCCCTTCGGATTTTATTTTGAAGTTTTGTTCGTTGGCCGGTCAGCGTGTCTATTTCACTTTGGAGGGCTTCACGGGCTGAAAGAAGATCATCCAGCGTTTCAATACAGTTTTTTGCCAGATAGTCCACCTGGGCGGTAATTTTGTCCAGTTTCCGCAGTTCCTCTCTCATAAAAGGGCTGGTGGGCTGATAGGTTGTCCCTTTTGGCAAAATACCAAGCTGGTATTCCCAATAGAGGAACAGCCGGTAAATGTGGGACATGGGTTGAAATGGCACATACACCCGCAGCTCCTCCGGCAGCTCTGGGGCAAAATTGACGGTGGGGCACTTATTACCGAAGCTGGCCCGCGCGCCCAGGCCGCGTCTGATGTTCTCCGGCGTCCAATGTTCGTCCAGGGTGTCCAAACGGGTGAAGTGCTGATACTGTGGCAGGCGTATCTTCCAGTGTTTGCCTGTGAAATCGGTGAGATAGCCCTTGCGTCGGAGATACTTCTCCATCATCTCCACGGTTCGGCTTCCATTGACGGCCTCCTTAACATCTGCCCGGTAGATGTTGTAGCGGGTGGGCTTGCCGCTCTGCTCGTCCAGCCAGACGGGGCGGCTGGGAGCCTTTCTACCATGCTCTATGACGGACAGGCCATACTCCCGGCAAAGCCGGTCTGAGATGTCCCGAAGGCGCTGCTGCTCAGCCTTGGAGTAGTTGTACTTTTTGCCGTCTTTGAAGGACACGGAATTGAAACAGAAATGATTATGCAGGTGGCCTTTGTCCAGGTGGGTGGTGACAATGACCTGGAACTTGTCGCCCCACATCTCACGGGCCAGCTTCACGCCGATCTCGTGGCACCGCTCCGGGGTGACTTCCCCCGGCTTGAAGCTCTGATAGCCGTGCCAGGCGATATAGTTATCCTCCTTGCCGTACCGCTGTTTGGTTAAGATTATCTGCCGCAGGACAGTTTGTTTCAGGCAGTTGATAGCGGTGATATAGGAACCGGCTGCGGTTTTCTGTGGGTTTTGGATGTACGAAAATACGTTGAAAAAATCCTCGGTGCCTTTGGGCACGGTTTTCTCTGGGTTTTCAACGTAGGCGATCAGGTCACTGAGCCGACCCTTGATGTGCCACAGGCTGGTGGTAGCCATCACGACACCCCCTGCAAGAACATGACAAGACTTTCGAGGCGGGAACATTCCTCGGCGGCTTCTGGATAATAGATGGTAAGCCGTTCCAGCTTATCATGGATTTCATACAGGGCGTTCAGCAGTTCCCAAAACTCCGGGGGCTGCTTGGGCCGGGGCCGCTTGCCCAAACAAATTTGCCGGAAGTATTCGGATTGGGTCAGGCCGCACAGAGCGGCGTCACGTTCCAGCTTGGCCTTTTCTTCTTCGGTCAGTCTGATTTTCAGCCGTACTTTTTCATCGTTCACACTCAAAATAATTCCTCCATTCTGTTGGATTTCCGCCGTGGGAGGGGGTATTCAGGGGCCTCCCCTGGGACTGGATTTTGCCCCCTGGGGGGCGAAATCCGATGCTCGCTATCCCTGTGGACAGGGGTAGTTTCTGCACCTGTCGGGTGGGGATACGGACAGAACCGGCTTCTCTTTTCAAGGTTATATCAAGGGTGTTTTTTCGGTTGGATTCAGTTGGTAGCATCCGAGCTATGGCATCATGGGTGATGCCATTCATTAGATAGTCCGCACAAAAGTGGCATCACAGATGATGCCACGCAAAGGTGACGGCAAATCTGCCGTCATGCTTAGTTGCAGTTGGCTGAGTGACGGCAATTCTGCCGTCATCTTGCGGTAGACGGCAAAATGCCGTCAGGGTGGATTTTGGGGAGGTTCAGTGATGGCATTTTGCCGTCACACTGTGTTTGCCGCTTTCTCCGAATGGCGTTCCTGCCCCTGTTCAGCAGCGTTATCTCGCTCTCTCCCCGGTGGAGGTCATGGCGTAGTATCCCATTTGGACGGTCATTCGGTTGTCAGGGCAAAAAAGAAGCCGGTACATCAAAACCAGCCCCAGCGGAAATTTCGTTCCGCTGAAGCAAGTTGATGTACCGGCCTTGTGTTTTACAAGCGCCAAAAGGGTTGTTGCCTATATGTGTTATTCAATTAGCCCATCTACCTGGGAGTATAGTCTACCACACAGAACAAGTGTTTGTCAATCGTAAATCAGGGGATTTATAGATTGCTCTGGAAAAATGTAGCTTTGTATGGTATCCTGTAAAAAAGCAACTGGGGAAATACTGCCATGACAGATACACAGCGCCGCGCTACCGCAAAACACTTTGCCGCAGATTGGCAGGGCAAGGGTTATGAGAACGACCAAGCAAGACTTTTTGGTTCTCCCTACCCCAAAGAGTCTACGGAGTAGAGAAGCCGGACAAATCCATAAATGCGCAGTCTCTATCTTAAATGTAAAAAATAGCGGTATTCATGGATTTTATATCTGATTACGAAACTAATAATTGCAAAATTACGGAGGACGAGTCGTATGAGGAAAGAAATTGTTGAACTGCTAAAAGATGGGCCGGAACAACGGTTGGTTGTTGGACCTATCGTTGAACGTCTCATTGGCTTAGGTTGGGAGCAAAAGCAAATTATATTTGGAAAAAATGAATGGAAAATCCCAAAAACACCCTCTGAAGCATCTAAAAGGGAAAAGAATGCGGCTTTTGATTATTTCCCGGTGGATGTAGCAGTTTTTGACAGTGTTGAAACTACAGGTGATTATAGGCACCTGCTATTCATTATTGAGTGCAAACAGCCGGATATCGATGTTGGATTACAACAGCTTGAAACGTACTTGGGATTAGAACCGCACGTAAAATTGGGTATTTGGGCAAACAACGCAGATATTTCCGCCAAGACATTGTTTGTTTACAAAGACAATAAAGGGCTAAGCTATCCCAAAAAGTGTACTGTCAAAGATATTCCTTCACTCGGTTCTGTGATATCTCCTGAAAGTGTAAAGCTCACTTTTAACGATCTTGTCGTACCCTCAAAAGACACCTTGTATAAAACTTTTTCTGAATTATTAGATACTGTTGTCGCTCAGGATGGTAATGTGACTCGCCGAGAGGAGCAACTTGACCAGCTCTGTAACTTAATTCTGTTAAAGTTGGACAGCGACAAGCAAGGTAAAATTGATCAGGATTCTGAAACCTATTTCCGACAGTTTGCCACAGCAAGCGGGACAGCAAAATATATTAAAGAAAAGTTCTCCCTATTCATTGGGGTGTATCCTGATATCTTTATTACACAATCTGACCAAGAAATCCGGTTCGATGATGCAACAATTCATGATATAGTTGATCGCATTTCACGGTTTAATTTTATTGATATTGGAGCAGATACCGTATCTATCGCGTTTCAGGTGCTCAGGAGTGCTGCATTGAAACAGGAAGAGGGGCAATACTTTACGCCTAAGCAGGTTATTCAGGCGGCTATTAAGCTCATGGATCTCTCGTTAGACGACATGATAATCGACCCCGCGTGTGGCACAGGAGGATTCATAATTCAATGCCTAATTGAACTCAAGGACAGATATGCGTCCAAAGAAAAAGAAATATCCCGTTGGGCCCAGCTTCATATTTATGGAATTGATAAAGATGCAATTGGCATCAAGTTGACAAAAGCTATTATGCAAATTTTAGGCGATGGATCTGCGCATTGCGTAAGAGGAGACAGTGTCCTCACCCATACTTGGAGAACAAAGTATCCTCATTTGTTAACAAACTCGTTTAAAAATGAACGATTTACAAAGGTGTTTACGAATCCTCCTTTTGGTGCTCCGTTGAAAGTGAAATATTCAGATGCAAAAAAGGCTGACTTAAGTATTGTAGACTATATCGACAATGGTAAAGATATCGAACTGGGTCTTGCTATGTTTAATCGTTGCTGCGATTTACTTAAACCGGGAGGGAAAATGTGTATTGTATTACCCGAAACATATTTCTTCTCTCCGTCATATAAATATGTTCGAGAATGGGTAAAAGAACGGCTAAAGCCAGTTTGTGTAGCCAATGTCCCGATGGATGCGTTCCAGGGATTCTGTAGGGCGAAAACGAATCTATATGTATTCGAAAAGCTCGATTCAGATAAAGACAACCTTGATTTAGGACAAGATACTGTTACTATTATGAACCCTCAGACATGCGGTATTTACAAAAACGGCAGCGACAGATATGTTGTGGACGTTAACGGCCAACGCACAGATGAAATTGATAACGAATTGATGAAACAAGCATCTCTTTATCAGAT
>CAKNZJ010000059.1 GCA_932222125.1 uncultured Clostridia bacterium | reverse complement strand
TGGCTGGCCAGAATAATCGAGGAATCCTTCTTCCGAACACGTTTCATGGCGTTGCGGATATACTCGATTGCCGTCATGTTGGTAAGGAACTAATACAGCTCATCGATGGATGCCGCTGTATTGCCCTTACCCAGCAGTTCGTTGCTCATATAGGAGAGAATATTGAACAGCATGGCGTCTTTCAGGCGCTTGTTGGTGTCCATCAACCCTTTCACACCGAAACACAGGAACCGGTCGTCCACGATATTGGTGTGGCCATTGAAATATTTGCTCTCGGCCCCCACGCACATGGAGTGGATGCCCAGGCAGACTTCCTGGAGCATTTCCTCGGTGTAGAGATACTTTCTTTCTCTGTCGTAGGTGTGGAATTCCTCCTGGCACAGCTTATAGAAGTCGGACATGATGGGGAAGTCGCAAGGTTTCTTTGTAGCGTAGTCGGTACTGTCTGTGATGCCGAACCGGGCGTAGAGCTTCATGAGCAGGATCTCTATGGTGTCGATTTGAGCGTCGGTGAAGTCCTTATAGGCCCGGAAGAAGTCCTTGAGGAACGCAATGTGCTGGCTCAAACGAGTGACACGTTTGAAGGCATCCGGCGTAGCGTAGTCTACCTCCCCGGAGCCGTCCGTCCAGGCTTTGGGTTCCAGCGGGTTGATGGTGTACTCGCCAGACATGAAGTCGATATAGCAGCCACCCAAGGCGCGGGTGAGTTCCTCATACTCCGATTCCGCGTCCAGGCAAATGCAGGTCTTGCCGGACTCCCGTAAATTTGTTAAAATGAGTTTCAGCAGGTAGGACTTGCTCTGCCCGGAGTTGCCGAGGATGAGGATGTTGCTGGTGGTCTTGTCCTCGGCCCGGCGGTCAAAATCCACCAGAACATTGGAGCCGTACTTGTCCCGCCCAATATAAAGGCCGTGGGGATCTGTTTTGCCGGAGAAATTGAATGGGTACAGATTCGCCACCGAACTGGCAGGCAACACCCGCTCATACTGCGCCCCGAACTGATTGGCGCCCACAGGCAGAACAGAGAGAAAGCCCTCTTTCTGCCGCAGGGTCAGACGGTCAACAGAGATTTTGGAGCGGGTCAGCTCCATGGATATCTCGCTCTGGAGTTCCTTCAGCTTGTCGAGTGTCCGGGCCTTGAGTTCTATAAACACGGAGCAATGCAAGAGAGGCTCCTTGTTCTTTCGCAGATTGGCCAGCAGTTCCACCACATCCTGGAGGTTTCCCTGGGCCTCGATTGTTTCGTTGACATCGTTGCCGCCGGACATGAGCTTGTTCTTGCGGGTGGCATTCTGTAAAATTTTGCGCTGCTCCATGGGGTCCACCAGCCGGTGGTAGATGCGCAGAGTGACACCGCTGCGGTCGGCCAGTTGAGACAGGATGGCCTGTTCCTCGGTGCTGGGCGGGTACTCCCGCACCACCCACAC
>CAKNZJ010000058.1 GCA_932222125.1 uncultured Clostridia bacterium | reverse complement strand
GATTCCAATGAGGTCTGGCTGACGCAGCAGACAACCGCCCCGGATGGTACGGTCACAGAGGCAAAGATGAGGTATGTCCTTGACGGCTCACCAGCGCCATTCGGTCAACTGGTAGCGGACGGCCAGGAACACAGCGAGAGCCAGGGACAGACGAGCTACATGATAGAGCGCATTGAATCCAGCTACTCCATGCTTTCCTCGAAAGCGAGAACGGCCTACCGCGTTTCGCAGATTTGTATGGTGCTGCTGCCCTTCCTGTTTGCCGTGATTGGAATTACCTTGTGCGCCTGGTGGTTTTATCACAGGGTGCTGGAGCCGCCGATCGCTGTTCTGATGGATGCCACCGCCCATATTCAAGACCGGGATTTGAGCTTTCAGATCAGCTTTGACGGGCAGGATGAATTGGGCCGGCTCTGTGCCGCCTTTGAGAAAATGCGGCAGACTTTATATGAGAATAACCGTCAGATGTGGAGTATGCTGGAGGAACGCCGTGTATTGCAGGCATCCATAGCCCATGATTTGCGTAACCCCATCGCCATTATGACCGGCTATGTGGAATATTTGCAGGAGAACTGCCGGGGCGGAACCTTAACGGAGGAAAAACTGGAAAAGGCGCTCTCCAATCTCGGCATTACCGCGGAGCGCATGGGCCGCTATACCGATACCATGCGCGACCTGGGGGCTATCGAAGAAACAGAAGTCCACCGCAGAGAGGTGGAGCTTCCCGATTTTTTACAGCACATGGCGGATTCTCTATCTATCCTGTTTCAGAATACCCAGGTGCATTTTTCCTGTGACCTCCATGTGCCGAAGGAGAGGGCCGTCCTTGACGGGGAGCTGCTGTACCGAGTTCTGGAAAATCTGATCTCCAATGCACTCCGTTTTGCGGAGCGGGAAATTGGACTTGCTTTTTGTCTGGAGCATGGAATCCTGTCGGCCACCGTGACCGATGACGGGCCGGGCTTTTCGGATAAGCTGCTGAAAAAGAAAACCGCCCTGTTTTACTCTGAGGATACCTCCGGCCAGCACTTGGGGCTGGGGCTTGCGGTGAGCCGGGTGCTGTGCCAGAAGCATGGGGGAACCATAGAGCTTTCAAACCAGCCGACCCGCGGGGCCTGCGTGAAAGCCTCCATTACCGTCGATTAGGTATTACGACAATAGAGAGGTGCTGAAAATGAAATGGTCTTTCAAAAAGGTGACTGCGATGATCGCTATTCTGGTTGTTTTAGCGGGTGGCATTTTTCTTGCCGCTTATTTGAAGGAAGTCGCCGATTATAAACGCTCTGTGCGTGAGATTGCTATTGAGGAAATTTGCCTTTCAGACATTCCCGACGGAGAGTATATTGGCGAGTGTAATGTTGATTTCATCTATGCAAAGGTTGAGGTCACAGTACATAGCGGGCGAATTTCAAACATTCGCATTTTAGAACACAAAAATGAACGGGGCCAGGCCGCGGAGGTGATTATTGATAAAATTGTTTCGGAACAGAGGATTGATGTTGATGCCGTATCGGGTGCAACAAATTCCAGCACAGTCTTGAAAAAAGCAGTTGAAAATGCCCTTTTACTGCCCGAAATGCAGACAGGAAAAATTGATTGACGCAGATAGAAAAGAAAAATTATCCCTCCCGGATGCCGCCCCAAAAACTTGGGCGGCATTTTACTTTTCTTGACCGAATTTTGACCTTTGGCCGCTATGCTTAGTCCATCAAAGCAAAGGAGGCCATGTATGCGAAAACGATTGATTGCCGTTCCCCTGCTGTTCGGCGCGCTTTTATCCCTCGCCGCCTGCGGAAACTATGCCATTCCGGACAGTACGCCCCCGCCGTCACAGTCTGTTGCGGCAAACCCGTTTGAGGCGGCGGAGGAGGATGCCGGATTTCTGGCGATGCTCACCCACGAAGCTGCTTCGGCTGATTTCTCCGAGAGTGGGGAGCGTCTGCCGTTCCCCTATGACGGCGGCGAGTTTCGGCTGGAGTACCAGTTTTCCCTCACCGGCAAAATGGATACCGTTGGATTTCTCCTGTTCCTGGACGGCCAGCCACAGCCCTACAAGGTGAACGATACCACAGCGGAGTATGAGTATTGCCACAGCTTCCCCGCGAAGGAGGATCAGAGCTTTTCCTTTCTCTTTGAGCCTGTGACCGGCACCGCCGGCGATACGCTGGCCCTGACGGTGGTGAGCATCACCAACCCGGATTTTCAGCCGGATATGGAATCCACCTCCAGCTATGGCTGGTATCATAAGACGCTGGAATCCTGTGTTGAATTGCAGTTCAACGCGGACGCGCCCGCCGCCCATGCAGACCTTCCGCCCGTCCGGGAAATCTTTTCACAAAGCGAAGTGCGGGAGGAAAAGGTCACAGCGCAGTATGT
>CAKNZJ010000057.1 GCA_932222125.1 uncultured Clostridia bacterium | reverse complement strand
TCGCTCGCATACCTGCGTCTCTCATTTTTCTGTATCATACCCTCTTTATAGCACCTTTTTATCTATTGGTACAGCTTCTTATACATTAGCAGCTCCTTTGCTCAAATGCTCTCTGCATAATCCAACAGGAACGGTTTGACAAATGCAATCTGGCTTTGCTTCGGTAAGGTTCTTAAAATTTTGCATAAATGTTTGCAGTCTGTCATGGTTCAGGGAATAAAATACATATTTCCCTTCGTTCCGCATGGTTATTACACCAGCATCGGCCAATAACTTCATATGGTAGGAAGTCGCTGGCTGTGTCATAGACAGCGCATCTTGCAATTCCGCAGCGCACCGCTCTCCGCAGGAAAGAATATCGACTATGAGCAATCGGCGCGGGTCAGATAGTGCCTGCATTGTTTTTGCAATTTCCGCATAGTCCTGATCTGCTGTGCTGGCCTGGGTATCTTCCGTATGGGACATGAAATCAAAAACCCAGCTTGTGCAGCAGTTTCACCACATCGCCAGTTTTCAGCACTCTGCCGGAAGAAACGACCTGCTCATTGACCACCAGCGCCGGAGTAGACATGACGCCATAGTTGGCAACGGTAGCCATATCGGTCACATACTCCACGGCCACCGCAGAGCCGATCTCCTTCAACGCAGCCTGGGTGCTTTCCAGCAGGGCGTGACAGTTCTTGCAGCCGGGGCCGAGGACCTTCACACTGCTCAAAACGCCGGTGCCATCCCTCTTGTCGGCCTCATAGGTTTCCACCGGGCCGGCGCAGCAACAGGCCGGTTCCGCTTTCTGCTCCGCCGCACCGCCGCAGCAGGAACCGCCCTCCGGTTCCTCCACGATCTCCATGTTGCAGCATCCGCTGCCGCCCTTTTTGCCGCCAAACAAGCCACCCAGGAATCCCTTTTTCTCACTCATAATCAAATCGTCCTTTCAAGAAGTTGTTAATTTTGCCACCCGCATTGTTAAGCGGATAGAGCCAAGGTTGTTACATGACCAAATTGAAGATATAGCCGGTGATGGTCGCCACCGCGAAGATACACAGCACAAAGGTAATGACCATCTTCTTTTTGAAAATTGAGCCGAGCAGCGATACCTCCGGGATGCTGGCCCCAGCACCGCCTAAAATCAGAGCGATCATCACGCCGGGTGCCACGCCCTTTGAAATCAGGATGCTGGCAATGGGGATCATCGTTTCCGTGCGGATATACATGGGGATGCCCACAACAGCCGCCAGCGGCACGGCCCACAGGTTGCCCGCTCCGGCGAAATTCGCCAGCAGGTCGGTGGGGACAAATTCATAGATAAACGCTCCAATGCCAGCCCCCAGCAGGAGGTACAGCACGACGCCTTTGAACAGGCCGAAAGCGTCCTTGATGGAAATTTTGAACGCCTGGAGCTGC
>CAKNZJ010000056.1 GCA_932222125.1 uncultured Clostridia bacterium | reverse complement strand
CCCTGGACCTGTTCCCGGACTTTGAGACGGAGGACCCTGCCTATGGCAAGTAAGCTCCAAGCCTATGCACAAATGGCCGACCACGCCGCCCACCAGATCACCGGCAGCTATCAGGAATGGACGGCCTTTCTCGCCACAGTAGGCCGTCTCTATAAATATCCGTACCCTGAACAGCTCCTGATCCACGCCCAGCGGCCCAACGCCACCGCCTGCGCGGAATATGATTTCTGGAATCAGCGGATGCGCCGGTATGTGCGGCGGGGCGCTACGGGCATCGCCATCATCGACAACAGCGGCAGCAGGCCGTTTTTGCGCTATGTGTTCGATGTGGCTGACACCGGCGGCGGAGAGGAAACCCGGCCCAAGCTGTGGAAGTACCGGGAGGAATATCAGGACACGGTATCGGCGGCGCTGGAGCAGCGGTTTGACGTGTCCGGCAACGACCTCGTGGAACAGTTTGAGAGGATCGCCGCCCAGCTTGCGGCGGAATATTGGGACGATCACCAGCAGGACATCCTCCGCATCGTTGACGGCAGCTTTTTGGAGGAGTATGATGAGTTCAACATCGGAGCGCAGTTCCGAAACGCCGCCGCCGTCAGCATCGCATACACCCTTATGTCCCGCTGCGGCCTGGAGCCGGAAAACTACTTTGAACATGAGGATTTCCTGAGCATTTTTGACTTCAACACCCAGGACACCATCACGGAGCTGGGTACGGCGGTCAGCCTGGGGAGCGAGACGGTGCTGCGGCAGATCGAAGTCACCATCAAAAAATATGAGCGGGAAAAATCCGCAGAAAGGAACGCCGAACATGGAGAACAATCTGACCTACACCCAAGTGGGGGACTTCCTGATTCCCAATCTGGCCCTGCCGGAACAGCCGGACCGGGACCTGGGGAAATACGGGAGGATGCGCCGGACGTACCTGAAGGAGCATCGTCCGGGGCTGTTCAACCGCATGACGCTGACCGGGACCCTGTTCAGCCACCTGTTGGAGATCGAGGACGCGGCGAACAGCCGTCTGGAGCAGATGATGCCGCAGTTGGCGAAAGCGGCGGGGGCAACGGAGCAGTTGAAAGCCAGCGATCAGATGAAGTGGGTGGGACTGATGAACACCTGCAAGGCACAGGCGGAGGAAGTTATCATGTCGGAGCTGATTTACAGCTAAGTTTTATGCCCCCGGAAATCCCGTCCCAGCGGGAGCAGATGGAGACCATTCGAGAAGCAGAGAGCGCGGACGCGCCCTCTGCTTCTTCCATTTCCCAGGCAGAAATTGACACGATTCTGCGGCAGTATTCGGGCAGGCTGCGGATTTTCACCATGTATCAGCGGAACATTTCTGCCAAAGACGCGGTTGCTGCGCTCAAACAGGAATATGGATATTCCGGCGGCAATCATACATTCCTGGATGGCGCATCGGGTATCACTGATTACCGCCCTGACACCGGGTTGAGATTGGTGCGCTACCATCCAAGGACGGAAGTTACGGTGAAGTGGCCCGCTGTGGAAAAACGTATTCGCCAGCTCATCCAGGAGGGCAGTTACCTTACGCCGGAGGAATTGGAGAAGTACCAGAGCGACCACTTGGAACAGCTCCCAGCCCTGGAGATCACCCAGGCTGACATCGACGCACAACTCCGATTTGAAGCGCCGCTTCATTTCCAAAATCTGCGGATTTATGAAATCTATCAGCAGAATTTGAGCGTTGAGGACACGGTGGGCGCGGTCAGTGCAGCGTTTGGCCGTGTTGCCGCAGGGCATAAGCTGCCGGATGGGACACAGGGATGGGTGGATTATCGCCCTGATGTTGGCATCACAATACAGAAAAACGGCGAGGACAAAGAGACTGCGGAAGTCACTATATCCTGGTCTGACGCTGAAAAACGGCTGCGGCAGTTGATTGAAGAAGGCCGATACCTGACCCCGGAGGAATTGGAGCAATACCGGCAAACGCACCCGGAGCAGACGCAAACGGCATCAGCCCCGGAAAT
>CAKNZJ010000055.1 GCA_932222125.1 uncultured Clostridia bacterium | reverse complement strand
TGTCCAGCATACGCACCTCATCCGGGGTCAAAAGTTCGCGGCCCGCTAATTGCCAGTTGGTGGAGTAGCTGCCGCTCCGCCCCTTGGACTGGCCGTAGGTGTTGGTGTCGATGGTTTCCTTGCCCAGCAGCTTGGAAACATACTCATGGGTCGATTGCTCGTTTCCGCCGAGATAGATAAACTCGTCACAGTTGCCCACGATGCTCTCCCACTGTTTTTCAAAGAGGGCCTTTAGCTGGGCGAGATTCTGAATGATAATGGACACGCTGATTTCCCGGCTCCGCATGGTGGACAATAGCTTATCAAACTCATCAGGCAGGGCGACGTTGGCGAACTCGTCCATTACAAAGTGGACATGAACAGGGAGCCGTCCGCCGTGTACCACATCCGCCTGATAGTAAAGCTGTTGGAATAGCTGGGTGTAGAGCATACCGATGATGAAATTAAAGCTGGCGTCATTATCGGGAATGACGGCAAAAATGGCAGTCTTTTTCTCGCCCAAACTCCACAACTCCATCTCATCCGTCTGCGTCATGCTTGCCAGCGATTCCAGGTTGAACTTCTCCAACCGGGACACCAGCGTGATTTGAATGGATTTCAGTGTCTTGGCGCTGCCGGAGTGATAGGAACGGTAGTATTTCAGGGCGATATGCTCCGGGTTCCGCATTTCCAAACGATCAAAGAGTTCGTCCAGCGGAGAACGGAAGTCCTCATCTTCCTCCCGGACTTCCCCGGCCCGTATCATTTCCATGACCATCGGGAAGTTCTGTTCATCGGGTGGGGCTTCATAGTGGAGATAGAACACCAGCGCCAGCAGGAGCATTTGCGCCGCCTGATCCCAAAAGGGGTCTTGGCTTTGACTGCCCTTGGGCGTGGTGTTCTTAAAAAGGTTCGTCACCAGCCGCTGAATGTCGTTGTCGTTGCGGAGATAGACAAAGGGGTTGTAGCAGTAGCTTTTTTCCATGTTGATAAGGTCGATCACCTTAATGTCGTACTCCTTGGCCTTTAAGAGATTGCCGGTGTCCCGCAGCAGTTCGCCCTTGGGATCAAGGCACACAAAGCTGGTGTTGGCGTTCATAATATTGGGCTTGGCAAAAAACCTCGTCTTGCCAGCGCCGGAACCGCCGCAGACCAGGATGTTGAGATTGCGCCGGTGTTTGCGTCCGTCCAGGCCGATTGCCACGTTCTGCGTCAGTATCTTGTTGGCGGTGGCCTTTTTGTCGGCATATTTCTTTCGGACAACTTGGGCGCTGCCCCACTTGGCAGAGCCGTGTTCCTCCCGCCTGCGGTAGTTGCGGTCGGTCGAGAGATATACGCCGATGCCCAGCCCGTAGCACAGAATAAAAATGAGGACAGTTTTCAGGCTGTCCTCGCACAGTACGATGTGGAATGGGTTATTGAGGGCCGCGCCGCCGTAACGCACCAGCCCCACCAGCCCGCCGCCCATGTAGGGGGCCAGCAGCAGGGCCAGCCAGACGGCGGGGATCAGGCCGCAGGCGTAGAGGATAAGGCGGGACATGGAGAATTTATCTTGTCTCACGGTCAGCCCTCCTTTTTGCCCGCTTGGTGGGCGCGTCAATGACTTTGAGAATGAGGTCGTCCACATCCTGGGTGGGCTTG
>CAKNZJ010000054.1 GCA_932222125.1 uncultured Clostridia bacterium | reverse complement strand
TCAGTATCTGGGTTGCCAGACGCCGGTGAATCCCATTGCCGCGTTTTTAAATATTTATCAGGGGATGGTGGAGTCGGGCAATATTATTTTTATCGTGATGATCTGCGGCGCGTGTATTGAAGTATCCATGGCAACCAAGTGCTTTGATAAGCTGCTGGACTGGGCTCTCTACAAGTTCAGGGACAGCGGGCAGACCATGCTTATCACGGTCACCTTCTGTCTCATGGTCTACCTGGGGGCATTCGGCGGGTCTGACGCTCTCATCGCCATTGTGCCTATTGGCATTCTGTTTGCGAAGAAGATGAAACTGGATCCGATATGCGCCATGGGGATGTCCACCTTCGCGACCCTGATCGGGTTCGGTACCGGCCCTACGAAAACCATGGTGGTTCAGGGGCTGATGGGAACCAGGCTGTACGGGGCGTTTGCCAGTCGGTTTATCTTTATGAATTGTTTTATGGCAGTGGGTCTGCTGATGGTACTGTCCTACGTCAAAAAGATCCAGGCTGACCCGAAAAAGTCTCTGATGTACCAGGAGGGATGGCGTCCGGGCGGGGAGATAAGCGGGGAAGAGCTAAAAGGCGGATCCATGAACTGGCGGGTGGCGGCCAACCTGTTTTTGTTTATCGGGCAATTTGTCTTTGTGGTTCTGTACGGGATCCTGGGAGGGTCTTACAGCACTTACGCGGTCATGGCAGCGGTTATGATGGGCGTGGCCGTGGTTCAGGGTATTCTTGCCGGCATGTCCGCGGATGAAATCGGCAATATCTTTGTAAAGGGACTTGCGGGTATGGCGTTTGTGGGATTTGTCATCGGCATGGCCCGGACCGTGTCCATTGTGCTGGCGGATGGAGGCGTGCTGCACACCATTGTGTACGCCTTGACCGTGCCGCTTTCGGGGCTTCCGGCCTGGGTGTCCACCATAGGCATGATGCTGGTGATCACCCTGATCAATCCTATCATCCCCTCGGCCACCTCAAAAGCCGCCATTCTCATCCCCATTGTAAAGCCTATCGGGGAGGTGCTGGGGCTGGCGCCGGAGATGATGGTGCAGGCGTTCCAGTTCGGCGACGGATTTACTAATATCGTGTCCCCGCTTCTGGGGTGGACTGTAGGCTCTCTGGTTATGGCGGGGGTTCCCATCCAGACATGGATGAAGTGGGCTGTGCCAAAGGTGGTGTGTCTGATCGGTCTGGCCTGTCTGATCATGTTTGGTCTGACGGTCACCGGATGGACAGGAGCTTTCTGAC
>CAKNZJ010000053.1 GCA_932222125.1 uncultured Clostridia bacterium | reverse complement strand
CTTTGAGCGCACGGCAGATGCTTACACAAGTGGCACCCATCGCCAGTATCTTCGCTGATTTTCTTCAGATCTTCTACGGCCGCCCCTGCTGGGCGCGGAGTGCGGAGACAGCCATCAAAGTCGCCGCTTGAAATGCTTTTTCATAAACTGCCTCCCCACTGAACCCACCGTAATACTCGTACTCTACACGCGCCTCCAAAGCTGTCTCTGGGTCAAGTATCCTAATCGCCTCCTCTCTGGCCATAACTCCCTGCCTAAGAAACGCGATAATTTGTCCGCTTGGCATCTCATACTCCACCGCCTCCCACTCCCCGCACACCCTATCTCGCTCTACAAAACCGGCACGGCGCTCACTGTCTATATTTGCGCAAATGCCTTCAAATTTGTTGTACCAGCGGCAAGTGCCACAAGTATTCATCTCCTTCTTTCCGCACCTCCCGATGTATGCCGGTGTCCTCCGCCCAATTGTCATATTGCGTTCTACTCCCCTTTGTTAGTCCTGGTCTCGTGTGCCCATCCTGGCCCCGCTGGAACGAATCTCTGCCCCCCCTCTTTGTTTTGCCGTATTCTGGGCCTATCTGCCTGCTTAAACAATCTCATAAGCCTTTGGTCTACATATTTCAGCACACGTCCCAGCTTTTTCCGCGCCCTGGCAATAGTTCTTGAGACGGTTGACTTATTCACGCCCCAAGTGCTTGCAATCTCATTTACTGTCAATCCCTCGAGGTAGTACGCGCAAAAATAAATACGCTGTTTCTCAGACAGCTCCATCTGGATAGCCGCATAGATCGTATTGGACACCTTTTGAGCAGTATCCTCATCATTCTCAGCGCCAAACTGACGGTGAAACCAATAATTATAAGCCTGCCTATCCTGCTTATACTGGACAGCATCAAATTTTTGTTCTTGCAGGCGTCTCATCCTCTGCCTCCTTTGCCGCGCACTTGTGCGTCTTTTTCCTCCAACAGCGTCCACCCATCCTCCCGCACCTGGAAAGCGTCGCCCAGTTGGATGGTGGCCGGGTAGTTGGCCTGTGTGGCCTGTGTGGCATACTTGTCAATCTCGGTTGCGTAGTATCGGGCGATATGTGCCCCCAGCTTGTCCAGCGCCAGGTGGCCGCAGCTCATGCCGTCATACATGGACAGCACTTCCAGCGGTTCCACAGTGATGCCAGGACAGTAGGAGAGAATGTGGGCAATCACGTCCACTGTCCAGCCGTTGCCCAGCATTTTGTAAGCCTGGGTGTCCGACACGGGGAATATGTATTCCTCCGGCACTGTTTGGAGGCGCTTGCACTCGGTCACGGTCAGTTTTCGGATAATATAAAACCCGTCCGCCAGCTTTACGGGGTATTGCTCGCCCTTTATGGTGATCTGTCCGTCCCGGACCTCATAGACCGGATATGTTTTCCCGTCTGCCGCCTCAATGACAAGGCGGCTCTGGTGCCCTGCGGCGGTCACAGAATTGGCTTTCTGGTCGTCCCTCACTTCATAGGCGGAACTATCGCCACGGCCCCGCCATGCCATTCCTGCTGGGACGGCATACAAGCCAGTGGCCGCCCCGTCCGCTCCGCCGCCGTTTGGTCTGGCCTGGAGCGGGACGCCCTTGCCGTCCACGCTGTAAATGCGCCCACTCTGGCTGCCGCTGATTTCTCCCGCCGCATTTGGCATATCGCCCACCCGCACCGACGTGGCATAAAGGCCGAGCTTTGCTCCCACTCCGCCGCCCTGGCCGCACACGCCATTGACTGCCCCGGCGTTTGCACAGTTGGCTTTCAGCGTGTGCCCCTTTTCTTTCAGCGGCAAGCCGCTTTCCAGAATGTCCCGCAACAGGACCCCCAGGTCCTCCGGCTGCTCTACGCCGGGAATATTGGTCCAATAGAGGCGCTGGCGGCTCTGTGCGCTCACCAGGGCGGAATTGATCAGGATAGGCTCCACGCCTAACTCCCGCGTGATCTGCGCCCGGATGGCCGCTGACATAGATTTGTTATTCTCATATAGGAAATAGTCTGGTTTGAACTTCTCCAGGGCGATCAGGTAATTTTTGAACAACTCCCACCCCAGCCCCTCCGGCCTCGTCTCCCGGTTCTTGGTCTGGGCAATACTCCAATGGGTGCACGGACTGCCCCCTAAAAGTAATCTCATCATTTCCATAGGTCCCTCCATCGTCATGAAGGTGGCCGGCCATTATAACGTTGCCTCCTATGCTTTAGCTAGTTAAATAGTGACATCTGTGCAATATGAGCGGCATATCGCTCTTCCTGCGCCTTGAAATAATCTAGATCAATCTCGAATCCCACAAAGTCTAGACCCATCTCATTGGCTGCTATACGGCTAGATCCGCTCCCTAGGTGGGTGTCAAGAATTTTATCTCCCGGTTTTGCGTAATGGCTAAAAATCCAAGTGTAGAGGGCAACCGGCTTCTGCGTTGGATGGATACGGTCTTTTTCTGCATTTACTCCACCAAAAAACGGATAATCAAAACATTTTGCCGTTTTTCGGTAGCTTGTCCATGCCAGCTCACCATCGGAATATGTATCCACAGGCTGGTGCTTATACCAGAACAAAAATTCTTTTGTAGGCGGAAGCATATTAGAAAGATGGTTGTACCCAAAGACAATTTGATTTTTAGACACCCTGAATAGCTGTTTAAAGTATTCACCTGTTGGCTTTTGGTCGTTTACCGTATCCATCTGTCCGTATTTTCTAATGTTGCTTGTGGCCTTAAATCCCTTTTCAATGCCATATGGCGGATCCACCACGGCCAAGTCAAAATACTTGTCCGGGATCTCCCGCATCGCCTCCATGCAGTCCATGTTATAAGCCGCATTCATGCCTACCCACGCCCTCTGCTCTTCCTGGCCTCATTCCTCTTGAGTATCCGCTCCTTTGCCACCGCCGGATTCCACCCACAGGCCTCACACCTGGACTGGTCTCCACGCTCGATATCCGGATTGTGCTTGCATGCTACTTGTTCCACTTAGTTTTCCTCCTCACT
>CAKNZJ010000052.1 GCA_932222125.1 uncultured Clostridia bacterium | reverse complement strand
TGGCTCCCACGTTCTGTCCCGCGTAGGTGGTCATAGCCGTGCCGAAAGAGAAGTTGGGCATCATGGCAAATCCGTCCACCCTCATGATGATAACGTTGGCGGCGATGACAATCTCCCCAAAGCTGTTGGTCAAAGACTGAACCACAACCATGGCCAGGGAGAAGATGGCCTGGGTCACGCCGGAGGGAAGCCCCAGGCTTAAGACGGTCATAAGGTTGCCCTTGTTGGGCTTTAGATACTTTATCTTCATATCAAACAGATCCGTCATTCTCCGCAGCTTAAACACGCACATAACCGCGGAGATCACCTGGGCGATGACCGTTGCAAGGGCTACCCCGGCCACCCCCATGTTGAGGCCTGCCACGAACCACACGTCCAGCACAATGTTGATGACAGTGGCCACAAGCAGGTACACCAGGGCTGACAGTGAATCCCCCAGCCCCCGCAGCACGCCGCAGAGAATATTGTAGTAAGCCACTCCGCCGATTCCCATGAGGAGAATAAACAGGTAGGAGGCGCACCAGTCGATAATACTGTCCGGCGTGTTGAGCATGTGCAGCACAGGCCGAATAATCATGGACCCGAAAACCATAAGAAAAACGGAAGCCGCCGCGGTCAGCGTGATGGTGCTTCCGATGGTCCGGGACAGATTCTCCCTGTCCCTGGAGCCGAAATACTGGGACACCATGATGCTGGCTCCCATGGATATACCCACAAATAACACCAGAAGAAGGTTCAGCATAGGGCTTGCGCTTCCCACGGCCGCCAGGGCATTGTCCCCCACATACTTTCCCACCACAATGCTGTCTACGGTGTTGTAAAGCTGCTGGGCGACATTGCCAATGAGCATGGGGATGGTAAAGGCCACGATCTTCTCCCAGGGCCTCCCCTCTGTCATATCCACCTGAGCAAATAGCTGTTTGAATTTTGTCAACATAGTCTCTCACTCCTTCTCTGATGTCCTGTTTCCCTCATTTTGCTGAAATTTTCAAAAGCTGCTTCTTTCTATTCTAGCACATCTGCACAATTACTTGCAAGTACTTCGCCAAGGTTCGCCAATTAACCGGTTAATCTTGTACACCGGCCCCTTTCCCACATGCGCCATGTTCAGTCCCGAACTTGCCGCGAAAACAGCCGTTCCCCGTCATTTTCTCCCAACAAAAAACACGGCCTTCCTGCCGACGCTTCCCGCACCCGCAAAAAAGCCGTGTCCTCTCCGTTTATTTTCATCGCCAAATCACAGACTGTACCCCAGCATCAAAGGCAGCCATGTGGTAAAAGGCCCCCACAGGCTGATGGCCAGCAGCACAATGATATTGCAGATCAGATAAGGC
>CAKNZJ010000051.1 GCA_932222125.1 uncultured Clostridia bacterium | reverse complement strand
GCAGCATGGAAAGTCAACCCAGACCACATGCTTCTGAAAATGTATTGCTATTGTGCGGACATAGTGGTATAATATGAGGGAAACAGTTTGCCATCTACAGGAAGGAGTGTCTCACATGGCAAAGACAGCAAACCTCTACGCCCGCATTGAGCCGGAAGTAAAGGAACAGGCGGAAAGCATTTTAGCTGCGCTGGGTATCCCGGTCTCTAACGCGATCAATATGTTCTATAAGCAAATCATTTTGCAGCGTGGCATCCCCTTTGAAATGAAGCTGCCGCAGGCAAGGGTAGTGGATATGGGCAAGCTGACCGCACAGGAACTTGACCAGGAATTGGAAAAGGGATACCAAGATGTTCAGGCGGGCAGGACAAGACCGGCAAACAGGGTTTTTGACGAAATCCGAAAGGACTACGGTATATGACATATTCAGTCGAGATCGCGGCTCAGGCAGAACAGGACTTGCGCGGCATCTTTGAGTATATCGCCTACGAGCTGCAATCGGTCCAAAACGCTGCGACGCAGCTTGCCAGACTGGAGGAAAACATTTGCGCCCTCGACCGGATGCCGGAGCGGTATCGCCGGTATGAAAAGGAGCCATGGTATAGCCGGGGCTGGCGGGTTATGCCGGTAGACCATTACTGTGTGTTCTATACGCCGGATCACGACCGCAAAATCGTGAATATCACCCGCGTGCTTTACGGGGGGAGGGACATAGGGGCCGTCCTTGCCGATAGTGAAACAGTATAAATTTGAGCAAATTGATAGGATCCATGTTATCTTTGAACGGGCGGAGCTGGTAAAACGGCTCCGCCCTTTTGCTATCCATTGCAAAGGAGCGATAAACCGATGAATAGATCAAAAAAGCGAAAAAACCGGCTGTTTCCCATGCTCATAACCGTCATGGTGCTGACCGCCGTTTTAACCCCTGCCGCCTATGCGGATACCGACGGCACTGAGCCGAAAATCATACAACAGCCCGACCAACTGGTTTTGCAGTTAGGGACGCGCTGGGCCGGGGTGGAGTTTGAGCTGCGCACCGATGCCGGCATCTTTCCTGTTCCGGTTGTGGTAGACGAGTATGGCGTTTTGACCATGGACCTGGGCGGCAGCACGACCTATACCTTGAGCTGCATTCACTCCACCGCCCCGATCCCTGACCCGGAACCCGAGCAGACCGACCCGCCTCCGCCCGCTGTATCCGACCCCGTGCCGGAGGCTCCAGTCAGCCCCCAGAAAGAGGGGCAGCAAGGCGGCCTTCCGATTCCAGCAGTCATCTTTCTGGTCGGCCTGGCCGTCGTGGCCGGAGTAATCGCCACGCTCCATATCACAAAGAAGCGCCAGGAATACGCCTATGACGAGTGGGAGTATGAAGAAGACGAGCCGTAATACTGACTTCGCGCTCCTATACTCACTTTGACACAAAATTTGTGAATAAACCGTGTATTTTTTGGAATTTGGTTGACTTTTCAAAATGTTTATGGTAATATTTATCCATAGCAAGACACTGCGTTCAGGCTCTCGATACGCCGGGATAACCTGGCGTCAGACCTGCCGGAACTTAGCAGGGAATCGTTACGGATCTGCTGTATAGCCGGATCCACACGACGCAGGTCTTGTCTCATAAAATTGTAGCCGGAAGGCTGCTGAAATACAGTGCAGAGTCAATGGCTGGGTGCGACCCCACTATCCCAGCGCTTGGCTTTGCATTGTCTTTTTTCGGCAGTCTTCCGGCTCTTTCTGTTTTATTTGGAGGTTTTGAGCATGAAACGAAAATCCAATCGGGGAAAGGTATGGAACCCACAAGGTACATCTGGGCAGGTCCGGTGCCATTGCGGCTGCCCGGCAGTCCTGCGCAGCGCGGAAGGGATCTGTAAGACCCACCGGCCGGATGCCAAGGTGTATGTCTGCTCCGGCTATCCCGCGTGCGACTCCTTTGTCATGGCCCACCCGGGGACTCTGGAACCAATGGGCACGCTGGCCCCGCCGGAGCTAAGGCGGCTGCGGTATGAGGCCCATCAGCAGTTCGACCAGCTCCATAAGTCCGGCCTGATGACCAGGCGGGAGGCGTACCAATGGCTGTCCTACACGACACAGGCGCCCATGTCTCACGCCCACATCGGGCACTTGGGCGAGTATTACTGCCGGGTCGTGATCCGAGAGAGCAGGAAACTGCTGGCCCAGCGCACTGGGGCGGCGTGAACTTAAAATATCGGGAGGTGAATGGTATGCTGCCGCTTACAAAAGAACAGCGAGTAAAAGTAGAAGAAAATATGGGGCTTGTGGGCAAGGTAATAGGGGACTGCGTTCACACATTGGACAAGGGCTGCATCTATACCTATGATGATCTCTTCCAGATCGGGTG
>CAKNZJ010000049.1 GCA_932222125.1 uncultured Clostridia bacterium | reverse complement strand
GGGCCGAAGGAGCCGTCATCCCACACAACCAGGCCCATGCGCTTGGAGTCTTTTTTGCTGGCGCTGACGGTCACGTTGCCAGTGGGCGCGGTGGGGGATGTGATAGTCAGCACATTGCCGCTGGTGCTAAATTTCATTGCACTGTAGTCAGAGGAAAAAATATAGTTGCCCAGCACCTTATTGGTGTCGGTCAGCGAGGCGGTGTACTGGCTGCCGTCCCATTCCAGTTCGACAGTGGGAGCCTTACCCTGGCTTTTCGCCATGAAGGACGGCACCTTGCTGTGGTTCTGCACACTGGTGACCATGGAGTTGTACTTGTCCATGATACGAGAACGGAGAGGGTGTCCCTGCTTAATGAAGTCCAGCACAGGATTTTTTCCGCCGGTGCTGACGTGGGCAAACTGCTCATCCCTTTCGCCCACGATAGTTTCCCAAATCAAGAGCTGCGTGGCGTACACATGGGCCAGCTTTTCGGCCCCAGCGCTGTTCTGAGATACCCAGGTCGGGTCGATATTGCCAGTGTAGCCATACTGTAAAATCCGGCCAATCAGGGATTTGATGGTGTCGGCGTCAATCGTCTTGTTGAGCGACGAGGGATAATTATCCCAAAAGGTTTCATCCTTCGCCGTAAAAGTGTGGGCGTTGTCGATGGGCGTACCTGGTTCGATACAGTACGCCACCTTGCCCTCATAGGAGCCGACGGCAAACGTGGCGAACATATCATAGGCGTCCATATACCATCCGTTCATGAACTGGAGGTCGTCGCGTTCCCAGTGAACACGGTTAGCTTCTGCGTCGCGCGGAAAACTCACCATATAGATTTCCGAGCGTTCCCCGGCGGCCTGAGCAGTAGTGCCGAAGCTGACGAACATGGAAAAGCAAAGCAGCAGGGCCATGACCAGCGCCATACTTTTCCGCTTAACAGTAGATGTCATATTCTCTCCTTTTCTGCCCTTTTGGGCAACAAAAAAGGACACCACTTTTGCGGTGTCCTTTGGGGTTATTTTGCTATCATGCGTACCCGATATAGATGTTGTAGTTACTTCCGCCGGTGGATTCATACCAGATCCACACGTCAGTGATATCCGGGTCGTTTGCATATCTATTCAGTCTGCTGCTGATATCCCTCTCCAGGCAGGAGCTGTGCGGACCGGCTCCGATGGGGTTGTCCCAGCAGTCCACCGCGCTGCTCTCCAGCCGCAGGCCCAGGCCCTGGGCATAGC
>CAKNZJ010000048.1 GCA_932222125.1 uncultured Clostridia bacterium | reverse complement strand
TGGGCCAAGGAGGCTGCGGAGAAGGCCAAGCGGAAGGGGCTGCTCACCGGGGACGGCAAGGGCAACTATGGCTGGCAGGTGCCTCTCACCACAGAGCGGCTGGCGGTGATCCTGGACCGGGCCGGAGTGCTGGACACCTTGCCTGACAGGTAACAACAAATAAGCCCCCACGCAGGATGCTATATCCTGCGTGGGGGCTTATTTGTTGTTATTGAGTCTGCTGATACATGGTGGTAAGCGCATCAGTGAGCACTTGAGAGAAGTTAACATGGCGTTTCTCTAATATATATAAGCCATATTTCCAGCTGGTGGAAATTATAATTTTAAAGATCAATTTTGCTTAGAGCCACATGGGTTTTGGTAGATAGTATTCTACGGCTTCCCAAGCTGAAAACGGAGGGGGCAGTTACGTCATGAGTCATCCGGCAGACTGAGAAACAACGAGACAGTGAGAAGGATTTAACCCGGTGGAGCATGTGATCTCCAAATCTGTACCGTAAGAACTTTAGTTTGTGATATATACATAAACAGATATTTATAATTGACAATTTATATGTAGTGATGATATTATTAAAATAAATAGGGAGGTGGTGGGCATGGTTTATAGTAGGTAAAGTCATCATATTAAGGTGAAAAAAGTGGTTGGAATGCTAATGACGATTGCCATATTGTCTTGGTTCGGCCAAAATCATTTGAGAAGAAGGGGATGTTAATATTATGAAGTATAAGAAAGCCATCGTCGCCCTGTCTGCCACGGTGTTATTACTGGCAGTCGGTGCAGGGGCGGCATTTGCAGCCCAGGTAACAAGCGGGGAAGCAAATAGGGCACTACTATTAATAGACACAGAAAAACGACAGAAGATGCTGGATGCGCGTGGAGTCCGTTGGTTCCCAGATGGTTCCGTAGAGATACAAGGAACTCTCTATCTCCCGGACGGTTCCGTGGCATATTGGAGTGGAGACCTATTCGAGGAGCTGGAAGAGCGAGGGATTCGGCTGCTTCCAGATGGATCGTTTGAAGAGATCAAACCGGATCATTCGGCCAGCCCCGCTGCGGACTGACAAAATCCGGGGCCTATCAAAACAAACGATTGATAGACGATCAGGGGAAAACAATAAGGTAAATGTAGCTAGCTTCCCTAACCCCTGTGCTGTTTTTAATTATTTCCGGATTCAATAAGAAACGCTGCCTCATAATCTCAGTGAGGTAGCGTTTTTCATGGTTGTATTGAGAGAGAAGGGAATGTCATCTCCCGCTGTCAGGTGGGCACACCTGGCTCTTTTTGGATCTGCCAGTTGATTTTATTACAGCGCCCTATCAAGCTTTTGAGGGTGGACTGCCATTTTTATTCTTTGGATCCATATAATAGCAGCGCATAAAATATCTTCCTTGGACATACAGTAGGACAGAATTGTATGGACAAAGGAGGGGTGTATGTGGATACGGGGAGTAGACATAAAACGGCGGCTTCCAGCCGCAGACCGGTCCGCAGGACAAAACGCCTGACGAAGAAGAGTGGGGCAAGGGGCGACAACCGGCACCTGATTCAGCTTGTGGTCAGTCTAGCTCTATTTCTTTTGGTCTATATTGGCAGAGGGGTCTTTCCCAACTATGTCGCGGCTTGGCGCAATGCCCTTACCGCTGATGTGGACTTTAGAGCGGCATTCCAGGAATTTGGACGGGCCATTTCTGAGGGGGAGCGGGTGGACACAGCGTTTCAATCGTTGTGCGTTACGGTGTTTGGCGGTGAAGCGGAGACGGGCCGGCCGCAAGGAATCACAGGAGGGACTTCCGTCCCGGTTCCGTTGAGTCAAACAAAGCGGTCGGGACTGAGCTATCTGTCTGGTCATGGAGTTCTGGTTGGGACAAAGACGCCACAGGATAAGGAGCCAGTGCAGAGCCCCCCGCCGGAGGAGACAGAGGCCCCGGAGACTGCTCCGGCGATTGTCACAGCGGTCGCCCAAGCCTATACAGATAACGGCGTTGCCCTTCCATCTAACGTCAGTCTGGCCTATTATGAACTGGGATTGGAGAAGACTGCGGTTCCGGTCAAGGGTGTTGCTACCTCTGGCTTTGGCTACCGGGATAGCCCCATCAATGGGAAGCAAGAATTCCATCTGGCCCTGGACATCGGGGCCTCGGTAGGTACGGAGATCGGCGCTTTCGCCGACGGTGTGGTGGAATATATCGGAAAGAGCGATGAGTTCGGGCTGTATCTAAAAATTGCCCATGCCAACAATGTGAGCAGCTTTTATGCCCATTGCAGCAAACTGCTGGTAAGCAAGGGGGATCAGGTCAGCTGTGGTCAGACGGTGGCGCTGGTGGGTGCTACGGGCAATGTCACCGGCCCCCATCTCCATCTGACCATTGAAAAGGACAATATCCGGCTGGACCCGGCGTATTATGTGGATCTTAAGGCATAAGGCGAGGTTGGAGGTAAGCCCCGGCTTCCTTCTCATGTTGGGGATTCTGTTCTGGCTGGATGAAGGAGTGGGGCTGCTGTTCTGGGGATTGGTTGCCTGCCTGATCCACGAGTTAAGCCATGTGGTGATGTCCATCCTGTTTGGCGGGCGGGTGACGCAGCTGTCTCTCACGGCGGTGGGGGCAGAGCTGACCTTTTTCTATCGGACACCGCTCTCCTATAGCCGGGACAGTGCGGTGGCACTGGCCGGACCGGCAGCCAACCTGATTGCCGGTGGAATCGCTCTGCTGCTGGACTGCTATCTGCTGGCAGCGTTGAGTCTGGGAATCGGGGCGTTTAATCTGTTGCCAATCCAACCTATGGACGGAGGCCGCGTACTGTATAACCTGTTGTCCGAGCTGTTGGACCAGGATTGGGCGGAACGGATCATGACAGCAGTAGCCGGCTGCCTTGTGGGCCTGCTGGTAGGAGTTGGAGTCATCGTCACGGTTCAATATGCAAACGTGACCCTATTGTTTACAGCCCTGTGGCTGCTTCTCAAAACCTTTCAACAGGGCAGGGCGGGGGAAAGCCTTGTTCTAAGGGAGGAACAGAACGAGCGGGAGAGCTGACCGGGATACAAAAGGTATCATTGGTAAAAAACACTTGCAATCGGGTGAGTTTTATGATATACTGCACCGGTCTAAACAAGGACGTTCCTCTGCGCGGCTATGGGGCATGGACGCATGAACGTCTGATCTCAGGAGGAAACATGTATGGAACTGTTGAGGCAATTCAGTGAGAAGTACACCAAGGAGGAAGCTCCAAAAGTCAGCGTGGGCGACACGGTTCGTGTACACATTCGGGTTAAGGAAGGCAACCGGGAGCGTATCCAAGTCTTTGAGGGTACAGTCATCGCGAAAAAGCACGGTGGCATTGAGGAGAGCTTCACTGTCCGCCGCATCTCTTACGGCGTTGGTGTGGAAAAGGTATTTCCCTTGCACGCTCCCACCATTGAGAAGGTGGAGACTATCCGCCGGGGCAAGGTCCGTCGGGCAAAACTATACTATCTACGTGACCGAGTGGGTAAGGCTGCCAAGGTCAAAGAGGATCTGTAAGTCTGATTGTAAAGAAAAAGGAGCGGATTCCCGCTCCTTTTTCTTTACATCATGAATCAGTTCAGGTATGGGTTTGACGCCGGGAGAGCAAACCTGAAGGCGGGACATAACCGGACAACATACCACAACAGAATGAGAGACCAATATTAAGATGGAAGTGTTACAGATGGGAAAAGACAATCAACCGGAATATCAATTAGGGCCAAATATCCATTGGTATCCGGGGCATATGACGAGGGCCCGGCGGAAGATGGAGGAGGATCTAAGGCTGGTGGATTTGCTGGCGGAGGTTGTGGATGCCCGCATTCCCCGCTCCAGCCGCAATCCAGACATTGATGTCATGGCAGGGGATAGGCCGCGTCTTATCATCCTTAACCGAGTGGATCAGGCCGATCCGGCTATGACTGCGCAGTGGCTTGTCTGGTTTAAAAAACAGGGCTGGGGCGTGTTGGAAACCGACGCCAAGCAGGGGAAGGGCGTCAGTCAATTTCCCGCCGCTGCTCGGGCGGCGCTGAAGGATAAGCTGCAGAGTTGGCGAGCCAAGGGCCAGGTGGGCCGACCCATTCGGGTGATGGTGGCAGGGATCCCAAATGTGGGGAAGTCCACATTTATCAATAAGCTGGCAGGACGAAAATCCGCCAAAGCAGGGGACAGGCCCGGCGTAACCCGGGGCAAGCAATGGGTAACGATTGACCGGGGGCTGGAATTGTTGGATACTCCGGGCATTTTATGGCCTAAATTTGAGGATCATATCACTGGTCTGCATCTGGCCTTCACCGGTGCGGTGCGGGATGAGGTGATAGAGACTGAGGAGCTTGCCTGTGCTCTGTTGGAACTGCTGCAGAGCCACTATCCAAGGGCGCTGGAAGAGCGGTACAAATTGGCTCAGGTATCTGGTCAATCCCCTTGGGAACTGCTGGAGCAATGTGCCCGGAAGCGGGGCATGCTGCTCTCTGGAGGGGTGCTGGACACCCAACGGATGAGCGCCGTCTTATTGGACGAACTCCGGGGCGGAAAGTTGGGACGCCTTACCTTTGAAGTGCCGGATGAAAGATAGAAGAAACTGAAATAGGGGGGAGGACTGTGCCCACATGGGAGCTGGAGCAAATAGCTATGGAGCATGGGTATGCCTTGGTGTGTGGCTGTGATGAGGCCGGAGCAGGCCCGCTGGCTGGTCGGGTATACGGGGCGGCGGTGATTTTACCATCGGGGTTGGAGCTGCCCCATCTCAACGACTCAAAACAGGTGAGTCCAAAGCGGCGGGAGGCGTTGTTTGCACAAATCAAGGAACAGGCAGTGGCTTGGGCGGTAGCTTGGGTAGAACCAGAGGAGATTGACCGGCTGGATATCCTCAACAGCCGGATCAAGGCGATGCAATGGGCTGTGGACGTCCTGGAGCCAAGGGCGGACTATGCTCTGGTGGATGGAAATCGGGACAGGGGCAGCCGGATGTCTATCACGATTCCCCATAAGACCGTGGTCAAGGGGGATAGCCTGTCTTACTCCATTGCCGGGGCCTCCATCTTGGCAAAGGTGAGCCGGGACCATTACATGAAGGAGATGGCCCAGCTCTATCCACAGTATGAGTTTGAACGGCACAAAGGCTATCCTACCAAACGTCACTATGAGCTGCTGCGGGAATTTGGGCCGTGCCCGATCCACCGCCGCAGCTTTTTGAAAAAACTGTGAGCCGGGGCGGGCAGTCTCGGTTGCTGGGGGAATGGGGGGAGCGGTTGGTAGCGGAAGACTTAGTACGGAAGGGTTGGAGGCTGTTAGCTGCCAATTACCGCAGCCGCTTTGGCGAGGTGGATTTGATTGTCTCTGATGACCGGTACATCAGTTTTGTTGAGGTCAAGCTGCGCGGCACCGCCCGGTTTGGACGGGCAATGGAGGCTGTGGGGACGGAAAAGCAGCGTAAACTCCGGGCCACGGCCCAGCTTTATCTGATGGAACATCCCACCAACCTTCAACCCAGATTTGACGTTGTAGAGGTATATGCTCCTCAGGGTATCCATACCCCAAAGCCGGACATATTTTATATTATCAACGCATTTTAGGGGGAGCTTTATGAATGGATTACGGGTATTTGACGCCCACTGCGACACCATTTACCGCTGCTGGCAGGAGGGCGTGGAGCTGGACAGAAACTGCGGCGGAGTGTCCTTGGACCGAACATCGGCGGCATTCCAGCAATATTGTCAGATATTCGCCCTGTGGACGGCGGAGGGGCACACTGGAGGCGCCACAGTGGAAAATGCCTATAGAACGCTGCTGCGGTACTTTCAGGAGCAAATGGCCCGCCACTGTGATAAAATCCTTCCATGCGCTACTGCTGAAGAGATAGCGTGTGCCCATCGCGCCGGGAAAGCAGCGGCCTTATTGTCCATTGAGGGAGGGGAGTTGATTGGATGTGACCCGGCCCGTCTGGACGAGGCGGCCCAGGCCGGCGTGGTTGCCATCAATCTGACCTGGAACCACGCCAACGCCCTATCCGGCGCCCACGCTGACCGTCAATCACAAGGGCTGACTCCTTTGGGGAGGCAGTTTGTGGCACGAATGGAGCAGCTACATATCTTGGTGGACGTGTCTCATCTGTCGGAGGCGGGGTTTTGGGATGTGATGGAGATGGCGGGCCGCCCCATCTTGGCAAGCCATTCCAACGCAAAATCTGTGTGGAATCATACAAGAAACTTGACGGATGAACAAATAACTGTCATAATAAAAAATCATGGTGTAATCGGCCTGAACTTCTATCGAGAATTTGTGGGGGGTAGCCGGGACTTGGATGGTGTCCGGGCCCACTTAGAGCACATCCTAGCGCTGGGCGGGAGCGGGAACGTTGCGCTTGGCGGCGACTGGGATGGCAGCGATACCATAGATGATTTGCCGGGGATAGAGTGTTTGACGCGTCTATATGAGCACTTGCTGCGCCATGGATACCAGGAAAGTATGCTCCAAGATTTTTTTTACAACAACCTAATGAGGATAGTGAGTCAACGATGAATTATTTGAGCACACGAGAGAAAGACTTGCGCATGAGCGCGGCCCAGGCCATTGTCAAGGGGCTGGCCCCCGATGGAGGGCTCCTGACCCCGGCGGTACTGCCCAGGCTGCCCGCCAGCGCCATGGAGACGATGAAGGATATGTCGTACCAGCAGCGGGTAGTGTACATGTTAAACAGCTTTTTAGACGGATTTTCCAGCTCTGAGCTGACTGCCTATGCGTCCTCTGCGTATGGTGGGCAGAAGTTTTCCCACCCGGATGTGGCCCCTGTTCACAAGCTAGATCACGGTGCGTACTGCTTGGAGCTGTGGCATGGTCCTACCTGTGCCTTTAAGGATATGGCGCTTCAAATGCTGCCCCATCTGCTGTCTGCCTCTCTGAACAAATGTGACGAGAAGAAGACGGCGTGCATTTTGGTGGCCACCTCGGGGGATACGGGTAAGGCCGCCCTGGAAGGGTTCCGGGATGTGGACAAGACCAAGATCCTGGTATTTTATCCAAAGGATGGGGTATCTGATATCCAGGAGCTGCAAATGGTCACCCAGGAGGGGGGCAATGTGGGAGTATGCGCCGTGACTGGTAACTTTGACGATGCTCAGACCGGTGTCAAGCGGATATTCTCCAGCCAGGGCATGGCCGTGGAACTGGAAGAGCGGGGCTACTTTTTGTCCTCTGCCAACTCCATCAACTGGGGACGGGTGTTGCCTCAGATCGTGTATTACGCCTCCGCCTACTGCGATTTGCTGAAGAAGGGAGAGGTGGACAGAGGCCAGGAGATTAATATATGTGTACCCACCGGAAATTTTGGGAATATTCTGGCGGCCTATTATGCCCGGGAAATGGGGGTTCCGATCAAGAAATTGATCTGTGCTTCTAACCAGAACAATGTGCTCACCGATTTTATCAATACGGGAATTTATGATCGGAACCGTACGTTCTATAATACCATCTCCCCCTCCATGGACATCCTGATTTCCAGCAACTTGGAGCGGATGCTGTTTGAACTGTCCGGAAGGGATGACAAACTGGTGAGGGATTATATGGCTCAACTTGGAGAGCATGGCAGCTATCGGGTGGGCACTGCCATTCGCTCCAAGCTTCAACAACTCTTTTATGCCGGATGCTGCGATGACCGCCAGACTATGGAGACCATTGCAAAGATGTGGAAAGAGCAAGAATACCTCATTGACCCCCACACCGCAGTGGCATTCCATGTGCTGGAAGCGTACCGGGCAGATACCGGAGACGAAACCCCGGCTGTAGTTGTGTCCACTGCCAGTCCGTTCAAGTTTTGCTCCAGTGTACTCACAGCCTTGGGGGTTCGGGAGCAAAGGTCCGGTGTGGATATTTTGGAGCAGTTGGCCGAAATCACAGGGGTGCCGGTGCCGGCTCCTCTGGCCCGGCTGAAGAACCGGCATCGCCGCTTCACCCAAGTGGTGGAAAAGGACGATATGGCCTCCCCTGTGCTGGATATGCTAAAGTAAGGGGTGATGGAATGGCACTGTACGCCATTGGGGACACACACCTTTCTTTGGGGACTGACAAATCTATGGAGGTGTTCGGGGGCAGCTGGGAAGACTATGTGGACAAGCTCCGGACCGGATTTTCCCAGGTAGAAGATGAGGATGTGGTGGTGCTGTGCGGTGATTTATCCTGGGGGATGAGTTTGGAAGAGGCGGGTAAGGATCTGGACTTCCTGGACCGGGAACTGCCCGGAGAGAAATGGCTGCTCAAGGGCAACCATGACTATTGGTGGAATACCGTGTCCAAGATGAACGCCTTTTTTGAGGAAAAGGGAATGCGCCGGCTTCATATTCTGCACAACAACTGCGCATTTTACCAGGAATTTGCCCTGTGCGGCACCCGGGGCTGGTTTTTCGAGGAAAATGGAAATCCTCAGTGGGAAAAGGTGTTTCGCCGGGAGCTGATCCGCCTGGAAGCCTCACTGAAAGCGGCGGGGGATGCGCCAAAGCTCTGTTTTCTGCATTATCCGCCGTTGTATTGCGGTTACCGCTGTGATGAGATACTCCAGATGCTGGATCGCTATGGGGTAAAGACCTGCTGCTATGGCCATCTTCACGGTCAAAGCCATCGGTTGGCCGTGGAAGGCGAGCAGGGTGGGGTCAGCTATCATCTGGTCTCGTCAGATTTTGTTGGATTTCGTCCGAAAAAAATTTTAGATTAGTGGAAAAAGTAGTGGAAATTTTTCCGTCTATCTGATAGAATGGACAGGATTTATAGAAAGAAGGCCTGGACACACTTGTGTCCGGCTGGCTTGGAGGACAGAAATCATGAATATCAAGAGCAATGAACAGAAAGAAAATAGCACCGTTGAGCTTGTGATTGCGGTGGACGCCGCTGAATTTGAGGCCGCCGTTGAGAAGGTCTATCACAAGCAGAAAAAAAATATCATGATCCCCGGTTTCCGCAAGGGTAAGGCCCCCCGAAAGATGGTGGAGAAGATGTATGGGGCAGAGGTGTTCTATGATGACGCCATCTCTGAGGCATATCCTGCAGCCTATGACGCGGCCCTAAAGGAGGCTGGGGTGGAACCGGTAGCCTATCCCACGCTGGAGGTGCTGGAGGTTGGCAAGGATGGTTTCACCTTCAAAGCCACTATCACCGTTAAGCCCAAGGCTGTCATCAAGGATTATAAGGGCCTGACGGTGGCGAAGCCTGAGGTGAAGGTATCCGCTGCTGACGTGAAGGGAGAACTCAAGCCGTACATCGACCGGGCCTCTCGGCTGGTTAGCGTAGAACGCAAGGCCAAAAAGGGTGATGTTGCCATCATCGACTTTGAGGGATTTAAGGATGGCGTTCCCTTCGAAGGAGGCAAAGGGGAGAACTATAATCTGGAGCTGGGCTCTGGCAGCTTTGTTCCCGGCTTTGAGGAGCAAGTCATCGGGATGAAGGCTGGGGAGGAGAAGGATCTTGACATTACATTCCCAGAGAATTATGCCGCTGAGCTGGCCGGCGCGGCTGTGGTGTTTAAGGTAAAGCTGAAAGAGGTCAAGGAGAAGCAGGAGCCGACGCTGGATGACGAGTTTGCTAAGGACGTATCTGAATTTGACACCTTGGATGAATTTAAGAAGGATTTGGGCGAGAAGTTAAAGAGCCGCCGCCAGGAGCAGGCTGAGCAGGAGTTTGAAAATGCCATTGTGGATCAGCTTTTGGAAAAGCTGGAGTGCGAGGTGCCGCAGGCTATGGTGGACTTCCGGGCGGATAAGATGATGGAGGACTATGCCCTTCGCATTCAAAGTCAGGGGATGTCCTTTGAAGACTATCTGAAGATGATGGGCCTGACGGTTGAGGATATGCGTGCCCAGGCCAAACCTGCTGCAGAGAGGGCGGTGCGCCGCATGCTCGCTCTGGAAGCGGTGGCTACCGCTGAGGGCATTGAGGTCAGTGACAGCGATGTGGATGCGGAACTGGAGAGCATGGCCGATGAATATAAAATGCCGGCCGAGCAGGTGCGGGCCATTGTCAGCGCGGAGACTGTGAAACAGGATCTCATTGCAAAGAGGGCCTTTGAGGTGGTCAAAAGCTCCGTCAAAAAGCCAGCAAAGAAGACGACAGCAAAGGCTGGGGATTCTGCTGGGGAGGAGAAGCCCAAGAAACAGTCTGCTAAAAAGGCGGATCAGCCAAAGGATGAAGATAAGGGTTGAGCGTTTTTTTCAGCCCATGGAGAATAGGTCCCCTTTGCCCCAGGGTATACTAGATGGAGATTGCAATATTTTCCATTAGGAAAGGAGAAGTTCCTATGAGTTTAGTCCCATATGTGGTTGAGCAGACAAGCCGGGGGGAGCGGTCCTATGATATTTTTTCCCGTCTGCTCAATGACCGCATCATTTTTTTGGGTGAAGAGGTAAACGCCACTACAGCGTCTTTGGTGGTGGCCCAGTTGCTCTATCTGGAGGCCCAGGACCCGGAGAAGGATATCCAATTCTATCTCAATAGTCCTGGAGGTTCCATCACCGATGGTATGGCCATCTATGACACAATGCAGTACATCAAGTGCGATGTGTCTACCATCTGCATTGGCATGGGGGCATCTATGGCTGCTTTTTTGCTGTCCTCTGGGACAAAAGGGAAGCGGATTGCACTGCCCAATGCGGAAATTATGATCCATCAGCCATCTGCCGGAACCCAGGGCCAGATTACCGATATGGCCATCCATCTAAAGCGTTTGGAGATCATTAAGAAGCGGATGAACCGCATTTTAGCGGAGAACTGCGGCAGAAGCGTGGAGCAGGTCACTGCTGATTGTGAGCGGGACAACTTTATGACTGCCGAGGAAGCCAAGGAATACGGGCTCATTGATAAAATCATACACAATCGCTGAACGAGGCAAAAGAGCGGAGGCAGCTGTCTCCGCTCTTTGACGCTTTCTCGAAAGGAAGTCTGACTTATGGCAAAAGATGAATATAAATCTGTTCGCTGTTCCTTTTGCGGCAAGCATCAGGAGCAGGTAGAGCGCATTATTGCTGGTCCTGGAGCCTATATCTGTAATGAGTGTGTGCGTTTGTGCATGGACATTTTGGGAGATAGCCAAGAGGATGAACAGGGAAATCCCTTAACAGCCCATGAGATGCCGGAAGTAATTCCTACCCCAAAGGAAATGTGCCAGGTGCTGGACGAATATATCATTGGCCAGGAGTCCGCGAAGGTGGCCCTGTCTGTGGCAGTGTACAACCACTATAAGCGCATCTATTTTGGCGGTGGTGGGGATGTGGAGCTGCAAAAAAGCAACATCCTCATGATTGGCCCAACCGGCTGCGGTAAGACACTATTTGCCCAGACGATGGCCCGTATTCTAAAGGTGCCCTTTGCCATTGCCGATGCCACTACCCTTACCGAGGCTGGCTATGTGGGGGATGATGTGGAAAACATTTTGCTCCGGCTGGTGCAGGCGGCGGATTATGATATTGAACTGGCTGAACGCGGCATCATCTATGTAGATGAGATCGATAAAATTGCCCGCAAAAGTGAGAACACCTCCATTACCAGGGACGTGTCCGGCGAGGGCGTACAGCAGGCCCTGCTGAAGATACTGGAAGGCACGGTGGCCAATGTCCCTCCTCAGGGCGGCCGAAAGCATCCTCATCAAGAGTTTTTGCAGATTGATACGAAGAACATTCTATTTATCTGCGGCGGCGCCTTTGATGGGCTGGAGAAAATTATCGAGCAGCGTCTGGACCGAAAGACTATTGGATTCAGCGCTCCAGTCAAAACGGCTTCGGAACGTGCGGAGGACATCTTTCAGTCCATTCAGCCCCATGATCTGTTGAAATTTGGTATCATCCCTGAGTTAGTAGGTCGTCTGCCTATTATCACATCGCTGAAAGCCTTGAACCGGGAACAGCTTGTGCGCATTCTTACCGAGCCAAAAAACGCTCTGGTGAAGCAGTATACCAAACTTATGGACTATGACCAGGTGGAGCTGGAACTGCCTCATGAGACGCTGGAGGCCATCGCAGACAAGGCGTTGGAGCGGAAGATTGGCGCCCGCGGTTTGCGGGCTGTATTAGAGGAAATCATGACCCCTGTGATGTATGAGGTGCCCTCTGATCCATCTATTGCAAAGGTGATTATCACTGCCGACGCTGTCACCGGCAAGGGAGAACCTGTCATTGAACATCAAGAGGGCCGTCCGGCCCGTCACCGGCTTGGAAAAGCTGACCTGCATGCCCAGCATGGGGGCCAATCCGAGCCCCATGGGAATGTATCTTAATAGATAACCGTGAGAAGGGGCGGGCCTGTGCCTGTCCCTTCTGCCGATGCAAAGGAGTTGATCACAATGACTGAATTTGAGGCTGTGACCCAGGAGCGGGCCGCCATTCCCGCCCTGGCTCTGAGGGGAATGACGGTCTTTCCCCAGCTCATGCTCCACTTTGATGTGGGACGGGAGGCGTCGATCCGGGCTTTGGAAAAGGCCATGGTGGACAACCGAGAGATTTTTCTGGTAACCCAGCGTGACCTCACTGTGGAAAGTCCGCAGGAAAAGGACCTCTATACCATTGGAACGGTGGCTGATGTGAAGCAGATTCTGCGTCTGCCGGAAAACAATGTCCGGGTGATGGTAGAGGGTAAAAGCCGGGGAAGGCTGGTGCAGCTGACGGACACTGACCCATATCTGACTGCGGAGGTAGAGCTGATTCCCACACCGATGCGTGCCAGGGGAAATTCCACCCGGACAGAGGCCGTCATTCGTCAGGTGTACACCCATATGGAGCGGTACACTGAGCTATCAGACCGGGTGACTCCTGAGGTCTATCTCAAGCTGCTGGCCAGCGATGATCCAGCCTATATTTCTGACTATGCCGCCCAAAATCTGCCCCTTCGCTTTGAGGATAAGCAAGCCATTCTGGAGGAACTGCGCCCCGTCCGCCGTCTGGACAGGCTGTGCCGAATTCTAGGCCGGGAGGTTGAGATTCTAGAGGTGGAAAGCGAACTGGCAGCCAAAGTGCATGAGCAGGTGGTGGCCGGCCAGCGGGATTATTTTCTTCGAGAGCAGATGCGGGTCATCCAGCGGGAGCTGGGCGAAGGAGAGGAGAACGATGAACTTGAGCAGTACCGCCAAAAAGTGGCCCAGGCCAAGCTGCCTGACGAGGTGAGAGAAAAGCTGGAAAAGGAGATTCGCCACCTGGAGAAACAGCCCTTTGGCTCTTCGGAGGGGGCGGTCATCCGGGGCTATCTAGACACTTGTCTGGAGCTGCCGTGGAATCACAGGACCCGGGAGCGAATCAGTGTGCCGGTGGTGTCACGGGCCCTGGACTCCGGCCATTACGGCCTGGATAAGGTGAAAGAACGTATTCTGGAATTTGTGGCGGTGAAGCAGCTGGCCCCTGATCTAAAGGGGCAGATCATTTGCCTGGTAGGTCCTCCTGGCGTTGGAAAGACCTCTATTGCCATGAGTGTGGCCAAGGCAATGAATCGGAAGCTAGCCCGCATCTCCCTAGGGGGGATTCGGGATGAGGCGGATATACGGGGCCACCGCAAGACCTATGTGGGTGCCATGCCGGGCCGCATCATCGCAGGAATCCGTCAGGCGGGAAGTGCCAATCCGGTACTACTGCTGGATGAGATCGATAAGGTGGGCAGCGACCATAGAGGCGATCCATCAGCAGCTCTGCTGGAGGTGTTGGACAGTGAGCAAAACGCCACATTTCGGGACCACTATTTGGAGTTTCCATTTGACCTGTCCGAGGTGATGTTTATCACCACTGCCAATACCACCGATACCATACCCCAACCCCTATTGGATCGGATGGAGCTGATTCATCTGCCCAGCTACACGGACAAGGAGAAGCTACAGATTGCCAAGCGGCATCTGATGCCCCGTGAGATGAAGCGCCATGGACTGACGCAAGCTCAGTTAAAACTCAGCGATGAGGCCATTGCGATGGTGATTGCCGGCTATACCCGAGAGTCTGGAGTGAGGCGGTTAGAGCGGCGGCTTGCCGCCCTGTGCCGGAAGACGGCAATGGCAATTGTCAAAGGAGATGAAAAGCAAATTCGCATTACAGCAAAGAATTTGCATAAGTATCTTGGCCCCCGACGCTATCCCGATGAGACTCCATCCCAAGAACCACTGGTTGGTGTGGTCAACGGTCTGGCCTGGACCGCCGCAGGTGGTGAGATTTTGGAGGTGGAGGTCAATGTGGTGCCAGGAAAGGGAAAACTATCGTTAACCGGCAACCTTGGCAATGTGATGAAAGAGTCAGCCCAAGCGTCCCTTTCCTTTATCCGAAGCCGGGCGGCACAGTTAGGTGTGCCCTCCGACTTTCACACCACCAAAGACATTCACATTCACTTTCCGGAGGGCGCTGTGCCAAAGGATGGGCCGTCCGCTGGGGTAGCCATTACCACGGCTTTGGTGTCCGCCCTGACAGATGTCCCAGTCCGCAGAGATGTAGCAATGACCGGAGAGGTGACCCTGAGAGGAAGGGTGTTGGCCATTGGAGGGCTGCGGGAAAAGACCATGGCCGCCCTGCGTAACGGAGTGACCACGGTGCTGATTCCGGCGGACAATGAAAAGGACCTGGAGGAGATTGATCAGACTGTCCGGGGATTGCTCACCTTTGTGCCGGTAAAATGGGTGGATCAGGTATTGGCGCAAGCACTGGTCGGGGGCGTAGGCGTGGAGCCTTCCTCTAGTCAGGGACAGACTGCAGAGCCGACTAGGACGCAAAACTCCTCGGTCAGCCTGTGTCAGTGAGACGGGCCTATGACAGTGAACTGGAATATAGCGGAGTTTTTCCGCTCAGCTGTCAAGCCAAGTGACTTTCCACAGGATGGCTTGCCCCAGGTTGTGTTCGCTGGGAGATCCAATGTGGGCAAATCATCAATCATCAACCGACTGCTTAACCGCAAAAATTTTGCGCGGGTGGGATCGGCTCCTGGCAAGACCACCCATATTAATTATTTTTTGATTGACAAGAAATTGTATTTGATTGATCTGCCCGGCTATGGCTACGCGAAGGTGTCAAAGCAGGAGCGGGAGCGGTGGGGGCGTCTGATTGAGGCGTGGTTTGCGGATGTGGAACGGATGGCTTTGGGGATTCTGGTGGTGGATGCCCGACATAAACCAACCGCTGACGACAACACGATGGCTCAGGTGTTTTTGTCATCGGGACGTCCCTGTGTGGTGGCAGCCAATAAGCTGGACAAACTGAAAAAAAGCGAAATAGATGGAAATTTACAGCGCATTCGGGATACGCTAAGCCTGCCGGAGTATGTGCCCGTGGTTCCTTTTTCCGCCGAAAAGGGGGAGGGGAAAGACAGGCTGATGACCTTAATTCTGGAGCATTTGGAGGGATAAAGAATGAAATATGTCAGGATAGACCGGCCCTCCGGTCCATGCTGGGGCGTGGTAAAGGGGGAGGATGTGCTTACCCTTTCCACTCCTCCTTACGAAACGCTGGAATATGACGGTGGAAAGATGCCGCTGAGTCAATGCAAGCTGTTAGCCCCCTGTGAGCCGACGAAAATCGTATGCGTGGGCAAGAACTATGCCGACCACGCCAGGGAACTGGGCGGGGATGCCCCTGGTTTTCCAGTATTGTTTCTCAAAGGGGTCAACGCCGTAAACCGCAATGACGGAGCACTCCACGCACCATCCTTTGTCACCAGGCTGGACTATGAGGGGGAGCTGGCCATCGTCATCCGCCGCAGGGCAAAGGAGATTAAGGCCAAGGATTTTTCAAATTATGTGTTGGGCTATACCTGTCTCAATGATGTGACGGCGCGAGATATCCAACAGCACGATGGCCAGTGGACTCGCGCCAAGTCCATGGACGGATTCTGTCCCATCGGGCCATGGGTGGTGGACGAGCTGGACCCATCTGCCCTGAAGGTGGAGACTCGGCTCAATGGAAAGGTGGTACAGCAAGGAAATACTTCCGACTTTATCAATCAGGTGCCAAAGCTGCTGGAGTTTATCACCGCCTCCATGACCCTGGAGCCAGGGGATGTGGTGTCTACTGGAACCCCTGCCGGAATCGGGCCGATGATTCCGGGGGATATGGTGGAGGTTGAGATTGAAGGCATTGGCGTGTTAAAAAATCAAATCATCTGAACACAAATCCCGGCAGGCATAGTATGCTGCCGGGATTTGTGTTATGTCCGAAAAAGAAAATCGGTGTCAAAATAGCGGAGAAAAGCAAGATAAAGGTTTGGGATTCCTTTTACTTGCTCAAAAAGATAAAAAATCACAGGAAAAGTGTGAAAAAAAACTTGCATCGCAGAAAAAAAACGAGTATACTAATTTTGGACAATCTTACATAGTTTAGGAGGTGGGATCGTGTATCAGATTGGCGATAAGGTGGTACACCCGATGCATGGAGCCGGTGTGATTGACTCAGTTGTGCAGCGAAAGGTGTCTGGTAAGATGCAGGACTATTACCTGCTCAAGCTGTCAGCGGGAAGTATGATGGTCATGATTCCCACCGACAATACCGAAGAGATTGGCATGCGCCCTGTTGTCTCTGGCAAAGAGGCTGTAGCCCTTCTGGGTGCTATGGAGCATATTGAAGTGGATATGACCCAAAATTGGAACCGCAGGTACCGGGAAAATATGGTGCGGCTGAAGAGCGGCGACCTGTTAGAGGTGGCCCGGGTGATTAAGGGGCTGATGCTTCGGGATGACCAGCGGGGGCTGTCCAATGGGGAGCGAAAAATGCTCCATATGGCCAAACAAATCTTGATTTCCGAATTGGTGCTGGCCCAAAGCCTGCCCTATGAGACGGTGGAGAAGCGTGTGGACCAGGTTTTGTGTCACTAGAGTAAAGGGAGCCGAAAGGCTCCTTTTTACAACGGAGGGAACTGAGGATGGGATTCTTTCAAAGGCATAAGCGTCAACCGGAACAGTCTCTGGTTTGCTCCGTGGTGGTGGTGGCTGCGGGCAGCTCTGCCCGTATGGGTTCTGATAAGATTATGGCCTATATAGGCGGCCTGCCAGTGATTGTCCGCGGTTTGCGGGCATTTCAGGCAGCATCTAGCGTGGGTGAGATCGTGGTGGTGACCCGAGAGGAGTTAGTGGCCCATGTGGCCAGACTATGCCAAGACTTTGGACTGACCAAGGTGACGAAGGTGATTCGTGGAGGAACTACCCGGACCCATTCCGCCCGGATGGGAACACTGGAGGTTAGTCGGAACGCCCAGGTCATTGCTATCCATGATGGGGCCCGTCCTTTTGTCACGGTGCAGCTCATTGAGGAGGCGGTGGCTAAAGCGCTCCAGATAGGGGCTGCCGCTCCTGCCATTCCGGTGAAGGACACCATTAAGATCGCTTATGATGGGCTTGTGAAAGAGACACCGGACCGGGCGGCTTTATATGCTGTGCAAACCCCCCAGGTATTTGAGTCAGGACTGATTCGGGCAGCGCTGCAACAGGCGATAGATGATGGGGTTGAGCTGACCGATGACTGCGCCGCGGTAGAGCGGTTGGGGATGCGGGTGTCCCTTACTACAGGCGATGAGCGCAACATCAAGCTGACCACCCCGATTGACCTGCTGTTGGGAGAGCATTTACTGGAGGAAGGGGCGGTGACATAGTGCGGATTGGACATGGATACGATGTACACCGGCTGGTCAACGGCCGAAAGCTGATCTTGGGCGGGGTGGAGGTGCCCTATCAGCTTGGACTGCTGGGTCACTCAGATGCTGATGTGCTCACCCATGCCATCATGGACGCCCTGCTTGGCGGAGCCGGACTGGGAGACATCGGCGCGTGTTTTCCAGACAGCGACCCTGCGTACAAGGGCATTTCCAGCCTACTGCTGTTAGAGCGTGTGACGGAAATGTTGAGGAATGAGGGGTTTACTGTGGGCAATGTGGACGCCACCGTTCTGGCACAACAACCGAAGCTGGCCCCATATATTTCTGAGATGAAAAAAGCGCTTGCCCGCGCCATGGGCGTGAATGTCCAACGGGTCAATGTAAAAGCCACCACCGAAGAGGGGATGGGCTTTACCGGTGGCGGTGAAGGGATGGCTGCTCATGCTGTCGTCTTGCTCACAGAACTGGAAAAATAACATTGTGAACCAACGCTTCTTCTGGGACATATGATGTTCTGGGAGGAGCGTTTTTGTGCTCACCCATGGGCAAATTTAGATCCTAGGGAAAGGGATGATGGGCCGATGGTTTACTATCTGATTATTTGCCGCTCGCTGACCTACGCGCAGCGTACCGCCCATGTGCTGGAACGAGCGGGCATTTCCGGGTCTGTCATGCGTGCGCCTAAATTAATTTCCCAGGAGGGCTGTGGCTATTGCGTCAAGATCGCGGAGCGGTGGCTGACAAACGCCCTTTTAGTTTTGCGGCGGGAAGGAATGACTCCAAAGCAGGTATTCCTTCAGTCAGCCGACGGTATATACAGCGAGGTGCCCACATGATCTATTTGGACAGTGCGGCAACCACGCTGGAAAAACCAAGGTCTGTTCCTATGGCGGCGGCCCGGGCCATGACCAGTATGGCCAGTCCGGGCCGTGGCGGTCATCCTGCCAGCGCCAGAGCAGCCAATGTGATGTATCGGTGCAGGGAGCTGGCAGCAGAGCTGTTTCACATGGATAACCCGGAGCAGGTGATACTCACATCCAATGCCACGCATGGACTCAACCTGGCCATCCACTCGTTGGTCAGGCCGAAATCTGTGGTACTGATTTCAGGCTATGAGCACAATGCGGTGACCAGGCCGCTGTATGCCAAAGCAGACGTAAAGGTCAAGGTGGCCGCAGGGGACGTATTTGACAGCGATGGGGTATATGCCGCCTTTGAGCAGGCCCTGACCAATGAGGTAGACGTGGTCATTTGCAACCATGTTTCCAATGTGTTTGGGTTTATTCAGCCAGTGGAACGGATTGCTTCCCTGTGCCGCCAGAGGGGGAAGCCGCTGATTGTGGATGCCTCCCAGTCTGCCGGCACCCTCCCCGTAGATGTGCAGGGATGGGGAGCTGCCTTTGTGGCGATGCCGGGACATAAGGGGCTATATGGACCACAGGGAACCGGGTTGTTGCTGTGCGGCGGAGAAGCAGACCCACTGCTGTACGGTGGAACGGGCAGCCTGTCCCAGCAGCAGCAGATGCCGGACTTTCTGCCTGACCGGCTGGAGGCCGGAACCCAAAACGTGTGCGGCGCTGCCGGATTGCTGGCCGGAATGGAGTTTGTGAAGCAAAAGGGGATAGGCCGCATTCAAAAGCACGAGCATCGTCTGGCCAATCGGATGATGGACCGGCTGGAACGGGTTCCTGGAATTCAGGTTTTCAGGGGATCGAACCAAAGCGGACTGTTTTCCTTGACTGTAGAGGGTATGGACTGTGAGGAAGTGGCGGAACAACTTGCCCGGCGAAATGTAGCCGTGCGGGCTGGTCTGCACTGCGCTCCGCTAGCCCACAAGACTGTGGGTACCGAGGAGAGCGGCACAGTTCGCCTGAGCTTCTCTGCCTTTAATCTGGAATGGCAGGTGGATCAGGCTGCAGCTATTTTGTTGGAGCTTGTAAAACATGGCAAAAGGGCGTGGTAAACCCACGCCCTTTTGCCATGTTGGGCTCACATCCAATTTTTGAATTTTCTTTGATTGACTTGCCATTCCGCGGTGGATAAGGTATAATGTTCCTTGATTATCATGCCTTGTTATACCTAAGGGTCAATGATAAGACACACTCCACGGCAGGAAGAGGATGTGACAGGATGGAAATGCTGCTGCAGGTGCTGTGGACGGCGCCGGAATACATCAAGCTCATAGGCCCATTTGATGTGCTGGACATTGCACTTATCGCCTTTGGCATCTATCATCTGTTCCGTTTTGTGCGTCAAAGCCGTTCTGGACAGGTGATTCGGGCCATTGTGCTGATCTTGCTTGCCATGGCCCTGTCCAATCTGCTTAACCTGCGGGTGGTTAGCTTTGTATTGAACCATGCGGTGGAGTTGGGCGTTATCGCCCTGATTATTCTATTCCAGCCTGAGCTGCGCCGTTTCCTGGAGCAGATGGGCAGCGGAAAAATTAAGGAGTTGTTTGTGGCGGAGAGCTATGGTGATGACCTGGAACAGGCTATTGTGGAGACTGCCAAGGCATATTCCGCCATGTCCAAAGATAAAGTGGGCGGATTGATGGTATTTGAGCGGAGGACAATGCTGGATGATATGCTCAAGACGGGCACGCCGTTGGATGCCCGGGTCTCGACTGAACTGCTCAAGAACCTGTTTTGGAATCGGGCGCCCCTCCACGACGGGGCTGTCATTGTCCGAGGCGGGCGCATTGTGGGGGCCGGCTGTATGCTGCCCCTGTCCGGCAATGTGAATCTGAGCAGGGATCTTGGAATGCGCCATCGAGCGGGGATTGGCGTGAGCGAGAACTCTGACGCGGTGGTAGCCATTGTCTCGGAGGAGAACGGCTCTATTTCCGTAGCCATCAATGGTATGCTAAAGCGGCACCTGTCAACAGAGACGCTGGAGCGGCTGCTGCGTAGCGAGCTGATGCCGGAGATAGATGAAAAGCGCCCTTCAAACGCGGCGACCCGGATTACCAACGTATTCAAGGGCTTCAAGGGAGACAACAGCAATGGGAAAGAAGATTCTTGACAGCAAGGCGCTTTATGTGGCACTGTCCATTTTGATTGCACTCTCCCTTTGGTTTTATGTCACAGCCATGGATGGGCGGGAGGACAGTAAGGTGATCCGCGGTGTCCCGGTCACTTTCACCGGGGTGGACATTCTGGAAGATAGAAACCTGATGGTTGTGGGGGACAACCATACCACCTCCCTGAACCTTCGGGCCGCCCCAACAGTTTTGGCCCTGCTCACCAATCAGACAGTGCAGGTGACCGCCAACGTATCCAACATCAGCACAGATGGAGAGCACACACTGGCATATGCTGTCACTTTGCCTGCTGGTGTCAATCAGAGCCAGGTTGAGATCGTCAGCGGAGTCAACGGCAACATAATCACGGTGAAGGTTGCCGGGTTTAGCCGCCGGGAGATAGAACTCCAGGGTGAGTTTACGGGCACAGCAGCTGAGGGATATATCGCAGGGGACAAGGAGGACTTTTTGTTCTCTCCGGAAAAACTGGTGATCAGTGGCCAGCAGGAGTTGGTCAATCAGGTATCCTATGCCAGGGTCAGCATTGGAGGCGAGAATTTGACCGATACCGTCAGCGGAGAATTCCCATTCCAACTCATCGGTGCCAGCGGAGATGTGCTGGAAAACTTGGACGTGACGTGCGATGTGGAATCGGTCTATGTCACCTTCCCCATACAGGCAACCGCAACCGTCCCGCTAAAGGTCAACTTTATTTCCGGCGGCGGTGTGGACGCGTCCGAGGTATCCTATGAGCTGAGTATGGATTCCATCACGGTAGCCGGCAGCCGTGATGCAGTAGAGGCACTGAAAAATGAAGGGGCAATCACCTTGGCCACCATCAACCTGGCTACTGTGAATGATGGGGATATGCTGAGTTTTCCCATTCCGCTTGCAGATGAGCTGACCAACATCAGTGGAGGCGCTGAGGCAACGGTGACCATCTCTTGGAACAAAGCGCTGGTCACCCAAACTAGGGAGGCCACCCATATCAGCTATATCAATTTGCCTGATGGATGGCGGGCCAACATTGTGACCAAAGTACTGCCGGTCGAGATTCGGGGCAGTGAGGCGAGGGTAGCAGAAATTACAGAGGAGAATCTTCGGGTGGTAGTTGACCTGCGGGATATCAATCTTGCTACCGGCCAGTATATTGTGCCGGCTACCGTCTATTTGGACAGTGCGGCCACCCCATCTGAAATTGGGGTGCTCAGTGGTGACCACCGCATTGTGGTCAACCTGAGCAAACGAAGCTGATGTTTGGATATATCCGTCCGGTGCTGGAGCGCATGACAGAGGAGCAAAGACAGGCATATCAGAGCGTTTATTGCGGACTGTGCCACACGATGAGTGCTCGTCACGGGTTTCTGGCCCGGTTTACCCTCCAGTACGACTTTGTATTTTTAGCCATCCTCTTTTGTGGCTGCGGCGGGGAGGAGGCACACATCTGCCTGCGCTGTCCGGCCCATCCCTTCCGTAAACCGGGGGCCTGCCTGCGTGGGAGCAATCTGGATATGGCGGCGGATCAGAGTATGATTCTCACCTACCACAAGTTATCTGATGACGTGACGGACAAGGGGCCGTTGGCCGGTCTGCCCCATCGCATATTGCGGTTTCTGCTCAGAGGAGCTTATCACAAGGCGGCTAATGCGCAACAGAATTTTGACCGAGAGGTTCAGATCGGCTTGGTCCGGCTGCGAGAAATGGAACAAGAGAACGCATCAGAGCTAGACCGGGTGGCGGATACGTTTGCCTCTATTTTAGCCGCTGGGTCGTCCGGGGAGAAAGGGGGTGCCGATGGGCGGGCACGCAGTCAGCTCCTCTATCACCTGGGACGATGGGTTTATTTGATGGACGCCTGGGATGATCTGGACAGCGACCGGAAGCAGGGCCGCTACAATGCGTTGGAAGCTCGTTTCCAGGGAAAAGCCAAAGACGAGCGGGACTATTTTGAGACAACCGTCACCCATTCGCTGCGGCTGGCGGGATCGGCGGCGCAGCTTATGGAACTTGGAAGCTGGAAACCCATTGTGGAAAATGTGCTTTATTTCGGCCTGCCCTCGGTGCAGGGCGCTGTATTGGATGGCCGGTGGAAAGAAATGCGAAAGACAAGGAGACGTTCCTATGAGAGATCCCTATCAAGTGCTGGGCATCAACCATGACGCCAGCGATGACGAAATAAAAAAGGTGTATCGGGAGCTGGCCCGAAAGTATCATCCAGACAACTATCAAAATAATCCACTGGCCGATTTGGCGGAGGAAAAGATGAAGGAGGTCAATGAGGCCTATGACGCCATTGTCAAAATCCGTTCCACCGGTGGATATTCCAATGGCAATAGCAGCGGTTACAGCCAAAGCGGATATGGAAGCGGATCGGCCTATCAGAGCGGTAGCCAGGGCGGCCGGGAGTTTGCACAGGCCAGACAATATATCAACATGGGCAATTTGGAGGGGGCAGAGCAGATTCTTCAGTGTGCCGGGACTAAGAATGGGGAGTGGTATTTTCTCATGGGCAGTATCGCCTACCGCCGGGGATGGCTGGACGAGGCGCGGCAAAACTATCAGATTGCCGTTCAGATGGAGCCGGGAAATTTAGAATACCGGCAGGCTCTGTCCATGATGCAGCGGGGCGGCTATGCCTATCAGCCCACCATGACCGGCGCTGATTGCGATGGGCTGGATTGCTGCACCACCATGATGTGTATGAACTGTCTGTGCGGAGGCTGTCGATAGGTATGAAGCGAAAAAATGCCGCGCTCCAGGTTGCCCATTCCGCTATTTTGAGTGCGTTGGCACTAATTTTGATCTATCTGAGTTCCCTCATTCCCATGGGTCGTTTGGGCATTGTGGCTGCCGCTGGGCTACTGCCGGCGGCGGCGGTGATTGCGTTTGATTGGAAGGCTGGCATTTTGTCCTGGGCAGTGGTGTCCGTGTTGGCATTTTTGCTAGTGCCGGATAAGTTTTGTGTTCTGCTGTTCGCTGTGCTGTTTGGAGTATACCCCGTGGTGAAATCCCTGTCGGAAAATCGGAAGCATCAATGGCAGGCATACCTGCTGAAACTGGCCTTTTTTAACGCTGCCCTTACAGTAATTTACCAGGTGATGGAAGGAGCCCTGTTGGCCAACCTGCCTGAGATATTGGGGCAGGCGTGGTGGCTGGTATACCTGGCGGGAAACATCGTGTTTTTGATATACGACTATGGATTCAGCCGGTTGATTGGGTTGTATATAGCCCGGATTCAGCGGACTGTCTCATAAGAGAAGGGGTGTAGTATGGTTCGAAGTATGACCGGATATGGACGGGGAGAGCGGTCCTTTGGCAAATTCCAGGTCACCATCGAGGTGCGCTCGGTGAATAACCGCTATCTGGATTGCACCGTCAAGATGCCAAAAGCCTACATTTTTGCTGAGGAGGCGATCAAGGCAGAGGCTCAGTCCTCCATCGGTAGGGGCAAGGTAGACATCTTTGTCACCATTGTCGGCAGTGGTGAGGGCGGGGTATCTGTCACAGTGAATGAGGCTCTGGCAAGGAGTTATATGGATGCGCTGTTCAAGCTCTACCAGATAGGTAAAGATCATGGAATAAGGCAAGAATATAGCCCCACTGACCTGGCCAATTTCCCAGATGTGCTCACCGTGGAGAAGATGGAGAAGGATCCGGAGCAGACGAAGGAGCACCTGCTGGAGGCACTGAACGCGGCGATCCAGGACTTTAACACCATGAGGGAAAAGGAAGGCCAGCGGCTGGCTGTGGATATCCTGGGCCGTGTGGCGGTCATTGAAGAGCTGGTGGCTCAGGTGGAGCAGCGCTCACCTCAGACGGTGGCGGACTATCGTGCCCGGCTGGAGAGTAAGCTGCGTGAGGTACTGGGCAATACCCAGATTGACGAGAGTAAAATACTTACTGAGGCAGCTGTTTTTGCCGACAAGGTGGCCGTGGATGAGGAGACTGTTCGACTGCGCAGCCATATCGGTCAACTCCGGGCATTGCTGTCTAAGGGAGGACAGGTGGGCCGAAAGCTGGACTTTTTAATCCAGGAATTCAACCGTGAGACTAATACCATCGGCTCCAAGTGCAGCGATCTGTGGATTATCCAAATTGTGGTGGATATCAAGGCGGAAATTGAGAAAATCCGCGAACAGATCCAGAACCTGGAATAGAGGGCGGTGGCAAATAGGGTGAAGTTAGTGAATATCGGCTTTGGCAATGTAGTTTCCGCTGAGCGGGTAGTGGCCATTGTCAGTCCGGAATCTGCGCCGGTTAAGCGGCTTGGACAGGAGGCGCGTGAGCGGGGCGCGCTGATTGACGCCAGCTTTGGGCGCAAAACCCGGGCGGTGCTGGTGACAGACAGCGGACATATCATATGGTCCTCACTTCCGGTTGAGGAGGTGTCCCTCCGGTTTGGAATGGAGAAAGGGCAAGCAAACAGAATGGGAGACGAGAGAACATGACTCCAACAGGAAAGAAAAGGCGAGGAGAGCTGATTGTGCTGTCCGGCCCGTCCGGCGTAGGGAAAAGCACCGTTATTGCGGAACTGCTCAGCAGCCGCAGGGACATCTATTTTTCTGTATCCTTTACAACCAGACAACCGCGCACCGGAGAGGCCGATGGGGTAAATTACAACTTTGTGTCCCGCCAGGAGTTTCAGCGGATGATTGCTGACGGAGAATTGTTGGAGTTTGCCGAGTTTGTGGGCAATTACTACGGCACCTCCCTCAAGGTGATCCGGGAACAACTGGAGCGGGGAATAGATGTGCTGCTTGATATTGATGTCCAGGGCGCGGCTAAAGTGAAGGAACGATGCGCAGAGGCAGTAACCATCTTTCTCATCCCGCCCTCGCTGGAGGAGTTGTCCCGCCGGCTGCATAGCCGGAACACCGACAATGAGGAGGTCATTGAGCAGCGGCTACAAAGAGCCCGAGAGGAGTGCCGAGAGAGCACCCATTACGACTACCTTGTGGTCAACGAGACAGTGGTGTCCGCTGCCGGGACAATTCTTTCCATCTTGGAGGCCGAGCAGTGCCGGACACCAAAGCGGCTCTATTTCATCGATGGAATTGTCGGTGGAAAAAATGGGCAAGAATGAATGATGGAACATTATGAGGAGGAATGCAACTATGTTACTTTATCCAGCCATTAAAGATCTGTTGGAGCAGGTTCCCAGCCGGTATATGCTGGTCAATATAGTGGCCAACCGGGCCAGAAAACTTTCCAGCCAGTCGGAGCAGATGGGAGAGCCGCTGGAAGATAAACCTGTCACCCTGGCCATTCGAGAGGTGGCCAGCGGAGTGCTGCAAATCGAAGGGTTAGATCAGGTACAGTAGTAGGGCTGGAAGGCAAGCCGTGGTAACGGCTTGCCTTGGCTTGCCTTTACGTTGAGAGAGAAAGAGGTGGGGAGTGTGGCCAATACTGCAAAAATTGTTGTTTCGGCAGCTCCCTATGTCATAGATCGCCCCTATGACTATTTGATTCCAGGAGAACTGGAGGCCGTCCTACGGCCAGGTATGAGGGCAGCGGTGCCCTTTGGGGCGGGCAACCGTACCTGTGATGGGGTGGTTCTCCGTCTCTCGCAGCAAGAGGATACAGCCAAATTAAAATATGTACAAGCTGTTTTAGACGAGGAGCCGGTGCTGGATCACCATATGATGCAGCTGGCACTATGGATGCGGGAGCAGTATTTTTGTACGGTGTATGAGGCGATGCGGGCAATGCTCCCAGCCGGGTTGTGGTTCTCACTGATGGACTGTTGGAAAATTGCTCCGGGGATAGATCGTGAGGCGGCCCATGAAGCAGCCGGACGGTCCAACCGGGCTAAAAAGCTGGTGGAGCTGCTGTTTGCCAATGGAGGCTGGGCAGAGACTGGGAAAATTCGAATGGCCTTTGGAACCTCAGACCCGATGCCTGCCTTAAACGCCTTAGAAAAACAGGGCGTCATTGTGAAAGAAACCAGCGTTGCCCGTGGGATTGGAGATAAAACAGAACAGGTGGCGATGCTGGCCATGCCGCCAGCAGACGTCACGGCCTTGCTGGCGGCTAAGCGCAGAAAGGCCCCCCTTCAATATGCGGTGGGGGAAACTCTGTGTGTAATGGGTAGGGCATCGGCAAAAGAGCTGTGCTATTTTACCGGAGCGTCCATGGCTACGCTGCGTGCCTTGGAGCGGCAGGGCATTCTCACCTTGGAAAAGCGGGAGGTATACCGCCGGCCAGAATTATTGGGGCCGTCGCAAACCAGCCCTATTGCCCTGAATGAAGAACAAAGGCAAGCCTACGATGGATTACTGGCCCTGACAAATAGTGGGGAGGCGGCTTTCGCTCTGCTGTATGGCGTCACCGGAAGTGGTAAGACCCAAGTCTATTTGAAGCTGATTCATACCCTGCTTGAGCGTGGAAAAACATCTCTGGTACTGGTGCCTGAGATTGGGCTTACCCCCCAGTTGATGCAAATCTTTACCAGCCATTTTGGACAAGATGTGGCTATCTTACACAGTGGATTGTCGGCTGGAGAGCGGTATGATGAGTGGAAGCGCGCCAAGCGGGGTGAGGCCAGAGTAGTGGTAGGCACTCGATCTGCCATATTTGCGCCCCTGCCCGATCTAGGTCTGATTATCCTGGACGAAGAGCAGGAGCCTACCTATAAGTCAGAGCAGACCCCGCGATATCATGCCAGGGACGTGGCCCGTTACCGCTGCCATAAGATGGGCGCTCTGCTGCTCATGGGTTCAGCGACACCATCAGTAGAGACCATGTACCATGCCAGACTGGGAGACTATCACCTGTTCCGGCTGCTCCGCCGATATAATGAGAAGACCCTGCCCCAGGTGACCATTGTGGACATGAAGGAAGAACTTCGGCAGGGTGGAGGTGAGCACATCAGCGCCCCGCTGGCAGAGCGGCTTAGGAAAATCATCGGAAGAGGGGAGCAAGCAATTTTGTTCCTCAACCGTCGGGGGGCACACCGGATGGTGACATGCGGGGAATGCGGTCAGACACCTGCCTGTCCCCGCTGTTCCGTCCATCTGACCTATCACTCTGCCAACCGGCGGTTGATGTGCCACTACTGTGGCCATTCAGAGGCTTTGCCTGAACAATGTCCCAGCTGCGGCGGTATATTAAATTTTGTGGGGATGGGCACGCAGCGGGTCGAGGAAGAGCTGCGGGAGCGCTTTCCCGGCACACCTATCCTGCGCATGGACACCGATACAGTCTCCGCAACTAACAGCCATCAGGAGATTTTGGATCGCTTTCAAAGGCAGCGCATCCCCATTCTGCTGGGCACTCAGATGGTGGCCAAGGGGTTGGATTTTGAGAATGTGACCCTGGTGGGAGCGGTGTCAGCTGATCAGCTGCTGTATACCGGGGACATCTATGGCGGTGAGCGGGCCTTTTCCCTGCTTACCCAGGTGGTGGGTCGGGCTGGACGCGGAGGGAAGGAGGGGCAGGCAATAATCCAGACCTTCACGCCGGACAATGAAATCATTCAATGCGCCGCCAAGCAGGACTATGACGCCTTCTACGAACAGGAGATTCAGATGCGCTGTATTAGGGAATTTCCTCCCTATTCTGATCTGTTTGTCCTATGTGCCTCCGGATTGGAAGAGACGGCAGTCCTTCGAACCTGCCTGCGACTGCGGGAGAGCTTCACCTCGGCGCTGAGTCAAGCGCCTTATGACCAGTATCAGTACCGATTGCTAGGACCGGCGCCAGCGGCAGTAGCCCGGGTGAACAACCGTTATCGCTACCGGCTTATTCTGAATACCAAAAATACCAGGGCGATGCGCCAGCTCACAGCTCACCTGTTGCGGCAGGCTCAGGCGGACAGGCTAAACCGGGGCGTGGCTATTTTTGCGGACATTGATCCACTAGATTGACAAGGAGGAATCGTTATGGCGGAAAGACAGATATTGACTCAGGGCGACCCAGCACTGGAAAAGGTATGCCGTCCGGTGGTCAACTTTGACAGCCGGCTTCACACACTGCTGGATGACATGAAAGAAACTCTGTTAAAGGCCAACGGTGTAGGACTTGCCGCTCCCCAGGTGGGAATACTCCGCCGAGTGGTAGTGGTGATGGACAAGGAAGATCACATGATTGAACTGGTCAATCCCGAGATCATCCAGCAGGAGGGAAGGCAGGAAGGATTGGAGGGCTGTCTCAGTGTCCCAGGGATGTATGGCAATGTGACAAGGCCAAACCTGGTCACCATCCGGGCTCAGGATCGGGACGGGGGCTTCTTTGAGACCACCGGGGAGGAAATCGTAGCCCGATGCTTCTGCCATGAATTGGAGCATTTGGATGGCCATCTTTTTGTGGAGCGGACTGAAAAACTGTATAGCCTGGAGGAACTGGAAGCACTGGAACGCCAGCAGAGCTCAGAAGATAAGAGCGGGGAAAACAAATGAGAATCGTCTTTATGGGTACCCCTGAATTTGCAGTACCATCACTCAATATATTGCTGGAAGCGGGACATGAGATTCTGGGTGTCTTCACACAGCCAGATAAACCAAAAAATCGTGGAATGAAACTGGGATACTCAGCTGTAAAGGAATATGCCATGTCAAATGGGATACAAGTGTTTCAGCCCTCAACCCTGCGGGATGGTCAGGCTCTGTCCACCTTGAAGGAGCTGGCTCCCCAACTCATTGTAGTGGCGGCCTATGGAAAGATATTGCCGCCCGATATTTTGGCGCTTCCAAACCTTGGTTGTATCAATGTTCACTCCTCTCTGCTGCCAAAGTATCGGGGAGCCGCCCCCATCAACTGGGCTATCCTAAATGGGGAGGAGGAGACAGGGGTCACCATTATGTATATGGCCCAGGGGCTGGATACCGGAGATATTTTGGCGCAAGAGGCCACCCTGATCAGCTTGGAAGAAAACGCCACAGCCCTCCATGACCGGCTGGCAGAGATGGGAGCTGCCCTATTGGGGAAGGTGGTGGGAGAATTGGCCGCTGGAAATGCCAAACCAGCCGCCCAGGACGATAAACTGGCCTCCTACGCCCCTATGCTGTCCAGAGAGCTGTCTCCCATCGATTGGGGACGGCCTGCCCGGTGCATTCATGATCAAGTACGCGGCCTATATCCATGGCCAGCGGCCACGGCGGAGTTGGATGGAATCCGATGCAAGGTTTTGCGCACCGCCTTAGGAAAAGCAGCATCGGGCAGCCATCCAGGAGAGGTGCTGCAGGCAGATAAATGGGGGCTGACAGTAGCTTGCGGCGATGGAATAGCACTGGAGATTTTAGAGCTGCAGCCAGATGGGAAAAAGCCTATGGCTGCCGCTGCCTTTCTTATGGGACATCCACTCAGGGGAAAGAACCTGTAAACCAGCGTAAGGGGGAATACCATGTCCTCGGCCAGAGAGGTGGCCATGCTCACCCTTGCCGCCTGCGAGCGGCAAGGGGCCTGGTCAGACAGTTATTTAAAACGTATCCTGAGAGAGCAGGATTTGGACCGGCGGGATGCGGCGCTGGCTACCCGGCTGTGCTTTGGCGTGCTTCAAAATAAGATCTTGCTGGATTGGAGACTGGCCAATTTTTGTAAAATTCCATTGGAGCGGCTGGAAACTCGGGTGCTGTGCAATCTGCGGGTGGCTACTTATCAGCTTTTGTTTCTAGATAAAATACCGCCCAGTGCAGCGGTGGACCAAGCAGTTGCGCTCACCCGAAAGCACTGTAAAAATCCAAGGGCCGCAGGCATGGTCAACGGCATCTTGCGCACTATGCTCCGCCAAAATGCCACCCATCTGCCTCAAGGAAAGGATGAACTGGATACCCTATCCATTCGCTACAGCCATCCCAGATGGCTGGTTGAGGCACTTACCCATGCTTTGGGCGGAGAACATGTAGCGGCCCTGCTGGAAGCAAACAATCAACAGCCCCCCACCTCCGTCCAGGTCAATACCATCCGTTTTACCACACAGCAAGTGATGGATGCCTTGCAGGCGGATGGGATAACAGGAGAGCCTCATCCGTGGCTTCCAGATTGCCTGTATCTATGGGGGATGGGAAATCTGGAGCGGCTGGAGGTCTTTCAGCACGGGGGATTTTATGTCCAGGACTGTGCCGCCCGGATGACTGTTTCCGCCGCTGGTGTAACCGCTGGCAGCCGGGTTCTGGATGCCTGTGCCTCGCCCGGCGGAAAATCCTTTGCTGCCGCAATTGCCATGGGAAACAATGGAGAAATTGTCTCCTGTGATATTCATCCTCATAAAATCAAGCTGTTGGAGGCAGGTCGGAACCGGCTTGGCCTGTCTGTGATAACACCTCGCCTCCAAAACGGGACTCAATATAAGCAGGAGTGGAAGGATTATTTTGACACGGTTCTGGTGGACGCTCCCTGCTCAGGGCTGGGCATCATTCGCAAGAAGCCGGATATCCGTTACAAGGATCCGGAGGCATTGAAAAACCTGCCAGTTATCCAGCATTCTTTGCTGGATAACTGTGCCAGGTATGTCAAGCCAGGCGGGATCATGCTGTATTCCACCTGCACCCTGCTGCCTAAAGAGAACGATGAGGTGATAGACGCCTTTTTAGCCAGCCACCCACAATTTGTACTAGAGGCATTTGAGTTGCCACACTTTGGCACACAGCCGGGGAAGCTCACTCTCTGGCCCCATATCCACCATACCGATGGCTTTTTCATCGCCAAGCTGCGCAGAAAGGGGTGAGACCTATTGATCGACTTGAAATCCATGCTTCCAGAGGAGTTAGCCCAGTACATCCAAGGACTGGGACAGCCAGCTTTCCGAGCTATGCAGGTATTTCGCTGGCTTCATCAGGGGGTGGAGTCTTTTGATGAAATGAGCAATCTTCCAAAAGCTCTGCGGGAGAAGCTGGCATCAGAATGCCGGTTGAGTTCCCCCACCGTGCGGCACAAGCAGGTGTCTCGCCTGGACGGTACCATCAAGTATTTATGGCAGCTTTGGGATGGGAATTTCGTTGAGACGGTTTTGATGCGCTATAAGTATGGCAATACTATCTGTGTATCATGTCAGGTTGGATGTAATATGGGCTGTGTATTTTGTGCCTCCACCATCGGAGGGAAGGCCCGGGATCTGGCCCCATCTGAGATTTTGGATCAGATCATATTCACCCAAAAGGACAGTGGTGAAAGGGTGTCCAACATTGTGATGATGGGAATGGGGGAACCGCTGGATAACTTTGACAATATGCTGCGCTTTTTAAATTTGGTCAATCATCCATCTGGACTAAATATCGGAATGCGCCATATCTCTGTGTCCACCTGTGGTCTGATAAAGAAAATTGACAAGCTTGCCTCTCTTGGGTTACAATTAACCCTTAGCGTATCACTTCATGCGCCGGAAGACCATACTCGCTCCCAACTCATGCCGGTCAATCAGGGCATTGGGGTGAACGCGCTCATGGATGCCTGCCGGCGGTACTTTCAAACCACCGGAAGGCGTATCTCCTATGAATACGCTGTCATTGACGGCGTCAATGACAGCGACGATCAGGCAGATCGCCTGGCCGATCTGCTTAAGGGGCAGTCTGGCCATGTGAATTTGATTGCGCTAAACGACGTGAAAGAATCGCCGCTGAAACCCAGCCGACGGGTGAGGCAGTTCCAACAGCGGCTGGAGAGCCATGGGATCACTGTCACGGTGCGCCGCAGGCTGGGAAGTGATATCGACGCCTCTTGCGGCCAGCTGCGCCGTCGCAGTATGAAAGAGGAGATATCTGGAGCAGAAAAGGAGAGTGCTGGATGAGATATGCTAGTTTAAACTGCTCAAGCAATCCTCTTTGCCCTAATTTTATCGTGTACATCTCCATGAGGAGGTCGTTATGAGACTGTTTGGAGCCACAGATGTGGGACGTGTTCGGAGAGACAATCAGGATAATTACGCGTTCCGCACGTTGAAGGAGAATGGAGCGTTGCTGGCAGTGTGCGATGGCATGGGCGGCGCTCGGGCTGGACAGGTTGCAAGCACAGCGGCAGTTGAGACCTTCTTCTCCACAGTAGAAGAAGCCTGTGTCGATGGAGCTCCCGATGATCCTGCCCAACGAACAGAACTTTTGCTACAGGCCTGTTATGAGGCAAATCACCATGTATACAGTTTGGCGGAGAGCCGTGAGGACTATGAGGGAATGGGCACAACCCTGGTAGCAGCCTTGGTTTTTCCCGGAGAGGCCTATGTGCTCAATGTGGGCGACAGCCGTTGCTATCTGATCGAGGATCACCTGATCCGTCAGGTGACAGTTGATCACTCGCTGGTTCAAATGATGGTGGACCGGGGGGAGATTACCAAGGAAGAGGCACGGAATCACCCAAAAAAGAATCTAATCACACGAGCTGTGGGCGTAGACCGGGAAGTGAACTGCGATGTGCACAAGATCCAACTTGGTCAAAGCAGCCGTTTACTGCTGTGCAGCGATGGCCTGACCAATGTGCTGACAGACTCCGTGCTGTTACAGGAGTCTGATCGACAGAAAGACCCGGAACAGTTTGCCAAAACACTGATTGATTTGACATTGGAGCATGGCGCGCCGGACAACATTACCGTTGTGTTGGCCCAGATGGAATGAGGAGGACTTTACCATGGATCAATACATAGGTAAAATGCTCGATAACCGCTATGAGATTTTAGAAAACATCGGCAACGGAGGCATGGCGGTGGTCTATAAAGCCCGGTGTCATCGTTTGAATCGGCTGGTGGCAGTCAAAATATTAAAGCCGGAGCTGGCCAGCGATGCGGATTTTCGCCGCCGCTTTCACGACGAGTCACAGGCTGTTGCCATGCTGTCCCATTCCAATATTGTTTCAGTTTATGATGTAAGCAACTCTGATGGGCTTGACTATATTGTGATGGAACTAATCGATGGTCTTACCCTAAAACAATATATGAAAAAAAGAGGCGCGCCACTGAACTGGCGGGAAGCTCTGCACTTCATTACCCAGATTATCCGGGCCCTGGAGCACGCGCACAGCCGCGGCATTATCCACCGGGATATCAAACCTCACAATATTCTGGTTCTCAGAGATGGAAGTGTGAAAGTAACCGACTTTGGAATCGCTCAATTGGCAAGCTCTGCCCAATCCACCATGACTTTGGAAACACTGGGATCCGTTCACTATATTTCACCAGAGCAGGCCAAAGGCAGCCATGTGGACTGCCGCACTGATTTATATTCTGCTGGTGTTGTCCTTTATGAGATGCTCACCGGACGTTTGCCCTTTGAAGGGGATACCCCAGTCTTTGTGGCCATTCAGCACATCAATTCTATTCCGATCCGTCCACGAGAGTTGAATCCGGACATTCCTCCTGCGCTAGAGAACATCATTCTGAAGGCTATGGCCCCTGAGTTGGGACAGCGTTATACCTCTGCTATGGAAATGTTGGAGGATTTGAAGGAATTTCGAAAAAACCCCGGGGCAGTGGTAGAACATCCATCCTCTTCCTACTCCAGTGGGGATGAGGAGCCTACCCAGGTTGTGCCTGTGGCTCAGATCATGGCTGGAAATGGGAAGCGGGATGGAAGTGAACGCGCTCAGAGACAAGGGTATAAGGAAGCCCGAGGCCACCGCCGAGGGGATATGCCCAAGGACGATCACGATGATGTCCCAGTCAAGGAAGGGTGGAACCGTCGCTCTACCATCACGGCTGTTCTTGTGATTTTGCTCTTTGTTGCGGGATTGGGCTTTTTTATCTATAACTTCCTGATTCGGGGTATCCTGTCCAATGATGTAAAGCAGTATGAAGTACCTAATGTATTGGGCTACACACTGGATGAGTTGAGGGAGAACCCGGATCTATTGAATGGATTTGAGTTGGAGGAAGGCGCCCCCATGTTCAGCCCTGACTATGGGGAAGGAGAGATCTGCAGTCAAACACCAGAGGCTGGTGACATGGTTCGAGAGGGAAAACGAACCATTACCGTGAATGTCAGCAGCGGCGAGGATAAGCTCTATATGATTGATGTGAAGGGCTGGGAGGGCCGTCGGGCACTGCGTGAGCTCCAGGATGAGATGGGGCTTGATGTAGAGCAAAAAGAGGAGTACGACGACACCGTCACAGCTGGCTATGTAATCTCCTATTCCCCAATGGAGGGGACTTCGCTGAAGAAGGGGGATCGGGTGACAATCGTTATCAGCAAGGGACGGGAGGCGCCCCTGGTCACTGTCCCCTCTTTCCTCAATCAAGACATTGATACCGTTCGCACACAGATTAAGCGCCTAGGTCTAAAGATAGGCAAGATAGACGAGTATTACAGCGATGAATACGACGAAGGACGGGTTTCCTGGCAGAGCATTCCTTCCACCACACAAGTGGCGGAAGGAACCACCATTGATCTTTGGGTCAGCCGTGGGCCAAAGGAAGAGCCCACTCCAACTCCCGCGCCGTCGGAAAGCTCCGGACCTGTGCACAATGAGGGCGGCAGCACCCAAACTGTTACCGCCGATTTGAGCCAGCATACTGGAACCGTCAGCGTCCGGATTATGGTTGGCTCCACCACCCTGTACGATGGGGCGGTGGATGCCGCCACCGGTTCCCTGAGCAGGTCAATTACCGCATCAGGGCAGCAGACGGTGTCCATTTACATTAACAATGAGCTGGTCCGCTCCTATGACCTCCAGTTTTAAGTTATGACAGGACAAATCATCAAAGCATTAAGCGGATTTTATTACGTAGATATTGGCGACAATGAACTCATACCCTGCCGGGGACGTGGAAAACTGCGCCATCAGCGGCTGACTCCCTTGGTAGGCGACCAGGTGGAGATCACCTGTACTCAGCAGGGCAGCGGGATGGTGGAGGCGATTCTGCCTAGAAAAAACCAATTTCTTCGCCCGATGGTGGCAAACATCGATCAGCTTGTGATCGTGGCATCAGGGGCCATTCCCATTACCGATCCCTTACTTATTGACCGGATCGCGGCTATAGCGGAGTGGAAAGGATGTCAGCCCCTTATCTGCTTCAACAAGTGTGATCTTGTTCGAGCAGAGGAGTTGGTTCAGCTCTATCAAAGGGCTGGTTTCCCCACGCTGCAAATCAGTGCAAAAACAGGAGAGGGTATGGCACAGCTTTCCCAGCATCTGGCCCGAAAGGTATCTGCCTTCACAGGAAATTCCGGTGTGGGCAAATCCAGCATTTTAAACGCTCTTCAGCCTGAATTTGCCCTGGAGGTCGGAGAGGTGAGTCAGCGATTGGGCAGGGGCCGGCACACCACCCGCCATGTGGAATTATTTCGGGTGAGGGACGGCTTGGTGGCAGATACCCCAGGATTTTCTTCCTTTGACGCAGATCAGATGGAGGATATCCCACGGGATTGCATTGCCGGAACCTTTCGAGACTTTGGGCCATATCTTAGTCAATGCCGGTTTCAGGGCTGCGCCCATGTGAAGGAGCGCGGGTGCGCTGTGCTGGAGGCGGTGGAGACGGGACAGATTGCTGAGAGCCGTCACAAAAGCTACGTCCGGCTATATGAACAGGCCGTTTCTATCCCAAATTGGGAAAAGAGTAAAAAGTAACTGGTACTGGACAGCCTCCTTTTTCATATGCTGGTATAGCATCAATGAGAAAGGGGGCTGTTTTCATGCGAGTCGTGGTGCTCAAACTCCCAAAGGCACTGTGCGGTCTGGCACGAAAGATATTCCATATGGACTAATATGTGGCGCATATCCAAGCAATTCCTCTCATATAGTTAGTACCACAACATACTAAGGGAGGAACCTATGGATATGGAGCTTCAGCGGGTTATGTTAGAGGGCTATCGCCCAATCTGCGATACGATGTTTTCTCACGAAGAGACATTGGAGAGCATCGTACCTGACGCGTGTCCGGATATTTCCCGGATTGTTTCAGCCTCCGGCAGGGCATTTCTTAAGGAAAAGGAACTGGGGGAAGGGACCCTTCGGATGAGAGGCAGCGCACAAGTAACTGTATTGTATATTCCGGAGGGAGAGATCCTGCCCAGAGCATTGGATCTATCCATTCCCTTTCAATGCGTGAAAGATGACCCCAAATTTTACAATGGCCTCCCAGTCCAGGCAACGGTAGATATCGCCTCTGCGGATGCCAGAACAGTTAACCCCAGAAAGGTGCTGCTTCGGGTAAACCTGGCCATTTGGGTGGCGGTCTATGACCAAGAGCGGCGGATGATGAGCTGTGATGTGTGTGGTGAGGATGGAAACCGCTTGGAAAAGCGGTTTTCCCCAGCTAAATGCTATATCATTCCAGAGGTGAGGGAAAAGGCCTTTGCGTTTTCCGATGTACTGCGCCCCACCGCCTCTCGCCCAGAGATAGAGGAACTGTTGGCCTGCCGGACTGAGTTGGGGGCATTGGACGCCAAATTCATTGGAAAAAAGCTGGTGCTCAAAGGGAGTATCCAGCTATCCATCCTGTATCGCAGTGGTGATGGTCTGGCCAGTGTCCGTTTTGAAATGCCTTATTCACAGATACTTGATCTGGGTGACGTACCAGATGAGGCGGAGCCTGATGTCACAGTATGCCTACAGAGTGTGGACTGCCGTCTTCAGGACGGAGCGGTGGAGGTATCCTTAGAGGCGTTGGCCCAAGCCGCGCTGTGGTCTCAGAGATCTGTGACCTTGCTCAATGACGCCTATGGGATTGGACAGCCTGTAGATGTGGAGCGCAATCCCGTTAAGATCTGTACTATGGCAGAGCACTCTGTCCACCGGGAGCTGGCCAGGACAATGTGTGAGTCAGGGATACCCGCCAAGCAGGTATTGGATTGCGCGGTATCGCTGACGTCAATATCGGAAGCACCGGCCGACGGCGGGGTAGAGTTTACCGCCCAGATCAATGGAGCCATTCTCTATCTCAGCGAGGACGATGCGCTGTGTAACGTTGAGACCACCATTCCGGTGAGCTGCCGGGTGGAGGTGCCAGGAGGCTGTTCTTGCGCCTGTCGGTGCCGCCCCATTGGAGAGGTAACGGCAGTACCGGTTACAGGAGGAGTCGAGGTGCGTTTTGAAGCGGAGTTTGGCTGGACTATTCTGCGGGATGAACAGGTCAACTGTGTAACCGATCTTTCTCCCAGCGAGACCAAGGCTGCCGATATGCGCCCCTCAGTCATCATCCGGCGGATAGAAGAAGGGGAGGCTCTATGGGATGTGGCAAAGTCCTGCGGTTCCGCAGTATCTGATATCTGCGGCGCCAATGATCTACCCTCTGAGGAGGTACCTGTAGGAACGCTTCTGCTCATTCCCACCCGAAGGGATTGATAAAAATGAAAGGCGATGTGGACAAATCCACATCGCCTTTGTCATATTCTATAGCTTATCCCCATACATATAAAACGAGTATGCGGTGAGGAGGGTTCTGCATTGGAAAACAAATTGTATGAGGATATTGCCCAGCGCACCCAGGGTGATATTTATATTGGCGTGGTGGGTCCTGTCCGCACGGGGAAATCCACGTTCATCAAGCGGTTTATGGAGACCATGGTGCTGCCCAAGATCGACAATGGTTACATCCGGGACCGGGCCAGGGATGAACTGCCCCAGAGTGGTTCCGGCCGGGTGGTGATGACCGCTGAACCAAAGTTCGTACCAGAGGATGCGGTGGAGATGAGCATGGAGGGCGGAGGCATATTCTCTGTCCGGCTCATCGACTGTGTGGGCTATATGGTGCCAAGCGCTCTAGGACAAATGGATGGGGAGCAGCCACGGATGGTAATGACACCCTGGTTTGATCAGGAAATCCCCATGACCCAGGCAGCGGAGTTTGGCACCCAAAAGGTGATCGCCGATCACTCCACCATCGGCATTGTGATTACCACAGACGGCACCATTACCGACATTCCAAGGGAGGACTATCTGGAAGCAGAGGAGCGAGTAATCACAGAGCTGAAGAGCTTGGGCAAGCCCTTTATGGTTCTTCTCAACTCAGCTCAGCCATACGGAGAGCGTGCTCAGACCCTTCAGGCAGATATCGCCCAACGATATGACGTAACCTGTTTGGCCACCAACTGTTTGACGCTGGATGAGGGGGCGGTGAGCGAGATCATCCAAGGGGTACTCCATGAGTTCCCCATGAAGCAAATGGACGTATTTTTGCCTCCCTGGGTGGATGTGCTGCCCCTGGATCACCCCATCAAGAGTGGACTGTACGCTATGATCCAAGAGGAGACAGCATCTCTTCAACGGTTAAGGGATGCAGAGCGTGCAGTGCTGGCCATGGGGGATCGGGAGGGGGTAAGCTCCGCAGCCATCAATCGTATGGATATGGGCAGCGGTGTGGTCACTGTCACATTAGACCTACCCCGGAGCCTGTTCTACTCTACTGTGTCTGAACGGTGCGGCCTGGATATCCGAGATGATGGCGACCTCATTGACCAGCTGACTCAGATGGCCGCAATGAAGCGGAACTATGAGAAGGTAGAGGGTGCCTTGGCCCAAGTGGAGGCCACCGGCTATGGCATTGTTATGCCTAACCCGGAGGAAATGACCCTGGAAGAGCCGGAAATTGTCAAACAGGGTGGACGGTATGGCGTTCGGTTGAAGGCATCTGCGCCATCCATCCACATGATGCGTGCGGATATCAAAACAGAGGTTTCCCCCATTATGGGCACTGAAAAGCAATCGGAGGAGATGGTGGACTATCTGCTCCGTCAGTTTGAAGGAGATACCGCACGCATATGGGATTCCAATATTTTTGGCCGATCCTTCCATGAGTTGGTTGGGGAAGACCTTCAAGGAAAGCTGAAGCGGATGCCGGAAGACGCCAGAGAAAAACTCCGGGAAACCCTGCAACGCATCATCAATGAGGGATCCGGCGGGCTCATCTGCATTATTTTGTAATATCCTTCTGAGCTGGTCCGGAAATGAGTTGCCCGAAATAGTCGAACCGGGAACCGTGACAGGGGCAGTCCCAACTGCGCTCATCCTGGTTCCACTCCACCTGGCATCCAAGATGGGGGCATCGAAGTTCTACCGCATGGATGCTTCCGTCATCTTCCTTGTAAACGCCCATCTTTTTCCCATGAAAAAATACCACGCCACCATGGCCATTGGGCAGATGCTCCACCTCCTCACTGGGGATCTGGAATAGGAGTTTGGTCAAACCCTTGATGGCCTGACCAGTTTCCACAGCTACACCAGGCAAATCGTTTGCGTGAAAGCGCCCGGGGTCGAATACCTGAATCCATGGATTATCCTTACCACAGATGAGATCCCGAATGATGATGGCCGACACCATGGAGGAGGTCATTCCCCATTTTTGAAAGCCAGTGGCTACATACCAGTTAGAGTGGCTGTGAGAATAGCGGCCGATATAGGGCACGCCATCGGCGGTGATGCAATCCTGGGCTGACCAATGGGCCACCTCACGGCTGTGAGGGAATAACTCGTTCGCTTTTTGACGGAGGGCATCATATCGCCCTCCGTCTTGATTTTTACCGGTTCTGTGGTTTTCTCCACCAAACAGCAGCATATCCTCATAGGTGCGCAGGGAATAACTGTTTTCACCAGCCCCAATAAACATCCCATCCACCAGTTCAGCGTGCTTGAGCGCCAAAACATAGGAGCGCTCCTGATGCATTCGGGCAAAATAGAGACCGGGAATGTTGACAAATGGATAGTGTGTGGCAAAGACAATGTGTTCTGCCCGTACGGTGTGATGTTCCGTTTTGAGAACATTATCTTCCACAATCTGGACGGATGTCCCTTCAAAGATAGTCAGATCCCGGGAAACCGCCTGAAGAAACTGCAAGGGGTTGAACTGGGCCTGTCCATCAAAACACACGCTGCCAGCACAGGGGAGAGGGATGGGAACCTGATGAACCAAAGAGGCGGGTAATCCTAGACTGGCCGCCGCCTCTGTCTCCTCTTGAAGCTGGGCTAAATGATCCCCATAGAGATAGGCACGCTTTTCCTCAAAGTTACAGGAAATATTCCGGCTTTCTATCATGTCACGAAAAGCTTGGATGGCATCCTGGTTTGCCTCAGCGTATTGTCTGGCTGCTTCACTTCCAATTTCCTGGATTAATTTGGCATACTTTAATCCATGTTGTGCAGTGATTTTAGCTGTGGTATTTTGGGTCTGTCCGCCGGCAATACGGTCTGCTTCCAGTACCACCACTTGATGACCGGACTGCTGCAATGCGTCGGCGATCAAAATTCCTGCCATCCCCCCGCCAATGATGGCCGTTTCCACATCCAAGTCTTGTTCCAAGGCTGGACGCCCTTTGATATCACATTGATGCCGCCAGACAGATTCCATAATTGCCTCCAAGGTTGATATACTATAAGATATCCATGCCCGAGATCAGTTGTTTTATTCTAAGACAGGGCGCTGAAATTTGAAAAATTTTCTGCTTTTATTTCTTCTACCTTGGCGCATACTGAGCATCGGGGAAAGAGATCACAAGCAGGAGGCATAGAGATGAAAAAGAAGTATTTTGCTTTGGTGCTGGGCTGTACCCTGGCTCTCGCCTTGGTGGGCTGCTCATCCAAGAAGGATGAGAACTCCCAGAATATAGATCCCAGCAACACTGTCCAATCCAACCAACCGGAAAACAACACAGATATGACCTCATCGGATAATCCAGACCGCGGCAGCGCGGGAATCGAAAGTGATGGTCCTACCGATACTGGGATGGACGGCACAGATCGCACTCAGAGCCCAAATGTCAATGACGCCGCCGAAGGTGGGGGCGCTGGAGGCACTAACGATGTAGACAACGATGGTCAGCCAGAGTCCGGAACGGAATCCAGAAGCCGTAGCGGCAGCATCGGCGATGACATGGGCCGGGCAGCGGATGACATCATCAATGGTATCGGCGATGCTGGTAGAGATGTTGGTAACGCAGCCAGAGATATGATCGATGACATTGGAAATGTAAACCGCTAAATGAACGATGGGGCGGCCGGGAACATCCCCCGGCCGCCCCATAACTATATTAGAGTTCCAGCCCAATGTATTTTTCCATGGTATCCAGATGCCCGACACCACCGCGTTCCTCTCCCACCTTATAAAATCCATAAGAGAGGTAAAACCGCTTAGCCCGCTCGTTTTCCGGGGCACAACGCAGCCGAAGCACCTGCCGGCCCATGGATCGGTACACGGACACTGCCTGTCCTAAAAGTTGGACTCCAAGTCCCTTAGAGCGGTACTCAGGGGCAATGTACAGAAATGGGACACGTCCCACTTTTTCCTCAGCCTCCTGCTCCCAGTCCATCTGGAGCACCCCCACAAAGGTGGAGCCAGTCAAGGCGGCAAGCACACTATCCTTGGCAAAGGCGCTGTTGCGCTGAGCCACCTGAAGAAAAGGCCTCCCATCAAAACCTTCTAAATTGCCGTGGCTGGCCGCCCAGCCATCTTGTCGGGCGGATAGGTATCGCTCCCCATCCTGAGGAAATTCCATGGGCATAAAGCGGACAGAGCCAGCCTCCATGGCCGCCACAGCCTCCTCTTTCCAGCCCGTGTTGTTTCTTGTAAAGGCCAAATTTCCCAGATGGCTGTTGTCGTTGTAAAACTCCACCTGAACCCGGCTATTTTCCACCAGCAGTTTGGCCACGCTGGTGTTGTCACCGAGTGGCAAAGTTCCAATTTTATCTAACGCATAGCCTAGCCAATTGGAGACAGCGGAGCGGATGGCGCTTCCATGAGACACCACTGCCACCGTTTGACCAGGGTGGACTGCGGCAATCTGCTGTATTGTTTGGCACATGCGTTCCCGCACCTGTCCATAAGTCTCACTGCCTGGGGCCGACCACTCAGGTTGGCATCGGAGAAAGGAGATCAGATTTTCCCTGTCCTCATAAAGCCACTGTCCCCAAGGCAGATCCTCCCAGCATCCACCGCCAATTTCCCGAAGTTGGGAATCTACACGCAAGGTCAGCCCCTTGGGACGATAGATGGCTCCAGCGGTGGACATGGTGCGGTACAGATCGCTGGAATAGACGGCATCGATGTGGATATCCTCAAACCGGCGCTCCAGTGCTTTGATTTGAAGCCGTCCCTTTGTGGTAATCAAGCCGTTTTTCCAGCCTTGGCAGCGACGGTACAGATTACCCTCCGCCTCAGCATGCCGAATCAGGTAAATTGTGGTCATAGTTATCCTCTTTATACATTGGAATTACCAGGGGCGTATTCCCCCAGTGAGTTTAGATATGTGAATCAGGCCCTGCTCAATCGCCACCTGAGACAGGCCGTCCCGAACATGGAGGGGCGCATAGGGATCGACAAAGCAAGCGGTGCCCACCGCCACTGCAGTGGCCCCGGCCAGCATCATCTGGGCGGCATCCTCACCAGTAGATACCCCACCCATACCCAAAATGGGCAGTTGAACTGCCTGGGCTGTCTCCCACACCATTCTTACCGCAACTGGAAGAACGGCGGGGCCAGACAAGCCGCCAGTATTCATTTTCAGGATAGGCCGCCTGCTATTCACGTCAATGCGCATTCCCCGCAGGGTATTGATCAGGGAAAGCGCGTCCGCGCCCATATCCGCCACCGCTTTGGCGATCTCCGTTACATCAGTGACATTGGGAGAGAGCTTAACCATGACCGGCGTTTGTCCCGCATGGTCCTTGGCAATCCGAGTCACCTCCGCAGCCAGCTTCGGCTGGGTGCCGTAGGCCAAGCCACCGGCCTTCACATTGGGACAGGAGATGTTAACCTCAATCATGTCAACCCCGGCCTGATCCAGCTTTTCACACATAATACCGTATTCTTCGGGGGTGTTACCGGAAATATTGGCAATGACCTTTAGATTGTACTGACGTAAAAATGGCAGCTCCATTTGAATAAAGCTGTCTACACCTGGGTTTTGCAGCCCTACAGAGTTCAGGATTCCCATAGGAGTCTCGGCAATGCGGGGAGAGGGATTGCCCTCTCGAGGATGGAGGGTGAGTCCCTTGACACAGATACCACCCAGTTCGCTCAAATCATAGAACTGTCCGTATTCCCGGCCAAATCCAAAGGTGCCCGAAGCTACTACTACCGGGTTTTTCATTATCATCCCCGCTAGATTCACGGACAAATCAACCGAGGCAGGGGAGAGAGACTCCTCTCCGGACGGGAAGGCAGAGGAGGTCTGCTCATACTTCTGGACTTCATCAGCGTGGGGGAAACACGATTCCATAGTTTCAGCCATTCCAATCCACCTCCTTGGCGTCAAATACCGGGCCGGCCTTGCATACATGCTTTCGGCTGCCGTCTGCCATGTTGCAAGCGCATACCAGACAGGCTCCCACCCCGCAGCCCATTCGCTCCTCCATGGACACTTGGCATGGAATTCCAAACTGAGCGGCTGCTTCCGCCACATTCTTTAACATAGGCTTGGGACCACAGGCCAGGATAGCGTCATAATCTCCGTCTTGCTCCAACTCGTGCCGCACCAACTCATCCACATAACCGTGATAGCCCAGGGACCCATCATCGGTGGCCGGCAGTACCTTGACACATTCCTCCTCCAGATGGTTTAACAGGATGGCTCGTTCCTTCGATCGAAAGCCCACGATGGCAGTGGATTTTCCTCTTTGATTGTGCTGGGTGTACTGAGCGCAGCCACGAATAGGGGGCACTCCAATGCCGCCTCCCACCAACAGATAGCGACACGCCTTGTCAATCTGAAAACCATTGCCCAGCAGGCCCAGAATATCCAACTCATCTCCCACCCTTCGGTGGATGAGCCACTGGGTTCCAGCACCTCTGGCCTCAAATACGATGGACACCAGATCCTCCGGAGTATCGCAGGAACAGCTGCAGATAGAGATAGGCCGTCGCAACAGCACACCATCCCCACACTTAATATGAATAAACTGCCCCGGTCCACGCCAGGAAGTGCGTACCATATCTCCTGCCTCCATCACCATATAAACCGTATCCCGGTTAAGCCAGTCCTTACGGACGATCTTGCAGTGACGCTCTACTTTCATGGTTCGCCTCCTGTCATTCCCTTGCGCGGAAATTAGCAGTGAACAGCTCTACCTTACCGCATTTAGGGCAGGCATAGAGGTCCACTTCATACCCATCGAGCAATGTGGACATCAGTGGACTGAAGCCGTCAGCACCGATGGGCAAGTTTTCCACTTTACACCTCATCTGTGTCCCGCAGGCAGGGCAGTATGTTTCAGCCATATCACGCACCTCCGTCACATGATGGTTACATATTCCAGAATCTCATCCCGCATCTTTTCCGCCGCAGCTCTGGCGGCTTCCTGATAGTCACGGCCATCCTTTCCGGTCTTTTGCCATGCGCACAGGATGGAGCGAGAGGCGTTGACAATGGCGCCTCGCCCCAGTTCATCAAAAGCACAGCTCACATCAGCGGCCGTGCCTCCTTGAGCGCCGTAGCCTGGCACCAGGAAAAATGTCTTATCCAACCGGCGGCGAAGTTCCTTTAACACCGATGGATGGGTTGCTCCTATCACCGCGCCCAGGGAGGTGTAGCCATATTTTCCAATTGTATCTGCTCCCCAGCGCTGGATGAGATCCCCCATTGCAGTATACACCAGACGGTCTCCCGCCACCATATCCTGAAGTTCCACGGAAGAGGGGTTGGAGGTTTTGGCCAATACAAAGGCTGATTTATTCTGGGTAATACAATCCCTTAAAAATGGTTTGACAGCATCGGACCCCATATAGCCGTTTAGGGTGACGCAGTCAGCATTAAACACAGGGCAATCGGTGGAACCAACCCTGGTCATACCAAGCCAGCCCTCACTATACGCGGCAGCGGTGGTGCCAATGTCTCCACGCTTGATGTCAGCGATAACAAACATCCCCTTCTCCTTGGCATAGCCCATCACCTGCTCCATCACCTGCATTCCCCGCCAACCCAGACACTCAAAATAGGCTGCCTGGGGCTTGACTGCTGGCACCACCCCTGTGAGCGCATCGATTAGACCGCAGTCAAATTCCAGCACTGCCTGAGCGGCCGCCTCCAAAGTCTCCCCATAGCGGCTTGTATACTTTTTCAGTAGAAAGGATGGCATGTACTCCACTCTGGTGTCAAGTCCGGCCACAGTTGGATTCTTTAATGAGCGGATTTGATCTTGTAAGTGGTCAAAGGACATGGTTTATCCCTCCTGATAAATGATTTTTCCCATTGAGATAGTGTATTTGACTCTTCCCCTGACCGTTTGGCCGTGGAAGGGGGTGTTGCGTCCTTTGGAGACAAATTGATCCCGGTCCACCACCCACTCCTGCTCCGGATCAAACACAATTAGATCAGCGTCATCCCCAATGCCGATGCATCCCTTATTGAGCCCCAGCAGGGCGGCAGGGGAATGTGACATCAGATCCAGTACCCTGGTTAGGGTAAGCCGTCCGCTATGGTAGAGCACCGTAAGAGACAGAGCCAGAGAAGTTTCCAGCCCTACCATGCCGCTTGGGGCATCCGGCAGGGGTTTGGCCTTTTCTGCCTCAGTGTGAGGGGCGTGGTCAGTAATGATCGCGTCGATGGTACCATCCTCTAGTCCGGCCAGAATGGCCTCCCTGTCCTCCCAGGTGCGCAGGGGAGGGTTTACCCGAGCCAGAGGCCCCTGACGAAGTACTTCCTCCTCAGTGAGCATAAAGTATTGCGGACAGGTCTCACAAGTAACACAAATGCCCTTTGCCTTGGCCTGCCGGATGATATCCACCCCTTTTTTGGTGGATAAATGACAGATGTGAATGTGGGCTCCGGTGTCCTCCGCCAGCATCACATCCCGCATAATCTGGAGGGCTTCTGCAATGGCCGGCCGTCCAGGCAGTCCGAGCTGGACGGAGATTTTGCCCTCATTGACGCTGTAGTTCTGCACCAAATCCCGGTCCTCACAGTGATCCAGAATGGGCAGACCCAGCTCCTTAGCCTGGAACATGGCCTGCCGGAGTAAAGCCATATTCTGGATAGGCAGACCGTCGTCGGTGAGGGCGGGAACGCCGGCGGCCTTCAAAGCGGTGAAGTCAGTGAGCTGCTGGCCCCGCTGCCCCACGCTCACCGCTCCAGCCGGCAGCACATGGATTCCTGTAGAAGCAGCCTGGTTCTGGATAAAGCGAACAATTTCCGGACAGTCAGTGGTTGGTCTGGTGTTTGGCATAGGCACCAGGGTGGTCACCCCACCCCGAGCAGCGGCAGCGCATCCGGTGGCAATAGTCTCCTTCTCCTCAAAGCCAGGCTCTCGCAGATGGACGTGCATATCCACCAGCCCTGGCGCCACTACCATCTGCCGGGCGTCGATCACCGTAGCATCCTCCTGATTTAAGTCTGTGCCTAACTGGGCAATCTTTCCATCGATCACCAACACATCAAGCACCTGATCTAAGCGATTGATCGGATCCACCACCTGGCCACCCTTGATAAGCATCTTCAAGAGGCATTCCTCCAAAGTAAACTATTTGATTACATTATAGCCTATTCCGCAAAGGAAAGGCAACAGAAAATCCAAAAAATCTGCTGAAAACCGGAAATTCGGGATAATTTACTGCCCGGACCCTCCTTGAAGAGGATCCGGGCAGTAAATGTGGAGCAAGCAGGCCTGTAAGCCGGGTTCTGTCATTTAAGACAGCCATCTATCTTGGCGTGCCGTTGCCGGCACGCTCCAGCCACCTCCAAAACGCGGCCGGGCCAGCCTATTGCGTTACCACGGTGTTGCTCCGGATAGAGTTTACAGCGATGCGCAGTTTCCAGTCATCGGGCGGGCTCTTACCTCCGCCTTTCCACCCTTACCTCACCGGCGCAAGCCCACTTGGCTGTGCGTTGCCTTCCCGCAAAAGCAATGCTTTTGCGTATCACACATAGTGGATATGGAAACCGGTGGGGCGGTATATCTCTGTTGCACTTTTCCTGAAGTCGCCTTCGGCGGGCGTTACCCGTTATCCTTGCCCTGCGGAGCCCGGACTTTCCTCATGAGACGGCCTTTCGGCCTATCCACGCAGCTGTCCAGCCTGCTTGCGAGAATGATTTTACTTTACTTTTCTATGATTGTCAAATACAGATTGTTGGGGTATAATATATCCTGCATTGATCCATTTCAAGTCAGGAGGCATTGAGTTCATGCAGACAAATTTGCGGGATTACCTTGCTTCACTCAACGGAAAACAAGTGGCTGTCCTTGGAATAGGTGTGTCCAACACTCCGCTGATCCACAGGCTGCTGGAGTCAGGTGCGCATGTGACCGCCTGTGACAAACGGACGCGGGCGGAATTTGACGGCCTGACCGGGCAGATGGAGCGCCAGGGACTGCGGTTATGCTTAGGGGAGGATTACCTCGATCACCTGGATGGGGTGGATGTTATCTTCCGCACCCCGGGCATACGGCCTGACCTGCCCCAGATTGTCCGGGCAGTACAGGGTAGAGCACAGCTGACATCGGAGATAGAGGCATTGATGAATCTGTGTCCTTGCCCAATCATCGGTGTCACCGGTTCCGATGGAAAGACGACAACCACCACCATCATCGCCGGCCTGCTCCAGGCCGCCGGCCACCGGGTCTTTGTGGGTGGGAATATCGGACATCCGCTGCTGTGCGAGGTGGATGATATGGGTCCGGACGACATTGTTGTGCTGGAGCTATCCTCCTTTCAGCTGATGACTATGGCCCGCAGTCCATCTGTATCAGTGGTCACCAATGTGAGTCCAAACCACCTGGATATGCACAGGGATATGGCTGAATATGTAAATGCTAAGCGCAACATTTATATGTATCAAAAGCCTGGGGACAAGGTGGTACTCAATGGGGACAACAAAATTACTGCAGCTTTTGCCAAAGAGTCGAAGGGGAGCGTCACCCTCTTTAGCCGAACCCGGCAGTTAGAAGCGGGCATCTATCTGAAGGACGGTATGGTCATGAATGGGGAACGAGCTGTACTTGCCGCCAAGGATATCCGGATCCCCGGCCTACACAATCTGGAAAACTACATGGCTGCCATTGGAGCGGTGGAAGGCCTGGTACCTGATGAGGTAATCCAGCAATTTGCCTATAGCTTTGGAGGGGTGGCCCACCGCATTGAATTGGTGCGGGAGTTGGATGGGGTGCGCTATTACAACGACTCCATCGCCTCAAGTCCCACCCGTACAATAGCGGGGCTACGCTCTTTTGCCCAAAAGGTGATTCTGATTGCTGGCGGCTATGATAAGCATATCCCCTATGACAAGCTTGGCCTGGAAATCGCCGCATCTGTCAAGTCCCTGATTTTGATGGGCGCCACCGGACCAAAGATTAAAGAGGCTACATTATCCGCTCCAGATTACCGTCAGGGTCAGCCGGACATTCTGGAGTGCGCCGGCCTGCGGCAGGCAGTGGAGCAAGCCTATCAGATTGCCCAGCCTGGAGATGTAGTGATCCTGTCGCCTGCCAGCGCCTCTTTCGATCAGTTCAAGAACTTTGCCCAGCGGGGGGATATGTTTAAACAATATGTCAATGAGCTGCGTTAGGATGATACCGGTATGGATCGAATAAAGGAAGTGAAGGGTATGGAAACAGAAAAACAACTGAGGCTGCTGAGTGGGATAGGCGCTCCCTCCGGATTTGAGCATCCCGCCGTGTCAGCGGCAATGGAGCTGCTGATGCCATTGATGGACGAGGTCTGGACTGACCGGATGGGCAGTTTGGTGGGCGTGCGCCGCTGTGGAAAGCCGGGGGCAAAACGGTTGCTGCTGGACGCCCATCTGGATGAGATCGGTTTGATCGTCACCGGTTGGAAGGATGGTTTTCTGCAATTTTCCTCCATTGGCGGTGTGGACCCCAGAATGCTACCAAATCGGGAACTCACCATTTTGACCGATCCACCCAGGTTTGGGCTGGTGGCCTGCCTGCCTCCCCATGTGGTATCTGTGGACGATCGGGAAAAGGCTGCGGATATGAGCGAAATGTTTGTAGACGCCGGACTAATCCAGGAGGAAGCGGAACGGTTGATCCCCATAGGCACGCCCATGGTATTTCGGGACAGCTTTCTCCGGCTGGGTCAGCGGCAAGCGTCTGGTAAGGCTATGGATGACCGATCCTGCTTTACAGCCCTTTTACAGACAGCTGAATTGCTGCGGGGCCAGGAATTAGACGTGGATCTATATATCCTTGGTAGCACCAGGGAAGAGGTAAGCGGCGCAGGCGCCAAGGTGCTGGTCCAGGCGCTGTGTCCCGATTTTTGTGTGGCGGTGGATGTGACCCATGGCCGCACACCGGATTCTCCCAAGGATCAGGCCCTCGTTCTGGGCGGGGGACCTGTGGTGGGCATTGGGCCAAACACCACTAAATGGATGGGTAAGCGATTTTTGGAGAAAGCCGGGGCAGAAGGCATCCAAGTTCAGCAGGAGGTGATGGAGGGCAACTCCGGCACCAATGGTTGGGGGATGCAGGTGGGCAATGAGGGGGTGGCCACGGCCATTCTGTCCCTCCCCCTGAAATATATGCACACCCCTGTGGAGACGCTGGAGCTGAGCGATGTAGAAGCTCTGTCCAAACTGCTGGCAGCCTTTGTGGCGGACATCGGGAAGGAGTGGAACTTGGCATGATAGAGACGTTGAAGGCCCTGTGTGCCCTGCCCGGTGTATCCTCCTTTGAAGATGAAGTGCGCGGGGCCATCCGCCAGCGGGTGACTCCCTTTGCAGATCAGATACAGGTGGACGCTTTGGGGAACCTGATTGTCTTTAAGCGGGGGAGCAAATCCACCGGAAACAAGTTGATGCTATGCGCCCACATGGATGAGGTAGGATTGATCATCAAAGCAGTCACTGAGGACGGCTATCTGAAATTCGGATGTGTGGGTGGCATTGACCGCCGGGTGCTGCTGGGCAAACAGGTGGCGGTAGGGGAAAAAAAGGTCCCCGGAATCATTGGGCTGAAAGCCATTCATCTGACCACTCCGGAGGAACGAAAGCGGGTGCCAAAGCTTGAGGAATACTATATTGACATCGGAGCCAAAGACAGGCAAGAGGCTCTTACGCAAGTATCCTTGGGGGACTATGGTGTATTTGTGAGCGATGTGGTGGAGTTTGGCAACGGGATGCTCAAGGCCAAGGCCATTGATGACAGGGTGGGCTGTGCCGTGATGGTCAAGCTGTTGGAGGAACCATTGCCCATGGACTGCACCTTTGTCTTTACAGTTCAGGAAGAAGTTGGAATACGAGGCGCATTTGGGGCGGCGTTTTCCATCACCCCGGAAGTCGCCCTCATACTGGAGGGCACCACCGCTGCGGACATTCCCTCCCTGGAGCCGGGCCGACAAGTCTGCTGGCCAGGTCGTGGTCCGGTTCTATCTTGGATGGACGGCGGATCCATCTATGACCGGGCCCTGTTTGAGCAGCTTCGGAAGCTGGCTCAGGACCATGGATTGCCCTGGCAGATGAAACACTATCTGGCGGGAGGCACTGAGGCCCAGGCCATCCAACGCACGAAGTCAGGGGTTCGGGTGGCAGGAATTTCATCGGCAGTGCGTTATCTCCACACGCCCAGCAGTGTATGCAGTCTGTCCGACGTGGAGCACATGCTGACCCTGGCCAGGCTGTTTGTAAATCATATGGCACAAAAGCTAACCTGATAAGCTATTCCAAGATATGAACGGTTATAGAAGAGGGAGTTGATTCTATGGAATTGTTTGAACTGTTATCTACCCTTTGTCAGACCCATGGGCCGTCAGGGGACGAGCAGTCTGTGGCTGCGCTCATTGAAACTCTGGCCACCCCCCATGTGGATGAGATTCACCGGGACACGCTGGGCAATTTGATTTGCCATAAGCGCGGGCGCGGCCCCAAGGTGATGTTCTCCGCCCATATGGATACCATTGGAGTGGTGGCCACCCACATTGACGAGGATGGCTTTGTCTATGTGGGCGCCCTGGGCGGGGTACCGGCTGGCCATGCGCTGTACACTCCGGTGCGTTTTCACAACGGCGTGTGCGGACTGCTTTGTGCCGACGGGGGCACTGACACAGATAAGCTGAAAGCCTCTGATCTGAAGATCGACCTGGGCGCATCCAACCGGGCGGAGGCAGAAGCACTGGTCAAGGTTGGCGATCCAGCAGTCTATGCCACTCCTACCCGGGAGGCCGGAGGCCGCATCATCTCTCCCTATCTGGACGACCGCATCGCTTGTCTGATCCTACTGATGACAATGGAGCGTGTCAAGGAGACGGACAACGATCTGTATTTTGTCTTTACTGTTCAGGAAGAGGTGGGCACACGAGGAGCTAAAACCGCTGCCTGGGCTATTGATCCAGACTATGGGGTGGCAGTGGATGTGACTCTTTCTGACGATGAGCCGGGAAGAAAACATGAAGGAAGCAGCAAGTGTGGCCAAGGAGCCGCCGTCAAGGTGATGGATCGCTCGGTGATCTGCCATCCTCAGATGGTGTCCAAGCTGATGGCCCTGGCAGAGGAAAAGGGCATTCCTGCCCAACGAGACGTGATCACGCTGGGAGGAACCGACGCAGGACCAATTCACCTCACTCGGTCAGGCGTGTATACCGGTGGCATCTCGGTTCCCTGCCGCTACACCCATACCCCAACAGAACTGGTGGATAAAAAGGATGTGCTGGCCTGTATTGATTTGGTGATAGCCTTTGCAGAAGCCAAGTTAGAGAAAGAGTGTTAAGAAGTATGTCTTTACAGATAGGCCAGCAAATACAAAACTTGTCAGCCCAGGCGGAACAAGACCTTGTAGCGCAGTTTGCCCGAATAGACACCGTAGCCAGATACAACACCCAGCGGGTGCTGTCCACTTTTCAAACGCACCGGGTGGCGGAAAGTTATTTTTCCGGTACCACCGGTTACGGCTATGATGATTTGGGCCGGGATAAACTGGATGAAATCTATGCGGATTTGTTTGACACAGAGGATGCCTTGGTGCGTCTTCAATTTGTCAATGGGACCCATGCCATCACCTGCGCCCTGTTCGGAGCGCTGAGGCCTGGAGATATCCTGGTATCCGCTGTAGGCGCTCCCTACGACACCCTGCTTGGCGTTATTGGGGCGGCGGAAAAAGGCGCCGGCTCCCTGCGAGACTATGGCATAGGCTACCGCCAGGTGGAGCTGGTCAATGACGCCCCTGACGTACAGGGTTTGGCACAGGCAGTGGGTGATCCCAAGGTGAAAGCGGTGTTGATCCAGCGCTCTAAGGGTTATTCCACCCGTGCTTCCTTGTCGGTAGAGGAGATCGGCCAACTGTGCGCGGTGGTCCGATCTAATAACCCCAATGCGGCTATCCTGGTGGACAATTGCTATGGTGAGTTTGTGGAAGCGCGGGAGCCTACCCATGTGGGAGCTGACCTGGTGGTTGGCTCCCTGATTAAAAATCCGGGTGGCGGTTTGGCACCCACTGGGGCCTATATCGCCGGACGGCGTGACTTGGTGGAGGGGGCTGCCATGCGCCTGACCTGCCCGGGTATCGGGCGGGAGTGCGGGTGTACCCTAGGCAATAATCGCGCGCTCTACCAGGGCTTGTTCATGGCTCCACACACTGTGGCACAGGCGTTGAAAACCGCTGTGTTTGGCGCAAGACTGATGGAGCTGTTGGGATTTGAGACCGAGCCAAACTCCGGTGCAATCCGGCACGATATCATTCAGATGATCCATCTGGGCAGCCCGGAGCGGGTGCGGCGCTTTTGCAAGGGCATCCAGTCTGGTGCGCCGGTGGACTCCTATGTCACTCCGGAGCCATGGGACATGCCAGGTTATGATTGCCAGGTTATCATGGCAGCAGGTTCATTTATCCAGGGGGCTTCCATTGAACTGTCCGCCGATGCCCCCATGCGGGAGCCATACACCGTCTATCTTCAGGGGGGCCTGACCTACGAGTCTGGTAAGCTGGGGATGATGCTTGCGGCAGAAGAGTTGTGCAAAGACGTGGTGGACTGACATAGGCCGAGCTGGCAGACACATATAGTGACCTATCAGGGGGTGACTATATGTGTTGGAACAGACGCCGCTACCTGCTGTACCTGCGCCGCCGCTTCTATACTCTCCGGTGCGGGGACAGGCTTCGATTGGCCTGTATTGCCATAACTCTTGTGCTGGCGACTGGACTTTTCTATCTATTCCATACGTGGATTTGTCCTGTCCTAGAGGCCGCCGCTTCCAAGCAGGCCACTGATTTAATCACGGAAAGAATCTGCACTGCGGTAGATGACTGCCTGACAAACAATCATCTGAGCTATAGCGACTTTGTCAGCTTGCAGACCGATTGGACGGGAAACGTGAACTCTCTGACCAAGAATACAGCCGCAAATAGCCGGTTTAAACGCCAAGTCATTGATATAGTCATAGAGCAGATCGAGGGACTGGATTGTGATGAGTTGAGCATACCGTTGGGAAATCTGACCGGCCAAACCTTGTTGTCAGGCTATGGACCATCCATACAGGTTGAGGTCTATTCGGTGGAAAGTGTCACCGCTGATTACTCCAGTACGTTCACCGCTGCCGGGACAAATCGGACACTGCACACGCTTCATTTAAACGTAACGGCCCAAGTTCAATTGATATCACTGGGAGAAGTATTCCATATTACAATAAACAGTACCGTCCCGGTTGCGGAGACCGTCATGATAGGCAATATGTCCGGCTCTTACTGAAACCTAGAAAAGGGGAGTGGCTGACATGGAGGCACAGGCCCAGATCCATCAGCTTCGCGAACAACTCAACGAGCATAATTATAATTACTATGTGCTGGACACGCCTACTATCTCAGACTTTGAGTATGACCGGCTGCTCCGCCAGCTGGAGAAATTGGAGCAAGCCAACCCAGAGTTGGTCACCCCTGACTCCCCCACCCAGCGGGTAGGCGGACAGGCACTGGCCAGCTTTCAACAGGTCGCCCACCGGGTCCCTTTACAGAGCCTTCAGGACGTGTTTTCACCAGAAGAACTGCTGGACTTTGACCGTCGGGTACGGGAGAAGATCCCACAGGTGGAGTACCTGTTGGAGCCCAAAGTGGACGGCCTATCCGTGGCGCTTGAATATGAACATGGTATCTTTGTCCGCGGCGCTACCAGGGGAGATGGAGAGGTGGGAGAGGATGTGACAGACAATCTTCGCACCATCAAATCAATTCCCCTTTCCCTGGAACACGCGCCCGATGCTCTCATTGTCCGGGGCGAAGTGTATATGCCCCGCACAACCTTTGACCGGCTCAATGAGGAGCGAGATCTGAATGGGGAGAGCTTGTTTGCCAATCCACGCAACGCCGCCGCAGGTTCCATACGGCAGCTAGACCCTAAGGTGGCCGCCGCCCGAGGGCTGGATATCGTGATATTTAATATCCAATACAGCGATGGAGCACAATTTACCCGAGACAGCGACAGCCTGGATTATCTGCGGTCCCTACGCTTTAAGGTGATCCAACATCAGACCGCTCAAAGGATAGAGGATATTCAAACCGCAATTGTTCGCATGGGAGAGTGCCGGGAGAACTATCCCTTTGACATTGACGGGGCAGTTATAAAGGTAAATAACTTGTCAGATCGAACAGAATTGGGGGAGACCTCCAAGTTTCCCCGATGGGCAGCTGCCTATAAATATCCTCCAGAGCAAAAGGAGAGCGTGATTCAGGACATTACAGTACAGGTGGGGCGCACTGGGGTGCTTACCCCCAAGGCGGTGGTGGCTCCCGTCCAGCTGGCTGGCACCACTGTGGTAAACGCCACCCTGCACAATCAAGATTTTATTTCAGAAAAGGATATCCGCATTGGGGACACTGTCATTGTCCAAAAAGCTGGTGAAATCATTCCAGAAATCGTGTCGGTGGTGTTGAAAAAGCGACCGGAAAATACCCGCTCCTATCAATTTCCAAAAACTTGTCCCGTCTGTGGGGCTCCAGTAGTTCGAGATAAGGACGGTGCGCATATTCGCTGCACAGGGGCAGAGTGTCCGGCACAGCGCCTGCGCAATCTGATCCACTTTGCCAGCCGGGATGCCATGGACATTGAGGGGTTGGGTCCAGCGGCGGTAAAGGCATTGGTGGATGCTGGAATGGTCAGTACGGCAGCGGATCTGTACCATCTGGCGCGGGATGAGGTGGCCAAATTGGAGCGGATGGGAAAAAAGTCGGCGGACAATCTTCTCTCCGCCATTGAGCGCTCCAAGGAAAACGATCTGTCCCGGCTGCTATATGCCTTTGGCATTCGTCAGGTGGGCCAAAAGGCAGCCAAGCTGCTGGCCGCACGATTCGGTTCGCTGGAAGCGCTGGCCCAGGCCGGGGAGGAGGAGCTTACCGCCATTGACGATATCGGTGCGATTACCGCTCAAAACTTGACTGACTGGTTTGACTCTCCTCAGAGCCGACACCTGATGGAGGCACTGAAGGAAGCTGGAGTCAATACAGTCAGCCACGTTCAGCTGGCAGGGGACAAGCTGGCCGGACTCACATTTGTGCTCACAGGAGAGCTGTCCTCCCAGTCTCGAAAGGAAGCGTCCGACAAGTTGGAAGCGCTTGGCGCCAAGGTAGTCGGTTCCGTGTCAAAAAAGACCGGATGTGTCGTGGCCGGCGAGGCAGCCGGTTCCAAACTGCGCAGGGCACAGGAACTGGGAGTTCCTATCCTAAATGAGGAGCAATTCCGCATTCTCATCGGTGAGTTGGCGGGAGATGATGCTTCCATATTGGATTTACTGAAATAGAGAGAAAACGAGGTGAGTGCTCATGGAGATCACATTATCCAAACGGATGGAACACTTCCAGCCTGGTATTTTCAATTTGTTGGATGAGAAGAAGAATCAGCGTCTAGCTCAAGGCAAGCCGGTATACAATCTATCGATTGGGACACCTGACCTTTTACCTGAACCCCATGTAATGGAAGCCCTGATAAAGGCTGCTACCGCCCCTGAGAATATGCGCTACTCCCTGGGAGAACTACCTGAACTGGTAAAGGCGGTGCAGGGCTGGTACCATCGGCGGTACGGTGTGGAGCTGGCTCCAGAGGAACTGACAGCAGTCTATGGCTCTCAGGAGGGGCTTACCCATATTGGATGGGTATTGTGTGATCCTGGGGATATCGTGCTGGTACCTGACCCTGGCTATCCTATCTTTTCCATAGGGCCCCAACTGTGCGGAGCCAAGTGTGTGCCCTATCCCTTGCGACCGGAGCATGGCTACCTTCCCGACTTCAACAGCCTAGATCCAGAGGTCATCCGGCAAGCAAAAGCTATGGTAGTATCCTATCCCGCAAATCCGGTATGCTCCACCGCCCCAGACAGCTTCTACCTGGAACTGATTCAATTTGCCAGGAAGAACCACATCATTATTATCCACGACAACGCCTACTCCGACATTGTCCATGACGGGGGAGTGGGGAAGTCCTTCCTCAACTTTGAGGGGGCCAAAGAGGTGGGTGTGGAGTTCAACTCACTGTCCAAGTCCTATAATCTCACTGGCAGCCGCATCTCTTTTCTAGTGGGAAACCGGGAGATAGTCAGTGCCTTCCGTCGCCTGCGCTCCCAAATTGACTATGGCATCTTTCTCCCAGTGCAGTACGCCGCCATCGCCGCCCTCAACGGTACACAGGACGGTGTTAAGCGCAACTGCCAGGAATACCAGAAGCGGCGGGATGCCTTATGCAGCGGTTTGCGCTCCATCGGCTGGAATGTGCCGGACAGCCAGGGAAGTATGTTTGTCTGGGCGCCCTTGCCCCAGGGCCATATCAATTCAGTGGACTTTTGCTTTGCCCTATTGGAACACACCGGTCTACTGTGTACGCCCGGTTCAGCCTTTGGCAGTCTTGGGGAGGGCTATGTTCGATTTGCCCTGGTTTTGCCCGTTGAGCAGATGAAGGAAATTGTGGCTGCGGTAAAAGCCAGCGGCATTTTGAAAGGAGGCCGGCCATGAGGCGGGGAAACGGGCAGCAGTCCGTAACACGCCGGGCAGAAAAAGTCAACAAGTTATACCGCCGGTTTGGCCTTCTAGGGCTCTTGTTGACAGTGGCAGTTCTATTCGCGGCAGCCTTGGCTGCGGGAGATATCCGGTGGCCTTGGGCTAACCACCCTACGTCCGGCGCTATCACCCTGGCGGATATCCCCCCTTACTCCGGCAGTCCTTATGTGGTCCTCCAAAATAACATGCCAAACTTCCGCCAGGAGGACTTTACAACCAAGGCCTTTGAGCACTACAGCCCACTGGACAGCTTGGGCCGCTGCGGCACAGCCTACGCAAATATTTGCTTAGACATAATGCCCACTGAGCCTCGGGGCGAGATTGGGCAAATCAAGCCCTCTGGCTGGCACACGGCACCCTATGATTTTGTGGATGGACGGTACTTATATAACCGCTGTCATCTCATTGGCTTTCAGTTGGCAGGAGAGAACGCCAACGAGAAAAATCTAATTACAGGGACCCGCTATATGAATGTACAGGGAATGCTTCCCTTTGAGAACATGGTGGACCACTATGTGGATGAAACCGGAAATCATGTGCTCTACCGGGTGACACCGATCTTTGACGAAACTGATCTAGTGGCTAGAGGCGTTCAAATGGAGGCCTGGTCGGTGGAAGATGAGGGAGAGGGACTGTGTTTTCATGTGTTTGTCTACAATATACAGCCCGGTGTGACCATTGATTATGCCACAGGAGAAAGCTGGGCTAATGGACAATGAATCCATTGTTAAAAACGGATGGGAAAAGACCCGCTCCAATGGGAGCGGGTCTTTTATGATGATCAGAGCAACTTGCCTGTTAAAACAGGCCCCAGAGGAGGAACCCTCCGCAAGCCACGATGGCCACAAAGATGAGGATCACAACCAGATATCCCATAATATCCTTGGCAGACAGCCCGGCCACACCCAAAGCAGGCAGGGCCCAGAAGGGCTGGATCATATTGGTCCACTGGTCGCCCCAAGCGATACCCATGGCGGCACGGCCATAGTAGGTGGTAGCGTCGATTCCGGCGCGGGCAGCAATCTCGGTGGCAGCCGGCATGACGATGGGGCCCTGAACAGCCCACTGTCCACCGCCGGAGGGCACAAAGAAGTTGATGATACCGCCGGACAGGAAGGTCAGCATGGGGAAAGTGGTGTCGTTTGAGATATCGGTGAAGAACCGAGCGATAATGATGGCCAGGGAGGTGCCTTCTGAGTTTTCAGCGACCATCAGGCCCATGATGCCGGCATAGAATGGGAACTGGAGCAGTACGCCTGCCGCTCCGCCTGCCGCATCACCGATAGCATCCACATAGCGGCGCAAGTCCCCATGAGCCAGTAGGCCCAGGAACAGGAATATGCCGTTCACTGCGTTCAGATCCAGCTTGGCAGCACCCACCCGGATAAAGAAGAGCACGATATATACAAAGCCCATTAAAACAATCAGAGCCCACAGGATTTTGCTGTGCTCAATCTTTTCAGCGGGGGTGTTGATGGAATAGGTGCGGGCCTCTTCATCCTCCAGGATATCGGGATTGACTAGGACAGTATGCTCCTTTGTGGGGTGCATGGCATAGTTGATCAGGGGCATCAATACTAAGATTGCCAAGCACATGATAATATTCATGGGATGGAAAATGGTGTGAGTGAGAGGAGCCTCGTACACAATTTTGCCAAACTCCTTACCGCCGGCCATTTGCAGGGGGATAGAGCCGGACAGGCCAGCGTGCCAGATGACAAATCCGGAATAAGCGGAGGCGATTAACAGGGGATAGTCCACGTCCCGGACCCGGCGGGCAATTTCCTTGGCCAGCAGGGCGCCGATGATCAGTCCAAATCCCCAGTTCAGCCAACAGCAAAGAGTGGATACCATAGTGGTGACCACAATGGCGCTCATCTTGCTCTTGGCTAGACCGGCGATAGACCGCAAGATCTTCTTACAGATGGGGGCGGTGGCCAGAGCGGAGCCCAACACCAGAACCAAGGCCATCTGCATGGAGAAGGATAACAAACCCCATAGGCCGTCCTTCACATCTCCCTTACCGGCCCAAGCCCAAACTAGCTCGACGGGGTTTTGCTGCGTGCCAACCATGGCGGCAATAAATACCACAATGGTAAGAATGATGGCGAACAGGAAGGGATCCGGCAGCCAGCGATTCATAATGCGCACGCATCCGTTAGAAAACTTCTTTAACATAATTTACCCTCTCTTTCTTCCATAATATAAGTTTGCTCTGATCAGTCGTTGAATCCGAAGTGCATTATACCTCTATATTCATATTTTGTCAATAATTTCGCAAAAATATGTACATGATCTCCTGTTTCTTTTAGGTTTTACTTGAGCATATTGCCAATGTTCATTAAAAATATCGGCCGCTATCAAAAAATCAATTGACAAATCAGCCCTTTCGGCACATAATTAAGATTAAATCTTAATTAGTGGCTCGGACTATATCATCCCATCAGGTTAGAGGTGAGTTATCATTAAACAGACACGCAATACCAAGCAGCGCAGCCTGGTTTTGGAGGCGGTGAGGGATCGCACAGATCATCCCAGCGCAGATGAGATCTATTTAGATGTACGCAAGAAAGACAACCGAATCAGCCGGGGCACTGTATACCGCAATTTAAGTATCCTGGCTAGAAATCGAGAAATCTCCCATGTAAAGGTACCTACGGCTGACCGCTATGACCTGCGCTCAGACCACCACTACCATATGTTCTGCATCGCTTGTGACAGTGTGTTTGACGCACCCATCTCCTATCAGATTGATTATGATACCCAGGTAGAGAATGAGACGGGCTTCCAAATCCAGCGCCACCGCATGGTCTTTGAAGGTCTGTGCCCAAGCTGCCGCGCCAAATCGGAGGCCCCAGAAGAGGAATAAATGCTGTCAAAGGATCATAATTTAAACTATTTGGAGGGGATTAATTATGAGCAAATCTAAGTATGCGGGTACGCAGACCGAAAAAAACTTACAAGCGGCCTTTGCCGGCGAATCCGAAGCCAGAAACAAGTACACTTACTTTGCCTCTGTGGCAAAAAAAGAGGGCTATGAGCAGATTGCCGCCTTGTTTCTCAAGACAGCAGAAAATGAGAGGGAACATGCTAAGCTGTGGTTTAAGGAGCTGGACGGCCTTGGGAGAACTGCTGAAAACTTGGTGTCTGCCGCCAACGGTGAGCACTACGAATGGACAGACATGTACGCTGGTTTTGCAAAAATAGCCGAAGAAGAGGGATTCCCTGAACTGGCGAACAAGTTTCGTCTGGTCGCTGAGGTGGAAAAGCACCACGAAGAGCGATACCGAGCCCTGTTACATAATGTGGAGACTGCCCAAGTATTTGCCAAGAGCGAGGTCAAAGTATGGGAGTGCCGTAACTGTGGTCACATTGTAGTAGGCACTGATGCTCCTAAAGTGTGCCCGGTATGCAACCATCCGCAGAGTTACTTTGAGATCAACGCCAAAAACTATTGAGTTTAGTATACTAACTCAATATGCAAAGAGGACGGAGGCTAACAGCCTCCGTCCTCTTTGCATATTACTTATCGAAGGCAGGATTTACATAGTAGACATTCTTTTGATCCACCCGTTCTTTGGCTAGGGCAACGGCCTCCCCAAAACGCTGGAAGTGGACTACCTCCCGCTCCCGCAGAAAGCGAATGACATCATTGACATCCGGATCATCGGAAAGCCGCAGAATGTTATCATAGGTGACACGCGCCTTTTGCTCTGCCGCCATGTCCTCTGTCAGATCCGCGATGACATCTCCCTTTACCGCCATTGAGGCGGCGCTATAAGGCCAACCGGAGGCCGCTGTGGGATAGATTCCGGTTGTATGATCGACAAAATATGCGTCAAATCCGGCGGTTTTAACCTGATCATCGCTGAGATTTCTGGTTAATTGATGCACGATTGCGCCGATCATCTCCAAGTGCCCCAACTCCTCAGTACCTATATCAGTGAGCAGTCCCTTCAACTCAGGATAGGGCATAGCATAGCGTTGGGAGAGATAGCGCAGGGAAGCGCCCAGTTCGCCGTCCGGGCCGCCATACTGGCTGATAATGACATTTGCCAACTTGGGGTTGCAGTTTTTAATTTTAACAGGGTATTGTAGTTTTTTCTCATAAACAAACATTATTTATTGCCGCCTCCTTTATACTCCCAGGGCCAGGGATCATCCAGCCAGGTGTATGCAGTTTCCTGGGCGGCCTGCATTTGGGTCAGCGGGCCATACATGGCCTCATAACGTTTTCTGCCTTCCTTGGCCAGCTTGGCGTATTGTTGGAATAACTGGAAGGCCTCCGTATCGTTCTTGTGGGTATCAAGGTAAAGCCCTAATTCGGTAATGACAAATTGAAGGGCCTGAAGCTCCATAGCCAGAGTCTTCGGCAGATTGGGCGCATCTACCTTCAGGTGAAAGGGCAGATTTAGTCCCGGGAACAGCGTACCATGAGCCAAAGCCTCATTTTGATTGTATTTTTGGCTGCCTTCTTGTTGAAATGGCACATATGGCACCGCCAAAGGCGCGCAAGGGGGCAGAGTGCCGCATCCGTCAGCGCAGGGGCGGGAATTGATGTTTGTGTCGATATTCACACATAGTACCTCCTTCACAGAGATTGACATAAGCTGTCAACTCAGCTTATGCCAACCGCCCCTCCCATGACAATATCCAGAGTCTGGGATGGGGAAAAAGCAAAACCCATCTTGAACTTTTTTATTGTTTATGCTATCATATGGGCAATCTTACAAAATGGAGGAAGAATGCTATGACTCATATTAAAACCCTGAACGGCGCCACACTGAAGCAGAGCGCAGCCCACGGCGGCTGCGGTGAGTGTCAAACCTCTTGTCAGTCCGCCTGTAAGACTTCTTGCACCGTCGCCAACCAGAAGTGCGAACAGAATAAGTAACGCAATTGGCCTGGCAGAAAGGGTGGGCTTGCCCCACCCTTTCCCTATGCCTATAAAGGAGGATAAATCAATGGTCCATACCTTCACCTGCCTGGATGTCCCAGTGGCGGTAGATGTGAATAGCGGAGCCGTCCATGTATTAGATCAAGCAGCCTATGATCTGCTCTCCCTGCTGGACAGTCCCTTAGATGAGCGCTGTCCAGAGGAAATCTACGCCAAACTGCCCAACCATGACCGGGCTACAGTGGATGAGGCCTGGTCAGAGCTTCTGGAGCTTCAACAGACTGGGCTGCTTTTCAGCAACGATGACTATCTGGATCCTGCCACCGCTGTGCTCATCAAGCAGGATGCGCCTATCAAAGCCCTATGCCTCCATGTATCTCATGACTGTAATCTACGGTGCGAGTACTGCTTTGCCTCCACAGGCGATTTTGGTACCGGCCATCGGATCAACATGGATGTAGAGACCGCAAAAAAAGCCATCGACTTTGTTATTCAGCGCTCCGGTCAGCGCCGGAATATCGAAGTGGACTTCTTCGGTGGTGAGCCGTTGATGGCCATGGATACGGTTAAAGCTACGGTGGAGTATGCCCGCTCCTTGGAGGAACAATATAACAAAAAATTTCGCTTTACCATCACCACCAATGGAGTACTGCTCAACGACGAAAACATTGAGTACATCAACCGGGAGATGTCCAATGCAGTGCTGTCTTTGGATGGCCGCCCCGAGGTCAACGACCATATGCGCAAAACGGTGGGGGGCGAGGGCAGCTATGATGTTATCCTGCCTAAGTTTCAAAAGTTGGTGGAGGGTCGGGGAGAGAAGGACTACTATCTTCGGGGCACATTTACCCACCACAATGCCGACTTCGCTGATGATGTGATTCATATCGCAAATCAGGGCTTCCGCCATGTATCGGTAGAGCCGGTAGTGGGTGGAGCGGATGACGGCTACACCTTTCAAGAAGAGGATCTGCCAGCCATTCTGGAAGAGTATGAGCGCTTGGCCAGAGAGTTGCTGGAGCGGGACGATGTGAACTTTTTCCACTTTAATGTAGATTTATCCCAAGGCCCCTGCGTCATCAAGCGGCTGCGGGGATGCGGTGCCGGGTGCGAGTATGTAGCAATCACTCCAGATGGAGACATCTATCCCTGTCATCAATTTGTGGGCAATGAGGAATACCGATTGGGCAACCTGCATCAAGGCAGTTTCGATATGGATCTGTCCGGAAAATTTGCCCAATTAAACATCTATACCCGTCCAGACTGTAAAGACTGCTGGGCCAAATTCTACTGCAGCGGCGGCTGCTCCGCTTCCAACCTCCTTGTCAATGGCGACATAAAAAAGCCAAATGAATTTGGCTGTGATATGCAGCGCAAGAGGCTGGAGTGCGCCATCTCCATGCAGGCGATTCGGTCTGGCATGGCAGAGATTTAATACCTTTCCAGCAGTAAAATTGAAAAAATCGGAATAATCACCAAAAAGGATTGCCGCTTCAAAATATAGAAGTGGCAATCCTTTTTTACCACAATATTCTGTGGCCTTTCCCTCCCAGTTTCGTTAGTTTACATAATTTAATTTACATAAAAAATAAAAATAATCATCTTTTTGGAAAATGCTCTTGCCTTTCTATCCAAAGAGGTCTATATTTATCTCACAGCATTTCTTTCGCGGAAGTGGGCTTTTGGTCATATGATCTGCCGATCCCTCATATCATGTGCTGAGGTGATGGGTGTGATCAATGGGCGGCCAGGAAAACGAATGGGAGCGATATCTATATGGGACGGACTTCGGCAGTTGATGGTGCTGGGCCTCTGCTTTCTGATCGGGACATTCGGCGGGTTCTTTTTTTCTGTGCTGAATGGAGACACCCCTGACCTTTCAGACTATTTGCAGCAATATCTTCAGATGGTTGGCCAGGGCAGTGGAGCAGACCCCGCTTTATGGTCTGTTGCCTGGGACATCCTTCGCTGGCCGCTGTTGGCGTTTCTTCTCGGCTTTACGGCTCTGGGTGCGATTGGGCTTCCTGTACTATTTCTTATGAGGGGCTTTACGCTGTCCTTTGCTACCACCACCTTTGCCCGCTTATTTGGATTGCCTGGAGTAGCAGCTTCACTGGCCTCCTTTGGCGTCGCAGTCCTGCTGGATGTCCCCATCCTATTTGTGGTTGGAAACAATGCGTTCTGTCAGTCGCTGGACCGTTTGTCTGATACACCGTCAGCCCAGACTCCGTGGAGACAGCGAGTTGGTTCACTGGCCCCATGTGGAGGGTTGCTGCTTTTGGCCATTGCTTTGCAGCGCACAGTGATGCCCGCATTACTTACAGCACTATGTGCCCATCTATTTACAACATGAGAGAGAAGTGAAGAGATTGGACTATTTGACTGGATATCATACATGGCTCTCCCAAGAGAAAAAGGCTACCGCCAATACACTCAGCTCCTACCTGCGCGATGTCAAGCAGTTCTCCTGCTGGCTGGAGCAGGAGGGGGTGCTCCTGAACCAGGTTTCCCATCACGATGTCAGGCAATATGCTCAGCACCTGGAGCATAAGGGAAAGTCGAATGCCACTGTGGTGCGCTCGATCGCATCCCTCAAATCCTTTTACAGCTATATGATGGCCCTTCATGTCATATCCATCAACCCAGCCAAGGGTTATCATCCAAACCGGGCCAAACGAAAGCTGCCGTCCATTCTCACCAGCCGGGAAATCGACCTGCTTTTGGAACAGCCAGACGTATCCGACCCAAAGGGATGCCGAGACAAGGCCATGTTGGAGCTGCTATACGCTACGGGTATTCGGGTTTCTGAGCTGATCGGTTTAGACACCCAAGACATCAATCTGTCCGCTTGTTTTCTGCGTTGCCGGGGCAGGAACAAGGAGCGGATCGTGCCCCTATACAAAGCAGCCACTCGGGCGATATCCATGTACATCAACGAGATCCGTCCCCAATTGCTGGACGATCCGGCGGAAACCGCGTTATTTGTCAATATGAGCGGTGAACGCATGAGCCGCCAGGGGTTTTGGAAGATCGTCAAATGGTACCAGGAGATGGCCGGCATCCAAAAGGAAATCACCCCCCATACCCTTCGCCATTCCTTCGCGGCTCATCTGCTGGAGAATGGTGCTGACTTGAAATCCATTCAGGAGATGTTGGGCCATGCGGATATCTCCGCCACTCAGATCTATATCCAGGTTGTCAATCAGCACCTGCAAGATGTCTACGCTAAGGCCCATCCCAGGGCATAATAACTTATCCATACCACTAGGCTGCGACACACCAGTCGCGGCCTTTTTATATAAGCTAAATGAGGCAGAAACTTGCAAAGCTATTATGCCTTAACCGGGACTGGCTGGATGGGGCCATTTAAATTCGATACAGTTCTGGCAATATGGTCGCAGAAGATATGCTTTTTATCCAATGACCGCCGGTCAACTTAACCAATATCCCATCCTATCATGGACGGGATATTTCCATAGGTAAATGACAGCATCTGTCAATAGGTTGTTGTTTTTCTTGTCTTTGCCTAACAGGTATGGTACAATATCACCAGTTGCCGCCCTATGTGGAGCGGCTGCACAACGGTATATTATTTTGCATCCAGGAGGTGCTGTTTTGCTCATCCTCGGAATCGACCCTGGCTACGCCATTGTAGGCTTTGGCCTGGTGGAAGCGGGAGGGGGAAAGCATCGTATGATGGCCTGCGGCGCTATCAACACCCCATCGGGAGTGCGTCTATCTGCCAGACTATGGCGTATTGCCACTGATCTGGAAGAGTTGATTGGACAATTTCACCCAGATGTTATGGCTATTGAGGAGTTGTTTTTTAACAACAATGTGACCACCGGAATCGGTGTAGCTCAGGCTCGTGGGGTCATTCTTATGACAGCGGAAAAGCTGGGCCTGCCCATCTATGAGTACAACCCATCTCAGGTAAAACAGGCTGTGGTGGGATACGGCAAGGCAGAAAAGCGCCAGGTTATGGAAATGACCCGCCGGCTTCTCAACCTGACCTGTGTCCCACAGCCGGACGATGCCGCTGATGCCGTGGCTATCGCTCTATGCCATGCTCGGTCCGCCACGTCGCTGCTCGCCCGGACAAGAAAATAAGACTGCTGTAGGAGAGATTGTCCTATGTTTTACTATATTGAGGGCAAGGTTGCCCAAATCCAGCCTTACCTGGTTGTCATCGACTGTGGAGGGGTGGGTTACGCCTGCCGGACCACCAATCACACCTTATCCACCCTTACAATTGGCAAGACCGCAAAGATTTATACCCATCTATATGTGCGGGAGGATATCTTTGAACTGTATGGTTTTTCCGGGGAGCATGAATTGGGGTGCTTCCGTATGCTCATCGGGGTATCCGGCGTAGGTCCCAAGGCGGCGCTGGCCATTTTATCCTCCAACAGCCCTGAGGGACTGGCTATGGCCATTGTCTCTGAGAATGAGAAGGCGCTTACCTCCGCTCCGGGTATTGGCAAAAAAACTGCCCAACGCATTATCCTGGAGCTAAAGGACAGGCTGGCCAAGGGGCAATTGACTGTCAGCGGCGGAGGAGAGACCTTTGCCGGCGGCGTCACCGTAATTCCGGAGAACAAGACCAGCGAGGCGTCCGCCGCCTTGGCGGTGCTGGGTTACAGCCAAAGCGAGATTGCGCTGGCACTCAAGGGCATTGATCTTGACGATATGACGCTGGAGCAAATCATCAAGCATGCCTTGAAAAGAATGGTGAAGTGAGATGGCAAAATATGAGCGCCGGCTGACCGGCGATTTTGCCTCCGTTCTAGCTCAGCTGGATCGGGGCATTTTAGAGGGAAGTATATCCGCTTCCTACGAGGATGGGAGCGACTATGCTTCTGGGGATGTCCGTTGCGCCGTCAGGGTCTACGAGCGATACAGCTATTCCGGAGGCAATCGGGTCAGCCTGAACTTGACCCTGGTGGGAAAGGGGAGAGATCTGTTTCTCACCGCGATCACCTCCGGCGGAAGCCGTGCCCTGTTTTTTAAGATCAACACTTGGGGCGAGGAGGCCTTTTTAGAGCAGCTCCAGGCGTTGGCCGAGAGACTTTAAAATTTGATTGTCCACAGTGTAAAGGAAGTGATCTCTTGTCCATCGACTTTTCTGACAACCGAAGCTTTGAAACCCAGCAGCCGCTTGTTGCCACCTCGTTGCTGCGTGAGGACGAGGGAGAGCAGTCCCTTCGACCCAAATCCCTCGGGGAATACATTGGACAACAAAAAGCTAAGGACAATCTGAGTATTTTTATCCAAGCGGCCAAGATGCGGGGCGAGCCCTTGGATCATGTCCTGCTCCATGGGCCGCCGGGCCTTGGTAAAACCACACTGTCGTGTATCATCGCCAATGAGATGGACGTCAATATCCGCATCACCTCCGGACCTGCTATCGAAAAGCCCGGAGATTTGGCCGCCCTGTTGACCAACCTTCAGGAAAACGACATTCTCTTCGTGGATGAAATACACCGGCTCAACCGCCAGGTGGAGGAGATTTTATACCCTGCCATGGAGGACTATGCCATTGACATCATCGTTGGCAAAGGACCATCAGCCAATTCCATTCGGCTAGATCTGCCCAAGTTCACCCTGATTGGCGCCACCACCCGGTCCGGGCAGTTGTCGGCCCCTCTCCGGGATCGCTTTGGCGTCACCCTGCGCCTGGAGCTCTATACATCAGAGGAACTTGCCCATATTGTCACCCGGTCGGCCAATATCTTAAATGTTCCCATCGAGGAAGCCGGGGCCCTGGAGATTGCCCAGCGCAGCCGGGGTACTCCTCGTATCGCTAACCGTATGTTGCGCCGGGTGCGGGACTTTGCTCAAGTTACCGCTGGAGGTGTAGTCACTCAGGCTGTAGCTGACCGGGCGCTTAGGGCGTTGGAGATTGACTCCTTAGGCCTGGATCAAATTGACCGCCGTATGCTAATGAGTATCATTGAAAACTACCGCGGAGGGCCTGTCGGTCTGGATACCTTAGCCGCCACCATCAATGAGGAGTCTATCACGCTGGAGGATGTGTACGAACCCTATCTAATGCAGCTGGGTTTCCTGACCCGTACCCCCAGAGGCCGCTGTGTCACGCCAAAGGCCTACCAGCATTTGGGCCTGTCTGTTCCCCATGGGATAAACCACCAGCCGGACCTGGAACAACTGAGTTTTTGACAATGATCCCCTTGGACTGGCTCCGGCCAAGGCGAAAGCTGAATTGGTTGTCAAGTCTCACTAAAGATATGGTCAGAGATGAAATCCTTTTGAAAAGATTATTATAGTAATGGTTGACAATTCACTTCTTTTGTGATAATAATAGACAAGGTTAATCTATATGGATACGATAACATTCCATAATAATAACAGTGAGATCAGCGATGAGTTGCTGTGCCAGATGTCTGTATCTGGAAATCGGGAGGCTGAGGAGCAGTTAGTTCTTCGGTATCTCCGTTTGGTTCGCATATGCGCCCGCCCCTATTTTTTGTTGGGGGGAGACAGTGAGGACCTTATTCAGGAGGCCATGTTTGGGCTCCTCCGGGCGATTCGGGAGTTTAACCCCCATCGCGATGCTACGTTTCACACCTTTGCCCTGGTATGTATCCGAAACTGTATCTGCTCTGCTGTAGTGAATGCTGCCCGGGATAAGCACGCACCGCTGAATAACAGTGTTCCCTTTGAGTCACCCATGCTGGGCAGTGATACCAGCCCAGAAGATATGTACATTAGCAGGGAAGAGGAGAAAGAGCGCTTAGACAAGCTCAACGCCCATCTTTCTTCCCTTGAGCAAAAGATCCTCAAGTTATTTTTATGGGGACTCTCTTATCAAGAGATTGGTGTCCAGGTTGGGCGGTCTGCAAAATCTGTGGACAACGCAGTCCAGCGAATCCGGCGGAAAGTTGCCGGCACTTTTGGCGATTTCAGCGAAAGCTGACGCAATATTTAAGTCCCAGCAGGTGCTTTCCGGTTCTGGGTATCAAAGAGAGGGAATTCCAATGTACGAAGACAAAACCTTAGTTTGTAAAGAGTGTGGCAGTGAGTTTGTGTTCACGGCTGGTGAGCAAGAGTTCTATGCTGAGCGCGGTTTCCAAAACGAGCCCCAGCGTTGCAAGACTTGCCGTGATGCCCGCAAGGCTGCCGCCCGTGGTCCCCGTGAGTATTTTGCTGCTACCTGTGCCGCTTGTGGTGCAGAGGCCCGGGTGCCCTTTGAGCCCAAGACCGACCGGCCTGTTTATTGCAGTGAGTGCTTTGCCAAGATGCGCGGCGAGGAGTAATCTTAAATTTAGCAACGGAAAAAGGCGCAAGGACCCCACTGAAAAGGTGGGGTCCTTGTTTTTATTTTAAAAGGATGCTTTTTCAATCTCTTGTTCCAACAGAAAAACTATGATATAATGCTTTTAATCATTCTCTTAACCGTTTTTTAGTACAAAGGAGGTATACTGAGCTGTGAGCAAGGCAATTTATGAAAGTCCCCTATCCTCTCGCTACGCCAGCAATGAAATGCAGTATCTTTTTTCCCCAGACAAAAAGTTTTCTACCTGGCGCCGCCTGTGGATCGCACTGGCCCGGGCTGAAATGGATCTGGGGCTTCCCATTACACAAGCACAGATCGACGAGATGGAAGGGCATATAGCTCACATTGACTATGAACTAGCTGCCCAAAAGGAGCGGGAACTTCGTCATGATGTGATGGCCCATATTCACGCCTTTGGAACCCTGTGTCCTACGGCCATGCCTATCATCCATCTGGGCGCTACCAGCTGCTATGTGGGGGATAACACCGATATCATCATCATGCGAGAAGGGCTGGAGTTGATTCAAAACAAGCTGGTATGTGTGATCTATCACCTGGCTCAATTTGCTGATAGGTATAAAGCCTTGCCAACCCTTGGATTTACCCATTTTCAGGCGGCCCAATTGGTCACGGTGGGCAAGCGGGCCACTCTGTGGATGAACGAGCTGCTGATGGATCTGGAGGAGGTAAAGTACCGTATCTCCAATCTAAAGCTGCTGGGTTGTAAGGGGACCACCGGTACCCAGGCCTCTTTTCTTGAATTATTTGAAGGTGACCATGAGAAATGTAAGGAATTGGACCGCCGTATTGCCAGGGAAATGGGATTTGAAGGTACCGTTCCGGTCTCAGGACAGACCTACTCCAGAAAGGTGGATGCGGCGGTGCTGTCCACCCTGTCCGGTGTAGCCCAGTCTGCCAGCAAATTCGCCAATGATCTACGTCTGTTATGCCATCTTAAGGAGATAGAAGAACCCTTTGAAAAGAATCAAATTGGCTCATCTGCCATGCCCTACAAGCGCAATCCTATGCGCTGTGAGCGCATTTGTGCTCTGGCTCGCTATGTGATTGCGGATGGGGCCAACCCCGCTATGACTGCCGCCACCCAATGGTTTGAGCGCACTCTGGATGACTCAGCCAATAAGCGCATCGCTGTTCCAGAGGCATTTTTAGCCGTAGATGCCATCTTAAATATCTATGGAAATGTGGCGGCCGGCCTCATCGTTCATGAGAAGGTCATCCATCGGCATATTATGGAAGAACTGCCCTTCATGGCCAGCGAAAATATCATGATGGACGCAGTGAAGCGAGGAGGCAACCGGCAGGATTTACATGAGCGCATTCGAATACACTCTATTGAGGCTGGAAAACATGTGAAAGACTTGGGATTGACCAATAATCTCATCGACTTGCTGGCTGCCGACCCGCTATTTGGCATGAGCAACGAGGAAATAAGCGCCCATTTGGACCCATCTCGCTATATTGGACGATGCCCAGAACAAGTAACAGAATTTTTGCAAGAGCAGATCCATCCAATTTTGGAGGCACATCCTGAAGCCCTTACAAAGCAGTTAACTGATTTGAAGGTGTAGTTGTTGGATACCAGTTTTAATGTTATGGTAAAGAAAGGACGGGAAGTATGATGGAACCTGCTGTGCGGCGCATCGGAGTTTTTACCAGCGGAGGAGACGCACCGGGCATGAATGCTGCAATCCGGGCTGTAGTCCGGGCCTCTCTCCACTTCGGGGTGGAATGCATTGGGATACGCCGAGGCTATTTTGGGCTGATCAGTGGGGACTTTACCAAACTGGACTTTGAAAGCGTCAGCGACATCTCCCGCCGCGGCGGAACCATACTCCATTCGGCCCGTAGCCTGGAATTTATCGAAGAAGAGGGCAGAATGAAGGCACTGGCCACCTGCAAGCTGCTGGGAATCGATGCCCTGGTGGGCATCGGTGGAGACGGCACTTTTATGGGCCTGCTTTCCCTTGTTGAAAGCGGTATTTCTGTCATCGGTATTCCCGGCACCATTGACAACGATATCGCCTGTTCCACCTACACCATCGGCTATGATACCGCCTGCAATACCGCATTAGAAAGTATAGACCGGTTGAGAGATACCATGAAGTCCCACGAGCGCTGTTCTGTCGTGGAAGTGATGGGACATCGAGCAGGCCATTTGGCTGTCTCTGTAGGCATTGCATGCGGCGCCACGGTGGTACTGGTTCCAGAGCGTCAGGTGGATTTGGATCATGATGTGATCGAACCTATCCGCCGGACACGTCTGGGCGGACGCACCCATTTCATGGTTATTGTGGCTGAGGGGGTACCAGGCGGGGCCTATGGTGTAGCGGAGCAGATTCGCAATGCCACGGCCTTGGATACCAGGGTCACCGTGCTGGGCCATGTGCAGCGCGGGGGTTCTCCTACCTCCCGGGACCGCATGGTGGCCACCTATATGGGACATGAGGCTGTCCGGCTGCTGGTAGAAGGTAAAAGCTGCCGGGTAGTTGCTCTCAATGGGGAGACACTGGTAGACTACGATATCACAGAGGCGTTGTCCATGCATAAGGAACTGGACTATAGGGGACTCAGTGTACTCAATCACCTCACTGGAATGAAATAGAGGAGAACACTGGCATAAACTTCGGGTTTTCCTCTATCGGTTTTCTATTTTTGCTGATGTTGATGATCCCTAATATCATATGGACGAAATATAAGCCAAAAGATTATGATCGATATGTGAACCATGAAAACAGGGTGCTATTGATGCTTGAACGAATCGGTCAAGTATCCGTAGTCTGCATATCCTTGATCTTTCGTGATTTCAATGTGACTGCGCTCTCCAGTTGGTCCCTTGTGTTACTCACAGCATTTTTCTGATGATTCTTTATGAAATATACTGGATCAAACATTTTAAAAGCAGTCAAACAATGCACGATTTTTACAGCAGTTTATTGGGAATCGGACATATTGGAATCCATATTAGTCATAAAAAGCAATTGATTTCCATTCAACAGAGCATCATTTGTAAAAAATACTGTCAATGAAAACATAAGAGCTGCATGCCCGAAAGGACATGCAGCTCTTAGAAATTTATTGTCTGTTATCCGTGCCAGGGAAGAAGGAGGATGTTACTTCGCCAACACCTTTTTCAACCGGGCAAAGCGTGGCAGCCCCTGTTCGGTGGCCCGAGCATTATCTCCCTGGATCAATGGCAGGGCATAGTCAATATAGGCTTGGCTGACGCCGTTACCTTCAGCATTAATCCATTCCAGAGGCACCTTCTTTTCAAAGTTTGCCACCTCAGAGAGATTGAACAGCTTAGTTTTGCAGGTGTAGCCCCCATTTCCCCGGGTGCATTCAAATCCAACCATCTTGTCTGTCTCTCCAGACACCGCCGCCTCCACTGCAGTCTTGCCCGCCAAAAAGGACTCGTCAATGTCGGTCTGAGAGGCCAGATGAGCGCTACAACGCTGAAGGAGGGACAGCTCAATGCCCCGAACCTTGGCCCCAGTCCGCTCTTTGACAATATTGGCCAGCAGAGCAGCCAGACCACCAAGCTGAGCATGGCCAAATCCATCGGTGGCAGAGGTCTTTGCCTCGGAGACAAAGGAGCCGTCAGCATAATGGATTCCCTCAGAGACGGCCACAATACAGTTGCCCTTCTCTTTATAGATGGCCTCCACATCAGCCAAAAACCTATCCATATCAAAGTCCACCTCAGGCAGGTAGACCAAATCGGGGGCACAATCCACCACTCCGGCCAAGGCTGCGGCGCCCGCCAGCCACCCGGCATGACGCCCCATGATCTCAATCACCGTCACCATGCCAGTGTCATACACCCGGGCATCCTTGTATACCTCAGCGCAAGATGTGGCAATATACTTGGCCGCAGAGGCAAAACCGGGGCAATGATCGGTGCCATACAGATCGTTGTCAATGGTCTTCGGCACGCCCATTACCCTGCATTCATAGCCGGCCTTTGCCATAAAGCGGCTCACCTTGGCGCATGTGTCCATAGAGTCATTGCCGCCGTTATAAAAGAAGTAGCGGATATTATATTTCTGAAATATCTCCAGAATCCGCTTATAGTCGGTGTCGTCCACATCTGGGTCTGCAATTTTGTAGCGGCATGAACCTAACTCAGAAGATGGAGTGTGCAGTAGCAGCTCCAACTCCTTAGGATCCTCCTTCCCCATGTCATACAGCTGGTCGTTGAGTACGCCCTTAATGCCGTGAGCGGCACCGTAGACAGTGGTGATGTTTGGGTTGTCCAACGCTGTGCGGATGACGCCGTATGCGCTGGCGTTGATGACTGAGGTGGGACCTCCAGATTGTCCGATGACGCAAGCGCCTTTTAGTTGTGCCATATTAAAATCTCCTTTGTATATCTCTGTGTGTGATTAAGCCTTGCCATCGCAGCCCAGCACGTTGATGAGTTTATGCTTTACCAACTCCTTGATATTGGCCCGGGCAGGCTTCAAGTACTCTCTTGGATCAAATTTGTCGGGATGTTCCTTGAAAAATTGGCGAATAGTGCCCGTCATAGCAAGGCGCAGGTCGGAGTCAATGTTAATCTTGCACACTGACATAGAGGCTGCCTTGCGCAGTTGATCTTCAGGCACGCCAATTGCGCCGGGCATGTTGCCTCCGTTCTCATTGATCATCCTTACATACTCCTGGGGGACAGAGGAGGAGCCGTGCAGGACGATGGGGAAGCCAGGCAGGCGGCGGGACACCTCCTCCAGCACATCAAAGCGAAGCTGTGGCTTAGTGCCCGGCTTGAACTTATAAGCGCCGTGGCTAGTGCCGATGGCAATAGCCAGAGAGTCACAACCGGTCTTGGAGACAAACTCCTCCACCTCCTCAGGACGGGTGTAGGAGGAGTCCTCAACAGATACCTGAACCTCATCCTCAATGCCAGCCAATGTTCCAAGCTCCGCTTCTACCACCACACCATGGTCGTGGGCATACTCCACTACTTGGCGGGTGAGCTGAATGTTCTCTTGGAAGGACTTAGACGAGGCGTCAATCATAACAGAGGTAAATCCGCCATCAATGCAGCTCTTGCACAGCTCAAAGGTGTCGCCATGGTCCAAATGAAGGGCAATGGGCAAGCCGGTCTCCAGAATAGCCGCCTCCACCAGCTTCATCAAATAGGTGTGGTTGGCATAGGCACGGGCCCCCTTGGACACCTGGAGAATCAGAGGAGCATTGACCTCCTTGGCCGCCTCGGTAATACCCTGGACAATCTCCATGTTGTTGACGTTAAAGGCTCCGATGGCATAACCGCCGTCGTAAGCCTTTTTGAACATCTCAGTTGTGGTAACCAATGGCATTGCAAACCAACTCCTTCATAAAATTTGCGCTGTTAATTTCGTTCGTCATGATTCTAACACTCATAGCATGAAAAAGCAAGTAAAAGCTCCATCTTTTTCCACACAAAGTAAGCGGTAAGCGACTTTTCAGAAGATTTTGTCCAAAGGTGTCATCTTAGGGGATGACAGCATAGAATGAGGGCGGAAAGGGGAGAGGGGAATGATCCGATTACTTCCATATAACCGCCGGGCAGCGGTCGCCTATGCCCATAAATGGGCCTTCGACCGCAACCCTGCTTTCTATGATTTTAGTGAGATCGGCGGAGACTGCACCAACTTTGCCTCCCAATGCCTATACGCAGGAGGCGGCATCATGAACTTTGAGCCAGAACTAGGCTGGTACTATATTGATGCCACCGACCGGGCACCTGCTTGGACGGGCGTTCCATTTTTCTGGGAATTTATGACCCGGCCCATGCCTACGAACGGCCCAGTTGGCATTCAGGCTCCCATGAGGTTGATAAGGCCTGGTGATTTTATTCAGCTTCGCTTCTCCACCAGTGGAGAAGTATTTGCACATACACCTGTGGTGGTTTCAGTTGGTATGCCGCCCAGGCCGGAAAATATTCTGGTGGCAGCCCACTCCAACGATGCTGACAACCGGCCACTAAACACTTATGAAAATGTGGTAGAAATGCGGTTTCTGCACATTGTTGGGATACTCAAAAATGTGCCGGATAGTCCACCGGATCAAGCGCCGCAAAGTCAAACAGAGGACAACGAGCAATCGGAGGGATAAAGCCCTTCCGATTGCTCGTCTATTATGTATCGCAGAGGTTCCGGCTATGATTTGGTAGAATTTTCTTTTGGCTTGCGCTTGATACCCCCCAAAGGATTTGCCTGGGCCGCACTCCGAAGGGAATCGCTGTTGACATGGGTATATATCTCGGTGGTATTGAGATGCTCATGGCCCAGCACCTCCTGTATAGTACGTACGTCCACGCCATTCTGGAGCATCAATGTCGCCGCCGTATGGCGCAGCTTATGGGCCGAATACTTGCTGCTATCCAAACCTGCGGCGGTAAAGCGCTGTTTGAGCATATAGTGAATCCCCGCCCGGGTCACCCTGGTATGATTTCGGCTGATAAACAAGGCATATTGGTCAACCTCTCCAGAAGTAGGCCGTACGCTCAGCCAGTCCTCAAGAGCCTTTTGACAGGCCACGTTGAGAAATACCACTCGCTCCTTATTGCCTTTGCCCAACACCCGCAAACTATCACCCAAAAAGTCGGCAAGGTTCAATCCAACCATCTCTGAAATGCGAATGCCGCAGTTTAGAAACAACGTGATGATGCAAAAATCTCGCTGCGCATATTTTCCGTCAATGGATTCTAAAAGTTGAATGGACTCATCTAATGTCAGATATCTGGGCAAAGACTGTCGCTGGCGGGGAGCATCCAATTCCTGAATGGGGCTTTCCTCTAAAACCCTTGCCTTAGTGACCAGATACTTGTAAAATGACCGAATAACAGCAACCTTTCTGGCTCTTGTAGATGCCAGCAACCCATAGCCCATCCCAGGATTTTTGGCGTTCTTGGCCCGATCCCGGCTCAGAAAACTGAGATAGGCATAGATATCTGTCAGGGTGACTGATTTGATCAATTCCACATCTACATCATTAATAGTCACCTCATTTAAAGGCGTGGCCCTTGGCACACGGCCTTTTTCCAGCTTGATATACCGAAAAAAATTGCGCAAATCTAGGTAATATTCATCTATAGTTGTGAGCGAATGTCCTTGAATACTCTCATGATAGGCCAAAAAGTCCCGCAAAATAGCCGGCGCATCGGTGGAATAATTGCTCATAGGCAGTGACGGATAGACACATTCATAACTTACGGCTCACTGGGTAACACTATTCCCAATGAAACAGTTCGTTCACAGACTGCCGCAAACAGCTGGTGTGCCTCTCACACCGTGGCAGCCCTCCCCCTAACTCAACAAAATCTTTATTTTGTTGAGTTGGTTGTATCATCCCGATACCTCCTTTCCTCATGGCTTGGCTTATAAATTTGATGATTTAGGGTGATCTTGTGAGTCTAATTCCATGCACACAAAATTGCAGATTTCAAACAGACGGCCTGTGCACCTTATCACAGGCCGATCGAGCCAGTCAGGCAGTGCCCAATGACATCTGTCTGAACTTCACACCAAAGCTGTCAAATCAGAACAGCGACAGCTTCTCTGATGTTGCAAACCCGTATCAAACTCAGCCCTTCCGGGACAACTAATTTTCCGCTGTTTCTGGCAGGAACCAGACATTTTGTAAAACCTAGCCTCCGCACCTCAGACAGGCGTTGATTCATGGCCTGAACTGCCCGCAGCTCACCAGTTAGCCCAACCTCTCCAATGGCTGCCAGATCAAATGGCACAGGCTTGTCCCGAAAACTAGAGGCCAGCGCTACGATTAGGGCTAAGTCAGCGGCGGGCTCGTCCAATGTCAGACCGCCAATGACATTGACATAAAAATCACAATTTGACAGAGCCAGTCCCCCCCGCTTTTCCAGCACCGCCAGCATCATCATGGCTCGATTATAGTCGAATCCATTGCTGGAGCGTCGGGAATTGCCATAAGCCGACGGAGATAACAGTGCCTGTATTTCCGCCAGTACCGGACGCACCCCCTCCATTACACAGCTGACACAGGAGCCGGGAGTGTGTTCCGGCCTGCCTGACAACAAGGCCTCCGATGGGTTTGGAACCTCCAACAGCCCCTGATCCCCCATCTCAAATACCCCGATCTCATTGGTGGCACCAAAGCGGTTTTTTGCCGCTCGCAAAATGCGGTGGGTGTTATGTTCCTCTCCCTCAAAGTGGAGCACACAATCCACCATGTGCTCCAATACCTTCGGCCCGGCCAGGGAGCCCTCCTTGTTAATATGGCCCACCACGAATATCGTGACACCCATGCCCTTTGCCAAGTGCATTAATGCCATGGTGCACTCTTTTACCTGGGCCACACTGCCCGGGGAAGATGTAGACTCCCCGTTATAAATGGTCTGGATAGAGTCTACAATGAGGATGTCGGGGCGATCCTCCTGGACAGCTGACACAACATTGTCCAAATTCGTCTCCGAAAATAGGTACAACCCCTCACTGCCGATCCCAAGCCGCTGTGCCCGCAGCTTAATCTGCCGTTCCGACTCCTCTCCTGATACATATAAGACCTTTGCAAACCGGCAAAGATGATCGCAAATTTGCAGCATCAAAGTGGATTTTCCAATGCCAGGCGCCCCTCCTACCAACACCAGGGAACCCTTTACTGCTCCACCGCCCAGCACACGGTCCAACTCATTCATCCCAGTGTTAAAGCGCAGCTCGTCGGCGGCCTCCACCTCTGCCATGGCGCGAGGCCGGCAAGTGGACCGCCCGCCATCAAGGAAGACCCCTCCCCGCTTCCGGCTCTCCCCGGCAGGCTGCTCCACGATGGTGTTCCACGCTCCACAGGCCGAACATTTCCCCTGCCATTTTGGCGTCTCATTTCCACACTGTGTGCAGTAAAAAAGCGTCTTGGTCTTGGCCATAGATTATTCCCCTTCCCAAACAGTGGGTATCATTTGAATCTCGTGCAAATATGCCCCGGCCAACGCCATGGCAAGCTTTCTCTGATGACTGTCTGTCAACAGCAGGGATGCCTCCTCCCCATTGCTGAGAAAACCGCATTCCACCAAAATGGCTGGGCAATTAACGTGGCTGAATAAATAGATGTTGTCCGGGATTGGCTTGGCCTCCCGGTCATTGCCTAAATCCAGCGTATTCCGCAGGACACTTTGAGCACACTCTCCCCACTGACGGCTGATATCCCGGCTGGTGTAGAATACCTGGGCTCCTGAATATCGGGAATCAGTAAAGTGATTTTGATGTATGCTCATGAGCATGGCATTTGGAAAGGAATTGATCATTTTGACCCGGTTTTTTAGGTCGGATACCTTCTTTTCCCGAATGGTTTGTACCCCGCTGTCATGTAAAGAGATATCCTCTTCCCGGGTCAGGTAAGTCTCCACACCCAAAAAAGCCATGAGCGACTCTGTTTTTCGCACAATGGCCAAATTGATCTGGCTCTCCTTTTCCCCGCCAGCGGTGCTGGCGCCACCATCCTCTCCACCATGTCCAGCGTCCAAAACTAAGATCCACTGCCCCTTCTCCACAGTAGACACGGCGGGCATTGTTGGCAGCACCTGTCCAGCACCCCAAACCACCGCTCCTCCAAACAAGCACAAAAACAGCGATAACAGAAACAGATCACGTTTCACGGCAAGTCCCCCTCTCCCCTTTACCATATGTGGAAGTAGGGTGATTCATGCCCATTTAAAGGTAAGACAATACCTCTTGATGTTGTGTGGAGAGGTTGACAGTCAGCTGCGAAAACCGCTGGACCAGCCAGTCTTTCAGCACAGAACACACCATGTTCTCTGTGGGAAAGTGTCCTGCGTCGATTAGGTTCAGCCCTTCCGCCTTGGCATCTAAAAAGTCGTGATATTTCACGTCTGCGGTGACAAAGGTATCACAACCCTGGGCCAATACCTTGTCCATCATCCCAGCGCAGGCACCGCCGCCAACGGCCACTTTATAGACAGGGCGGTTCCCCTCCACCAGCCGGAGGCCATTTGCCCCTAGCAGACCCTTTACCGCCAACGCAAAATCATACAGCGACTGCTCAGGTACATAGCCCACCCGGCCAATGCCCACCGGACGGCCCCGGTTGTCCAGACCATCCTGGTGCAGTTGTCCAATGCCGGTTAGCCCAAGCTTCAGAGCAAGCACATCATTGACGCCCCCCTCCACTGCATCCAGATTGGTATGGGCACAGATAGCAGCAATATGATGTTCCGCCAGAGTCAGCACCACCCGACCAGCGGCCGTTTGGTCCGTCACCGACTTGGCGCGGCCAAAAATCACCGGATGATGGGCCACAATCAGCTGTACCCCCTGCATGACAGCCTCCTGTACCACCGGTTGCGTGATATCCAAAGCCACCAAAACCTTGCTCACCTCAGCATCTGTCCTGCCCACCAATAATCCAGAATTATCCCAGTCACATTGCAGCTGAAATGGGGCCTTTTCCTCCAGGTACGCAAATATTTCTCCCACCGTGATCATGATCTCAATTCCTCCCTCATCCGCTGCAATCCCATCAAAGCCGCCTCCAACGCCTGGATGGCCGCCTCATCGGACACTTTGGCTGCTCTATGTCCGCTCAGGGTCCGGCTCACCTTTTCTATCATCAGCGCCAAATAGGCTTCCCGGAGCGGATCATTGCTCTGACAGCCGCCCCAAAGCTCCGCCTGAGTCATGGGGGCCATCTCTCCCCCCTTGACTATCCATATACTGTAAAGTCTTTTTCCCTCATAAGCAATCCGCTCTTTCTCAATGGTATATCCGCTCTCTTGCAGCCACTTTCTCAACTCATAGCACGAGGTCATCGGCTGCAGCAGTAGCAACGCACCTTGCCTGGTCCAAGGAGCCTCTTCCAAAATGGCGGCAATGGTCTCCCCTCCCATTCCCGCCATTGAGATAACGTTAACCTCATCTGGACACACCCCCATCAACCCATTGCATAGGCGGAATGAGACCTGAGCTGTTACCCCAAATTTTTTTGCTGTCTCCCGCGCCCGCTCTAAAGGTCCCGCCCGGAGATCAGTGGCAATGGCTTGGCGGATGCGGCCCTTCAATAGCAGGGAGACGGGCAGGTATCCGTGGTCGGTACCGATGTCCGCAAAGCGGGCATTGACCGGCACCTGATCGGCAATGGTCCTGAGCCTGCTTGTCAGTTCCATCTCCTCTCTCCTTCCGTCAGAGGATAAAGGAAAAGAGCGGATATTCCGCTCTTTTCTTATCAATCACAATTTAAGCGACTGTGGCATTGAGCTTTTCCAGCAGATCCTCCACATCAACGCCATGGACCATGCAGGCCTGCTCTACCGTCTCACCTCGAGAAGCGGGACATCCTAGGCAATGCATCCCAATGGACATGAAGATAGGCGCGGTATCAGGCGCAATATCCAAAATATCACCGATCACAGTATCTTTTGTGATTTTAGGCATTGTTGACAGCCTCCTTGCAGTTTTTGTCGAGCATGTTATAGTATATCCAAAATGGCTGTCATTTGCAAGAGGTTTTCCGAAATTTTATGATTATCCTTGCAAAAATGTCTCCAAACGATCCAGTCCCTTTTCAATGTTGTCCATAGAGGTGGCATAGGACCAGCGCACAAAATGAGGCGCCCCAAAGCCGCTGCCCGGGACGGTTGCAACCAGGCCGTGCTTCAAAAAGGCAGTGGAGAAGTCATCGGAAGATTGAATCAACTCACCGTGAATGGTTCTGCCCAGAAGCCGCTCAATGTTCATCATCATATAGAAGGCGCCCTCCGGCTTGATGCAGCTTACTCCATCAATGTGGTTGATTCGATCCACAATATAATTGCGGCGCTCCTCAAAGGCTTGACGCATCGTCTCTACACTCTCCTGAGGGCCCACCAGCGCCGCCAAGGATGCGGCTTGAGAGATAGAGCTTGGAGAGCCCGTGGAGTGGCTGAGAAAATTGCTCATAACCTTAGCAACCTTTGGATTTGAGATGGCATAGCCAATACGCCAACCAGTCATAGCATAGGCCTTGGATACGCCGTTGATGAGGATGGTACGCTCCTTTACCTCCTCCCCAAGGCTGGCCATTGAGGTAAAGTGAGTCCCATCATAGAGCAGACTATAATAGATTTCATCAGAGATGATATAGATATCATTGTCCACACACACCCGAGCAATGCCCTCTAGCTCCTCTTTACTGTATACCATACCGGTTGGATTGGAGGGGTTGTTGAGAATGATGGCCTTAGTTTTGGGAGTAATGGCCGCTGACAACTGCTGCGCGGTCATCTTGAATCCGGCATCCTCTCCCGCTGTGACGATCACCGGACTTCCTCCTACCATCTTGATCAGCTCCAAGTAGCTGACCCAGAATGGTGCGGGCAAAATCACCTCATCTCCCGGGTCCACCAGTGCTCGCAGCGTAATATACACACAGTGCTTCGCACCGCTGGACACCACCACCTGGCTAGGAGCATAGTCCAAGCCGCAGTCCAGCTTCATCCGGTCACAGATAGCCTGCTTCAAAGCCACTGTGCCAGAGGCGGGCGTATAACGGGTAAAATTATCTGCGATGGCCTTATTGGCCGCTTCCTTGATGTGATCCGGGGTATTAAAATCAGGCTCACCCGCACCAAAACCAATCACGTCAATGCCGTCTGCCTTCATCTGTTTGGCCAGCGCATCAATGGCCATTGTACTGGACGCCTGCACCTCAGACGCAATTTCAGATAGCTTCTTCACAACGATTCCTCCAAGTCATGATATTCGTGCATATTATAGTCCTGGCCTTGCAAAATTGCAAGAGGTTTCTGTCCATATTTCAAAAAATTTGCAGCTTCTTATCGATTGACTTGCAAAATTACCTGCATGTGCTCCTGCCGTTCCATGCCTGCATGGAGAAACACATAGCTGGAATGGTCATCCTTTGCGGAAGTGCTCTGTATTTTTCAGATAAAGTAGGTATAGTCCCTTAACTAGCAAATCTCGGTCGTATTTGATCTCTCGCCTGCAATGACTGTACAGCTCCGGTGCATAGCTTCCTGTGGCCACCACAGTGGCAGCGGGAGTGCCTGCCGCCTGTTCTAACTGCTCGATAATTCGGTCAAAAGCGCCGCTGTATCCATAGAGTAATCCCGCACGCATAGAATCCACAGTGTTTCGGCCCAGCGGAGTATCCACTGACTCCATGGAAATCTGAGGCAGCTGTGCGCCATTGCGAGACAGCGCTTCCAAGGCAATAACTACGCCGGGCATAATAGCGCATCCCTCCAATGCCGTGTCACTCAAATAAGAAAAGGTTACGGCGGTGCGGGAATTGATGGCAATAGCCGGAGTTTTGTAGAGAGCTGAGACCGCCACACAGGAGGCCACGATATCACTGCCAAGTTGATTATGTCCTTCTGACTTAATATTCAGTCCGGTTTTGAGCCCGGGGCCCACCACCAGCGGTTTTTTTCCAATGAGACGAGTTAATGTATCGACATAGATCCTGGTAATAGGCGGGACCACACTGGACAAAATTGCCCCCTTCACCAAGTGCATCTCTGCCTGATAGAGCTGGAATATCCCAAGCAGGTCAATGGCGCAGCGGTCATCCGTCATCTTCTGGTCAGTATCTAGCAGAGCCCGAAAGAATAGCGCTCCCTTTTCAGTAAACAGCGCAATTGTTGTGCTAATGTTGCCCACATCAATGGCCAAAACCATGGCCCCTCTCCCCTTTCTTATCTTGTTGTGATGCTCTCCGCCTTAAGCGCTCCCCTGATCCAGCCGTTTCAGTCTATGATTTCGGTCAGGCAAAGGGGCACAAGATATACCTGTTTCCCTATCGTGATAACGCCCATCCACTTCATTGTGCCTGATCCCGCCTATTTCAATCCGCTGATCTTGCCAGTTACTTTCCTGTAGATTATATCTCAATTGCTCCCACTTGTCACGGAATTTGTCAAAAGGCCATTTTTAAAGGATGCCTTCATTAAATATTGCCTTGCAGTATGCTAAAGTGCAATCCTGAAAAGGGAGGTGCATGGCAACGCATACAGACATCCCTTCAAATACACACCTCTCATTAACAGGAATATCAACGGGCCATTTATAACAGAAGGCCATTGGCAATAAAAGAAGGACTGAAAGTCCCCCGCCGCACTGAGCGGTGGGGGACTTTTGCTCAAATATTTTCCTGGATAATCTGCCCCATCTGTCTGGTCCCAATCACTCGCTCCCCTGCCTTAGCGATGTCAGCGGTGCGCCAGCCGTCGGCCAGCGCTTTGTCCACCGCCGCTTCAATCACGTCCGCCTCCGCGGGCAGCTGGAATGAATACCGGAACATCATAGCCGCGGACAGAATGGTGGCAATGGGGTTGGCCCTGTCCTGGCCCGCAATGTCTGGGGCTGAACCATGGATGGGCTCATACAGTGCCGGAGCCCCGTCCCCCATGGAGGCAGATGGCAGCAACCCAATGGAGCCGGTAATCATAGATGCCTCATCAGATAGGATATCACCAAACATATTCTCCGTGACCACAACATCAAACTGTCCTGGGTCACGCACAAGCTGCATGGCGCAGTTATCCACCAGTACGTCCTCATAATCCACGTCGGGATACTCCTTAGCCAGCCGGTGCATAACCGACCGCCAGAGTCGGCTGGTCTCCAATACATTAGCTTTGTCCACACTGGACACCTTTTTACGGCGCAGCCTGGCCATCTCAAAGGCTTTGCGGCCGATGCGCTCAATCTCCATCTCCGAATAAGCCATCAAGTCAGTGGCCTCTAGCCCACGCTCTTCCGTCTGGTACTTTTCCCGCTTGCCAAAGTAGATGCCCCCAGTGAGCTCACGCACCATCAGTAAGTCAATGCCCCCCTCTGCAGTCTCCTTCTTTAAGGGGCAGGCCGCCGCAAGAGCCGGGCGCAGGGCGGCAGGACGCAGATTGGCATATAACTCCAGATCTTTGCGGATGGCTAACAGAGCGGTCTCTGGCCTTTGCTCCGCAGGCTTATTACTTCCCCACTTTGGGCCGCCCACTGCCCCCAGCAGCACCGCGTGGCAAGACTTACACAGCTCCGCCGTGCCGTCGGGGTAGCTTTTGCCCACTGTATCGGTGGCACAGCCGCCCAACAGCACATCTATATACTCAAAGGTGTGGCCAAATTTTTCACCAACCTTGTCAATGACCTTCACTGTCTCGTTGACAATCTCTGGGCCGATGCCGTCTCCCCGGATTAAAGCGATCCTATAATTCATTTTGCAACACCCCTGGCCTTCAGTGATTTCAATAGCCCACCGTGCTCAATGATCCCATTGACAAACTCAGGGAAGGGCGCCGCCTGAAACTGTTCTCCTGTGGTGTCATTGATAATCGTTCCAGTGGCAAAATCAACGCGTACCTGATCCCCAGCGGAAATACCATCCACCGCCTCCGGGCACTCCAAAATTGGGAAGCCGATGTTGATGGCATTGCGGTAAAAAATACGGGCAAAACTTTTGGCAATCACACACCTCACCCCACAGGCCTTGATGGCCAATGGGGCATGCTCCCGGGAAGAACCGCAGCCAAAATTGCTGCCCCCGATCACCATATCCCCTTCCTCCACCGTAGAGGCAAAATCTTCGTCTATATCCTCCATACAGTGAGCGGCCAGGGACTTTTCATCCGGAGCATTTAGGTAACGGGCCGGGATAATCACATCGGTATCCACATTGTCGCCATATTGATACACTTTCATCGCTTGATACCTCCTCAGATTGTGGCGGGATCGGTGACCACACCGGTGACCGCCGAGGCCGCTGCCACAGCAGGGCTTGCCAAAATAATCATGGAACTGGTGGGCCCCATCCGCCCCACAAAGTTTCGGTTTGTAGTGGTAATGGCCCACTCATTGTCGCTTAAAACTCCCATATGTCCGCCCAGACATGGCCCGCAAGTGGGAGTGGATACTGCGGCGCCTGCCTGAATAAAGTCAGCCACAAGTCCCTCCGCCATGGCGTCCAGGTAAATCTGCTGAGTGGCTGGGATGACAATGCAGCGCACACCGTCGGCCACCCGCCTGCCCCGGAGGATGGAGGCGGCCTCTCGCAAATCCTTCAGCCGTCCGTTGGTGCAAGAGCCAATGACCACCTGTTGGATCGGCTTTCCGGCCACCTGGTCTACCGTCCTGGTGTTGGATGGCAAATGGGGAAGAGCCACCGTTGGCCGCAGGGCGGATAGGTCGATGGTGAGCTCTTTGGCATATACTGCGTCGGGATCTGCCTCAAAGGTCTGATATGGCCGGGACACTCTCCCCCTGAGATAGTCCACCGTCTTTTGATCCACCGGGAAAATACCGTTCTTGGCTCCTGCCTCGATGGCCATATTGCAGATGGTGAATCTGTCGTCCATATCCAGGGACTCCACCCCATCCCCTGTGAACTCCAAAGACTGATACAGCGCCCCATCCACGCCAATCAGTCCAATGAGATAGAGCACCACGTCCTTGCCGCTCACATATGGGTTAAGTCGTCCCACCAGGTTTACTTTGATTGCCTGCGGCACCCGAAACCAGGCCAACCCCGTGGCCATACCAGCAGCCATATCAGTTGAACCCACCCCAGAGGAAAAGGCGCCCAGCGCGCCGTATGTACAGGTGTGGGAATCGGCTCCGATAATAACCTCACCTGGGGCGGCCAGTCCCTTCTCAGGAATCAGGGCATGCTCAATCCCCATGTCCCCCACATCGTAGAAATGGGTAATGGCATGCTCCTTGGCAAAGTCCCGGCAGGCGGCGCAAAGCTGTGCGGATTTGATGTCCTTGCACGGGGTGGAGTGGTCCAATACAATGGCAATCTTCTCCCGGTCAAACACAGAGGATAGCTCCGCTTTATGAAATTCCGTGATGGCAACCGGTGTGGTGATGTCATTGCCCAGCACTAGGTCCAGACGGCTCTCAATAAGCTGTCCGGCCTCCACCCACTCCAGCCCCGCAGAGCGGGCCAGTATTTTCTGGGTCATAGTCATACCCATGATAAGGTCCTCCTTATTTCATTTTTATATTTTTAAATATGGCAGAATCCTTGTAAAAAGAATGTAAACTATGATACAGTAAATCGGAAGGGAGGTATTTCTCATGACAAATTGGGCTCTTTTAGCCGAAGGCCGCACCCCGCGCAAGTACTTGGCGGGACAGCTGATCTATCTGCAAGGAACAGCCCCGGACTGCTTCTATTATTTGATCTCTGGTGCAGTACGCAGCTTTATCAGCACCCAATCGGGTGAAGAACGGGTGCTCACCGTCCACCGCGCCGGCGATTTGATGGGCGAGGCGTCCTTCTTTGATGGTTGTTCCAGAGTCACCTCCGCCATGGCCCTGGAGGATTGTCTCGTCCTATCGGTGGACCGCCCACAGCTTGACAGCATGTTTCAACGCCATCCTGAGTTGGCCCTGCCCATGCTGCAATATCTGGCCAAGACGGTACGCCTGTTGTCAAATCATGTGAACTACGCCTCGCTGCCCGCCCTCCAGCGGGTGGCCCGCTTTCTGTTGTCGCAGCCTATAGAGGATGGCGTTGCCATCTCCTGTACCCATGAATCTGTAGGTCAGGCCGTAGGACTTTCCCGTGTCACCGTCAGCCGGACCTTGGAACATCTGTCCAGACAAGAGCTCATCTCACTGGGCTACCGGTCCATCACCATTTTGCTTCGCTCCAAACTGGAAGAATTGGCCCAAGGTGTTTAATCTGGAAACACCTTCCTTCCCATAGACAAAGCATTTCCTACTCTGGTATAATAGAACTAATGCGGCACCATGGCCCTGCACAGGCCTGCTAGAGAAAAAGGAGGATAACCCATGAAAGTAAAAGATCCAAATCGTTCAACTGAGAAAAAACAACTGACGGCAACAAATTATTTGACTGGTTCTGTCGGCGCGTTTTTGGGAACGCTCATCGGTGTAGCCTGTATTGTAGTCATTAACCAGTTGGGATATGTGGCGTCCATTTCCGGTCTTATCATGGCCATTTGCGCCATCAAAGGATTCACGTTATTGTCAGGAGGTATAAACAAGATTGGTGTGGCAATCACCTCAGTTCTGATCATTGCCATGACCTTCTTTGCCTACCATCTGAATCTGGCAATCGCCTTACAGCAGGAACTGAGCGCACAATATCCCGTTGACATTAGCATCTTTGAGTCATTTCGCCTTTCCTGGAACCTTTTAGTGGCAGGCTACTTAGACACGCCGGTCTACATAGGCGAACTTGTTATGTTGTATCTATTCACGCTGTTGGGCTCAGTCCCCACCATTCTTGCAGAGCTCAAAAAAGGTGCCCAACCCTTTGCACCCACCACAGAGCCGCTGAATCATGGGGAGATCACCGTCCAGTCTAACAATATACAGTTTTACACCCCCCAGCGGAAGTGGCTGCGCTCTGTCCGGGTCAGCGTGATCCTCGCCACCTATCCCATCCTGATCCTCTCGATGGGAATCATGGTGGTCATACTGGTATTCTTATTTAATCAGCCGGAGCGGATAATGGACTTGAGCGGAGTTGACGCTGCCATGGTCGGGTTTGGGACGTTTGGCTTAGTTTCCAGCCTGATTGCTATCATCGCCCTGCTCCCATTCATACTCCGGATCAATCAGGCTGGACGCTTTTGCTTCATACGGCTTGAAAACGGCGCCCTCTATCAGGTCGATCTGTACATGCTGAATATGATTGAGGCCTATCGTTTCACCAAGATAGTCCGCTTGTACGAGCTCTCCCAGGACAAGCTGAAGGACCACGAATGGGCGGCCGCTCAAGACGCCATCACCCGCGCCATCGCAGCGGTGGAGTCCGGACAATTTATCAAGGGCAGCCCTCTCTCCAAAGCTATATTTCCCATGAAGGGCCGTGAATTATTAAAAGAAACGGCTTGGTACTGGAAGATGCGGTGCGGCACGATAGACGGTGCGGCGCGAACTGTCTACATCCCAAAAATTTATCCTGAGCTCTCCCTCACACCGGAGTTAGGGGCGTCACAAGGTCCCCTCCCTCTTCAAATTAGCCTCATTGCGACAGTATTGTCCATCCTACTGGCCAGCGGAATTATAGGCGCTGTAATTTTTTATCTGGCCCTATAACTACTATAGTCGAATGGATATCTCTTGATTTACTGACAAAAGCCACGGATCCTAACGGATCCGTGGCTTTTGGTACGGCTGGAGGGATTCGAACCCCCGACCTTTTGGTTCGTAGCCAAACACTCTATCCAACTGAGCTACAGCCGCATACTTGATCTTGTATCTTGGTCATCATAGCACACCTAAGAAAAGAATGCAAGTCTTTTTTTCTTTTCTCCCTTTTACCTTTTGTGTTGTTTAAGAAAGACTACTGTTAATTTCATCAGCCGAACATTGACGCTTGGGACCAGGATGTGATAAAATCAGCGCAATAAATTGAGGTTGGCGGGGTGTGATTTGGAAAATAGAAATTAAAGCGATACAGAATCAAGGGGATTCGCACGGCCCTGCTGAATGCTTTGGAAGAAAAGGAACATGGGACAACACTTTATCTTTACACGGAGAAGATTACGATGAAAAACACTCACCCTCTGCGGTTGTCAAGCACAAGTGTCGTCCCAGCACACAACTGATGTTGTCATCTCAATAGAAAGTGACGGCCTATTCGATATACAATTTGAATAGGCACAGAACCGCACCCATATGGGTGGGCAAATCCCCCCTGAAGGATCCCCCCGCCTCAGGACGATATTTTGGCCCAGTTTTCAAGAAAAAGGGGTTCCGTCTCCCGACGAGCTTGAGAGCAGCACGTTTAGCATCCTTGTTTGGGTGGTCCCTGCGCGCAGTGATACCCATTCCCATTGAGTATCTTTGGGAATGGAGTGCCACATATGGTGTGGACTATCATTTTAGATTGTCCGGAAAGAAAGACAGAGGATTGACCTTCACCACTACCGATACCTATGTGGCATATACCACTACTTCATGGAGTGAACTACCCACCAGCGGCGTCTGTTTGCTCCTATAGTCCGACAAAGCACAACACAACAGAGGGGATCGGCACCTGTGCCGATCCCCTCTGCCATCTTTTTTATTGGGTCTCAGCCCAGCTCTGGAAACGCTGGAGCATGGTGGCCACTTCGGCCCGGGTGGCGCTCTTCTCCGGCATCACCCTGCCGCCGCTTCCCTGGAGAATCCCCACTGCCACCGCCCAAGACATAGCATCCTTTGCCCAGAAAGCAGCCGAGGCACTGTCAGTAAATTGGGATAGGTTGTCTGCGGCAGAAGTGTCATACCCCGCATACTTGGCATACTGGTAGAGAATCACGGCAATCTGCTGCCTAGCCACATTCAGCGCCGGCAGGAAGGTCCCATCTCCAGTACCGGATACGACACCGGCCTGACCGGCCCAGACGATGCCATCAGTATACCACTGGTCATCCGGCACATCAGAGAATATAGGACTATATTCAACTGGAGGACTACCTGCCATCCGATGAAGCACCGTTGTCATCATACGCCGATCCATGGACATCAGCGGAGAGAACTGGGTAGCGCTGGTGCCATTGAAAAGGTTTTGCGCCACTACATGGCGTACTGCCCCATAATACCAGCTATTCACCGGCACATCAGTAAAGGGCAGGATTGCAGTGGACGACCATGTACCCTCCGCCATCCATTGGGCATTCTTGGATGTCACCGTTACCACCGTCCGTGCAGCGGCCAAATAACGGTGGCTAACAGTCAGTTCCCGGCCAATGCCCACTTCACTTCCAGTAGAGACATCCACCAGTGTTCCATCGCTGACCTGACCGCTTCCAGCGGTCCAAACCAAGCTTGCTCCCAGGTTTAACGTCACCTTGTCATTCAACCCGCCGGCGGTGGATTGACCGCTTCCAGCTGATCCGCCGGTGACCTTGGCCACAGCCGTATCGTAAATGGGCTTCGCGGCTTTCTCCACCCGTTTCTGGATGATAGGAGTTAGACCGTTGCGGTAAGGCCCTGTCAAATAGCTCAATGAGACCAGAGAGTCCCCTTGTATGCCGGCGGAGACCATGGATATACAACCCAGTGATAATATCAGTGCCAGTCCCCCGGCCAATAATCTCTTTTTCATGCCTGCCCCTCTGAAATCATGTAACTTAATGTGAGCAAACTGTCCGCGAAATGGATATTCTCCACGTGGACGTCAGCGATCTCCTGTTGAGGCAACTCTATGTTGGTAAAGTTCCATATTCCTGTCACTCCACAAGCGGCCAGCCGCTTAGCGGATGCAACGGCTACCTGCGCTGGGACAGTGAGTACTCCTACATTCGCTGGCTGCTCTTGTAAAAAGTCCTCCAATGTTTCAATATGACGGACTGTCAATCCACCCAGGGTGGTCCCTACTAAATCAGGGTTTATATCAAATGCCCCAACCAGCTGAAATCCATTGGCGCTGAATGGAAAGTTCTCGATCAGGGCCCGACCCAAATTGCCAGTACCTAAGATAAGTATCCTATGATCTCGATTCATCCCCATAATCTCCGCCACCTCGCTGCGCAAGCGCTCTACATTGTAGCCATAGCCCTGCTGCCCAAACCCCCCAAAGCAGGATAGATCCTGCCTGATCTGTGAGGCAGTCAAGCCCATTGATCTTGCCAACGCACCGGAGGATATGCGAACCGTACCATTGCGATGCAGGTCATCCAGATGCCGGTAATACCGGGGCAGCCGCCGAATGACTGCGGAAGATATTTTTTCTTTTCTCATTGTAAGCCCTTCCCCATTGATCTGCGATTGGCTATATTTTACCTCATCCATCTTCACTTGTCAATTTTCTTACCCATTCCTTCACCCTTTCTCATTTCTTACATAAACTGGTGTAACTTCAGTGTTAGGAGGAATGCTTATGGCCCAGACAGGAACACTTGTGGTCCGCGTATCCACTTCCACGGCGCAGCTGCCCGTTGCTGATGCCACCGTGGTAGTCTATGACCTGGGGGAGGACGGACGCCGGAACGTACACTCCATCCAGATTACAGACAGCAGCGGCGGAACCGCCCCCATCCAGTTGGACGCTCCGGACTATGATCTCAGCCAGTCTCCCGGCTCCCCGCTTCCGTTTGCGTCCTATGGAATGCTAGTAGAGCATCCGGATTACTATGTGGCATTTTTTGAGCAGCTCCAAATCTTCTCCGGTGTAGAGACCGTTCAGAATGTGTCCCTCTCTCCATTGCCACAGCCCAATAACCCGGAGAACGATGACTCAGCCCCACCGGTGATAGTCACGCCTCAACCGTTGTAAGGAGGTTGTTATGCCTATTACGGTTACACCCTACATACCAAAATATATTACGGTCCACACCGGACCGGCCAACCAATGGGCGGAGAACGTCACTGTCTCTTTCCCAGACTATATCAAAAACGTGGCCTCCAGCGAAATCTACCCCACCTGGAACGAGGCCGCTCTCCGAGCCAATATTTTGGCTCAAATCTCATTTGCCTTAAACCGGGTGTACACAGAGTACTACCCCAGCCGCGGCTATGATTTTGACATCACCAACTCCACCATCAATGACCAGAAGTTCATCAAAGGCCGCAGTACCTTTGATAATGTAGACCGTATCGTGGATGAACTGTTTACCACCTATATCCGCCGGGTGGGCTTTGTGGAGCCTCTGTCCGCCCGCTTTTGCAACGGCACCACTGTCACCTGCGATGGGCTATCCCAATGGGGCAGTGAACACCTGGCTCAGCAGGGCTACAGCACCATGGATATCCTCCGCCGGTACTACGGCAACAACATTGAGCTGGTCACCAACACCCCAATCCGTGATATTGCCTACTCCTATCCCGGCACACCGCTGCGTCAGGGCTCCTCCGGCGACTATGTCACCGTCTTACAGGTCATGCTCAATCGAATTGGCCGGGATTACCCTGCCATCCCCCGCATTAGTCCGGTTGACGGCATCTTTGGCAGTCAAACTGAGGAGGCAGTGCGCAAGTTCCAATCCATTTTTAACCTGACATCCGATGGAATTGTGGGGCAAGGCACCTGGTATAAGCTGGTATTTCTCTATGTGGGTGTTACCGATCTGTCTGAACTGGTTAGCGAAGGACAGCCCTTTACCCAGATTCAGCCTCCCGCCTCCGGTACCACCCTGCAAGAGGGCAGCACGGGAGTGGCTGTCTCCACCCTGCAATATCTGCTTTCCATTGTGGGACAGTTTTCCAATGTTATCCCCACGCTGACCATTGATGGCATTTTTGGTCCTCAAACGACCCAGGCGGTCATTGCCGCTCAGCGTCAATTTGGCCTGCCCCCTACCGGTGTAGTGGACAATATCACCTGGCAGCGTCTGTACGATGAATACCTTGGCATCGCCCGCACCGTCTTGGCAGACTCCAGTCTCCCCACCAGCGCTCAAGACATTGTGCGCTCAGTACAGTCCAGCAATTTCCCAGGCTATAATCTCACCTATGGAAGCTCTGACGCTTGAAAGGAGGCCCATCTATGAATATTCCACAACAGACTGACGACGGCCTGCTCAATCAGCCCGTCCGTTCTCTACAATATATGCTCAATCAGATCGCTATCCATCACTCCAATCTGACCCGACTGACGGTAGATGGCATCTTTGGTGAGCGTACGCTGGAAGCGGTCATGTTATTTCAACGTGAATTTGACCTCCCCGTCACCGGCGTGGTGGACAACGAAACCTGGAACACCATCACGCGGATCTATGAGGAGACACAGTTTTTCTTTGGCCCACCGCCAATGCTTCGCGTTCTGCCCAACGGCAGCTTCTCCGCTGCCCAGGGGGCTCAATGTCCTCCTATCCTGATTGTCCAGGCCATGTTTACCTCCCTATCCAAGGTGGTAGATAACTTCTCCATCTGTTCCTCCTCCGGGATTAACGAGGGAGAAACCTGTGAAAACATCCGTAAAGTCCAACGGCTTTCCGGCCTTCCCGTCACCGGCAATCTAGATCGCTCCACCTGGGCCTTTCTGACGCAGCTCTATCATGCACTTGTAACCCGGAGCTGACATAAATTTTTCTTGTCAGCCCAATCCGATTCCGCTATAATAAGTGCTAAAGATAAAAAAAGGCGGTTCTGTTGACCGTCCAGGCAAAGGAATGAATCGGAATGGCCCGCTTTGGTTTTATCCATGACAAGCTTGACTTGAAACTATTGGTGCTCTATATCATGGCCCGTGTGGCTTCCCCCATCGATTTTGCCACACTCACCGATTTAGCGATGTGTGACAACGGCGTTGATTATTTCCAGTTTGCTGAGGTGGTTTCCGAGCTTCTGGACAGCGGACATCTCAGCCGGAAGGGGGAATATTACTCCGCTACCAAAAAGGGAATGCGCACTTGTGCTGATGGAGAGAGCAGTCTTTCCCCCATCATCCGTACCCGGTGTGACCAGCGTCTTGCGCCACTGAACCAAACCTTAAAGCGCAAGGCACAGGTGCGAGCTACATTGAACCCACACCAAAACGGATGTGATGTCTGCCTGGCTATGGACGATGAGAAGGGCAGCTTGTTCTCCCTCTCCTTATTGTCCCCATCCCAGAAGGAAGGCCAACGAATTGCAGACCACTTCCTCGCTCACCCAAGCCAAGTTTACAATAATATTCTGGAAATTTTACTGTCAGGTGAGGAAAATCGAGGTGACAATCCATGAATCTTCTGGAACACCCGATCACCGACCTGTTCCTCTATTTTATTCTCTACTCCTTTTTGGGTTGGGTCATGGAGACCTGCTATTGTTCCATTGTTGAGCGTAAAGTGGCCCTGCGAGGCTTCCTCTACGGTCCTATCTGCCCTATCTATGGGATAGGTGCGCTGCTGATGATCCTATTTTTCACTCCGTTTAAGCACAACCTAGCTCTGTTCTATATGGTATCGGTAATTGTAATGAGCGGTTGGGAATATTTTGTGGGCTGGCTTATGGAAGTCACTACTCATGTAAAGTATTGGGACTACTCCCAATTCCGATTTCATCTTAAGGGGAGAATTTGCCTGTGGGTTGCGCTGGTATGGGGTCTGCTCTCCTATTTGATTATCTTTTGGGTCCATCCACCCATTCAGGCCCTGGTCCAACCCGCGCCTCTCCATATCAAATATATCATTGCCTCCATCCTGCTGGTGCTTTTTATGGTAGATGCAGTGCTCACCATTCGCAATCTGGCCCTAGTCTCTAACCTGGTGGTTGCCATCAGCGCCCTAAGTGGTAAGCTTCAGTGTCAGCTCTCCTTAGGGCGGGCCGAGTTAAACGATAAGTTAGAGGAGAGCGCCACATCGCTGCGCCGCCGATACAGTGCGGAGATTGCCAAGCTGGAAAAATACAGCCGCCATTTTCGCCGGCGCTTTGCTGACTTTTCCATTAATCGGCTTTATCAGGTACCTATAGAAGATATCCGGGCTGCCGCTGAAGCATCGCGAAAAGGATTGAAAAAACAACGCTCCAAATCGAAGCCTCCGAAGTCATAACATATATACTTTAAGAGCGGCATGACCTAAATAAGGTCATGCCGCTCTTTTCGGCGCTATCTCTGGCCCTTGTCATAGGGTATCCCCTCTGCTTTAGGCGCCCGAGATTTCTTGGACGTAAAAGCCAGTACAATGAGGGAAACGATATAGGGCAACATATTATAGACTGTGCTGGGAACAGGCAAATTCGCCAGGAAGTCAAAGCCTGAGTATACATTGGACAGTGCCCGGAATAGGCCAAACAATACGGCGGCCAGGGCAATATTGACAGGTTTCCACTGTCCGAAGATCATCACCGCCAGGGCCAAAAATCCGAATCCAGCTACACCATACTCAAATCGCCATTCGCTGACGCCTGCTGTGATGTACACGATGCCTCCCAGCCCACCAAGTACACCGGAAATCAGCACCCCTGCATAGCGCATCTTATAAACATTAATGCCCACAGAGTCAGCTGCCTGAGGATGCTCACCACAGGCTATAAGCCGCAGCCCAAAGCGGGTTTTGTACAGCACCACATAGGAGATAATCAATGCGATGACGGCAACCAGTATAAACCAGTAATTTATGTTCACTTGAAATCCGCCAATGTTCACCTCAAATGCTCGCTTGGCATTGATGTACTGGATTCCGGAGGACACATTGGAAGCGTCCTCTGCTGTGTTTATAGCCTTGACAAACACGGTGGCCGCAGCAACACCCAGCAGATTCATCGCGGTACCCACCAAGGTTTGATCTGCCTTAAAGTTAATAGCGGCTACCGCCAGCAACAGCGAGTAGACAGCTCCCAAAAGAACGGCGGACAAAATCACCGCAATGAAGATGATTGGCGCAGATGTGTCGTCAGGCAGGTACTTCATGGCCAACGCGCCCCCCAGCGCTCCCATGACCATAATGCCCTCTAATCCGATGTTGATGACGCCAGAATGTTCTGCAAAGCAACCGCCCAATGCCACCAAAATCAGCACCGACGCAAAAATCAGCGTATATTGAATCAGCAGCGACATTATTCCACTCCTCCTTTTCCATGCCCTTCCTCTGCGGCCAACGCCGCCTGTCTCCGCATCTCCATACGCTTGGCTATGCGATCGGACATAAAGGTTCGGAAAAACAGCACAAAGCCGCACAAATAGATAATTAAGGAGGAAATCAAATCAGAAATCTGGGCGGCATACATACTCTTATCCACATAGCCGCCACCATCGGTGATGTGTTGGATAAAGTAAGATGAAAAAATGGCTCCGATGGGATTCAACCCTCCCAGGAAGGCGGCCGCTATGCCATTAAAGCCCATTCCCGGCACAGAGGACTGGGTGACTGACCACTGCTCGATCCCAGTGAGGTAGAACAGAGATGCGCCCATGGCGGCCAATCCGCCGGAGATGACCATTGTAAGGATCAGGTTGCGGTTCTCCCGCATACCAGCATATTTGGCAGCAGCCCTGTTGGCCCCAGTCGCCTTCAGCTCATATCCAAGCTTGGTCTTTTCCAAGAGGATGAAAATAACCACAGCTACAACCATGACCAGTGGCAGAGCCAGAGTGACATATTTGTTGCCAAACACTTGATTCAACCCTAATGTAGGCAGCATTGCAGATGGGTTGCTGGTGTCCACAGCCTTGGTATAGGGACTGGTTGACTCTTTTACACCTGCCAGCAGTGTGTTTACCGAATACAGGCTAATCCAGTTGAGCATGATACAGGAGATCACTTCATTCACGTTGCAATAGGCCTTCAGGGCGCCGGAAATACCGCCCAGTATCCCGCCTGCCAGAATAGCCGCTATAAGGCAAACATACCAAGGCATATTCAGAGCCAGCGCACAGTACAGGCTTGCGCCTGCTCCCATCACATATTGTCCGGCGGCGCCAATGTTGAATAGACCAACCTTATAGGCAAATAGTACCGACAGAGAACACATGATTAAGGGCGCTGTTTTGACCAGAGTGCTGCCAAAATACTGCATCTGCATCCTTGCGTTTGGGAGGTAGAAAAAATTTTTTACAATTGCTAAAATGCCCTTTACAGCACCACCGGGATTGATGATAAGCAAAGCGATAAAGCCAACCAACAAGCCCAGAACAATGCACAATAGTGATGCAATGAGCGTTTGTATTCCCTGCCTGTCGAGTAAACTTCGCTTGGGTTTTCTCTCATTCATGGTTGCCCTTCCTCCCTTTTGGCCCCTGCCATATATAGACCAAGTACGTCCACTGTCACCTGCTTAGGATCAAACTCACCCACAATTTCCCCCTCATACATGACTAAAATGCGGTCGGAAACGTTAATGACCTCATCCAGCTCTAAACTCACCAGCAGTACGCCTTTTCCCGCATCCCGCTGGGCCACGATCTGGCTATGGATGTACTCGATAGCGCCCACATCCAAACCTCTGGTTGGCTGAACGGCGATCAGTAATTCCGGGTCCTTATCGATCTCCCGGGCCACAATGGCTTTCTGCTGGTTTCCTCCTGACATGGACCGGGTTGTGGTAGCCGCCCCCTGACCTGAGCGCACATCATACTGTTGGATCAGACGTTCCGCATAGGCGCGTATGTTTCCCCGGCGCATAAAGCCTGCTCTATTTGTGAACTCGGGCTCAAAGTACCGCTGGAGCACCAAGTTGTCCTCCAAGGAATAGTCCAACACCAAGCCATGCTTATGCCGGTCCTCGGGAATGTGGCTCATGCCCATCACCGACCGCTTTCGAATGGAAGCATTGGTGATCTCCTTACCGCATAGACTCACTGTACCGCCCTTCAATGGCTCCAGCCCGGTCAGCCCATACACCAATTCAGTCTGGCCGTTTCCATCAATACCGGCAATACATACGATCTCTCCACGGCGCACCTGAAAGCTAACCCCTCTGACCGCGTCATTTTTGTGAATCTTGGAGGCCACTCGCATATCCCTTACCTCCAACACCACTTCCCCTGTCTCCGCAGGCTTCTTTTCCACACTAAAGCTGACATCACGGCCCACCATCATGCTGGACAGGCCCTCCGCTGTGGTATCTTTGGTATCTACAGTTCCCACATACTTCCCCTTGCGCAGCACAGAACACCGATCTGCCACCGACATGATCTCTGCCAGCTTGTGAGAGATAAACAGAATGGACTTTCCCTCTGCCGCCAGGTTCCTCATGATTTGCATCAACTCATCGATTTCTTGAGGGGTTAGCACGGCGGTTGGCTCGTCAAAAATTAAGATATCGTTGTCCCGGTATAACATTTTCAATATCTCGGTACGCTGCTGCATACCCACAGTGATATCCTCCACCAATGCGTCTGGATCCACCTGCAAGCCGTACTTCTCTGACAGTTCAAGCACTCGTTTTCTGGCCTCCGCTTTTTGCAAGAAAGGTCCTTTGGTGGACTCTACGCCCATGATGATGTTGTCCAGTACGGTGAAGCATTCCACCAACTTAAAATGCTGATGCACCATGCCGATGCCCAGATCGTTGGCATCGTTTGGGTCTCGTATGTCTACCCGTTCCCCATTGATGCGGATTTCACCCTCCTCTGGCTGATACAGCCCAAACAGCACGCTCATCAATGTGGACTTTCCCGCACCGTTCTCTCCCAACAGCGCATGGATCTCCCCTCGTTTTAACTGCAACGTAATATCGTCGTTTGCAATTATACCAGGAAAGCGTTTTGTAATGTGGAGCATCTCTACTGTATATTGAGCCACTTCTATACTCCCCTTTTTCTAAAATCGGGCCTCCCTTTCCGGCCGATCGTCTATACCGGCCCACGGTCCGTCTATTTGTATTTAGTATAGCACACCCTTTGTCACATAGCAAAACAATTTTCTATTTTCACCCTTATTTTTATCTGTTTCGCACAGATATCGTTGTCTGTTGTTGAACAGAGGCACCATCCTAACCCTATATCAATGTTTATAAATTGGCCTTGAGGGAATTTCCAGTCCTAAGGTTGCGCAACGTACCGATCAAAAGGCCTCTATAAAACAGTGGAAGTGCATAACAATGTCATGCACTTCCACTGTTTTATAGAGGCCAAATCCGGCATCCCTGTTTATTTTACGAAAAGTGATTTACTTGATATTTCCGGCGTAGCTGACGGTGATAGACACATCAGGCTCAGTGGTGGTATCGTTGGAGACCTTAATCTTGCCGTCAAACATGTCCTTCACGATAGCCTTATAATCATCCTGGGTGAAGTCATCGTTCCACTGGGTGCTATCCATGGGAATCTGGACAAAGTTGGCGGTGGGATCATCCCCATTCACCAGGCCCAGATTATCAATTTTACCCACATACTGATCCCACTTGTTTTCTTTAATGGCAGTCAACAGTACATCGACGGTGTTGCTCAGCCCCTTCATGGCAGAAGTGACAGTGATACCATCACCATAAGCCCCATCAACGATACCCTTCTGGTCCACATCTACACCGATCATCTTTCCTTTGCCGCCATTGTTGCGGATGGCCTCTCCGGCAGAGGTGTAGATGCTGCCGCCGCAGGCAAATACAATCTCCACACCCAGAGTCTTGTACCAGTTGTCCATATAGGCAGTGATATCAGCATCCCCGTTGAACTGGTTGCCATAGGCGAATTCCACCTTTACCTCGTTCTCCACACCCAGCTCAACTGCGGCAGCGTCAGCTCCTTGGATATAGCCATATCCATAGCGGATAACTGCGGGAACAGCCATTCCACCCAGGAAGCCCAAGTGGCGATAGCCCAACTTGACAGCGGCATAACCAGCCATATAACCGCACAACTCCTCCTGGAACACAGCGGAATAGGTATTATTAGCGTTGTAGTAGTCGGTCACATTGTATGCAGTGGGATCCTCATAGTAAGCGTCTCCAACAGCGGCGCCCAGGATATCACCCTCCGCCACATCCAAGGCTACAAATTTCACCTCAGGATAATCCTTTGTAACCTCTGCCAAAGCGCCGCCAAAGGCGTAACCTGGCATCACAATGACATTGTAACCATCAGTAATCGCTGTCACGATGGACAGCACACGGTCGCTGGTACTGTCACTTGTTGGCTTATAATAGCTGAATTGGACGTTGTTCGCATCGCAAAATGCTTTACAAGCCTCATATGTGGTTTGGTTAAAGGACTGGTCTGTGATGTCGCCGTAGTCGGTGACCATGGCCACCTTCATATTTGAGGTGCTTCCCTCCCCACTGGGTGCAGCGCTGGCATTGTCAGGAGACTGTGAGTTGTCACCATTCTTACCGGTGCAGGCAGCCAACGAGAATACCATGGCCATAGCCAGCAACACTGCCAAGAATTTCTTCATTGCAATCAAATCCTTTCTTCTTTTTCATTTTGAACAGGGGCATTTATCATAGGGGCAATGTTGCCCTCAGTTCCACAGCTTGTCTCATGGAAAAAGAATCCGCTGTCGCAGCGTTCCATAGGATAACATTAGTATATCGCAACAATGACAAAAACACAAGGAGATTTTACAAAAGAAGGGCTGATCTTACAACATTCCATTCTTCAAACGGAAGGCACCTCATATTCAGTATCCCGTCCCCTGTTGCCCATTGACCAATTTTACAATGCGGCTGGTTCCTAGGCGGCAGGCGCCGGCCGCCAGGAGAGCCTCTGCATCCTGAAGAGCGGCAATGCCTCCCGCGGCCTTGACCTTGACATGGGGAGCAACGTTAGCCTGGAATAGCGCCACATCCTCCTTAGTCGCCCCCCCGCTGGAGAAGCCGGTGGAGGTTTTAATAAAATCCGCTCCGCTGTCCGAAACAATCTGACATAGCTTCACCTTCTCAGCCTTTGTCAACAGGCATGCCTCCACGATTACCTTCAGTATCAGGCCACCGCAAGCTGCTTTGATCTCCTTTATCTCGTGAAGTAAATCATCCCACCGGCCATCCTTGGCCCATCCAATGTTGATCACCATGTCGATCTCCTTAGCTCCGTTGGCAATAGCATCTTTTGTCTCAAACACCTTTACCGCTGTAGTGGAGTAGCCGTTTGGAAATCCGATGACGGTACAGACCGGCAATCTATTCCCCAAATAGTCCGCCGCCTGTTTTACATAGCTGGCAGGGATGCATACAGATGCGCAGCCAAACGCCACGGCATCGTCACAAACCTGTCTAATCTCTTCCCAGGTGGCAGTCTGCTGTAGCAGGGTATGATCTACAGTAGCCAAAATGTCTTGATTCTCCATACAATTCACCTCAATACAATTTCTTCCCTGTCATCTTACTATGGACTGCCTCAAATTGCAAGGCTGATTGCAATATTTTCCAAATGTTCCTACGTGCATCTGTATATAAAAAAGCTGCCGCGGACAGTTCACGGCAGCTTTTTTATATTTGCATGAAACAGCTCACTCTGCCGCAGATTCCTCATCCGCCTCAGCCATGGTGTTTTCCTCAAGCTCACTGTCAAACTCTAAGTCCCCTTCCAGTACGGCCCGGATGGACAAAGATACCTTCTTATTCTCATGGTCAATGGCAATGATTTTAGCATCCACCATCTGCCCCTCAGCCAACTCATCACCAGGCTTCTCTACCCGGTGGTCAGCGATCTGAGAGATGTGAATCAAACCGTCCACACCGGGAACAATCTCCGCAAATGCGCCGAAGGTCATCAGCTTGACCACCCGCACATTGGCCACATCACCCACAGCATACTTATCTGTAAAAATGGCCCATGGGTCCTGGCTGTGATCCTTCATCCCCAGGGAAATTTTCTTCTTCTCCCTATCAAAGGAGATCACATAGACCTCTACTGTATCGCCCACCGACACCGCGTCAGCAGGGGTCTTAATGCGAGACCAAGACAACTCGGAGATGTGAACCATGCCGTCCACACCGCCAATGTCCACAAAAGCACCGTAAGAGGTAAGACTCTTCACCGTACCGGTATAGCGTTTGCCCTCCTCAATGTTCTCCCACACCTGGGCGGCCTGAGCGGCACGGACTTCGGCTGCCACAGCCCGGATAGACCCCACCACCCGGCGGCGGGCACGGTTAACCTCCGTAATGCGCAGTTCTACCTTTGTTTTGACCATCTCAGACAGATCGGCCCCACGAGGCTTACCGGACTGAGAGGCGGGAATAAATACCCGGACCCCCTTGACGTTGGCCACCAGTCCACCCTTATTTTCCTCAGTGATAATCCCTGTGAGAACCTCCTTGCTCTCCACAGCATTTTCAATGATCTCCCAATTCTTGGCCGCATCCAAGCGCTTCTTTGAGAGCTTTACCATGCAGTCCCGGTCGCTGACCAGCATGACATAGGCCTCGATCTCCTCGCCCACCTTGGCAATATCCTCTACCTTGACCTCAGGGTCGTCGCTCACTTCGGACAGGGGGATGTAGCCGGGATACTTAATGCCCAGTTCCACTTGGATCTCCGTAGGCGTGATAGCTACAACGGTACCAACCACCTTATCTCCTGCATTCAAAGTTTTGAACGACTCCTCCAGCATCTCAGCAAAGGACTGTTCAATCTCCATAATTTCATCGCTCATTTTGTTGTAGACCTCCTTTATTATCCACTCCGGCGTGGACGCACCGGCAGTGATTCCAAGCATCTGGCTCTGGCGGAACTGCTCCTGAGAAAGCTCTGTCCCTCGTTCCACCTGTACCACAAGCGGACAGTGCTGAGCGCATAGCTGTGTCAGCCGTTTGGTATTGGAGCTTTTTCGATCTCCAATGACGATCATTCCGTCGCACCGGCTGGCCAATTCCACTGCCTCAGATTGGCGCCTGGACGTAGCACCGCATATTGTATCAAAAAATTCTGCGTTTGTACACACTTTTTTTGCGTTTTCAACGACTTTTTCCCATGTAGCTGAAATTGCCGTGGTTTGAGACACGAATGTCAGCGGTTGTCCTGACAAATCCGGCTGATTTTTTAAGATTTTCTCCAATCCATCCCAGTCGGCAGCCACCACGCCATGGCTGGTACATCCTGCAATCCCTATGATCTCAGGATGGTTTTCATCACCGATCACAATTGGAACGCGTCCTCTGGACTCTGCCTCCCGGACAATGCTGTGAATACGGGTCACATCGGGGCAAGTGGCGTCAATGATGGTGCAGTCCCGCTTACGCAGCATGTCATAAGTGGAATCAGGCTCACCGTGAGCTCGAATGAGCACCGTTGATCCTTTGGGCGCCTCTTCCGGGGTAGAGATGGTCTGAGCTCCCAAACCCTCCAGGCGGCGGATCACATGGTCGTTATGCGTGATATGACCTAGAAGATAGAGCGGCCCCTGGCCTGCTGTCTCCTCGGCCAACTTCACCGCCCGGCGCACACCATAGCAAAAGCCGGCGGTCTTTGCAAGCTGAATATTTATGCCACTCCCTCCCCTAGCGCCCGAATACGGGCCATTAAGTCTTCTGCAATGCGCTGGTTATCCTCCGAGGTGGATTTTTTCCCTGCAAAGGTGGGATAATAGGGTGTTCCAAAGACCACAAGCGTCTTGTGAAACAGCCGCTTTTTTGGTGAGATATAAACTGGCAGCAGGGGCACATTGGTCCGGGTGGCGAACAGCGCCGCGCCGGTGTGAATTTGGGATACGTCCCCCTCCTTCACCCGGGTTCCCTCTGGAAACATCATGAGCCGTTCCCCATTGCGTAGCACCCGCATGGCCTCCTTCACTGCCATCACATCAGCCTGGCCTCTTCTTACCCCGAAGATACCAGCCTTTCTGAGCATCCAACCGAGAACCGGCAACCTTACCAACTCCTCCTTCGCCATGACATGAGTCTGTCTCTTATACCCCATGGCACACACCACATAGAGCGGATCCCCCAGCGAAGTGTGATTGCCACAAATGAGAACCGCCCCCTCTGGAATATTTTCAGCCCCCACCCCTTTCCAAGGATGGAAGATACGCATAAAAATCCAGATCAATGGATAGAGCACTGCGTACATCTTATTCATAGTTCCGCCTCTCTTTTATGCCCCCAGGCAGGTTTTGATATGATTCAGCATCAGCCTAAAACTCTCCTTTAAATCCAGACCGGTGGTATCCACCACCACCGCATTCTCCGCCTGACGCAAGGGGGCCACCTCACGCTCCATATCCCGGCGGTCTCGCTCTACCACATCCCGTAGAACATGATCCAGATCTACCTGCTCTCCTCGGGCTATCAGTTCTAAATAGCGCCGGCGAGCCCTGGCCTCCGGGCTGGCGGTAAGATATATCTTCAAATCGGCCTGGGGCAGCACCACTGTTCCGATATCCCTGCCATCCATAATGACGTCGTGTTGCCGGGCCAATCTCCGTTGGGTTTCCAGCAAAAATTCCCGCACTGCCGGGATAGCCGCCACTCTAGAGGTATAGACAGATATCTCTTCCTGGCGTATTGCCTCCGTCACATCCTCGCCGTCAAGGTACATGTGCTGAAAACCATCTTTTCCGTAATTTAAGGTAATCTCCAGATCTGGCAATAGCTTTGCAACAGCGGCACCATCCCCACAGTCAATCCCATTCCGGCAGGCGGCCAAGGCCACCGTGCGGTAAATCGCGCCTGTGTCCACATAATGAAACCCAAGTTCTGCCGCCAGCTGTTTGGCAAGAGTGGATTTTCCGGCCCCAGAGGGTCCATCAATGGCAATACTTCTGCGTTTCATATGCACAAACGCCCTTTCCTCAAAGATTCTCTGTCCGGTCTGCAGCAGCTAAACCAGCCGCATAACCTGTAGACCATGCAATTTGTAAATTAAAGCCCCCGGTATAGGCATCCAAATCCAGCAGTTCCCCCGCAAAATACAAACCAGGCACTTTTTTAGATTCCATCGTCTTGGGATTTATCTCCCCCACATCCACACCTCCTGATGTGATTACCGCCTCCCTCACTGGGCGGGTACCTGCCAGGGGAAAGGACAAGCTCTTTAGACACTCCAACAATCTGCGCCGCTGTTCCCTGCGGATGTGATGGACTTTAGTATCAGCCGGGATAGCGGTACGTTCCACAAAAACGGGCACCATGGATTGGGGAATCAGTCCCCGCAGGGCATTGGCATAATCCTGGTTCATTTTCTCCTCAAAGTCCCGCAGCAGTCTGGCGTCCAGTCTTTGCTCATCCAATGCGGGTTTGAGGTCAATGTGGGCAACATACCGGTGTTTTTCAAAATCCAGATGGGCGGAAGCGGACAAAGCCAATGGACCTGACATCCCAAAATGGGTGAATAGAAGCTCTCCCTGTTGACAAAACACCCGCTTTCCTGCATCGTCTTGAACCGTCAATTCTACATTGCGCAGAGATAGGCCCTGTAACTGTGTACAACAGGGATCTCGTGATTCCAGTGGCACCAGTGAGCCACGAATTGGCCGTATGGTATGCCCAACTGCTCGGGCCAGCCGATAGCCGTCACCGGTGGAGCCAGTTCGCGGATAGGATGCCCCACCTGTAGCAAGTATAATCGCCTTACAGTCCTTGATTTGTCCGCTGTGTTCGGTTTCTATTCTATCCAACCTACCTTGCACCGCCCACAGTCCAGTCACCCGATCCCGGCACAGCTCTACCCTCTGACGGCGCAGCTCTAAAAACAGAGCGTCAATGATATCAGAGGACCGGTCTGACTGGGGAAACACCCGGCGGCCCCGCTCCGTCTTCAAGGGCACATCCAGCGCTTCAAAAAAGGCTATGGTCTCTTCCGGTCCAAATCGGCTGAGCGCACTATATAAAAATCTTCCATTGCGGGGGATATTATCCATAAATTGGGCTAGACTGCAATGATTTGTCACATTACAGCGGCCCTTACCTGTGATATAAAGTTTACGCCCCACCTTTTCATTGGGCTCCAACAGCAGTACCGAAGCCCCTTGTCGGGCGGCGGTGATGGCTGCCATCATCCCTGCCGCTCCGCCTCCTGCCACCACCACCCGACTGCGGGTCATGGATAACTCCAGCCGCTTATGGAAACGTTATTTCTCATCATATTGCACCTTTTCGTAGACCTTATACTCATCCCAAATCCGCTCTAGACTTTCAAAAGCAGCTGTAACCTCAGCGGACTTTTTTCGCCCAACGGCCACAATCAGCGCATTGATGATAGAGAGGGGAGCCACCAGCGAATCCACAAAGGAGGCCATATCGCTCTTCGCCAAAAGACGATAATGAGCGCTCTCATATAGAGGCGACATCTTGCTGTCGGTGATGGCCACCACCGTAGCTCCACGGTCCCGGGCGAACTCCATGGCCCGTACCGACCGGGTGGAATATCGGGGAAAGCTGATGCCAATCATCACGTCATTGGGTCCCACCCGGAGTATCTGCTCAAACATCTCGCTGGCCAGGGAAGTCTGCACCTGCCACACATTATCAAAAATCAGCTTAAAGTAAAAGGACAAAAATTCCGATAGCGCTGCGGAGGAGCGCACCCCTAAGATGTAAATACGCCTTGCTTTCACAATAGTGTCCACCACTGCGGTAAAGTCCTCTCGATCCATCTCGGTCAAGGACAGTCGCAGCTTTTCTATGTCCGACTGAACCACCGTATCCAGCACATCCTGAGTCCCCAGCCGGTCGTTTGACACCTCAATGCGCTGTACCGCAGTCAACTTACCCCGAATTAACTCCTGCAGGACCTTCAACATGGCGGGATAACCATCAAAACCCAACTCAGCGGCAAACCGAACCACTGTGGATTCGCTGACCTGTACTGCCGCCCCCAGTTTGGCAGCAGTCATAAACGCTGCCTTTTCATAGTTATCCAAAATATATTGCCCAATCAGCTTCTGTCCCTTGGAAAATGTACTCATTCGCTCTTGAATGATAGTAAGAATATCCAGCCCCATAGTGTTCCTTCTCTCACATACAGTTCAGAAACCGTCCCGCAGACGGTTTCTACCGCTTTTTATCATACCGTCTTGTCTGATAAAAGGCAAGCATTTTTCACATCCCCCAAAAATTTACCTGCTTAAGTCATCAATCTCTTCGCCACTTAAATGCCGCCACTGGCCTGGCATCAACCCTCCCAGGCACACCTTCCCCTCCTGTACCCGCTTGAGCCTGGTAACCGCCAAATCAGCGGCGGCGCACATGCGGCGAATCTGCCGGTTTTTCCCCTCATGGATAGTCACAGACAGAAGGCCCCCCTCCTTGCTCTGCTCCAGAATGCATACCTGAGGCGGCTTAATGCTCTCACCCTCTAACCGATTCATCCCCTGCAGCCGCTTGATACCAGCCCTCACATCTCCCAACACCCAAACGGTGTACACCTTGTCAATTTCATGAGATGGATGGGTTAAGCGGTGGGTCATCGCCCCATCATCCGTCATCAATAACAGCCCTTCCGAGTCCATATCTAACCGTCCTACCGGCCACACCCGGCTCGGGCAATCAGACACTAGCTCTGCCACCGTTTTTCTTCCCCATTCATCGGACAGCGTTGTCACATAGCCGCGCGGCTTGTACAACATCAAATAAGTATGATGGGCAGTAAAGGAAATTAGCTTTCCATCTATCTCCACCCGATCATGTGCAGGGTCTGCCTTGTCTCCTATTCTGGCAGGCACACCATTGACGGTGACCCGGCCGGCGGCCAGATATTCTTCTGCCCGCCGCCGGGAGCAGACTCCTGACTGTGACAAGATCTTTTGCAGGCGCTCCTCCACCGCCATCCCTCCGTTTTAAATCAATCGGCCCCCGGATTGAACAATCTCTTCCCTTCCAAAGAAACCTCGGAGCCGTTCCCAAAAATTCTGCGGATCCCGCAAATCCCTACCTACATATACGGCACTCACCAACGGAACCCTGGCCACAGGCTTGCCATTCAGCCGCCACACCGCTTCCCCCAAAGGCATTCCAACGGCGACGGGAGATGCCGCCAAATCCACCATCTCAACCTCCATGCCTAAAGACTCTCCGGAACCCAAAGGATATCCCACCTCTTCCGCCGCTGTTGCCGGCACACATGGCAACAGGCTTCCGGTCACTAATACGGCACCAAAACTCTCCCCGGGCGCACATAGGACTTGTCGTGGATAGTAGTCAAATCCAAAGTCCAGCAACTTGGTGTGATCATTCCAGTCGTTGCCGTCATTGAGGGTGACGCAGATCAAGGTCTGCCCATTTCTTGTGGCTGCGGACACCAACGTCCTTCCCGCCTTTTCAGTATATCCCGTTTTCATACCCACACAGCCGTCATAGCGGTGAAGCAGTTTATTGTGGTTGACAAAGGTTCTGTTGCCCACCGTGATGGATTTAGTGGCACAGATAGCCGCAACCTCCTGATTGTCCAGGCATGCCTGAGCCAGCAAAGCCATATCATAGGCAGTGGAATAGTGATCATCGTGATTGAGCCCGCTTGGATTTGCAAAGGAAGTGTTCTTCATACCCAACTGTGCAGCCTTCTTATTCATCAATGCTACAAAGTCGGCCTCACTTCCTGCCACATCACAGGCGATAACCATGGCCGCGTCATTGCCTGATTGGAGCATCAAGCCATACAGCAATCCTCGCAGCGTAATTTTCTCCCCAGCCGTCAGATAGATGGACGATCCCTCGCTGCCCAGCCATTCTCCCTTTACGGTTACTTCTCGATCTAAGTCATCAGACTGCTCCACGGCAACCAGTGCGGTCATTAATTTGGTCGTGCTGGCAATGAGCCGTGGCTGGTGTATATTTTGTTCATAGAGTACCCGACCGCTCTCCGCATCCATCAGGATGGCACAGGTGGCATGGGTGCTTATGGCATAACCTGGCTGCCTCAACAGAAACAGCGTGGCAAAAGCCGTCAATAGGGCACCAATTCTTCTCAAAAAGGTCACTCCCATCCGAAATACTCAGGTGGGAGTAGTATGACCGTTCTCACTCCGGCTTATCCTCGCTGTTTTTCTTCTCAATATAACCGGTGACCTTATCGAACATTTCAGGCACCAGGTCCACCACCCGACTGACATTGTCTCCGGCCGGGGTGGCCACTGGCAGGAGGCGGACAGTTCCATTTTGCACCACTAAAAATGCCACTGGATTAACACTCACGCCAGCACCAGCGCCGCCGCCAAAGTTCTTGGCCACGCCCTGTGTCTTTCCAAAATCAGATCCCCCTGTGGCAAAGCCAAAAGATAGCTTAGACACTGGGATCAGCGTCACTCCGTCTTGGGTGACAATAGGCTGGCCCACCACAGTATTGGCGTCCACCATCTCTCGGATTTTACACATGGTGGTCTGGAGCACTTCATTAATGGGATGGTTTGTCTCACTCATAGGTCATGCCTCCTGTTGTTTATCAGCGGCTCTCCCGCTTCGTATCCAAAGTTTCAGTATCTTCAATCCATACCAGCACCCCAAGGCGATAATCTGTCCCACGGTGATGGTAACCTTAGCCCACCCATCCACCTGTGGATGAGTGCGCTCATAGTCTATGCCGGTATGGATTTGACAGTGTTTTACCTTAAAATTATGTTCAACCAGCGGCCATATCATTCCTAACACAGCATTAGCCCTGCCATAGCCGATTGCGGTGGAGGCTGGATCAGTCCCTCCCCAGATCAACGTCAAATGCACGTCATTGATGCATATCTTCCGCCGCAGGGCTCCAGCCGCTTCCAGCACAGTGGGCATCAGCTCCAATATTCTGACCAGAACCTGATGCTGCCCTACCTTTTCTACGGACACCCTCTGTTCCACATGCTCCTTCTCCCGCTTTTTCATCTCATGCCTTCCATGCTTTTTTTCCCGCATGGGTAGAACATAAAATTTTGCCGGCCCCACCAGCAAACTCACCCGCAGGCCATCCTCGCCATAGACAACCCGGATGCCCAAGCGGATCAATGAAAGCATCCAGAAAATCGCTACAATGCTCAATAGAATCATCAGCACTGTCATAGGGCCTCTCCCGTCTCCCCTATATCTTTCTGCACCTCGGCGGCTTGCAGCCGCTGGGTATAGCGCTCCAGCTCCATTGTCAGCTGAGCCCCCTCCTTGGTTGCCGTAGACAGCTCAGGCAAATCATCCAGTTTGGTTAAACCAAAGGAGCGCAAAAATGTCTTTGTCGTACGAAATTGCATGGGCCTTCCCGGAACATTCAGCCGCCCCGCCTCGCAAATCAAATTCCGCTCCAGCAGCAATCCAACGGTATAGGAACTATCTACGCCGCGAATCTGCTCAATATATGCCCGAGTCACCGGCTGAAAATAGGCAATAATACTCAAAACCTCCAATGCCGGCTGTGACAGACGGGCAGGCTTTCGGCTCTCTAACACCTTACGGACGTAGTCTGCCTGCTCCGGCGCAGAACACATCTGCCAACTGGTCTCCATGTGAACCAGGCGAATACCGCGACGGTCATAGCTGTACTGATCTGCCAAGCTCTGGCACACACTGTCCACTGTTTCCCGGTCCTGTTCCAGCGCCAGACAAATGCGCTCCACTGGTACCGGGTCTCCCGCGGCAAATAGGATGCCCTCAATGGCTGATTCCAGCTCCTTTAATTCCATACCCGGGCTCCTTTTCCTTCAAGGATTAATAACTTTCCACTGTCACCTTAAGGGGCGTGTCCATCTCCCCTCCAGCGCTGGTAACGGTGCAGTCCTCCACCGTACCAGCCAGATTGATACGGTTTGCCTTGCACAGCTCCAGAATAGCCAAAAAGGTAGCCACTACTTCTGAGCGGCTAAGGCTTGTCTGAAACAGCGCCCGAAACCGGGAGACACCAAACTGAACCAGCCTGTCCAAAATGGAGCGAGCCTTGTCCGCCACCGGATAGGGCTCCCGCCCCACAATTCCCTGGAAAGCCCTCACCGGAGGAGGTAAACGGTTGTCCACCCGTTCCAGTACGGACTGCAAGACTATTGTGAGCTCGGATGCTGCGTGGACATATCGGTATGTATGATCCTGTTGGATCACTTCCGCCTCCTTTGACAGATAGTCTTGCCCAAACTCATACCGGTGGCCCAACAGACCAGCAGCCTCCTTGGCTTTTAGATAGGTCTCTTGACTCTTGTGCTTTTCCAGCGCGGCCATCAGTTCCTCCATCTCACTCATAGCCGTCTCATCCTCGATGGACAACAGCGTTCTGGTTTTAATGAATACCAGTTGAGCGGCCATGGTGACAAATTCGCTGGCCACCTCTAAATTCAACCGCTCCATATGCTCCATCCACTCCATATACTGCTGCAGCAGTACAGAGATCTTGATGTCTCGAATCTCAATTTTGTTCTTGCTCAGCAAATGGAGGATGAGTTCCAACGGACCATGAAAGTCCTCCATGTCCTCCTGCTTAGCCTTGATTACCTTGTCCAGGTGATAGATGGGCGCCTCCATTTGCTCTCCCCCTTTATTTTGGACAAAATAGATTGAAATTAAAAATATTATAACAAATATTTCTAGAAAATACAAGTGCGGCCCAGCAAAATCCATCTGGCCGCACTTGTATGGATCATTAAAACCAAATCCGAGTTATGATTTGTCCAGCATCTTTAGTGCAGCCTTGGCCGCCATCTGCTCCGCTTCCTTTTTTGTGTGACCTATTCCCCGGCCGGTCACCCCATCCCCTGCCGAAACCTCCATTTCGAAGACCCGGCAATGATCCGGCCCCCGTTCGTCCACCAGATGATACACGATCGGGCTTCCCGGCTTTCGTTGGATCAGCTCCTGGAGCGCTGTCTTATAGTCCCGGTCTACCGACCGCTCCTGCTCCTTATTCAATATCTGCCCTTGAATGACAGCTTTTACGGCGTTTATCCCGCCGTCTAAATAAATGGCAGCCAGCATGGCTTCGGTAGCGTCCGCCAAGATAGATGGGCGCTCCCGGCCTCCCCCGATGTCCTCTCCCTTTCCCAGCTTCAGATAGCGGCCAAGATTTAGAACCTTTGCCACCTGGTACAAGCTGTCCTCACACACCAGTGCCGATCGGGTGCGGGTCAACTCCCCTTCCGGCATCTCTGGATGGGTGGCAAACAGATACTCCGCCACCACCACGCCCAATACCGAATCCCCCAAAAACTCAAGCCGCTCATTGCTGCTCAACCCCATATCCCGATGCTCATTGGCATAGGAGCTGTGCGTCATGGCATGCTCCAGCAGACTGCGGTTATGAAAACGGTAGCCTAATTTATCCTCTAGCGCATTCATAGTAGTCCTCCACAGAAAGAGCCCCGCCTTGGCGGGGCTCTTTCACCCTATTTCCTAATCTAGAACTCAAGGTGATCCTGCATGTACTTATACAGATCACCCACCGTTATGATCGTTTCAATCTCCTCCGCATCCATTTCCTCCATGCCGAATTCTTCCTCCAGTGCCATGGACAGATCCACCAGATCCACAGAATCAGCGCCCAGACCATCTACAAATGTGGTGTCGGCAGTGATACTATCTGGCTCTACCCCAAATTGCTCCGCAATCAGTGCGCACAGTTTTTCAAGCATTGTCTCAAGCAACTCCTTTTAGTGTGGCTTTCAACAACATATAATAGGAGGTTTACCTCTGCCTGTCAATAGTTTTTTGACAGTTTTGTTCCACCTTGATTGTCTCCCCTTGTTGAATAGAGCTGACAAAAAAATTTTCTCACTTCATTCCTTCCTCCCCAGTCACTCGGATAGGGAGACGCATATGGGATACATTCTCTGTGATATCCTCAATGATACCAGACCTGGTAAACTCTATTGCCTGGCGAATGGCGTTCTTTATGGCAAAATGGTCAGACGATCCGTGGGCTTTTATCACAGGTCTGGAAATACCTAGCAGCGCAGTGCCCCCAACTTCTCCGGCATCTAGCAGTTTTTTGAAGTCCCGGATGCCATCCTTCAGCAGTGCAGCCGCAAACTTACTCTTGACATTTTTCAAGAACATTTTCTTCATCTCCCGGGCTAAAAACAGCCCAGTGCCCTCCATGGTCTTGAGAAAAATATTGCCCGAGTAGCCATCGGATACGATAACATCCACAGCACCCTCCACCGCTTCCCTGGCCTCTACATTGCCCACAAAGTTGACCCTGCCCTCTTCCTTTGCCTTTGTCAACAAAGCATATGTTTCCTGCTGGAGCGAAGTCCCCTTCGACGGCTCGGCCCCAATGTTCAGCAGCCCCACCTTAGGCTCTGGACGGCCCAATACCTGCTCGGCATAGTAGCTGCCCATAAAAGCAAATTGGAGCAAAAATTCCGGCGTGCATTCTGCGGTAGCGCCGCAATCAATCAGCACCGCACCCCCATTCCCAGTTGGTACCACAGGAGCCATAGCTGCCCGGCGAATACCCTTAATACGCTTTGTCAACAGGGTGGCCGCCGCCAAAATCGCCCCCGTTGAGCCGGCAGACACAAAGGCATCTCCCTCTCCGCTCTTCAATAGATTCAGCCCCACAGTGAGGGATGAATCTCGCTTTTCCTTAAAAGCAGTGGCCGGATTGTCACAAATCTCTACCACCTGGTCGGCATGAGTAATCTCCAACCCGGGCGGCAGGTCAGTTATTCCGTGTTTGTGCAGAACTGTTAAGATTTCCTCCCCCCGCCCCACCAGCGTTATCTTTTCTCCATATTCTTTGAGCGCCTGCAGCGCACCGCAAACCGGTGCCTCTGGCGCATAATCGCCACCCATAGCATCCACGATTACTCGCATAATTGGTCAGCCTCCCTTTTAAATCTTCTCTCTCAAGCTATCCAGCCGTTCCAAAGACCGCTGAGACAGCGCCGCGTTTCTATTCCGCTTCCCTCGAACCGGACGGCCCAGAGGAGGCATAATACCAAAATTGATATTCATGGGCTGAAAATTGACTACACTCTGATTGCTTACATATAGCGACAGCGCCCCCAGCGCTGTCTCCTGTGGAAAGTCCACTGGTGGAAGCCCCAATAGCCGTCTAGCCATCTCTATCCCAGCCACAAGTCCGGAAGCTGCTGACTCCACATAGCCCTCTACCCCTGTAATCTGTCCGGCAAAGACAATGCGTTCATTTCCCCGCACCCGATAATAGCGGTCTAACATCCGGGGGGAATCCAAATAGGTATTACGGTGCATCACCCCATAGCGCACATACTCCGCATATTTTAGCGCCGGGATCATAGAAAATACCCGTTTCTGTTCTCCCCATTTGAGATGGGTCTGAAAGCCAACCAAATTATATAATGTGCCGTCCGCATTGTCCCGGCGAAGCTGAACCACCGCATAAGGCTCTTTACCCGTGCGAGGGTCAGGTAATCCTTTTGGCTTGAGCGGTCCAAAACACAAGGTTTGTGCTCCCCTGCGGGCCATCACCTCCACCGGCATACAGCCCTCAAAGACATGGGCGTCCTCAAATCCGTGCACCTCCGCCTCCTGAGCCGTGCACAAAGCCTGCCAAAAAGCCAGATACTCATCCTCGCTTAGAGGGCAGTTGATGTAGTCCGCTGTCCCCCGGTCATACCGGGAGGCAAACCAAGCCTGGTCCATGTCAATACTGTCAAAGGTGACAATGGGCGCGGCGGCGTCAAAAAAATTGAGACAGTGGCTCTGGGGAAACAGTCGTGCAATGGCCTGAAATAATCCATCAGAAGTCAATGGGCCAGAGGCCACAATCACCTCCCCATCCGGAATGGCTGTCACTTCCCCCATCTCCACCGTGATATTGGGATGAGTGCGGATCGCATCGGTTACTGCCTTGGAAAAGCTCGCCCGATCGACAGCCAGAGCGCCCCCCGCATTCACCCTGTGTCCATCGGCGCAACTCAGGATGAGGGATCCGCACCGGCGCAACTCCTCCTTCAGCAAACCCACTGCATTCTCCAACTGGTCAGAGCGCAGGGAGTTGGAACAAACCAGTTCGGCAAAATCAGGGCTATGGTGGGCTGGAGTCATGCGCTCCGGCTTCATTTCCCGCAAGATGACAGGCACCTCGCGTTGGGCCAGCTGCCAGGCTGCCTCACAGCCCGCCAGCCCGGCGCCGATGACGGTTACATTCATAGTCATTGTCCTTTATTCGCAAGTGTCGGTACGTCCCACCAGGTAGTCGATGGTCACATTGTAAAAGTTGGCTAAAGCTATTAAACCCGCTATTTTGGGTTCGTTCTTCCCACTCTCATAAAACTGATATGCACGAAGTTTAACTCCCATCAGCTCTGCCAATTCCTTTTGTGGAACCTTTCGTTCATTTCGCAATATTTTCATGCGCTCGCCAAGCATTTTCTATCCCCCTTGACACGCACCTAAGATACATATATAATATGCGTATCTTAGATTCACACTGGAGTTGATACTTATGACTGATGCAATGGAAGTCCTGTTCAACTACGCCCAAGAACATACGGTGCGCCCCCTGCTTAATCAAGAGCACGGATATGCAGCGGCCCGTCTCTGTGCTGATCAACAGATCAGACACCTCCGTCTTCTGCTGGCCAAAGAGGCTTGGGAATACCTCAGCGAACTGTTGGATCAGCAGAATCAGCTTATATTTTTCCACGAGCGGGCCTTGTTCCACGCCGGATTCCGGCTCTCCATGGAGTTGGCTCGCTGAACTATACCTGCTTTTTCTTAGAGGCAGTCTTCTTCGCAGCCGTCTTTTTGGCCGTACCGGTCTTTTTCCCGGAGGTTTTGCTTTCCCCGGCTTTTTTGGTCCCAGACGGTGTTTTCTTCGCAGTGGCCTTTTTATCTGGCTCTGCTGCCTGCTCGCCTGAAGTCTCTGTCTTTTTCTTGTATCCGCCCCGTTGATCCTCCGGCGTGAAGTTGGAGCAATCCGGATTGATGCAGAAAGGCCGCTTATAGCCTCGTCCGGACAGCTTAAACATGGTCTGTCCGCACATCGGGCAGTTATCCTTTACCGGCACGTCCCAGGTCATAAAGTCGCACCGTTTCCGCTCATCCTTGCTGTTCAAATACTCGCAGCAATAGTAGGTATATTGTTTACTGGTCTTTTTGCTCACCCCGGTGCGCTTCACCAGCCGTCCGCCGCACTTGGGGCACTTGCCCGGCATCTCCACCACCAGTGGTTTGGTAAAGGTACACTCAGGCCAGCCGGGACAGGCCAAAAACCGGCCAAACCGCCCAGACTTGATCACAAGGTTGCGGCCGCACAGGTCGCACACCTCCTCGGATACCTCGTCAGGTACCTTGATGCGCTCTCCATCCAGTTCGCTCTCCGCTTTCTTGAGCTCAGCGTCAAAGTCTCCGTAGAATTCGGACAGCACCTGCTTCCACTGCACCTCTCCCGACTCCACCTTGTCCAGTTCCCCTTCCATCTGTGCGGTGAACTGAGAATCTACAATATCCGGGAACTTATCCTTCATCAATCCCGTGACCACCTCGCCCAGGGGAGTGGGCCGAAGGTGTTTTCCCTCCTTCACCACGTACTCCCGGTCCGTGATAGTGGAGATGGTGGGCGCATAGGTGGAAGGCCTGCCAATTCCCTTTTCCTCCAGGGCCCGGATAAGGGTGGCCTCAGTGAATCGGGCAGGGGGCTGGGTAAAGTGCTGGTCCGGGGTCATGCTATTGAGGGTTAGCTTCTCTCCCGCTTTTAGGTCAGGCAAGGGGGACTGCGGCGCCTCTTCATCGTCATCCCGGCCTTCCTCATAGACAGCTATAAAACCGGAAAACTTGATGGATGAGTGACTTGCCCGGAATTGGTAGCCTGCGGCCTTCACCTCAATCGACACGCTGTCATAGACTGCGGAGGCCATCTGGCAGGCTAAAAACCGGCTCCAAATCAGTTTGTACAGGCGATATTGCTCCGTCGTCAGGCTCTTGCGCACTTCCTCCGGGTCCAAGTTCACATCGGAGGGACGAATGGCCTCATGGGCATCTTGCGCACCGCCCTTGGATTTGAAAAGACGTGGGTTATCCGGACAGTACTGCCTTCCATACCGGGACTGAATCAGGCTGCGCGCGGCGCTCAGCGCTTCCTCAGACAGGCGCAGGGAGTCGGTACGCATATAGGTGATCAGACCAACGGTACCCACCCCCTCGATGTCTATCCCCTCATAGAGCTGCTGGGCAATCGACATGGTGCGCCGGGGCGGCATGTTCAGCTTCCGGGACGCCTCCTGCTGTAAGGTAGAGGTGATGAAGGGCGGAGCGGGTGAGCGGTTTTTGTCCTGCCGCTTCACTGCGCTCACGATAAAATCAGCCTGCTTTACAGCACATAATATCTGCTCCACCTCATCTCTATTGCCCAGTTCCATCCGCTTATCCTTGCCATAGAAGTCAGCCTTGAATCTTCCCAGGTTTGGGGCAATGCGAGACAGGTCCGCGGTAATAGACCAGTACTCCTTGGGTTGGAACGCACGGATTTCCTCCTCCCGCTCCACCGCTAAACGAGTGGCCACCGACTGCACCCGGCCTGCGGACAGGCCACGGCGGATTTTTTTCCACAGCAGAGGTGAGAGCTGATAGCCCACGATACGGTCCAGCACCCGGCGGGCCTGTTGCGCATCCACCAAGTTTTGATCGATGTCCCGAGGGCTGGCAATGGACTCAGTGACCACCTTACGGGTGATCTCATTGAAGGTCACCCGGCAGGTCTTGTCTCTAGGCACATCCAATACAGATTGAAGGTGCCAGGAGATAGCCTCCCCTTCCCGGTCCGGGTCGGTGGCCAGATAGACCCGCTGGCTGGACTTCGCTGCCCGGCGCAGTTCTGCAATGGTGTCTTCTTTATTCTTAATATTTTGGTACTCCGGCTCAAAAGTGTCCACATCCACTCCCAGCTTACTCTTTGGCAGATCCCGGATATGCCCCATAGAAGCCTTTACCTCATAGTCGGGTCCCAGATATTTTCCAATGGTCTTCGCCTTTGCCGGCGACTCCACAATCACTAAATTTTTTTTAGCCATAGATGCCTACTACTCCATTTTCAATTTCACGGCTCCACGAAACCGCCGACCACTCTCCTCTGCCACATAGCCTTGGATCTGCAGCAGGGTTAGGGCGGATAACACCCGGCGGGCCGGTATTTGAGTCAGCTCAACCACGTCGTCAGCCTTCATTGTTTGACCGTCCAGTGCCAGCAAAATCTCCCGCTGATCATCGGTAAGCTTCCCCTTTACTGTTGCCCAGAGAAGGGTTTCTATCCTGGAGCGGCTTTTCTCCGCTAATCCCTTATCCCGCTTGGCCCTGTGGCGCTCCCTGGAGGGCGGCACAACAGCGGCTCCACGTAGCCGCTCCTCTTTTATCTTTGGCGGCAAGGGGCCTTTATATCCCAGGCGGCCCGGAAAGAAATCCACAAATTCGCACAGGACATCCTCTGCACTCATAACGAGTTTGGCCGCTCCCTCCTGAATCAAAAGATTGGTGCCCACACTGCCTGGCGCGTTGACAGGGCCGGGCACGGCAAATACTTCCCGGTTTTGCTCCAACGCATGGTTCACTGTATGAAGTGTGCCTCCGGACGCCCCGCTTTCCACCGCAATCACACCCATGGTTAGGCCGCTTATGATACGGTTTCGGATGGGAAAATGGCTCCCCTTAGGCTCTGTCCCCGGCGGATACTCTGAAATTAGCGTGCCCACTGTGGCCACGTCTTCATACAGCTCCCGGTTCTCTCTGGGATAGACCACGTCAACGCCACCGCCCAGCACCGAAACCACTGGTCCGCCAACCTTTAACGCACCCCGAAGGGCAGCCGCGTCAATTCCCTGTGCTAGACCGGTGACCACCAGTGCCCCACTTCTTGTCAGATCCGCAGATAACTGGGCAGCAGTCTGCACCCCATAAGGAGTAGCCAATCGAGTGCCAACAATGGCGATGGCCGCCTCCTCATCAAAGGTCACCTGACGTCCCTTGAGATAGAGTACCATCGGCGGCTGATGGATAGCCTTTAACCGTTCGGGGTAGGAAGCATCCTGAAGGGTCAGTAGTCGGATGCCCAGCCGGTCACAGTCACCCAGGATTTGATCCTCCCGATCCAGCGTCTTATCCTCAAGGGAGCGCACAATCTCCGCTGTCATTCCCGAAAGCAGCTCATACTCTCCCCGATCAGCAAAATAGACGCTCTCCGGAGAGCCGAAGTGCTCCAATACCTGGATAGCGAACTGTCCTGTCAAACCCTTGCGGTCTGACAGCCACAGCCAATACTTCAGGTTTGACATGCAGAATCTCCCCCCTTTCTTATCTGACCATTTCCCACAACACCACAGCGGCAGCCACGGCCGCATTCAACGATTCACACCGATCCCGCATGGGAATCTTCACCGTCCCTTGACACAGGGCCAGTCCCTGTTGGGACACACCTCGCCCCTCACTGCCAATCATCACTGCCGCCCGGCCCAGGTCTACATTCCGCACATCTACGGTGAACTCTCCCAATGCCGCGGCATACAAGGGAATATCCGCCTGGGCCAACCGTTCCGCGGCCAGCTCCAACTCCGCTTCGTACACCGGTAAGCGAAACACCGCTCCCATGGTGGCCCGAACGGTCTTGGGGTTCCATGGGTCAGCGCAGCCGTTGCACAACATCAGCCCATCCGCCCCAAAGGCATCGGCGGTACGCCAGATGGTGCCCACATTGCCCGGATCCTGGACACCGTCCAGCAGCAAGTAACGACTGCCCGCTAACGGCTGCCTCAATGTTGAGCACTCCATTCTGCACAGAAACACAATGCCTTGAGGGGACTGGGTGTCTGCCACAGAGGCCAGCAAGCTGTCGCTCACCTCCACCACCCGGACTTCATGGGGCAGCTTTGGCAATGAGACGCCTGGGGCGCAGATGACCGTATCCACGGCGGCGCCCCACCGCAGCGCCTCTTCCAGTAGTCTGGACCCTTCTGCTGCAATCATTCCGGCTTCCCGGCGAGCGGCGCGGCGGCTGTTGAGCTTTCGCACCTTGACCAGAAGAGGATTGCTCCTGCTGGTGATGATCTCCCGCTCCACACCCTTCCCTCCTCAGCTGACATATAAAAGCATACCAGCGGCAGATGCCAGTATGCTTCCTACTCTAGTCCCACCCTGGCAGAGAGGATCTCAGTCTCATTTCTATGCTGTCTTATCATATGTCCTTCTCCTCTCCATCCAATAACACGTCAACATATCCAGTACCGTGGTGTCCAATACCTATGCTGTGCAATCCGATTTTTTGTCTATCATATACTATCGGCCTCAATTTGTCAATTTTACCTCTCACGCTTCCATAAGTTAAGTGAGCTTCCACCAAAATCACTGACATCACATCCTCAAAACCGCCCCTTACGCCTCTGCCCCCTCCAAGATGGCATCCCTTTCCCAACCTATCTTCCACCCTCGCTTTCTCCTTTTTATCCTTCCCCAGTTGATTATAGGTCATGGAGCCGCCCCATTTTCACAAAAAAGATCTTGAGCGCATTCATGCGCTCAAGATCTTTTTTGTGTTATGTCAGACGCTCTACTTCTCTGATTTCTTTGATTTTCCCAAGAAGAAGTATAGGACTCCTCCTGCAAGGATCAGAATGCCTGCTCCCATCAGAATCCACAGGACAATATTGTTTCCTGAAGAATTTTCTGTCGTATCTGGGGAGACTTCCACGCCATCAATTTCCGCGGTTGCCTCATCATAGGAAACGATATACTGACCCAAGGTATAGGCAGTAAGTTCAATATTGTCCCCATTTTCAATATAGTCTACAGGCTTCATCTCACCATTCACAAACTCATATACACCAAGAAGCTTCTTCCCTTGACTGGAGGCGATGCTAATTTTAATTAACTGGTCTGAAGTGATCTCCATCCGAACTCCATCCTGATCTTCCAGATAAAGGTCAAAATACTCGCTGAGCGCCCCAACCTTTTGCTTAAATTCTTCTGTCAATGTAAAGCTTTCTGCTTTGAAAACTCCTCCCTCGCCTATGATATTTTCCGGCACCTCTACCATCACATTATTTGCAGTAAACTGCCTGTATTCGACAGCATCGATTCCTGTATTGGCACCACCCTGATTGGTATTATTTTCTTGTCCATTGCCATTTTCAATGGTGCCGCTATTACTGCCATTATTGGTAGTACCATTTGTACTGCCAATGACACCACCATTCACGCTGCTATTGTTACCACTATTGGTAGTGTCATTGGTAGTGTCATTTGTATTACCATTGTTATTGCTGCCATCTTCCACTTGTCCTTGATTGTCCCGGATCGTATTAATGACCGCAACCAGCCGCCCCGTATTTCCAGCCTTATCATAGAAGACAATTTCATAGCTGCCATTGGCGGTAAACTCATAGATGCCCGTTCCATCCTGGTACGTGATCTCTTCGCTTGGATTTACCACCCTTACAATCACCTTGTTGCCAATGGTTTCATACTCCAGCTGTGCAGTTGGCGCCTCTTTGTCAATCCAGGTAACGGTAGCTGTTGCTGTTCCTATATTTCCTGCGGCATCCTTGAAGGTAAAGGTAAAGCTGCCATTCTCAGTAAAGGTGTAGGCGGCATTTCCTCCGTTATTGGTAATTGTTGCATTTGAACCTGAGAAGGAAAGGATAACTGTCACATTCTGATTAGTAAGGCCGGTGGTGCTGTAAGTAATAGTCGGCGTTGGAGGATTCGGCCGCGTCCAATCCCCACCTATATCCGTATTTACTTGAATCCAAGTCACACTCGCCTCCGCAGTGCCTCTGTTCCCTGCCCGGTCCTCGAACTCAAAGGTGATGCTTCCGTTCTCAG
>CAKNZJ010000047.1 GCA_932222125.1 uncultured Clostridia bacterium | reverse complement strand
GCTACTGCAGTAGCACTGCCCTCCGTATGTATTTAGTTAATATTTGTTTATTCTCTTTATCCATATCCTTCTGTCTATCCTCCAATCAAATCACCGATACTTCTTCGCTGCACATAGGCAATCTTGTGGATATCGTTATGTCAACGATGGTATTGTATTCTGCAAAAATCTCCTTACCTAGTATATATTCTACTATAGCCAGCCGCCCCTTGTCCATGTCCGCTAGACGCACTTGGCCCATCTCTGCCACCGCCTCCAGCTTGTCCGCCAAATCCGGGTCCACCGCGCCGGTAAATTCCGGGTCCGTCCGCAGCGCATCATAAGCCGCCTTCAGGTCCCTGGCCGCATGGGTGCGCTTGGTTGGCTCCAGTTGGATGCCCATCTCCTGGGCCTCCGTCTGGTTCACCCGCTGGAAGGTGCCGTCCCCCTTGGGCAGATATCCATACTTGCTCTCCAGGTCAATCACGTCCAGCAGGGCCAGAACGCTTCCCCGAAACCTCTCCGGGATGTGCTGCTTGTCCGTAGGCCGCAGCAACTTCCGGCTGAGCACTTCCGCATGCCGGCGGATAGCCGTCCGCTTCTGATTGGTCTCCAGGCGCTCCCACTTGCGGGCTTGCAATTCCATCCTCTTCTCGTTTTCCCGCTCCAGCTGTTTGATTTTCTCTCCTTGCCGTTCCAACGCCCGCCGCATCCGCTCCTGCCCGGCCTGCCGCTCCCGCTCCACCGCCCGGTCCTGGCGCCGTTTGGCCCGGTCTGCAAAGGTTGGCTTTTGCTGTGGCAGGTCATAAAACCGCTCCATGATCTCCCCGGCCAGCCACTCCACCGCCCCCGGGTCTCCGGCATATGGATTTTCCGTGGTGGGCCGCAGCGTATCCAGCGCCTGGGCCATCTGCATCAACTGGTCCGCCGGGTGGCTCACCTCGTACTCGTTGAATAACCCAGGGTAGTTGTAGGCTAGCTCCTGATACACCTGCTCAATGGCGGCCCCCTCTTTGGAGGATAGATTCAGCCGCCCCATATTCTCCTTGCGGAACTGGTTGTATCCTCCCTTGACCTCCAGCTCGCCCCACAGCTCCTGGGGCACATTGATCTTGGTGGTGCGCAGGTGATCCCGCAAATCCTTGTACTCCTGGTACATCTCATCGTTGAGGATGCTGGTCTGGCTGATGATGTCCTCCGCCACATCCCTCGCCGTCTGGCGCATCTCCCGCTCGGATAAACTGCCCTCACGGCTTGGGTTCGCCATGCTGTCGTACAGCCGTTGAATCTGTCCTCCCACCTGCTCCACATCCGCTGTGCTGCTGTACTCTTTCAGCAGGTTCTTTGCCGTGCGCTTCACCGCCGCCTGGTCGGTGCCCGCCCCATCGCTCCGACGCATCTGGGTTTGAAGCTGCCGGTTGCGCTCCTCCAGCCGCTTGTTCTGCTGGGTCAGCTCATAGATCTGCCTACCCAAATCCTCCGTCCCGCGCAGGGAGGCCTGCCCCTCTCCGCTGCCCGGCGTCCCTCCCTTGGCAGCGCCGCCCCCATCGGTTATACTTTGCTCCAAGGTAGGCGTAACTCTTCTGCGGGCTCCCGGCAACTGGTTTCCCGTTATGGTTGCGTCTGCCTCTGTTTTTGTACCAGTCAGCTCCTGCCATGGGGTCCCCTTTATCTTGACAAATCCGTCCCCATATGATATGTTTCCAATAGAACCATACTTGGTTTCATACGAAGGCAATTGGAGCCCTAGTCCATGTAACCAGGTATCGGTTCTATTCTTATCTTTATCTAGGTACAGAACTTCACTTTCCTCCACCATTTGGTGGAGGTTTTTATCTTTTCCATAGGTGCTCACCAGCAAATTATAGTCTTGTATCTCGCCGCCGCTCAGCGTTGGTCTCAACTCCAACACCGCCGTCACCGGGGCGCCGTTTGTATCATAAACCTCCCCGAACAACAAAATGCGGCTGCTCTGATTGTTGTTGTCCGGAGATGCGCTTCTAGAGTTCAGAACCATCACAGGATGCTCCAACACCTCCGGCACCTGTTTCATAATATCCTTGGTCATTCCTTTGTGCTTATTTAGTATCTCTGCGGCCTTAGCGCTTCGCATTACAATGTTTCTATCATCCACGCCGATGCTCTGCATGGCCTCTGATGTAGTGCCTAAATGAAAATATATATCCGCCTTTCCATCCCACCGGTCAATTGCGTCCGCAAATCCTGGATTGATGGAATAGCGCGCCGCTCCATCCGGCTCCATCACTTGCCCATCCCGGCTATTTTTCGCCCCTTGGGTCAATGCTGCCTCCCAGCTGTTGGCCACCCGCTCCAAATCGCTGGCCTGCTTTCTGGTCAGCCTGTCCCGCACCCGCTGGAGAAAGGAGCGCAACGCCTCATAGATCCGTCTGGCCAAGCCCACATTCTCCCTGGCCAGCCGTTGGAACAGGCTTTCATCCGTCACAAGGTTTTTGGCGAACTCGGCGGCCAACTCGTCCACCGCCCCCTCCCGGTCCAACTGCTGTCCATGTTGGGCATAGGCCGCTTGAACCAGCTCCACCTGCCGCTCAAAGTCCGCCCCCATCAGCCGCTCCACCTGGTCCACATACTGCTGGTACGCTTCCGCGGCAGCCTGCTTCAAGTGGTGGGTGATCTCATGCTTGGCCACGTCCATCATGGGGCTGTTGGTGTTCTCCGCGATAAAGATCTCCCCATTCTGATACCAACCGTTCTTGTCCGTGGTGGCGTCCACCACATAGATGGGCAACCCCAGCGCCTTCCCCATGGCGTCCAGCTGCCGGGCGTCCGACTGGTTGATGGGGCTGGCCAGCGGCGTGGGCGAGCGCATATCGTGAAAGCCCGGCTGTGTGGTCTGCACATTGACTTCCCCATTGGACTGTGCTATATTGTTCTCAGAAGAACTTTGCGGCAGTACGCTTCGGGCGTTAAGTGTAGGGTCAGCCACCTGGCCGGCATTATACCCTGTGCCTTGCGAGTTCTTCTTTTGTTGTATATACAGGGTATCTGTCGTGATCGAGTTAGTTCCGTCTGTCACCGCTTGCACTGTGACATAATTGCCTCCCATCTCCTTCTCAAAAAGCAGTGCCGGTCTTCCATACGCATCATTCCTCGTTGATTGGTATACCCTATCAGGACTTGCAAGGATTTGCGGGATCATAGCAATATCGTTTTCCGTCACCGCCCTTTGTCCCCGGGCCGCCTCCGCTTTTTCGTTCCCGTGGTGCTTTATTATGTGCCGCACGTTGTCGCTGTGCAGAATGGCATTGTATCCCCGGATATCCATCCCTGCCGCATCCATGACCTGCTGGGCCACTGTGTCTGACACCTTGCCCAAGTACGCCTTGTCCACATTCTGCTTGTTCCCCAAGGCATTGCGCACAAAATGCACCGCGTCCTGGAAAGTGGATACAATCTTATTTCTCACCCCGCTGGACAAATTCTCCCGCTCTCGCTTTGGCAGAGCTACCAGCCCATTTTCATTCACCGTCTCCTCTATGGAGGCGGTTTTGTTTTGCCCCTCCTGAGCGTCCATAACGGCCTGGGCAACGCCCTCACCCTGTTCCAATGCCGTGGGATTTCCCTGTGGCTGGACGGCCTCCACCTCCATCCCATTGGCTGTCTGAGCGCCCTTGGTGCTGCCGCTTCCCCGCCATTGAAAGGCGTTGGTCACGCCGCCCATAACCCCTCCGGACAGCGCGCCTCCCGCGGCGGACAGGGCCACCTGGCCCACGCAGTCCAAAAATGCAGCGCGCTTGGCTTGCTCCTCGCTCATCCCCAACGCGCTCTGGTACAGGCGTACATTTGTGGCAAACTCGCTCTTGTCCCCCATGATGGCTGCATTGGATATGATGTTGGCGATCTCGGTAAAGGCCTCCTCGCTGGCCTCCACCCCCGCCTGTTTGGCCGTCTCCTTCAGCCAGGAGCGCCACCCGGTCACGCTCTTTTTGGACAGCAGATTGTCAATGCTGATCTTCTCAAAGAGCGCTTCCGCCGCCCCCGCCGCCGCTCCGGCCAAAAAAGCCTGCCGGTTGCTGCCACCCTGGTCCAGTACGCTCTTGGCCTCGTTGGAGGCTGCCGAAGCCCCCATAAACACAGTGGCCGCCGGTCCCATTGTCGCCACCTGGATTGCGCTATCCCCAATGCTCATACCCGTGTCATAGACAAAGCCCAGCACATTTCCAATCAGCTTATTCTCCATCCCATCCCGAATGCCCTGTCCAACCGTCTGGCGCACCGTGCTCACAAAGTTGGTGATGGTCATCTCGTCTGAGGTCAAGGGCCGGTAAGTATTTAGGTTTCCTGGGTCATTGCGCCCCATGTTGCCAAAGAGCAGATTCAGGTAGTCAACCCCCTGGGCGGGGGCGGCGGCCAAAGTCAGCGCGGAGGACAGCACCGGATGCTCATTGGCCATCTGGGCATATTGCTCCCTGGCCTTATCCGCCCACTGGGCGGCGGTCTGCCGCTTGTCATACTCCCTCAGGCGGTTATAGTCATATCCCCGCTGGGCCAGGTCCTTAGCCAGGTTGGTTTCGTGGTTGCGGTCATCCCTCAGCAACTTCTCCAACGTGTTGATGTCCTTCACCCGGTTTCCATCTGCGCCAATGGATAGGCCGTACATCTCGTTCACCTGCTTGGCCAGCGCCTCCCACTGCTCCCTGCCCAGACCTTCCCGAAGCAAAGATACAAGATGTTCCGCCGCGTCTCTCCCATATTTCAGATTCTTAGCCTCTTGATAGATTGCCGTGGCGCTCTGATCCTGTGCCAACCGCTGGGTGACCTCCTGCTCCCTGCTCCTGTAAATCTGCCCTGCCAACTGCGCCTGGGCGGCCTCCAGCTGCTTTACTCTAGCCCTGGCTGCCTCCTCTTGCCTCGTCCGCTCCGTGTCCTCCTTTTCTGTACCGAAGTATATGTCAAACTTTCGTTTTGAAGCGTATGTGTCTACATCCCGCCTGGCCTGGTCCAGATTTCTGGTGACCTGTCTATAGTTTATGTTGTTCGCATCTGGGGTTGGGATGGGAAGGGTGGCAGCCTCTGCCCCGATCTCCTTTAAAAACCGGTTTCGCTCCGTCTCCGCCCTTCCCTGCTGCTGCCACGCCCTGGGGGGAACGGTCGTTCTTGTTGTCGGGGCCGCGCTCTGCTCCAGCCCGGTCTGGGAAACAGGTTTCACCTGTGGCGCTTCCCATTTTCCTAAACTGAGCAACCTCGGTGCTTGATTTCCGGTATCTGATGTATGGAAGGAAGCGCTTTCCTTTTTCTGCGTACCCTGAGCTGTATCATTCTTTTCTTCTCCTGATGTCCCCCGATCCCATTTCCCCAGACTGGTTAACTGAGGCGTCGGCCCCCCAATTTTTCCCAACTTCCCCATCGTAGTCCTCCTATCAATACTTCATGCCGTTCTGTTCCATCCATGACAATGTCGCTTCCTGCTCGGCAGCACTCATCCCGGGCCAAGCCCCATCCAGAATTTTCTGCGCCCTGCTCATATCCCCACTCTTCGCCGCAAGGCCAACCTGTCCCATCACAATAGTATATCCAGCAGTCCCCAACCCTGTACCAGTAGCAGTTGACCCGCTCTGGCTTGTGCCGCCCGTTCCGTTTCCTCCATCCAACCAAGTCTTATAGTCGTTATACAGTCCGCCCGAGTTTGTAAAGCCAAACTTCTTATAGTTGTTGGAAATATAGCTTTGTGGGTGTCCGCTGGCCTTTGCGGCTGCAAACAGCTGGTCATAGTCCTGGCTGGCACCGGACGTGGTGTTCCCTCCGGTACTCCTATAGCTTCTCCCGCTGGAGCTTCCCCCTCTGCTCCCTGTGGCGGCAGCGGCAGCCGCCTGCTGCTGGTAGTAATTTTGCAGGGCCTTAACATACTCATTGGAGTACCCGGACTGGCCCACCAACTCGGCGCTGGGCGCCCCGCCGGCGGATAAGATGGCATCCAACTGCTTCTGGTAGAAGGTCTTTTCCTCCTGGCCCCGCTGGTATTCCAACGCCTCCTGGTTGTCCTTTCTGTTGATCTCATCCATATAGCGGCTATAGTCCACCTGATCCTGTCCCTGGAGCGCCCCCAGGTTGGATTGGAGCCTGATGTAATCATCCAGATACTTCTGGTAGGAAAAGCTCCTGTCTGTATTCCACTGTCCCAGCTGATCCATGTACTTGCCATAATCTATCTGTTCCTGGGCGTTCACCGTCCCCAGGTCCTGCCGCTTCATGGTGTATTCGTCCAGATACCGCTGATAGGCGTTCTGGTATAGGGTTGGAATCGTATCTGCCAGCTTGCCCGCATAGTAGTCCCCCGCCTGGGTGGCCGCTGTCACCGCCCGGCTGGACGGTCTGCCGCCGCTGGCCGCAGAGGTCTGCGCCAAAGCGTTGGCGGTGGCACGCTCCCCCTCCCGGAGATACTGCTTTTTATAGGCGCTCCAGTTTGGGTCCTGCTCCTTGCTCCAGGAAAATTCTGGCCGGTTGACAATCTGATCTAGCAAGTCCTGCTGGTACTGGGCGTATTGGTTATTGTAGGTAGGCGCAGGCTGGTCATAGGAAAACGAACCGTAACCGTTCATTTTATCCAGCGTAGTATCAATCTGTCCCGGAATCTTGCCCGCCGAGTAGTATTTGCTTCCATCCTCGCCGCCGGTGTAGTTTCCATAGCTTTTGCGCAGCTCCTCCGCTGCGGTGTTTGCCAAGAGGCGCTGCTCATCGGTGGTGGCGTTGGCATAGTCCTTCTTCAGCGACAAAATGGACATGCCAAACTCTGGGTGCTTGCTGGCGGTGTCCAAATCAGACTGGGAAAACTGACTGTAAAGCCCGGACTTTTGCGCCTGATCTAAAAAATTTTCATAGGTATAAGCCATAACCCATCTTCCTTTCCTCAGTTTCGCCCCGGCCTGGAGCGCAAGTCCGATCCTGAATACTGCCCCCTGGTGATAGAGTACACCCGGCACTCTCCTACACCCTCCAGTTTTAAGCGGTAATGATCCGCCCGCTCGGGCACAATGGGCAGTATATAACTGCGCTTGGCCTGCTGATCTATGGGCTGGTCCACCAGCCTCCACTCGTGATCAGAATCCATTTTTAAGTACACGCTGACGCTGGCCCCCGCCTCTAACTCCAGCCGGAGTTGGAGCTTGCCCAGCCCCTTTTTGTTTGGGTCGTTGTCGGTAAAGTCGGAAAACTCTGCCCACCACGTCACCGGCCCCTCGCTCTGCGCCCCCTCCGGCCAGTGCCCCACGGCGGTTTGGTCTGCCGCCCAGATGTCCCCCGCGGCGTCCAGCCAGTACAGCGCCCCATCGTAAAAGGCAAATGACTTGGCCTCCGTGTGATCCTCCACATGCCACAGGCCCCGCTGGGTGTCGTAGACATACAGCCGCCTATCCCCCAGCTCATCCTCCATGGACACATAGTATTTCAGCCCATCTGATCCGGCCACCCCTGCCCGGAACCGGCTCTTGCCAAAGGCCGCCCCAATTGGCTGCGGCACACCGCCCTGGTATGCGATTATCCCCGCCCGGGACAGATAAAATAGCGCCTCGCCGGCAATGGCCAGACTCTTGTGACTGCCGGCCATCACCCCCAAGGTGGCCGAACCCATCACCTCAAAATTGGAGGGAAGGGAGCCATACACTTTGTAAATATGCTCCTCTTTGAAGAAGATGGGATACCCCAAATAGGCGCAGCATCCGGTGAACACCCCCGCCGATCCGGTGTCCACATAGAAACTGTCCGTGTCCAACCCATCGTACACATTCCAGTTAAAGATATCCCCCGGCTTACAGGCATAGATGGTGCGCTCATCACATCCCCACAGCCTGTTTTCATTCTCACAGATATATCTCATATCGGGCACCGTGCGCTTGACGCTCAAATTCCCCGTCTCAGTGTAGGGAGTGGTCCCCTCCTCTCCATCCAGCACGAACACATATTCATAAAAGCTCAGCTTGTCTCCATTGATCTCCCGGATAATGGAAGTCTTGTTGTTCTCCGGGTGGATATTGCAGCCCTCAATGGTGACCGCATCCCCCGCCCGGAAAAAGTCTGACCAGTTTATCCCCGGACATTGGATGGTATTACACTCCGCCTCTTCCTCAAACAAAAGTCCATTGGAAAATGTCAGGCGATCCCCACTCCACACAGACTCCATAGAGCCAAATTCCCCTGTGTCCACGTTGTACCACGCCTTGTCCGGCATGATGACCACATATGCCCCCAGGGCGGTGAAGCTCTTCTCGCCCTGGCTCACCTGGCCGCGCAGTTTCCCATCAAAGTAGAACCCGGTTCCATCCACCCAGCACAGCTTCTCCCAGCAATACAGCCCCCCTGGCTGTTCCAGCCTATGACAACGCAGCCGTGGAGCACGGCTGGCCAGCAGCGGAAAGTAGTCGCTGGTGAGGTTTTGCATATCCCACAGCTCCCCATCTCCTGCCCCCAGGTTGTGGTTATAGCCCCCAAATTGGGCTTGTCCCCCCCTGCCAACTCCCCCGGCATACACCAAATTGGGCAGCCTCATCCGTTCCCCTCCTCAAACTGTAGAAATGGCTCCAGCGCCAGTAGGTGGCCCGGTCTGATCCGTTCCGGCGGCGCCACCCTGCGGCACTCCACCCGTACTGGTGCTGGCGTCTGCGCCAGCTCAGTCCGCTCCTTCTCATATTCCTTCAGCATGGCCGGATCTTTCAAGACAAAGCGCCCGTTTGCCCCTTGGATACCGCCCTTCTCATCCTGCGCGCCATACCTGGCCATCAGTTTTGCCTCCTCCCGGAGATAGAACATGGCCGCCTCTTGAAGTTCTTTTTTCAACACACACAGGGCAGCCGCCAGCCCATAGGGCAGCTCCTGCCCTTCCAGCTCCGCTGCGGCGATATAGGCCACAGCCACATCAATCAGTTTCATCCCATCCTCCTAATCTATATCGCCGTCAGTCTCACCCATTCTCCGTTTTTCTTCACCCGGATATTGTCTGCCTCCACATCCAGCCACAGGGAATTTCCCCCAATGCGGATGTTTGTGGTGGCAATGATGGCAATGCCGGCGTTTGAGCCAAGCTGCACCAGCTCGGTGTAACCCTCCCCATCAAACCCATAGTTGGCAAACAGCTTGCCCACTGATCCACCCGCCCCGAAAAACAGCTCCGCGCCGCTCACCGTGCCCCCCTCAATGGTGGGGGGCGCACTGTGGCACTGTCAATGTAGGTGGATTTGATATAGTCCGGTACCTGCACTTTGGAGGCCAGCGCATAGGCATCATCGGCCTTTGTCACCGCTCCATTGATGGTGTTTCTGGCGCTGCTGGTCAAATCGGAAAAGGTAATTTTCCCGGATAGATTGAGATTTTCCGCATTGATCTGGCCTCCATCAATGGTGAGCCGGGATCCGGAGGCGTCACAGATAACGTTGGAGCCGTGGGAGCGGTTCTGCACCGGGGTGCTGAGGCTGGAGAAGCGGATGGGGCTGAATACATAAGTAATTTTGGTTGTTAGTTGGGCCGAAACGTGTTACAATAAAGAATCATGGTACAGGCTGAAAGGACACGTTTTATGGATGAACTGATGAAACAGGAGGGTGCGCTGGACGCGCCCCAGTCGGAGGACGCCTACCGCTCCATCCGGGGCTATGTGATCGAGGCGCAGCAGCAGGTTTATACAGCGGTCAACTTTGCCATGGTGACCGCCTACTGGAATATCGGAAAGTCAATTTTTGAAGCCTGCGGGGAGAATGACCGGGCGGCCTACGGCAAGCAGGTGCTGAAATACATTTCAGAACGGCTGACAAAGGAGTTTGGGAAGGGCTTTAATCTCCGAAATCTGCGGTATATGCGGCAGTTCTATCTGGCGTTCCCAAATGTGAACGCACTGCGCTCCGAATTGAGTTGGACACATTACCGCTCTTTGATGAGGGTAACGGATGAAAAGGCGCGGACCTTCTACTTGGAGGAGTGCGCAAAGTCCGGCTGGAGCTCCCGCCAGCTGGAGCGGCAGATCAACACCATGTTTTACCAGCGGATGCTGGCCAGCCGGGATAAGGCGAGCGTGGCGGCGGAGATCCAGACCACAGAACCCAAGCCAGAGTATGAGCGGATCATAAAGGACCCCTACGTGCTGGAGTTCTTGGACCTCCCGGCCAACGAACATTTCTATGAGTCGACCCTGGAACAGGCACTGATCGACCACTTGCAGAAATTCCTCCTGGAACTGGGCCGCGGGTTCTCTTTTGTGGCGCGACAGAAGCATTTTAATGTGGATGGACAGCATTTTTACATTGATTTGGTGTTTTATAACTATATACTAAAGTGTTTTGTGTTGATCGACCTGAAAACGGGGCTCCTTACCCATCAGGACATCGGGCAGATGCAGATGTACGTGAACTACTACACCCGATACCAGATGAATGAAGGGGATAACCCTCCTGTGGGACTGCTCCTATGCGCCCAGAAGAGCGATACCCTGGTGCAATTGACCTTGCCGGAGGACAACCGGCAGATTTACGCCGCCAAATATCTGCCGTACCTGCCCACCGAGGAGGAACTGAAACGGGAGCTGAATTTGAAGGAATTTGAACGGTTGGAGGATGTGTAGCCGAAGGTCGAAGGCTGTGAAAGAAAAAGCCGAAAGCGTATAGGAGCCATACGCTTTCGGCTTTTTTTAGATGCTCAACACAGTTTATAAAACGGTATAAAAAGGTGAAAAAATGTCAGAAAAGGCATGGACGCAGGACGGCAATCAAGAACGTGCTGAAGCTGATCGAGTCGGTGGCATCATAACAATGAGCAAATCCCACAGTGTAGGTTGAAAATTGACGAGTTAAGGCGTATAATACAAAAAATAGTGTGTCTGGGCACATAAGGTTAGTTTATGGAATCGTTAGGAGGGCAGTGCCATGGCCGGGAAAAGCACAGTTCCAAGATATGGGGATCTGATTACTGCCACATACGCCGCATTGAAGATTTTGGGCGGTTCTGGAAAAAATGAAGAAATCAATGAAAAAGTAGTAGAACTGCTTTCGCTTTCAGATGAGGTGCTGGAGATTCCCCACCTTAATAGCAGTTTGAGTGAAGTGAATTATAGACTGGCATGGGCGAGGACTCTATTGAAAAAGCATGGGGCCATCACCAATAGTGCACGAGGCGTATGGTCTGTTATGCCGGAATTTTCCAACGTGACTACTGTTGACGGGAATGCCATCGAAAAAGCTCGCCACAAAAATGGTATCTCATCCAAAGATGCTATGATAAATGACGAGCTTGAGGATGTGCCGGAAGAAGTGCGCCCTTGGCGCAAGAAGTTGTATGAGGTTCTGACCAAAATGGATCCATATGCGTTTGAGCGGCTCACGCAAAGAGTGTTACGCGAATGTGGGTTCACCCAGGTTGAGGTGACAAAAAAGTCTGGGGACGGAGGAATTGACGGGACGGGTAAGCTGAGGATTAATGGGATATTCAGCTTCAATATTGCGTTTCAGTGCAAACGGTACCAGGGGGTGGTGAGTTCCGGGGATATCCGGGATTTTAGGGGATCGCTGACAACCAACATTGAAAAAGGTGTCTTTATTACAACCGGTTCATTTTCTAAGGCGGCGGTTGAAGAAGCATCTTCTCCAGGCAAACAACAAATTGACCTCATTGATGGCGAAGAATTTATCACAAAGCTGGCTGAGTTCGGCATTGGGGTCAAAGAAGTGACAGATTATGAGATAGACGAGGAGTACTTTGCAAAACTGTGAGGCCGTTGTAGTGTAGTATCTGTCTAAATTTTGACCTGTGTACCATAAACGATTTCCTGGTATACCTGACCATGAACCAAAATCCAGCCATCCATATATTCCAGCCGAACATCAGTCCATCCCTCATCGTAGTATTGAAAGCAGTCACCGCAGTGGAGACCGCCGCATAGAGTGCCGTTTTCCAGCGCAATATCGGGACGTTCACCGTTAAAAATCAAAAATCCAAACATAGTTTACTCCTATAGGGGGATCATCATGAAATTGTTTGATGCGGTTCCCAGCGACCTCTTTTTTGTCCTGGCATCTCCTAACCGGGTGATCTATTCCGATGCCCTGGACGTGCTCTACGAAGCGTATCAGGAGGGACTGAAAATCCCGGAAGATAGACTGTATTCCATGCTGCGCAGCAGGTTGGAACAGCAGCTGGCAGAGGCCACCTTCGAGGGGGAGGACATCGATGAGGAGGAACTGCGGGATGTCTCCGGGCGGGCCCGGTTCCTGATCCGGAAGCTGGGCAGCAAAGGCTGGTTCGAGAAGGAACGTGGGGAGGACTTTAACGAGTACATCACCGTCCCCGGATACAGCAGCCGGATTCTGGAGCTGTTCCACCAGCTGCGGGATGACAGCCCTATGCGGGGTTACTCCTACGTGTTTGGCACCTATTCCACGCTGAAGGTGGCCAGCGAGGGGGACAGCGTCTATGACAAAATGGCGGCGGTTTACAGCGCCTATGATAATACACAGTCGCTGATTAAATTGTTGCAAATGGTCTATCACAACGTAAAACATTTTTTCCAGCTTCAGATTAATATGCGGGAGATTAACACGGTGCTAGCGTCCCATTTTGACGATTTTGGCCAGAAAGTGGTGGAGGCATACATTCGTCCTTTGAAAATAAAGGATTCTGTCCCAAAATATCGGATACCTATTCAAATGATTCTGAACGAATGGCTGGAGGACAACGCTCAGCTTACGGCCATGGCTGGCGCGGCCCTTCAGGACCGGCGGGCGGATAACTTGGACGCCTGCCGGAGCGACCTGTTACGCAAAATGTTTTGGGTCAAGGAGCGTTACGACAGTATTCAGCTTGATTATCTGGACGAGATCGATCAGCAGGTCCGGCGGTATACCCGGGCCACCACCCAGAAGATTGAAAACTTGACCAACCAGGATCACAATGTAAAAGGGAACCTGAATTATCTCCTGACGGCGCTGTCCAGGAACCGGCGGGCGGGGGAACTGGTAGAACAGATCCAGCCGGTGTTCCAACTCTACGAGCAGGCCTGCCTTTCCCCACGCAGCCTCTGGTACCGCAAGCGGCCTGGGAAACGGATCAAAGCGGCCCCTGTGCTGGTGGAGGAGGAGACGCTAAGCCCGGAGACGAGACTACAGGCGGAGCTGCTGCTCCACTCCGAGTATGACCGAAACGCCGTGGCTGCTTACATTGAGCGGTGGCTGGGGGAATCCGGCGTGGGCTATTCATCGGATTTGGAGTTGAGGGACGATAAAGCGTATATTATGAGCCTGCTGGCGGTGCTGGTCAGCAACGATGCCAGGGCAAAATACAGAGTAGCGGAGCTGGAAGGCAGCTACTCCGAGAACGGCTATACAATTCCCCAGCTTCAAATCATTCGCAGGGAGGGTACAGGGTGAACGTTGACTGGATCAATGGGGCAACCCAAAAGGAGCTGGATCAGTTCAAATCCGTGTGCGGCCAACTGCTTGGTCGGACCTGTGTAATAAAGACGCTTTGCAAACCGGACAAAAGCCGGGTCAACAACCCGGACTATTTTTTCCTCTCCGCCCATTATGAGGAGGTGCGGAATTACCTTTACCTGCTGGACTGGGATCTGCGCTGGGACAAGTTTAACGGCTATTTTTACGTCATCAACACCGATGAGGCCAACCGTTGTAACTTAGACAAGAAGCAGACAGCGATCCTGTTGGCCATTCGGATGATTTATGACGAAAACCAGGAGCGGCTGGGCCTGGAGCATGACGCCATCTGTACCGTCCGGGATCTACTGGAAAAGGTGGTGACGGATTATGCCATTCTCCCGGCCAAGCCCAACATGGATGAAGTGAAACGGGCCTTGACCCTGCTGGATAACCACTGCGTGATTCAGCGCCTGGAGGGAAAATACAACCAGGGAAGCTGCAAATTTGCCATCCTGCCTACAGTGCTGACGGTGGTATCCAGCGAGAAGTTGGAGGCAGTAGTGTCTGTGCTGAGAAAGGAGGAGGACAGTGAAGAAGCTGAAGAAGATTCTGCTGATTAACTGGCTCTACTTTTCCAAGCAGCTCATTGAGGTGGGCGATGTGAACTTCCTGACTGGGAAAAACGGCGCGGGGAAGTCCACCGTCATTGACGCGCTCCAAATCGCACTTCTGGGTGAGACCAACGCCCGCAATTTCAATCAGGCCGCGAATGAAAAGTCCCAACGTACCTTGGACGGGTATCTGCGGGCCGATATGGATGAAAACTCACCCTATTCCCGGCGGGGAAAGGACTTTTCAAGCTACATTGCCTGCGAGTTTCAGGACGAGACGGAGGGAACACAGTTTGTCACAGGAGTAGTCTTTGACTGCCGCAACGACGGGGTTAACCAGGAGCACTTCTTCATCTATGATGGTACGATTCCTGAACACTGCTTCTTGGCAGGCCGAGAGGCCATGGATACCCCAAGCCTGCGCACATTTCTCCGGCAGCAGTATGGCGCCCGCGCCAAGCTGTACGATACCCAGAAGCAGTACCGGACGGATATGCTGGCCAAATGGAACGTCCACAGTGAGCAGGTTAGTCGGATGTTGAAAAAGGCAGTGTCCTTCCGGCCCATTGTGGATATCCAGAAGTTTATCACCGAAAACATCTGTGATATCCCGGATAAGCCGGATATTGAGACCATGCAGCAGAACATTCGGGACTACAAGCGCCACGAGCAGCTGGCCCAGCGGCAGGAGGAAAAGCTGGAAAAGCTGCGGGAAATTGCCCAGCTTTTCCGGGAGATGCAGGCTGCGCTGGATCGCTGGGAGCAGCAGAGCTTCTTGGTCCTCTGGGCGGAAAAAGAGGATTTGGAGGGCCGGATCGCCCAAAAACAGAATGAGAAGAAGGACTGTCAGGCTGGGGTGGAACAGGAAGAAAGCGCCTTCCGGCAAGCTGCAGGGCAGATTGATGAGAAGCAGAGACGGCAGGAAGAATTGACCGCTGCCTGCGCACAGAGCGATGTAGTTCATGAGGAAAACCGGCTGAATGCGGAGAAAAGGGCCTTGCTAAAAGAACAAAAGGGCTTGCTTGGCCAGGTGCAGTCCACAGTGCTGGAAATCAAGCGGGAAGCCAATCTGCTGTGCAGCCTGGGGCAGAAAATCTCCGCCTGGGAGGAGGAGCCGCTTTTGACATCTGTACACACCGCTGCGGGGGTGCTTCAGAAGGTGTACGAAGGGTTCTGCGGCTGTGACGACCGGGTGTTTACCCAATCGTCGGATGTATTCGAGCAGGCCCAGGAGGTTGTATCCAGGTTTATGGCTGCCGTCCGGGAGACAGCCTATAAGGTGGAAGAAATACTTCAACAGCTGAACGGTGAACAAGACCGGCAACGGGCGGCACTGGCCAACCTGCGCAGGAACGTTAAGGACTATCCGAAAGAGCTGCTGCAGCTGCGCGACCGCCTTGCCGTTGAACTGAAGCGTCAGGCGGGCCAGGAGGTCCGGGTGGATATTCTGGCCGATGTGCTGGAGATTGCGGAGGGTGAGGAACACTGGCGGAAAGCGGTGGAGGGCTATCTGAACACACAGAAGTTCTATTTGCTGATCGATCCAGAGCACTATCAGAAGGCACTGGCCTCCTATGACAAGATCAAGGGCGACTACAGCGGCCGGCCTTTGGGACTGGTGGACATCGCGAAGCTGCGGGAGCGGGAGAATATTAAGCCGTGGGGCGACAGTCTGGCGCAGAAAATCGAGACGGACAACGAACTGGCCCGCACCTACATCGACTACTTGTTGGGCCGGGTAGTGTGTTGCGCCCATGTGAGCCAGCTGCGCCGGCATAAGACGGCGCTGACCGCGGACGGCATGCTGTACCAGGGCTATGTGGTTCGCCCGCTGCGAAGGAAGCAGATGGAGGATGCGTTCATCGGCCACCGGGCGGTGGCGCTGCGGATTGAGCGGCTGGAATCTGAGATGGAAGCCGCGAAAGCGGAGATTGCAGGCTGGACGCCAGTGGGGGCCTTATTGGCAAAGCACAAAGGCCATGAGGCGCTTTTTACCCAGTTTTTTGTGCAGAGCACGGTGGAACAGCGCCGCGCGGACTTTCAGCGGGGGCAAGAGATCACGGCAGAGGTGGAGCGGCTTGACGAAGAGCTGTCCCACTTGGATCTGTTCTGGCTGAACGAGCAGCGGCGGCAGATTGAGTTTCTCAAACGAGAAATTGCTGCGTTAGATGGGGAGAAGACCAGGCATGCCCAGGAGAAAGCCCGGCTGGAGGAGCGCATCCGCCGGCTGGAATATGAGGAACTACCTGATCTATACGGCCAGCAGACAGGGAAAGAAGACGCGCTGAGCGAGCAGTTTACCCAGACCTTTGTGGAGCAGGTCGGTATCCCCCGCTACCAGCAGGAGTTTGTTCGGCTAAAACGGGCCTCTGCCGTGGCCAAGAATTTCCGGGACCGGCTGGCTCAGACCAAAAACGAACGAAATTCGGCGCAGAGTAGGCTGTTTAAAGCGCGGCAGGATTACGTCAGCGCGTTTCAGCCCTGTTCCTTTCACGTGGACGCTATGGTCAACGATGAATTTGCCCAAGAGCAGCGGCGGTTGGAAGAGAGCGAACTGCCCAAATACCGGGAGAAGATCCAGGCGGCCCGGGAGAGCGCTATGGAGCAGTTCCAGAACGATTTTCTGGCTAAACTGAAATCCAGCATCGACCAGGTCCAAGACCAGGTGAAGAGCTTGAATAAGGCGCTGAAGCAGGCCCAGTTTGGCACGGATCAATACCAATTCCGGGCAGACCGGGACCCGGACTATGCGGAGTATTATGATATGATTATGGCCCCAGAGCTAATGGATGGAGAGGGCGGCCTGCTTGCCCTGCCTTTCCAGCAGAAGTACGGACGGTTGATCGAGGACTTATTCAGCCGCCTGGCCATGTCCGATGATACCCAGCTCAACGCTCGAAAACAGAGCGAACTACAGCAGAACATAGAGCGGTATACGGATTTCCGTACCTATCTGAAATTTGACCTGGAGACCACGGATCAAAACGGCTCCAAGCAGCTGTTGTCTCAGACGTTGAATACCAAATCTGGTGGCGAGACCCAGACGCCTTTTTATATTGCCGTGCTGGCCTCCTTTGCGCAGCTCTACCAGGTGAATAACCTGTCCGAACTGGTCAGCAATACGGTACGGCTGGTGGTTTTTGACGAGGCGTTCAACAAAATGGACAGCGACCGCATTGTAGAGAGCGTCCGGCTGCTGCGAAAGATGGGCTTGCAGGCTATCATCTGCACTCCGCCGGACAAGCTGGCTGACATCATGCCGTTGGCGGATAAGACCTTGCTGGTCAGTAAAGAGAAGTACAAAATGCATATCCTGACCTATGAAAAGGAGATGGCCGGGCAATGGAGCGAGGCATAATCCTGTCCCGCCTGCTGGGTAAGTATGAGAGAAGCAAACATATGTTGGAACCAGGGGTATCGAGCCGCCGGGTGATGCTTCGTGTAGATAAAAAAGAACTGCCGGAGTACCAATACCAGGAGGCGGATGTCCGTGATGGGTTCAACCGGGCGGCGGGGGAGTTGGCATGGGAAGGGCTTGTTTTTATTGAATGGGTGAAGGATCGGCCGGTACTGTCGGCGGTGGTGCTCAATCTGGAAGCTGTGGAACGGTGCTATCAGGCTGCGGGCCGGACGCACCCCAGAGTGCGGGCGGAGCGGGTTGCGGGGAAAGTTCAGGCCGGGTTGGCTAATGTGGATACGCCTTGGGTCGCAGACTGGCGGGATGAAGTGTGCGAAAAAGCACAAAACAAATATGCTATTCCACATTTCTGTAAAAAGGATATGGTATTTTTATCGGAACTGCTGACCGCGCTGGTGCAGTACGATGCGTTGCGGGGCGAGCCGGTGACCATGCGGGCATTCAGCAGCCGGTGCTATCACGACAGCAAATTTTTTGAGCGCAATGTTCGCGAGACATTTCTGGAAATTGCCCGGAGCCATTGCCCGGGACTAACCGAGGCTTGCGAGCAGAGCGATCTGGGTATTCGGGATCAGCTCGCGTATCTGGGAATCTATGCGCGGCCGGAGCTGTACGAACTATCCGGCAAGTGTGTACTTACTACAGAAACGGGGAACATCCATGTGGATTCTGTCTGGCCCTTTGGGATTGCTTTGCCCAGCACCGCCATAGACTCCATTCAGGCAATTGCTTTGAGCGGGATTAGTAGAATTGTGTTCATCGAAAATAAGACGAATTACGATGAATTTCTACTTTCTGAGTTGGATGCAAGGACGTTGGCGGTCTATCATGGGGGATTTCTTAGCCCACAAAAGCGCAAACTGTTCATAAAAATTGCGGAGGCAGTTCAGGAGGGGGCACAGGTGCTCTTTTGGGCCGACATCGACTTGGGGGGATTTCGGATGTTCTCCCAATTGCAGGCTCTGATTCCTGGGTTATTGCCCCTTCGTATGGGCGGGGAGGATGTTGTTGCATATCGGGGGAATGGGCTTCTGCGCCCCCAGGAATATCTGGAACGGCTGACGCAAGCGCTGGAGAATGGGGATTTCCCGCTGTTTGATGACGCGATCCAACGGATTTTGGAGTATGGCGTTACCATTGAACAGGAAGCTTTTTTGATGTAACGACTGGGGCGATCCGTTTATGCATACTAAACGATATAACAAATTAGTCCGCGACCGCATTCCCGAAATCATTAAATCTGACGGCAAAACCTGTATCATAGAAACGCTGTCTGACACCCGATGCCTGGAGATGCTGGACGCCAAGCTGAACGAAGAATTATCCGAGTACCAGGAGAGCAAATCCCTAGAAGAACTGACGGATATGCTGGAGGTCATGCGGGCTGTCGTCAACGCCAAGGGCTGGAGCTGGGAACAGCTTGAGCAAATCCGACAGGAAAAGGCCGCCAAACGGGGCGGCTTTGAAAAGAAAATCTTGCGGAAAGAAGTCCTGGAGAAATGAGGTGACTGCCATGTCTGTTCCCTACTCCTCTTCCAGCAGCAAAGCCGAGGACCTGTTCATTGAGCTTTTCAGTGAGGCCTTCGGCGCGGAAAAGGCCGGATATCTCTATTCTCAATATCATTTTTGTGGCATTTACCAAAACAGCCGCTACGCCGACTTCGTCATGGAGAATAACAGGCGGCGAATCGCCATTGGAGGGGTCACACCACAAGAGCCTGGTGGCCTCCGGAAAATTCTACGACGATCTGCTGAAGCAGAACAGCATGACCTACATGGGCTGGGACGTGTACTGCTGGGCAGTGCGGCAGATGCAGCTCCAGCCGGAGTTGGTAAAGGATGAGTCCCGGCTTTTCCTAGGCAGCCGCCCTCGGCTTCGGGAGATCGAGGACTACCTCCCCACCCAGCGGGGCCGGTCGCTGTACGGCACAAACCTGGAGCTAAAGGAGCACCAGAGGGAGGCTCTGGATGCTTTAGAGGCCATGCGAAACTGCGGGGAAACCATCGCCCTGCTGTGCCATGCCACCGGCACCGGAAAGACAGTGACGGCGGTATTGGACGCTAAACGCATGGGCGGTAGGACGCAGTTCCTGGCCCACACCCAGGAACTGGTGGAGCAGGCGGCGGAAACATTCCGGGCATTATGGCCCGAAGCGAAAGTCGGCCGCTATCTGGAGACCGTTAAGGAGCCGGACGCCCGTGCGGTCTGCGGCAGTGTGCAGAGCGTGGCCCTGCATCTGGACCGCTTCAAGGACGATGAATTTAACTACCTCATTATTGGCGAGGCCCAACACGCGGCGGCGGATACCTACCAGAAGGCGCTGGCATTTTTTAAGCCCGCTTTCACTTTAGGCCTAACAGCCACGCCGGAGAGGAACGACGATAGGAGCATCCTGAACATCTTCAAAAATACCGCCCACCGCCTGGATATCCAGACTGCCGTAGAGTTGGGAGAGTTGGTCCCGGTGCGGTGCATCCGCATCCACACCAACATTGATCTGACCAAGGTTCGGTTCAACAGTGTTCGGTACAATATCCGGGACCTGGAAACCAAAATTTACGTACCGGAGAGGAACGCCTCATCGTGGACACCTGGCTACAATACGCACAGGGGCGGCGGACAGTGGTGTTCTGCGCCTCAGTCTGGCATGCGGAGGAAATTGCCACGTTGTTCCGAGAGGCCGGAGTCCCCGCTGTTGCCGTATCTGGCGGCATGAAGCGTTCGGAGCGGGAGGAGTTCCAGGATAAATTCGTTCGCCGAGAAATCTTAGTGCTCTGTGCCTGCGACCTGCTGAACGAGGGCTGGGACTGTCCGGAAATAGAGGTCCTGTTCATGACCCGGCCCACCATGTCCAGAGTTCTGTACACCCAGCAGCTGGGCCGGGGGATGAGGCTGTATGAGGGCAAGGAGAGCCTGATGGTTTTTGACTTTGTGGACAATGCCAGCCAGTACAATATGCCCATGTCTCTCCACCGATTGTTCAAGCTGCGGAAGTACCGGGCGGGGGAACTGGTTCTGTCCCCTTGGGACAAGCGGATGGCGGAAGGAGCGCTGTATGACCGCAGGGAAAAGCCCGCCGCCCTGCTGGACTGGCCCATTGACGCCATGGACACGAGTTGGTTGACGTGTTCAACTGGTAGGACGAGGCGGAGGGTATGATTTCCCAAATGGAGTTTGTCCGCCGGGTGGACGTGCAGGCGGGGACCATTGAGCGATACGTCCGGGAGGGCAAGCTGGTCCCGGACCTGGCAGTACCCATGAGCGAGCACCGGGTTTTCAAATATTTTAAGGAGGAAATCCTGGAGAAATACGCCAAGGCATACGGCTGGACACTGATCGACGACTCAAATCGGAAAGGCCTGTTTCTGGACATGGTCCGGAAAATGGATATGAGCTATTCCTACAAGCCGGTTTTAATCAAGGCGGTTCTGCGGTACGCCGATGAAAAGGGCCTGGTAAAGCTGTCGGACATCGCGGACTATTTCCAGGTCTACCTACTATGAGGGCCGGCGGGCCGCTGGGCTAACGGTGGAAAAAGCCAACAGTATCTTTGCCAAAGGCGGATACACCAACAGCGAGGCCCAGCGAAATATTCTGGCTAACCCCTTCAAGCGGTTTGAGGACATGCAGATGCTCCGGCACACCCGGACCCTGGGAATCGTCCAAGTGGACGAGGCGGTCTGGAAACGGCTGAGCAAAGAAGAAAAAGCAGAAATCAAGAAAATTTGCGATGAAAAACTGGAGGCGTATTATCAGAGGTTGGAAAAATCAAGAAAATAGGGGGTTGACAAACCTTTCTGCAGATGTTACACTCCCTTGCACAGCGATATTATCGAAAATTATTGTTTTGTTTTGGTTTTCATACATACAGGCTTTCTCGAAAGAGATTGGATTTCATTTACAGGTTTTCGCTGCACACCCAGGTGCCGTTCTGCCTTGGGGCAAAAGTAAATGACCGTCCAATCAGATACTTTTCGGGGAAGTTTGCCATGACTTCAGTTTGAACGAGCAAGCCAAGAAAAGCATACGGCACAGCGCCAAGCAAGGTTGCCTGCCAGGAACCGGATTGGGTAGAACGGCAATTTGCGGCGAAGGCTCATCAATCAAACGGAAGGAGATGGTACTTTGCAAAACACAAAAACCGAATATAACAGCTCTGAGCGGACCTCTGTCGTTCTGCTGGAGATGGAACAACTGCTCCCGCCGTTAAGCGGAGAGCAGTTTTCTTCGTTAGAGCGGGATATCCTAGGAAATGGTTGTTATACCCCCATCATCGTCAACGAGGGCATGGTTATTGTGGACGGACACAACCGCTTCCGTATCTGCGAGAAACATGGCCTGCCGTTCAGAATGCTGGTGTTCTCATTCGCTGATTTATTGGAGGCCAAACAATGGGCGCTGGACACGCAGAAGGGCCGCCACAATCTGGACAAGTGGGAATTGGGCCAGATCGCCTTGAAGCTAAGGCCGGAAATCGAAGCCGGGCAAGAGCGAATCAGGGAACCCGCAACGACCTTTTGGTGAATTCGCCAAAAGGTTATGCTCCTACGGACACCCGCAAGGAAATGGCTCAGGCCGTCGGCATTGGGGAGCAGACCATGGGCAGAATCACACAATTGGCCAAGAGTGCGCCCCAATCATTGAAAGAGGCGCTGGAAAGCAAAAAAGTATCCGTCAACCGAGGTTGGAAAATTCTAAAAGCCGTTTCAGCAACTGCCGCTGGAGGATCAGGAATCCGCCGTTGCCGAGATACTGTCGGCTGTGCAGGAAATCGACCAGATGGATGCGGAATCGGAGCACAGACATAAAATTGCGGCCCTGTTCTGCAAAGCCTACGAAAAAGCGGTTCTTTTGATGCCAACGCTGGAAAATGTACACTGTTGGGTAGAGTGTACCCGCATGAGACAGGATGAAATTGAGGACTCTGTACAGGAGTCATATGAGCTGGCCCGGGTGTTTCAAATGATTGGTGATGTTATCAAAAACGAGATATTGCCAAAAGCGGCATAATGGACAGGCAGGGTGTCTTGTTTGCACCTTGCCTCTCTTTTTTTGAGAGAACAAGGTGAATTTATCACACCCAGCGGGCACAGTCTGCCGCAGGCGGGAACGGAGCAGAGTGGTATCCTTTCTGATGGGAGGGCGGGCTCCGCCATCCCATTCCAAATGCCGTCATCGGCATATGGGATACCAATGGCCGCGCACACTTCCCGCCCGGTTAAATTCAGCCTGCGGGCCATCTTACAAAATTGCTGAAATGGGATTTTCTGAAATTTATCCCGGCGATACCTCCAGAACGAGCTCTCCGGAATCCCTACAAACTGTCCAGCCTGCGCGTCTGTATGTAGATCCTCCTCCGCCATCGCTCTGGCAACCGCGCCAACCAGTACCCTTTCCCTGCGCTGCTGCTCGGTCATTCTTAACTTTGGCATTGATATACCCCCCCATATCTGATTTTTATCTGTCCGGCAATGGATTCTTTATCCGCTGCCGGACAAGTTTTTGCTTAAAAAGTTGTAAATATCATCCAAAGCGCAAGATTTTTCCTGTCAATATCATTTATTTTGCCTGAGAAAACTTTGTAGACTTGCACAATCCTTATAATTTCCCTTTTCAATTTTAAAAATATATTTTTAAAATTGATTACTTTTTTACTTGTTTTTCAGGACCTTTCTCTTCATTTTTATATTTTATCTGTATTTTGACGAACACTATTTTCTCTGCATCTTTACACATCTTATTTTTTGATGTATTCTACCGCTATCAAACTATAAAGGATGGTTCTGGATGGACATTTTCCTCGCCTTTGCTCCCCCACTTCTCGCTGCTCTACTAACCTTCTGGCTATCGAGTTATAAAGCGGCAACGCGAAAGAAGCGTCAGAATTCAACGACAGAATTTAAAATCACACTTTCACGCCGCTATCCTGACGATGCTCAGCCAAAGCCTTCGCCCCCTCCGTCATCAAAATCCGGATAATCTCTACATAAGAACAACGGCAATACTCTTCTGTCTTGCGCAGATCCAGAACAACTCTATCCAGCTCTTGCGGAAGATTAATAGACATCCGCTTGTATGTCTTACTTTTCTCCGTGTTTCTATCCCCCTTTCCCGCTCCAAGGAGGTGTCCCCTTGAAATTTAGAATATTTTCTTCCATGCTGCTTACCTTACTTCTCTTTCTGCCTCTCTCCGTAACCACAGCGCTTGCCTACACTGTCCCATCTGACACCGTTGTCTATGCCACGGACAGCGGTACCAAATACCATCGGCTCGACTGCACCCACCTTCACAGTAGTCGATCTATGACTATTGAACGGGCAGAACGAGCTGGGTATGAACCGTGCTCCCGATGCAACCCGGACTGTAGGACTGGCCGATATGTCTCTGATTGGGACGGAGATTCCGGGAGTTCCTCCTCCAGATCCCGTAGAAACAGCGGATCTTCTAACTCCAAGAGCACTTCTGAAAAAGAGCCGTCTCTCTTTTCTGTCATCATGTCCACTATCAAGTCCATCTTTTTTTATGTCTCTATGATTTTCAGCATTGTATTTTATGGTTTGCTTTTTCTGAGCGCGCTGTTTAGTGCTATCATTGAAAAAATTAAACGTTTTAAGAATCGCAAGTGACCGATGGGCTTAACTGGTCAGGTCTCCTCTAGCTGGTTTCTTATTGGCTTGGTTGAGTGACTAAAAACAAATCTTGATATACCCCCCTTCCCGCTCGGATGTTGCCCATGGTGCTTCATCCCATTCCCCGAATCTTGCGAATACGCGAGTTTTAAGGCAAAAAAATCTCTCGTGCCTCCATTTTAGTCAATTTTAAAAATTCAGCCAACCGCTGAATTTGCCCAATACTAAACGTATCCCCATTGTTTGCTATCTTGCGATAGTAAGTGCTTTCATTAATATCCAACTCAGACGCTACCTCCTTCACGGTTATCCCTAAGTCACACATGCGATGTTTCACCTGCTCTATCGCTATTGGCATTATTTCACCTCCTCTATTTCATTTCTCGCTTATATGCGAGTATTCAAGATGGAATAATCACCAAACAAATTTCTCTTATATTGTTTGTGTTGCACAAAAGCGAGCAAATCGTTGCTTTTGTATTGCATATTTGCAAGAACTCATGTAAAATAAAGCTATTACTGTTTAAAAGGGTGGGCAACATGACAGTCGGGGAAAGAATAAAAGCCAGAAGAAAACAAATTGGTATGAGTGCTGAACAAGTAGCACAACAATTAAACATATCACCCTCTACTGTTTACAGATACGAAAATGGGGACATCGAAAAAATGGGTATAGATAAACTTACACCCATTGCCAATGCTTTGCAGACTACTCCAGCCTATTTGATGGGATGGGAAGAGTTTAGCCCTCATCCACTTCCAAATGATATATCTCCCCTTCCTCCCAGCCGTACCTATCCCCTGGTGGGGGATATTGCCTGCGGCACCCCAATTCTGGCGGAGCAGAATATCACCGAATATATCAACTTCCCCGGCGATCTCCGCGCCGACTTCTGCTTGCGCTGCCGGGGGGACAGTATGACCGGCGCCCGGATTTATGATGGAGACATTGTATTTGTCCGGCAGCAGCCCGATGTGGAAGATGGCGAAATTGCCGTGGTACTCATCGAAGAGGAGACCACCTTAAAGCGGATCTATCGCGCAGATGGCGTCCTCACCCTCATGCCAGACAATCCCGCCTATCCCCCTATGGTTTACACCGGCAGCCAACTAGATCAAATCCGCATCTTGGGCAAGGCTGTCCACTTTCTCAGCGCGGTAAAATAACCCATTCGCCGGATTGCGCTGAAATGCACAAAAGAAAACTATGAGACTGGAGTGATTAAATATGTCAGCCGTTCAGCCTGCGAAAAAAATCGGAGAACACTCCCCAAAAAGATTTTGATTTGGTTTCTTTGCCTTCTGGCTTACGCTCTGTCCACCTATATCCCGATCCATATTCCAGGAGATCCCATCAATGCAGCGGGGATAAAGGGTCTTATTGCGCTTCTGTCTCTCCTTGTATCTATTTTCACCGCCCGCTATCTTTGCCGCCGGGTGGATCGGAAGCAGTCGGAAGAAGAGGATGACCAGCCCACACCTTCCCAGCCGGAAACATCTCCTGATTCCAAACAGACAGCCATGCCAAATGATCCACCTCAACCGCTGGACAAGCCGGAGACCATCGAACCTTCTATATCTGACATCTCCCAGCCCACATCGCAGGAGCAAGCCCCCGCCCAGCGGCACCGGGGGAGGCTCATCCTGCGCCCCATTGACCCTAGCCCCCTTGACAATGCAGACAGTAAAGATGCTCCGGAACCGTCCCCGGCTTCTGCTCCCTGCAAATCCCGTAAGCCGGCTGTAATATTTGTCCTCTGCGTGGCATCCCTCTTTGGCCTATGGCTTTGGTATGCCATCTCCTATCGCCAGTCCACGGCCAGGGCTTCATCTACTTCTACTTCCCCCTACACCACCACAGATACCAACGCCCTCTTTGTTGGCAGCCGTAGCAGCTCACTGGTCCACCGGGCTTCCTGCCGGTATGTGGCCCAGATTTCCATATCCAATCGTGTTTATTACGCCAGCCTCTATCTGGCCCATCAGGATAGCCGTACTGACTGCCTTACCTGCCTTGGCGGGTCTACTGGCGATTTCGCTGAATGGTCAGATCGCCGCCAATCAGATAGCATACTGGAACAGGTAATAAACGCAACCAGGCCGCCAAGAATCACTAGCCTTGGCCGATGGGACCGAGAAGAGAGAGAAACTACATCCGCCCAGGTACTCCCCCGCCCAGACAACGGGTACATCTTTGAGGAACCTGGAGAAGAAGCCCTGGCCCCCCTTTCCATCGTAACCCAAGGTGAAAACGACTACTATATCGTATTAGACCCTTTACACAACGCTGTCTGGAACAAAATGTCCTTCTATGTTCGGGGCGGTCAGTCTGCCAAAGTGTTTGTCCCATTGGGTGACTATGAAATCTATTACGCCACCGGTAGCGCCTGGTACGGTCTCGATGATCTCTTTGGCTCGGATACCCTCTATCGGAAGTGTGACGATACGTTTGAATTTTATGAGGATGGGGATTCCTACCAGGGCTGGACCCTGACCCTGTATCCCCAGCCTAACGGGAATCTGGACACGGAGACCATCTCTGCAAATGAATTCCCCAGTTGATATTAACTCCATATCTCTCATAAAAAACCCGCCCCGGTGCTGCTTACACCAGGACGGTTATAGAGGTGATATATGAAGGTTCCAAAAGCCAGAAAATTGACATCCGGCAGTTGGTTTATCCAGTTGCGCCTTGGCGGGGAAAGTATCCCAATTACAGCCAAAACAGAAAAAGAGTGCTCCAGGCAAGCTCAATTTATCAAGGCTGAATATATGGCTGGCAAACGAGCTAACCCTTCTGGGCCAATCCCCTCCAAACTACCTACGCTTGGTGAAGCAACAGATACCTATATTGCAAAGCGGGATGCGGTCCTCTCCCCTGCTACCATCCGCGGATACAGGACAATCCGCAAGTCCAGATTTTCCACCATCATGGACAAGTCCCTATCCGACATCGCCGATGATGATTGGCAGGCAATCTGCAATGCAGAAGCAAAGCTATGCTCTGCCAAAACCTTAAAAAATGCCTGGGGCCTGCTTGTTTCTGTTATTGCGGATACCACTGGTAATCCTCCCCCAAAGGTCAAGCTCCCACAGGTCATCTCCAATGAGCGCCCCTTTTTAGAGCCAGAGCAGATCAGGCCATTTATTCAAGCCGTCCACGGAACAAATATTGAAATTCCCGCTCTGCTGGCCCTATCCAGCTTGCGCCGCTCTGAGATTCTTGCTCTTCGTTGGGAGAATGTAGACCTAAAAAAGCAGTTGATCAAAGTGCGTGGCGCCGCAGTCCCCAATGACAAACACCAGCTTGTCCAGAAAAAAGAAAATAAGAACACGGCTTCTAACCGGACTGTTCCCATTATGCTTAGAGAGCTTCTTGAAGCGCTACAGGCTGCCAGACAAGACAGCGGAATGGTGGTTCGGTGTAATGAAGATATGATTCTGCGTAGAATTAATAAAATCTGTGCAGAAAACAAACTGCCTTTGGTGGGGGTCCACGGTCTGCGTCATAGTTTCGTTTCCCTTGCTTACCATCTTGGTGTTCCAGAGAAGATCGTCATGGAAATCGGCGGCTGGTCCGACTACCAGACAATGCGCAAAATCTATACCCATATTGCCAAATCTGATATTCCAAAATACACCGAAGAATTTAAAGCATTTTTTAATTCAAACAACAAATCAGATGCATAAAATGCTAACAAAAATGCTAACAATATTTAAAATGCTTGAAAATACATATATTTTTAAGTGTTTACATGGGTTCGAATCCCTCCCACTCCGCCAAAGCTGCAATCCTTTGTTTGTAATGGATTGCAGCTTTTTCTTTTGTTTTCAATGGGTTTTTACCGCAGCTATTATTTTATCTATTCCTCCGTATAAAAAGAAAGCACTCCTTTTCCCTTGAAAAGAACAAGTTAAATGAAGCACAACGCTTATTCCTTAATTATGGATAGTCCATCAGTCTTTTCATCGTCTACTCTTTCCGATTCCCGGATAAACTAGTTCAGAGGTGATTTTGATGAATGACATCCCAGTGGGATTGATGATGACCTTAGCCCAAAACGAGCAAGCCATGCATCGCTTCTCCATCCTCTCGCCGAAGGAGCGCTGTCAGATAGTGGCCCAGGCCAGCCAAGCTGGCTCCCGGCAGGAAATGCAGGCCATTGTACAGAGCCTTACCTGATGGAGGTGAATGCAATGGCAAAGAAAGGTATGGCCCGGCCAGACTGGACGCACACCCATCCCCGCAATGACATCCCGCCGGTTCCAGAGCTCCAGGGTAAGGCCAAACACACCAAGAAGCCGACTCCTCCCATTATTGCCGGAACCTCCGGCCCGGAGCTAAAGGTGTACCACGGCCACCCTCATCCAACTAACCATAAGAACCAGCCCTGAGGCGCCGCCCCAATCATGGGGCGGCCTCTTTATGTCGCCACTCCCTTGATTGCCCCAGCGTTTGCTTTGATTCCTACTCCTTTCTCATAGATCTGACTTGTGCCGACCCCTGCCATGTGGTAAAATTTTAATAGGGAGTGGAAGTCAAACCATATCCAGCAAGGCATTGACCATCTTCGGCTGTCCTCACAGACCCATTCTAGGGAGGGCAGTCTTTTTTCCGACCTTTAGCCCCTATCGCATTCATTCCCTCCCGGCAGGTCACCAATTCCCCATCCATCAAAATCCATCCGACAAATCAGGTGATTTCATCTCGTGAAAAAGAAAAAAAATATGACCGGTCTCCAATATGAATATCAGTGTGCCAAGCAGCTAAAACGGTGTGGTTTTTCCAGTGTGACCGTCACCAAAGGCAGCGGCGATCAAGGGATCGACATCATCGCTTACAGAAGAGGCAAAAAGTATGGCATCCAGTGCAAATACTACTCTAGACCTGTGGGGAACAGCGCCGTTCAGGAGGCGTATACCGGAGCAACATATTATGACTGCGACTTTGCCGCAGTCATTACAAACAGCACCTTTACAAAGTCCGCAGTCTCGCTGGCGGAGAGCACCGGGGTAATCCTTTGGGACAACAACACTCTCCCATTTCTCTCCCCCCGGTTTCCCGTGACCAAGTGGATGGGGATATTGGTCCTTGCAGTCTCCGCCATCGCGCTGCTTCTGCTCAATGTCCCCATCCAGGGTTCCGACCCTCCGCTTTTACCAAATGTCTGCCTTGCCTTCATGCTGTTGGGAGGCCTCTGTAATATGTTTGAAGCTGGTTTTTTCAGCATGGATGCCGCGGCCTGTGTCCTTTACCTGCTTACCTTTATGCTGACACTTGCCACGGTCGCCTTATCCAACAGGCCGCTTGACCGGACCGATTTTTATCCGCTTATCCCCTTTCTAGTCAGCCTTTTACGAGTCATCAGGCTTTACCGATGGTACCGGATAGGCCACATGGAACCGGATTATGAGGAGGAAGCGGAACAGCAGGACATCTATGGCTGATGTTGAGCGCAAGCTTCCCCCTTTTAAATGCGCAAAATCAAAGCCCTCCTGCAGGACGCTTCCATCCCGCAAGAGGGCTTATTTTTGGCATCAGCGCTCCGCCATGGCGCCATAGGTTCCTGCCAATCATGCCATCTGCCCCAATGGCCTGGCCCTGGCTGGCCGCTCTACCTGAAACGATTCCGATCAACTGCAACTGCCCCTCACGCTTCCTCCGCTCCAATTACCAGTGCCGCCCGACGTCCCTTCCGGCGCGCTAGCCAGCTTCGGAGCAGATACAGCGCTTCCGGGGACAACAGAGCCAGAGCTAGCAAATTTGGGATGGCCAGCAGACCGTTAAACAGATCAACCAGTTCCCACACCGCGGTCAAATCTCCCACCGCCCCCAGCACGATCGCGGCAGGAAAAATTAGTTGGTAGGCGGCCAGCACCCATTTGGCCTGTGTCAGCGTCTGTAAGCCTCTCCTTCCATAGTAACCCGCTCCCAACAGGGAGGTAAAGGCAAACAACACCAGACATATTGTCACAATCCACTCTCCCACCCCTCCCAACAAGGTGGAAAATCCGGCAGCGGTGAGAGGCGCGCCCAGCATTTCAGCCGGCACCACGCCGCTGTCTATCATGGCCAGGGCCTCTCCCGGATTATACACGCCAGTAGTGAGCACGACCAACGCTGTCACCGTACACACCACTATGGTGGCGAAAAACACCTCAAAAATACCCCACATCCCCTGCTCCGCCGGCTCCTCTACATCCGCGCAAGCATGGGCAATGGCGGACACCCCCAGCCCCGCCTCATTGGTAAACACACCCCGGGCCACCCCATACCGCAGAGCCATTCCCATAGAATAGCCTCCGGCAATCGCCCTGGGTGCAAAGGCATAGGTTACGATCTGTCCCAAGGCCTCCGGCACCGCCTGCCAATGAAACGCAATTACCAATGTCCCGCTACCAATGAACAGCATGGCCATGGCTGGGGCCATCACCTCGCTCAGTCTCCCGATTCGCTTGATGCCTCCCATTAGCACCATCGCCACAACAGCCGCCGTCACCACTCCTACCACGATCCGGTTCGCACCCATCGCCGAGGACAAGGCGGTGGCGATGGAATTGGACTGGGCTAGATTTCCCCCCGCCAATGTCTCAGCAATGCAAAATACCGCATATATCTTGGCCAGCCCCGGCAGCTTCAGCCCTTTGGTAATGTACTCCATGGGACCGCCCCGCCATTTGCCATCCTCCCCTTTTACCCTGTGACGCACCGCTAGAATCTTCTCCCCGCAGCCAGTCATCATGCCCAGCAGGGCAGAGATCCACATCCAAAATACCGCCCCTGGCCCACCGTAGAAGATAGCCACCGCCACTCCGGCAATGGAGCCGGTTCCAATGGTAGCTGCCAAGGCGGTGGACATTGCCTGGAATTGGGTGACCGCCCCCCTGCCCTGCTCCCGCTTTTTCCGGCGAAACAGTGTACCCATCGTCTCTTTCCACCAGACCGGCAGCCCGAATAGCTGAAAAAATCCAGACCCAAAGGAATACCACAGTCCCACCACTAAAAAAGCTATCAGCAGCGGTCCGCCCCACAGCCCCCGGCTCAGCCCCGACAAAAACGACATGTCCGCATACCCCCTTACGGGAAAGGTATGCGGACATGGTATGGGTTATGTCAGATGAAAGACAGCCGGCCCTTGTCACTCAACTGCCTTGGCATAATTCCAGCTCTTTGTAAAATGGGCAGCAAAGCCTGGAACAGGATGTACAGTAGCAAAACCTTCGGCACAATGGTGGCCAGATTTTTGCTCAAACTGACCACGAACCAGCCCCAATAGCCTCCGCCCCTTATCATCATAGTCCACAGCGAACCCAGCACAGCGTTGACCAGCACGTTTACCAGCAGATTGGCCAAAGTCAACCGCCACACAGTGATACGGGCACGGTAGAAACATAGGGCATACACCAATACCCCAGCCATAGTGGACAAGGTGTATCCAAAGAAAAATTCTCCCTGGGGTTGAAGAATGTAGCCTAAAATATCCTCCGAAAAGCCATAGATCATGCCCAGTACCGGCCCACAAACCAGGGCGCACAGAGCCCGGGCCAGAAAGCCAAAGCTGAGCTTTGTATGGGCGATGGGAATACTGGGGATAAGGGACAGAGCCCGGGCCATGGCGATCATCAAGGCGGCAAACACCAGTTGTTTCACCTTGTGCGAATCGGCCAAGGCCTCCCGCCAATAGGCAGCGAAGAAGGGCATTCGATAGAGCTTTGTCTGGGACATAAAAAAACCTCCTTTGTATTTGGCAGCCCCCAGGGGGAACGCCGCACAAAGGAGAACAACATGATGCTCCACCATGCGGCAGCGGGATGCGGAGCGTCCACTGCGAGCCTTTGCTCTTCGTCCGGCGGACAACTCCCCGTTCCACCGGCACTTCTACACGGACGCTCCTACTCTGCCTATGAATCCTAGTCTACCTCACTTCTTCTTTGATTGCAACTGTGGATAATGCCAAATCCTCCCTCTTTCTCAGCTGTCTCCTCGTCCAGAGCCTGGAAAATCCCCTCCTCCGGCAGAAGCATGCCAGAAAAAGATCCCGGCTGAACTGTCAGTCGAGATCTTTCCGTTTTGATACGGCTTTAGCAAATGCCGCTTAGGTCGTATCCGTCCAACCATTGGCTTGCCCGCTGGCATACGCTCCGCAGGCATTGCTCATCGAAGGGAGTGTCTAGGCCGGCATTTTTCAGCAGCTGAGTAAACGTCCTGCTGCCTCCCTGGCAAGTATAGGCCATATACTTCTCCCAAGCCACCGTTCGGTCCTGCTCCAGCAATGCCCAAAACTGAAGCGCCACTGTCTGAGCTAGACAATAGTCGATATAATAGAAGGGGCTGGAATAAATGTGGTGCTGGCGCTGCCAGCCCTCTCCCTCTCCATAAAATGGGATATTCCCATCCAGCTTCATCCAGGGCATATACACCCCAAGCAGTTCCTTCCAAAGGGCGTGGCGTTGCGCGGGGGTCATTTCCGGCTTTTCATAAATCTCATGCTGGAAGTGATCCACCATGGTCCCATAGGGAATAAAGGTGAGCGCCCCCGCCAGATGGCTGTACCGGAATTTTCGGGCGTCTGAACCGAAAAAGCCCTCAGCCCAAGGCCAGGCCATGAACTCCATGGACATGGAATGAACCTCACAAGCCTCCATTCCCGGCCAGATATAACTGGCGGGTATCCGATCCCGGTTCAGCCAGGCAGCAAAAGCGTGGCCCGCCTCATGGGTAACCACTTCCACATCTCCCTGGGTACCATTAAAGTTGGCAAAAATAAACGGCAATCCATAATCCATCAGAGAAGTGCAGTAGCCACCTCCCTGCTTGCCCTCGGTAGACAACACGTCCAGCAGCTCCCCTTCCAGCATTGTCTGGTAGAACACGCTAGTCTCCGAGGAAAGCTCATCATAGAACTTCTTGCCCTGGGCCAGGATATCCTCTGCTGTGCCCTGGGGGCGTGGATTGCCAGAGCGAAAGTCCAAAGCCGCATCGGCAAAGCTGAGGGGATAGGACACCCCTATCCGCTGGGCCTGACGGCGGTATATGCTGTCCGCTACCGGCACCAGATACTTCACCACGGCGGCGCGGAACCTCTCCACATCCTCCTTGGTGTAGCAGTTGCGACCCATCCGGTAATAACCCAGGGTGATATAGTTCTCATAGCCCAGCTTTTTACCCATCCTATCCCGCAGATGGGTGAGTTGGTCATATATCCGGTCCAGCTCCGGTTGGTTATCCTTATACCACTGTCCTTCCGCTTTCCAAGCGGCCAGGCGGCGACCGTCATCCGGGTCAGTTTTAAATGGGGTGAGCTGGGACAGCGTGTAAGTCTTGCCTTCAAACGGAATCTGAGCAGAGGCCAGCAGCTTTTCATACTCCTGAGTCAGATCATTTTCCTGCTGCAACTCAGGGATAATTTCCGGGGAAAAGGCCTTCAACGCGATCTCCGCATTGATAAACATCAAGTCCCCATATTCTGCAGCGAACTGCTCCCGATAGGAGGAGCCCAACATGGCCTTGGTCCATTCCTGTTCATACTCCTGCAATTCAGGCAATGCGGCATTCCAAAACTTCACCTCACTATCATAAAACTGGTCCCTGGTATCAATGGAGTGCCGGATGGAGGACAGAGTAGACTGGGTGGATATCTTCTTGTCCAGCTCCTCCTTCTCCAAGAAAACTGCCCTGGCCTCCTGATAGCTCCCGGCAGCCTTGAGCCGCTCCGTCAGCTGGGCGTATTGCCCCTTTACCCCCCCTAAATCCGGGCGTTCATAAGATATATCAGAAAATTTTATCATGCAAATCCCCTCCTTATGACCACAGTATGGCCTGATCCATAGCGAATCTCTCACTTCAACAGGTTTTTCCCATCCAGCACCGCCCGAATCAGCCTGTCCCCGGCATACTCCAACGTCAGCAGAAATGCGGGATAATCCCCTGCCAGCAGGCGCAGGAATATCTTGTCCCCCTCCCAAATGGGCAACCGTGTGACCTGGTCCCTAGGCACCCACTTCAGGTCGCCCTCCGCGCAGTTGGAGGTTAGCTCTCCTGTCCAGCCGGTTGCGGTAAACAAATACATATACTCCCCTGCCCAGCCGCCGTCGGTGAGAAAGGTCACCACCCCCCGAAACCGGTAGTCTGTCAGGGTGAGTCCAGTCTCCTCCCGCACCTCCCGACACAGGCATTCATCGGGGCTCTCCCCCGCTTCCAATTTCCCTCCAACACCGATCCACTTATCCTTGTTCACATCCACCGACTTTTTTACCCGGTGGAGCATGAGATACTCACCCTTGTCATTTTCTACATAACATAGGGTACTGTTGTTCATTTTCATCGGTTAAAAAGGTAAGTTTAGTCCGCCAGTGAGCTTGGACATCTGGCTGGCGGCGTCCTCGTTGGCCTGACGCATAGCCTCATTGACAGCGGCTACGATCAGATCTTGAAGCATCTCCACATCGTCCGGGTCCACCGCCTCAGGGTCAATGGTGACGCTGGTCAGCTCCTTTTTGCCGGATACCACTGCGGTGACCACACCGCCCCCAGCTCCCGCTGTGTAGGTTTTGCTCTCCAACTCCTCCTGGGCACGCATCATATCCTGCTGCATCTTCTGGGCCTGGCGGATCATATTGTTCATGCCTCCGCCACCCATACCGCCCATGCCGCGGCTGTTAAATCCCTTTGCCATGGTGATCAGCCTCCTTGTTATTCTACCGTGATATTATCTTGTCCTCCGGCCAGAAATGCCTCCAACGCATCCTCAGCAGCACCGGCTGAGGATGGGGCCTCTTGCTGTGGCGGGGCGCTGCCCACCTGAACAGACACTTTCGCTCCCGCTCCCATCAGTTTCTGGGCCAGCTCTGTCACCGGCCGGGTAATGGTCTGTTTATCCAGCATCGTCCGGAGAAAATCATTGGCCGTCCATAGGGTGAGCGTCTGTCCATCCCAGCTCCCCTCTGTCATGGCGGCACTGCCTACAAAGCTGTAGTCGCTTACAGGCATCATTCCCTTCAACTGGTCCCGAAAGGCCGGCCAACCCGGCCAGCCATTGTGGGGCAGGGATGCGGCCCCCGGTTCACCGGTCCCTTTGGCATTGGGAGCGCCCTTGAGCCGGGGAGGCGCCCCTCCCCCTAAAGTGGGCTTCCTGACCTGCGAAACCGGTTCCTCTGTCCACGGGGGCGGATCATCCTCCCCTCCGTTTGCAGGGGGCTGCGCCCTCTCAGGCGCCGGGGCCGGAACTCTTTCCTTCTTTTTCATCGGGGTGGCAGGGGCAGGAATGCCTCCCTGCTCTAACCGGGCCACCCGGACATTTAATCCAGCCAGCGAGCTATCCAAGGTTGGATCGCACAGGGTGACTATGCACAACTCCATATCCGTGCGCCGGTTTGCCGAGCGAGCCAGATCGGCCGCTGTATTCTGCAGCCGGCAAAGCATCTGTACCAGCCGGGGTGTGTTCAACCGCGCCGCCAACCGCTTGAGCGTGCCTTCGTCAAAGCCGCCAGTCATCAGCGCTCCCCCAGACTTTGGCGCAGTTGCCTGCACCAACAAATCCCGCACCAGGGCGGACATCTCCCCCGCCAGGGCAGACATCTCCTTACCTCCGGCATACAGCCGCTCCAGCCGCTCCAGCGCGGCTGAGATATCTCCGTCCGCCACATTCTCCATCAAAGCGGCAGTCTCTATCTGGCCGGCCAGTCCCAAAACAGACAGCACCCGCTCCTCATCCACGCAGCCGCCCTCTCCCGCGCACTGGTCCAACAGGGAAAGGGCGTCTCTCATGCCACCGTCCGCCAGCCGGGCAATGAGGTTTCCCCCCTCCGGCGTCAAGGCAATCCCCTCCTCCCGGGCCACATAGCTGAGATGACTGAGCAGACTGTCCATGGGGATTCGCTTAAAAGAGAACTGCTGACAGCGGCTCTTGATGGTGGCGGGCACCTTATGCAGTTCTGTAGTGGCAAGGACAAACATGAGGTGAGCCGGCGGCTCCTCCAAGATTTGGAGCAGGGCGTTAAACGCCTGCTGAGACAGCATATGGACCTCGTCCACAATGTACACTCGCTTTTTTACAGCGGCAGGTGTATAAACAGCCTCTTCTAAGATAGCGCGCACATCGTCCACCCGGTTGTTGGAGGCGGCGTCCAGCTCCAGCACATCCAGCACTGAGCCGTTCTGGATACCCAAGCAGGAGGGGCACCGGTTGCACGGATTCCCCTCCTGAGGATTTTCGCAATTCACTGCTCGGGCCAGGATTCTGGCGCAGCTGGTCTTACCTGTGCCCCGGGTCCCGGTGAATAAATAGGCGTGGGATAGACGTCCAGACTCCACCTGCCGCTTCAGCGTCTGTGTAATATGACTTTGGCCCACCACCTGGTCAAATGTACGGGAGCGCCACTTCCGATACAGAGCCTGATACAATCCATCCACCTCCAAAAAATAATGCGCTTTGGTGCGGAAAAAGACCGCGCACCGGCCTTTGAAGTACAACATATGCCCGTTACCTATACAGCCGGCTCAAGATCGGCAGCCCCACGGCACCCCCGGCGATCCGCTTAGTGCTGCTCGGTTCCCCGCCTGACACGGTTCACGGGGCTGGGTTGCGCGGGACCGATCTCTCATCGCTGCTTATATAGGGCAGACGGCACATACTGCCTCCGGGGGCCGGGATTCATCCCTGCTGTAGCGGGTTGCAGGCTACAGGGCACCGCTAACTCCCCAACTAGCGCGGCCTTGTTCCGCACCAAAGCGCAGAAAAAGCTGTGTCATATTGTACCACAAAAGCAAAGATTTATCAACAGCATTTTTATCCCCATTCACATTTCTCCAAATTTGCGCAGAAAAGGGGTTGACAACGTGGCAGGAATTTGCTATTATACTGATTGCACTGAGCGGACAGCTCTGTCAAATTAACAAACACGCTTTCCCATATTCGGGGGTATAGCTCAGCTGGGAGAGCGCTTGAATGGCATTCAAGAGGTCAGCGGTTCGATCCCGCTTATCTCCACCATTTCAAGGGAATGCGTGTTTTGCTCGCCTCTTTATTAGAGGCGAGTTTTTTATGCTCAGCTGAGAACTGGATTTGCCCCAAGGCCAAACTGCTTAATCCTCGCTAACTGTCCTAAAGGCATGTAGGGTCCAACCAAACAGCAACAAATAGAAAAAAGTGGCGGGGACTTGCATAGATGGCAAGTCCCCGCCACTTTTCAGCCATAAAGTCTCTATGACATCCCGTTATCTCATCAGCTGATGTTCCCATTTTTGTCGCAGCTCAACGTTAGTTCTGCTGTGCGGGTTTTCCCACTGGGCTCTTTGAAGGTGGCGGTGCCATAGGCCGTGCCGCCGGAGACGTACTCAAAATGGTTCTCGAGGCTCCAGCCAGTCCGGTAGATTTCAACTTTATAATCATAAGACTTGACCCAGCTGGTTGTCCCGGTGTAGGTAAAGGAGGCAAACAGTATGTAAGAAAAGCACTTTTGGCCCAGAATGTTGTAAAAGGTATACCTTTTACCTGGCGGAGTTATGTCAGTGCCCTTGCTGGAGAGGGTCATCATCTGATTATTTTCCTCTGTTATGACAACGTAAGAGCCGTCCTCAAAGCGGATGATCTGCTCCCCAGTTTGATCTGCCGCCAGAGCGGGAGCCGCCAGCAGACTGAGGGCCAGCAACGCCGTGAGACACATGGAATATACCCGTTTCATAGTAACACTCCCTTTAATCATTAGTCATCAATTATGTAACCGGAAGAAGAATGGCTTGGCTAATCTTACTATTTAATACAGCTGTCAATAATGACCAGCCCACCGTTGACCCAGAAATACAGGGCAATGCCGCTGGCGATCACCAGCAACGCGGCTAATGCGCCCACCATAATCCGGCGGCGCTTGACCCGCCTTTGCCGCCCGGCGGCCACGATCTCTTTAATGATATCTGTCAATAATGACCAGCCCTCCGTTGGCCCAGAAATACAGGACAATGCCGCTGGCTACCACCAGCAGCGCGGCCAGTGCGCCCACCACAATCCGGCGGCGCTTGACTCGCCTTTGCCGCTCGGCGGCCACTATCTCGGGTGGGCACTCCTCAGACAGCCTGGCTGCGCAGTCCGCCGGCTTGCCAAAATGGTACAGCAGGTCCTTCTCATCCGCCTCAGGACAATCCTCCATATAAGCGGTGATCGCGCTGCCCAGCCGTGTCAGCAACCGTTCTCTCTCCTTGGCAGGACAATCCATCAAGACGCGAACAGAGTGAAGATACCATTCTATCATTTGTCTCCCCCCCCTTTCCCCTCAATCTGTATACTGTCCACCAGACGGTTTACTCCGGTAGTAAACGCCCGATAGGCCTGCCAACTCCTTTGAAAATAGTCCCGCCCCGGCTCTGTAATCCCAAAATACTGCCGGCGCCGTCCATCCGGCGCAATTTGCTTTGGGCGCTCACAGATATACCCCTGGTCAATCATGCGGTATAAAATGGCATAGGTAAAGGTAACGGTAATGGCTCCTCCACTGCGCTGAGCAATGGCAGGGGCCAGTTCTAACGCATAGTAGTCCCGCTCGTGAAGCAGAGCCAGCACCATCATTTCCGACAGAGCTTTTTTTAAGTTTTCTTCCATATCTTGCCCGCCCTCCCATTCAGTATGGGCCTATTAATTGTTTTGATTCTATCACAGATCTTTAGTATATACAATAATCAATTTATTAAAAAAATATATTTTTTTATATGCTTTTCATTGGCAAATAAGAGTTCAAAAATTGAAATTGATCATGTTACGTAAACTCAAGCCGGAAAAAGGAACGAAATCCCAGAAATGATTGGGCCGTATTTTGTCCGGCCAAAAAGTCACCTGGGACAGATGAAAAAGTACCAGACCAAAGATCTATATGATATGAAACCTTCTCAGTCCATCATTGACTTTTCCCCTCAATTTCTTGTTCCAGAAATACGACGGAGGCCAAGGTGTAACACCTTGACCTCCCAGTTTTGTTTTAGCATCAGAGCCACACCGCACACGGCTAAGCCGCCTTTAAAATAACAGGTATTCATCCAATGTCCATCTGTCTGGTTATTGATAAAAGGATGCAGCCGAGATGCCTGCCGTACAGCGGGTACCTTAAGCTCTCGTCTCAGATCAGAGCTGCTGCTTTTTCACTTTAGGCTCTGGAAAAAAGACCGGTTGTGTAGAACTGGGGCGGCATCTGGTTTAAAGGATGCTGCCAGTTCGTTCATCTGCTCAGCGCGCTCCAGGTTACCCAGGCGGCTGTAGCACACACAAAGTTGGATGCAAGGCAGATATCCGTAGCAGTCAGGGGAAACAAAGCCGCCCCTGGAGTCATCCCGGGGACAGGTCAGCGCCAGCGAGTACCAGTAGGCGGCCAGGGACATCTCCTCCCGCTGGAAAAACCAGCGGCCCAGCTCACAGCACACTTCTGCCCTAGGCCGGTCGTAGGCAAAGCTGCGCAGCAGCGACTGGAGCGCCTGCTCCGGCTGATCCATCTGCTCATAGCAGTAGGCACAGTGGCAGCAGGCGTCAATGTTGTTTTCCCTCCAGCCGCGGCCTTCGTCCAGGAAACGCTCAAAAATCTGGAGGGCCTGCTCATAACGCTGGTGGTAGTAAAGCTCCCGCCCGTAGTAAAACTGCTGCCGGGGGTCCAGCTCCGTGCCCTGCGCCAGCTGCTGTTCGTAGATGCTCAGGTTTCGGTCTGGGTCGGAGGGGCCCATTTTGCGATGGGTGACAGCGAACTCACTGTAGACCACCTGGCCCACCGGCGTGATGGCCTCATGCACCGCCCCCTCCCACCGCATACCAGCGTGGTTTTTGATCAGACGTTCACGGAAATAGGAAAACGTCACGTTCCCGTCCTCGTCAAATCCGGTATTGTATTTGGCCATAACCACGGCAACATCGGTATCCAGCTCCTTCTTCAGCTTTTGGAACGCGGCCCGGTCTGTCTCCAGAATTACATCATCCGCGTCTAACCACATACAGTAATCCTTTTTTGCCAGGGAAAAGGCGTAATTCCGGGCCGCCGCAAAGTCATCCACCCAGGTAAAACCGTACACCCGATCAGTAAAGCGCCCCGCGATCTCCCGTGTGCGGTCGGTGGAGCCTGTGTCTACGATGACAATCTCCTCCACTAAGTTCGCTGCGCTCTCCAGACAGCGTTCCAGCACGTCCTCCTCATCCTTTACAATCATACATAAGCTGACCGTTACCATGAAATATCCTCCTCTGATGCTGATTTTTCTTTCCCCACCTGCCAGGTGGGGAAAGATTTTGATAAGACTGTGGGGGCGGCGTCTTTTACAGACGCCGCCCCCTAAACGGAGCTGAGAGTTATCCGATCAGCTCAGCCGGATGATCATGAGGGATGCGCCCGCACCGCCGCTAATCAACACCGCCACCCCAGCCAGCAAGATGGGGTAGAGCTGGAGGGAGATGGTGGAGTTGGCGGCCAGGTCGATCTCGATCTCATTTTCATAGTTGGAAACGGACAGCACTGGCGCGACAGTGGATGCCGTGTTGTTCACCCCGTTGATGACCAGGCGGCTACCCATCAACAGGGCCGCCGTGGTATTCACATGGTAGGAGATGCGGTAGCGCCCCGCATTGGCCACGGTGAACACAGTGTTCCCCGCATTGGGGGTGATGTCCGCCGAGAGCACCTGGGCGCTGGGCAGCGGGATTGGTGTACCGCCCAAGGCTATAGATAGGCTGGTGCCCGCTGTGTTGGCGGCGAAGCCTGCCGTTGCTGTGGGGTTTGGCCCATTGGGTCCGGTGGCTCCGGTGGCTCCGGTGGCTCCCGTGGCTCCGGTAGGGCCGATAACGCCCGTGGCTCCGGTGACACCAGTGGCTCCCGTGGCTCCGGTAGCACCTGTTGGGCCGGTGGCTCCCGTGGCTCCGGTAGGACCGATAACGCCCGTGGCTCCGGTGACACCAGTGGCTCCCGTGGCTCCGGTGACGCCCGCCGCACCCGTTGCGCCAGTGGCCCCGACTACGCCAGGCAGTCCGTCCGCGCCAGTGGGACCAGTGGGGCCAGTAGCACCATCAAGGCCAGTGACACCAACCGCGCCCGCAATGCCTTCTGGGCCGGTGGCACCTGTTGGGCCGGCTGCGCCGGTGGCCGGACCAGTCGGGCCGGTGGGACCAGTAGCCCCGGTGGGACCGGTAAATACCGGCGCACCCAGCGCTGCATTCAGCTTTGTGCCCAGCAACAGCTGCTGCCGGGTGATTTCGTCAAGCGTCCGTTGGACGCTTTTATTGACGTCCAAAACGTCTTCAATGTCCGCGCCGCCACTGAGTCCGGGCAGTGTGCCCAGGACAAATTGTAGCTTCTCGCCCTCAGCATTCAAAATATGGCTCAGGCTCAGCTCCTCAGCGGCGATGGAGGCAATGATCTCATTGACGCTCCCATCTCGGGTCAGAGGGGGATCAATGTTGGGAAAAATGGGCTGCGACATACTGTTGCACCTCCCTTAACTCAAACGGGTAATCATCAGCGAAGCGCCCGCAGAGCCCGGAAGCAGCGTCGCGGCAGACACGACCCCGAACATTTGCAGGGATACGGTGGTGCCGGCGGCAAGGTTCAGCATGACCTCATTGGAAAAATGGCTGAGGGACACCAGCGGCGCAATGGTGGAGGCCGTATTGGCTGTGCCATTGATCAGCAGAGTGGTTCCGCTGGCCAGGGCTGCGGTGGTGTTTACCTCGTAGGACAGACGGTAGCGTCCGGCGGTGTTCACCGTAAACACGGTGTTGGCAGCGTTGACAGTGATATCGGCGGGGAGCACCTGGCTGTCGGGCAGGGGGACGAGCACACCCGCTAGTACCACCGCCAGCACAGAACCGCTGGTATTAGCCGCAAAGCTGGACGTAGCCGTGACGTTGACACCGGTGGGACCGGTGGGGCCGGTGACGCCAGTGGCTCCCGTGGCGCCGGTTGCACCGGTGGCGCCAGTCGGGCCAGTGGCGCCGGTCGGGCCAGTGGCACCGGCAGTACCGGTCGCGCCGATGGCGCCTGTTACGCCGGTGGCTCCCGTGGCTCCGGTGTTACCAGTAGCACCCGTTGGGCCGGTGACACCGTTCGCGCCAGTAGGCCCGGTAGCACCCGTGGCTCCGGTGGCTCCGACCGCCCCGTCAGCTCCAGTGGGGCCGATAGGTCCAGTAGATCCGGTGGCTCCCGTGGCTCCGGTGGCTCCGGTGGGACCCGTCGCACCAGTGGGGCCTGCAGGGCCGGTGGCGCCGCCCGCAGGGCCGGTGGCGCCGGTGGGACCAGTGGGACCGGTGGCGCCCTGCATCTGGGACGCCTCCAAAGCGCCCTGCATCTTTGCCCTCAGAAAGAGCTGGTTTTGGACAGTGGCCTCCAACAGATCGCGCACACTCTTGTTGGCCGCCAACACATCGTCGACTGTGGCGGGAGGGCCGCTGAGCCCTGGAAGGGTACCCAGGATATATTGCAGCTTCTCACCTTCGGCGTTTAAAATATGGCTGAGACCCAGTTCCTCCATAGCGATGGAGGACAGGATCTGGTTAACTGCGTCTTCCCGGTCGATAGGGGGATCGACCACGGGAAAGCTGGGCATAGACATGGATATAACTCCTTTCTAGTGACACCAAACCGATCTATTATTTTTTGGCCAGACGTCCCGGCCCCGGCAGGTGCCTAATACATGGTATGTATCCGTGCCCCGGGGAGTTCCCTCTTTCGACATTCCCCAAAGGGAGGTGCAACACATAAAATAGAGCGGCGGCACGTACACCCGCGCCGTACAGCTAACTGCCCCATCTCTGACTAGATCCCCGGGACGGGGTGGTGATTGGAGTTAGAAGCTATGTCTATGCCTTCCTTTCCGCCCTGCGGGGCGGATATGACAAAAGATGAGGCCCTCACCATGATTATCGCCTCCATCGCCATGGAGGAACTGGCCCTCAGCCACATCATCAACGCTGAAGGTGAGAAGCTGCAATATATCCTGGGTACCCTTCCAGGGGGACACAAACCTTGCGCCAGTACCCAAGAGATTCTGGCGGTAAACAAAAGTGCGGCAGAGGTTCTGAACACAGTGATGCAGAGCCAAATGCTGCTAAAAGGGAAGCTGGAGAAGGCACTGGAGGCCAGAGGCTGCATGCCTGAGCCGGAGCCACCCTGCCCATGCGGCCCATCCCATCCAGATAGGCCACATTGCGGCGGGCCGTGCGGTCAGAAAAGCGCGATCCATCTGGTCAGCCAGTGTGACGGGTTTTCCTGGGACAACGGGTTTCTCCTGTCTTGGAAATGCCAGGGGCAGAGGGGGTGCAGCATTCGCTGGAATAAGGAACACCCGGCGCTGGTTGATCTGGATCCGGAAAAAGCTTACGCCTTGGAATACACCATAAACATCCGTGGCCCCTATTGCGGGGACAGCGCAGGGGCGGTTTTCGTCAGGCTCACACCCTGTGATGCCTTTTTAGAAGTCCTACCCCTCTATTTTTCTGTGAAATGCCTGGAGTGTGAGCCGTTGACGCTGCATTACTCCGCCACGCTTTTCCCTCAGTCCCATCTAGCACCCTGTGCTGATCTCTCCCTGCTTCTGAACTATGGGGGGAGCCTTTTTGTAGAGCAGGCATCCCTCTCCATTTTTGAAATTTAGGGCAAGAGCGGATCAATCCCGACAACCTGTATACCTGGGCTGATCATCTCCAGCAAATAAAAATGCCGCAGTATAATCGCTGTGGCATTAAAAATCATAATATTCATTTTATTGATAAAGAAGACAGGCCACCAAAGGCGGCCTGTCTTCTTTATTTTTGGTGGAGGCGAGGGGAGTCGAACCCAAAATCAAAATTTACAAACTCGTTGAAAATACAATGTTATATAATTTATATGTGCAAATTCGTGTGCAAGTTTATCCGTGCTATCTCAGCGCTAATCTCCCGTTTCTGCCCAGCCCGGCCCCTCCCATTCCCTACAATCACACCTTATTTGTCCTTTGTGTAGCTTTATTTCCATGGGCTCTCGCGCTTCCATTCACAAAAAAAGCCCCCCTCACAGGAGTAATCCTGCAAGGGGGGCTTTTTATATACCCAGGCTATTCTTGCTACTCTCCCCTAAGAATCAGGCAGCTTATCCAACACTCCGGCCCGGTCCAGGATCACCGCCAACCGCTCCGTGGTCAGCGGCACCTGCCAGCCGTAGTT
>CAKNZJ010000046.1 GCA_932222125.1 uncultured Clostridia bacterium | reverse complement strand
CGCAACTACACGGAGAGTATGTTTTTCGGCCTGTCCATGCGTCAGTGTGTGTGTTCCCTGCTGGCCGTGGTGGTGGCCGTGGGACTGTACTTTCTGCTGAAACCCTACGTCGGCACCGAAACCGTGTCCTGGATGTGCGTCCTGGGCGCGGCCCCCTTTGCCGCATTGGGGTTTTTCACTTACCACGGCATGACGGCGGAGCAGTTTATTTGGGCATGGCTGCGCTCGGAACTGCTGGAGCCGAGAGAACTCCGCTTTGAATCGTCCACGCTCTACTACGACCTTTTGAAGTCCAGCCTGGAAAAGCGGGAGAAGGAGGAATACAAGCGACATGATTAAGAGTATCAAGACCATCATGCGGCAGGATCGGGAGCCGTACCGCGTCCCCCGCAGGGTACAGGACGTGATCCCCATTCAAACTATTTGGCCGGACGGAATTTTTCGTGTGGGCGGCTCCAAGTTCTCCAAGACCTACCGTTTCACCGACATCAATTACAAGGTAGCCAGCCGGGAGGACAAGGAAACCATGTTCCTCACCTACTCGGAGCTGCTGAACGGCCTGGACAGCGCCGCCACCACCAAACTGACCATTTGCAACCGCCGCCAGAGCCAAGCGGACTTTGAGCAGTCCGTCCTCATGGCTATGCGCGGGGACGGCCTGGACAAGTACCGCAAAGAGTACAACCAAATGCTCATTGATAAGGCGACCGGGGCCAACGGCATTACCCAGGAGAAATTTGTCACGGTGTCCATCTATAAAAAGGACATTGAGGACGCCCGCGCCTACTTCACCCGGATCGGTGCCGACCTGACCGCCCGCTTTGCCGCCCTCGGCTCCAAGTGTGTGGAGCTGGACGCCGCTGACCGCCTGCGTGTCCTCCACGACTTCTACCGGGCCGGGGACGAGGGCAGCTTTCGTTTTGATATGGCGGATATGGCACGGCTGGGCCACGATTTCAAGGACTATATCTGCCCGGACGGGATTGAAAAGCATAGCGACTACCTCAAGCTGGGCGACCGCTATTGCCGGGTGCTGTTTTTGAAGGACTACGCCAACTATATCCAGGACGAGATCGTGTCGGACTTGACCGACCTGAACCGTAACATGATGCTGTCCATCGACATTCTCTCCGTCCCCACCGATGAAGCGGTGCGGGAGGTGGAGAACCGTCTGTTAGGGGTAGAAACCAATATTACGAATTGGCAGCGGCGGCAAAATCAGAACAATAATTTTTCTGCCATTGTCCCCTATGACATGGAGTTGCAGCGCAAGGAGAGCAAGGAGTTTTTGGCTGACCTCACCACCCGCGACCAGCGGATGATGCAGGCCGTTCTCACGCTGGTCATCACCGCTGACAGCAAACAGCAGCTTGACAGCGACACCGAGAAAATCCGCTCCCTGTCCGGGCGGTGCCAGTTGGCGGTGCTGAAATATCAGCAGATCGACGGCCTGAACACCGTCCTGCCCATCGGTGTACGGAAAATTGACGCCTTCCGCACCCTGACCACCGAGAGCCTTGCCGTGTTCATGCCCTTTAAGGTGCAGGAGATCATGGACAAGGGCGGCATCTACTTCGG
>CAKNZJ010000045.1 GCA_932222125.1 uncultured Clostridia bacterium | reverse complement strand
TCCCTTCTCTGTCAGGATCTTATCAAATTTCTTCTCCGACAAAATCTCATGGGTCACCAGCTGACCGTCATAGAACAGAGAGAAGGTGGTAAAGGGCGAGGGAGCGTTCTGGGCCTCCTCCATGGTCTGGATGTGGACAATCTGGAAAACGGCGTTCCGCTCCTTTGCCATACGCTCCAGTACCGGCACATATTTCGCCGTAAACGGGCACTGGCTGGTGTAATAGAGCACGAATCCCTGGGGCATGGCATCATGCTCCCGCACCGTATCCCGGAAACGGGGCCGCTCCGCGCCCTTCATGAAGGGCAGGTACAGCAGCTCAAAGTAGGGCTCCGCTTTATCCGCAGTCACAAAGCCCCTGTGCCGCATGTATCCGGGATCGGAGAGAAAGCCCAGCTTCTTTTTGGAGGACAGGATCACAAGCCCCTTTTTCCCCTTTGCTTTGCTGTCCTCGATGCAGGTATCCAGCAGGAGGTTGGAGTACCCATGCCCCTTGAACTGCCCGGACACCCACAGGCAGTCAATATACATGTACCCTTCCGCCTCAACGGGCGCCCAGGCATACTCGGTGGGGATGTATTCAATAAAGCATTTCCCCCGGACATTGCCCTTTAGGAAAACAAGCCCCTCGTCCAGCCGCTCCTTCAGCCAAGCCTTTTTAGACATGACCTGCACATCCTTGTTGCTGGATATGGCGCAGCAGATATGCTCCTGATCAATGTTGTCATGGGTCAGTTTGATTAGCTCCATTATGGATTGCCTCCGTATCGTTCGATTTGTTGATTCAAATTTCTTCTGTTTTCACGATAGAAAAACCATTTTTCAAATATATTTTGAGTGCGCTTTGATTCCAATCCGCAACATGAAGAATGATGGGAGAGGTATGATTGCTTTGCAGGCTGGAAACGGCAAACCGCAATAACGCTGTTCCATACCCCATCCCTTGAAAGCTTTTTTCCACAACCAGATCGTCGATTTCATTGCCGTATATGGCAACTGAACCGATTATTTTTCCATCAATTTCGAGGATATAGATTTCCTCTTTTTTGCGTTCCAATTCTTCCCGGCTTCCACAGCACTCTATCGGAAATCGCTGTAAAGCAATTCTCATATCATGGAAGCATTCCTCGTAGATTCTCTTATACTCCTTATAATCCAAAGCCGAGTAATTCCTTAACTGCAAATGTGATACAATGCGTCCTCCTTGGTATTCCATCGTATGTGCCGCAATTTTCACTCCCATCCCTCCCCCTGATTTTCCGTAATTGCCTTGTGGGTCAGGACACCCCTTGCCATACCCAGACGACCCCCGGCGGCCAGGTGCGCTTTCACTGCCCGCTGGAGGCTGGTATGCTCCGGCAGCTCCTCCAAGGGCTTGTGCCCACCGAAAAGCCACTCATAAAACTCCTGATCCTCTTCGTCCACATCGTAGAGGCGATAGTCCCCAGCAAAACGGCGAATGCCGGAGTTTTCAGGCAGCAGCCCACCCAGAGTTGGAGCCAGAAGCCAACTGCTGCATACCATAGCCCTGGGCCTGCCCCAAGGGCATCGTCTTTCCTGGGAGAAAAAACGCAGAGCCATGTTGTAGGAGCTGTCCAGCTTTTCCCGTTCCAGCACCGCGTCAGAGGGAATATGAACGCTGAGGACAGGAGCCTCCGCCTCTATTCCCTCTGGCTGAGGCCCTGGCCGCATCCTCCGATATTCAAATTCCAGCGTCCCCAGCCGGAACAGCAGCCCGCCAGTCTGCCGCCATGTCCAAAATCCCCGGTCAAAGGCCCACTGCCCGGTGCGGGCGTGGGTCTCCTCCAGAAAGCGCCGGAAGCAGTCCATGGTGGACAAAAATACCTCCGCCGGGATGTCCTCCCTGCGGTATCGCTCCTCCGTCCGGCAGGCTGCGGCCAGCATCACCGCCAGCTGAGCCATACCGTTGTCCTCTTGCCAAACGGGAAGTTGGGCGGTAATCGTTTTCCAGTCCGCAGCCGCCGCCTCCGGTTCAGTCAGTTGTTTAATAGGCAATCCCTCCGGCAAAGCTTTCGCCGCCGCTGCCAAAGGCGCCAGTACCGCCTCGGGCAGATTTAGCCGCCCGGCCAGGGTGAGCAGTTCTTTATCTTCCATATTTGCTACTCCATCGGTTCAAACAGTTGCCCATAATTGGCAACAGCTCGATAAATCATCGGTTATCGTTCAAGCGTACTCCATTCTTTGCGTGTAATAGCATAGGCGTATGAAATCTCGTTCTTTTCATCGGGATATTCCTTTATCTTCTTCATTCCATTTGCAATCGCTGTAAAATAAGAAGCAATGTTTGTATACTTCATATAGGAATACAGGCAATCATATTCCGTATGTTCAAATGCCCAGTCCCTGACCGCTCTTGCCGCCTCGCTTCCAAATCCTCTCCGCCAATACTCTTTATGGATATGGTATCCAATCTCTGGAAGTGAATCTCCATCGATTGTTTGAAGCGTTAAGCCGCAATCCCCAATAAAATTGTCCGTTTCTTTCAGAACGACGGCCCACAATCCAAATCCGTACTTTTTATAATTTTGAAGATTCCATTCAATCCAATCCTTTGTACGGTTTTCATCAAAAGGTTGGGGATAGTGCCGCATGGTCTCTGGATCGGAAAGGATTTCAAATAATACTGGAAAATCCTTATAAGTGAGTTCTCTTAACAGAAGTCTTTCCGTTTCAATTACCATCATTGTCTCTCCTCAAGCTGCGATTTATGAAACAGTGGGCAGCGTCACCGTAAAAACCGTCAGGCCGTCCCTGCTTTCCGCCGTGATTGTCCCCTTGTGGAGCGCAACGATCTGCTTGGCGATGGCAAGGCCCAGCCCTGTCCCGCTGGAACCGCGCCCCGTGTCCAGCCGGTAAAACTGCTCAAAAATCCGCTCCAGCTTCTCTTTGGGAATTGTCCCGCCGTGGTTGGAAAATCTCAGCGTTACGCAGTCCTCGCCGCTCTCGGCCTCAATGGCGATTTCGGTTCCGTCGTAGCTGTAATTCACCGCATTCCGCAAAAGGTTGTCAAAGACCCGTTGCATCTTGTCGGCGTCACAGTTCAGTAGAATGTCCTCCCCAACCGCAAGGCGGCAGGTCAGGCCCTTTTGGTCCAAAACCGGCTGAAACTCATACACAAACTGCTCCAGCAGGCGGGTCAGGTTGATCTCGCTGTGTTGCAGGGTGATGGTGGACAGGCTGTACCGCGCGATTTCCAGAAACTCGTTGATCAGATCCTCCAGCCGCTCCGACTTGGCGAGGGCAATGGTGAGATACTTTTCCCGCAGTTCCTCGGAGAGCTGCTTTTCATCCCGCAGCAGGTTCAAGTAGCTGATGGAGGAGGCCAGGGGCGTTTTCAGGTCGTGGGCCAGGTACATCACCAGATCATTCTTTTTTTGTTCGGCCAGGAGCATGTCGCTTTTCTGCCGGTCGATGGTGTGCTTCGCCAGATTCATTTTGCGCTCAATGGGAAGCAGCTCCGGGGGCAGGGAAATTTCTCCGGCCACATCCTGGAGCAAGGCATCCATTCCTCTGCTGATGTCCTCAAAATACCGGGTCAGCCAGCGGAGGTAAAAGTAGAACAGGCCGGCGGCCACCAGCAGGAGGGACAGCAGAATGATGGCGTCCATGTGACTGCGGAAGGTGCGCTCGTAGAACCGGAGGGCGGCGTC
>CAKNZJ010000044.1 GCA_932222125.1 uncultured Clostridia bacterium | reverse complement strand
TTATTTCCCGGATTCGGGATTTTAACAGTCAGATTTCCGTAACCTACTGGCCGCAAGCATCCCCCGGAAAGCCTCCACGGAATTTAACACTGAAAAAATTTCCCACAACCCATCATCACAGCCTTTCTACCATAAAGAACCTGAAAATCTTTCAGCCGAACATCATTGCGGCCTCACAAAGCGACGCCACAGTATCAACCCCGGCATCAGGAAACCTGCCGTCAGGGTCAAAAAGCACTGCCTCCCACCCCGACGCAAGCGCGCCGGCGATATCCGTCTGCGGATTATCCCCAATCATCACCGACCCGCCAGGCACAGCCCCAGATACAGAGCACGCATACGCGTATATCCTTGCATCCGGCTTATTTATACCGATATCATCACTGAGCACCACACAGTCGAAATACATGCCTATGCCGGATGAACGCAATTTGTCATGCTGCACCTCCCGGAAGCCATTGCTCAACATCCCTATCCTGTACCCCTTTCCCCGTATATGGCCCAACAGCTCCACAGCGCCGGGGACAAGCCCCTGTTTCGAGCCGAGGCGTCCGAGATAGTCGCCGTCCATCTCCAGGGAAAGGCGGCGGGCCTCAGCATCGGTACATCCAGCCCCAACCAGCGGAAGCCGGAAACGCTCCATGCGCAGCACAGCGCCGGAAATCTCCGCACGGTTGTACATGTCCCACAACCTGTGGTTTACGTCATGGTAGCTGTCACGCCACCGGTCCACACTGCCGAAATATCGCTCCAGACCGAACTCCCCGTAGACCTCCGACAGGCATACATGAGAATTGCCACGGAAATCCCACAAGGTATCGTCAAGGTCGAACCACACCCATGGTGTCGACTCAGGAGTGAACCTACACCTCATTTATCTTCCACCACTTATATGATACACCGCCATCCATGGCCTCACCGCCCTCAATGGCCTTCAACCTCTTCACCACACGGCATGTGACCGGAAGCACCAGCACCTCATATACCGTCTTGAGCAGCGCCTGGGTGACAATCAGCGACAGGATGGTGTCCCAGGGCAACACACCGCCAAAGGCCACAGGAAAAAATATGACACTGTCAGCTCCCTCGCCCCAAAGCGTGGAGACAATTGCCCGCACAGAGAAATTGCGTCCGCCGGAGGCCACCTTCATCCTCGACATGACATACGCGTTTATCATCGAGCCGCACAGGAAAGCCAGGAACGATGCCGCCATGATGCGCGGCACGCTTCCGTACACAGCCTCCATTGCCTCCTGCCCATGCCAGTCAGCGCCCCCGGGAAGCCATATGGCCACATTGAGGAACAAGGCCGCCATAAGGCTCATGG
>CAKNZJ010000043.1 GCA_932222125.1 uncultured Clostridia bacterium | reverse complement strand
GAATATCAGATAGATTTAATTAAAAGATTTATCAAAGAGGCGCTGGACGCTCAAAGCACTTTGGAGTATGGAGCGACAGAAGCAGAGATTAAGCACGCCCGCGAAGTTCTGGCCCGAGTAGAAAAAACAAAAAAGAAGTAAGCCGAAACTGCCCCATGCGGGCAGTCCACAGGGGATGACCGCCCTGTGCTGACGATGGCAGGTCATGAAAGACGGTGATAAAGTGGAAACCAGGCTCACGACCAAAGAAGTTGCCAAGTTGTACAACAAAAACGAAAGCACTATCAGGCGCTGGGCTGAGAGCGGAAAACTTGAGGCAGAATGTATTTATAATCAATTTAACTCGCCTGCTTACCTGTTTGCGATTAGTGCTTTAGATAAACCGATGCAGGAAAAATATTTTGCCCAGGTTAAGGCCAGTTTGCCAAAAACGGCTAAATCTATCAGCAAAAAGGGCAAGGCCTTTGACCACTACTCAGACAGCGAACGCCAGGAGATTATGTGGTGGGAAAAGACCCTCAAGGAGTGGAAAAATTACCGTGACCGCTATCCAGGGGACAAGGCTGAGGCCGATGACAAGTTTGTCGCTCTTTGCGCTAAAACCGATCCAGAGCACACTTTTTCTGTAAAGACGCTTTACCGAAAAAAGAAACAGCTGGAAACGCAGGGGGCGGAGGCCCTTATTGATAAGCGCGGCAAGGGCCGTAAGGGGAAAAGCAAGATCACCGAGGAAATGCGGCAGACGTTTTTAAGCTACTACCTGGACGAGGCCCAGCACCCCATCCAAAAGTGCTATGAGTACACCCGGCTGTACTTCCAGGACACGGCCCCGGAGCTGGTGGCAGATATCCCCACCTATTCCACATTTTGGCGCATGGTGCAGAACGATATACCCGAACCCATGGAAGTGTTGGGGCGGCAAGGTCAAAAGGCTTTCCGCGACCGCTGCGCCCCCTACATACACCGTCTATATGAGGAAATGGCCAGCAATGAGTGGTGGGTGGCGGACAACCACACCTTTGACGTTATCACTCAGGGCGAGAACGGCCAGCTCCATCGTCTGTACCTTACGGCCTTCTTTGACGCCAGGAGCGGGATATATACTGGGAGCCACGTCACCACGGCCCCCAGCAGCCAGTCCACCCTGGTGGCGCTGCGCAAGGGCATCTTGAAATACGGCATCCCGGAGAATATTTACGTTGACAATGGCCGCGAGTTCCTGACCCATGACATAGGCGGCCTGGGCCACCGAAAGAAGAAACCCAAAAACGGCGAGGAGCGCTTTGAGGTGCCCCCGGTATTTGAGCGGCTGGGCATAAATATGACAAACGCCTTAGTCCGCAACGCCAAGGCGAAAATCATTGGGCGGCGCTTTAGGGACATAAAAGACCACCTTTCCCGCCTGTTCGAGACCTACACGGGCGGCAACGTAGTGGAAAAGCCGGAAAAACTCAAGGGTGTGCTGAAAAACGGGGAGATACCCCTGGACGCCACCTTTACCGACACGGTGGAGACCCTGCTGGACTGGTATTTCAACCAGCAGCCCTATGGCGGCGAGGTGGCCGCAGACCATGGCAAGCCCCGCCAGCAGGTCTACAATGAGAACCTGCACACCAAGCGGGTGGCCGGGGCCGAGGACTTGAACCTCATGCTCATGCGCAGCGCCAGGGTGCAGACAGTTGGCAGGCGCGGGGTGCATCTGGATATTGCAGGCCAGCGGCTGGACTATTGGAACGATGATTTCACCTTTAACTACATGGGCAAAAAAGTGTACTTCCGCTATGACCCGGACGATTTAAGCGCCGTGCGGGTGTATGACCTGGAAGACCGCTTTATTATGACGGTGCCGGTGGATAACACAGCGGTGCTCACCTATGGGGCCAGCAAGGAGGATGTTAAGGCCGCCATGGGCAAGGTACGGCGGCTGGAGCGCATTACCAAGGAGGCGCTGGAGGCCAGCGCGGTGCAGGCTTTTGGCAAGCGCACGGCCCTGGAGTTGGTACTGGAGCAGGCCCACGAGAACAAAATAGCCCGGATTATCCCGGAACCCCAGCCCAAGGTGCTGGAGCTGCAAAGGCCCAACGAGGAGCCGCTGCTTAAGGCGGTGGGCGGGCCTGACCTGGATGTTATGAATAGAAACGCCATGAAACGAAATGGAGGAATCAGCGATGAGT
>CAKNZJ010000042.1 GCA_932222125.1 uncultured Clostridia bacterium | reverse complement strand
GTGGCCGATAGGCTGGAATACAATACGGACTACCATGCTTCTTGGACAAATGGGGAGAATAGGGGCTCCTGCGGAAGCTACGCAAGAATGCTGCAACAGCTTTTAGCAATTTCTGATATTCCTGTCATCTACATGACTGGCACCGTTGGCGAAGGCCCTCACGCATGGGTTCAAGTGCTTTTGGACGGAGAGTGGAAAATTATGGATGCTGTTTGCACCGACTCTGGCCGTGGTGAAATTTTCACCTATGAAGAGCATGAACGCATTTTTAGTTATAGTCATGATGTTAATAATCATGATGTATATAAGGTAGCAAAAGCTTTGATTTCTGCGGCCTATTTCAACTAAAAACTTCACGGTTACTACACCGTGAAGTGAGGTGCTCCCTGTCGTTGGAAACGGCAGGGGGCATTCTTTAATTTGCAACATAACAAACTCCGATTGACAATTTTGTTTTGCTGTGCCAAACTATAAATAATCAGTACAGCAAAGGAGAATCAAGAAAGTGAAAACAAAGAAGAATTATTTGTCCGTTTTGTCCCTGGTTCTGGCGATTACCATGGTGCTGGGCGTTGCCCTGACCGCCATGCAGCCCGCTCGCATGGAGACTTCGCCGTTCACTGATGTGGCGGTTACCCAGTGGTACTTCCCGTACGTGCTGGAAGCCTATGATGATGGGGTCATGACCGGTACTTACCACAATCCCGCCACTGGTGAGCGTGAGTTCAGCCCGAAGTCCCCGCTGACGATGGCAGAGTGGAGCGTCATGCTGGTGCGTGCGTACTATGCCGATGAGCTGGCCGCTTCCACCGTTGAGAAACTGAACTGGTACAACCGTGAGGTCGCCGTCCTCGACAAGCACGGCGTGTACAGCCGGCTGGGCACCGTCGAGAATATTGTCATGAAAACCAGCGTGACCCGCACCCAGATGGCTGTGATGGCTGCGAATCTTATGAAAGACCAGGGGGCTGTGGCCAGCGACAGTGAGATTGAGGCTGCCAAGGGCCAGATTAAGGACCTG
>CAKNZJ010000041.1 GCA_932222125.1 uncultured Clostridia bacterium | reverse complement strand
GGTTGGCGATTTATTGTTTGTTGTATTTACCGAGCGAGGGGAAAATATCCGGTTAATCTCTGCAAGATTGGCAACAGAAAGTGGAAGGAGGCTTTACTATGACCAAAACTTTTACAATTAAGGATGGCCAGGCTCCTACGCAGGAGCAGTTGGAGGAAGTCAGGGCGGCGGCAAAGAGGGAAATTCAATTTGATGAAGATTCCCCTGAATTGTCCCCGGCAATGTTTAAGGCATTTAGGTGTACCATAACACAGCGCAACAGAAAAAAGAAGAACGCATAAGTGTCAGCAAAATACAACAGGGGGTGATTTTTATGTTTGGATTTGGAAAAAAGAAGATAAAGGCGGATAACGCTCCAGAGAAGCGGCTGGCTGAGTTCCAGAGAAAAAAGGACTGGGCTGGGGTGTCCAGAACTTATTATGAACTGGGTGTGGCCGCTATGGATGCGGGCAACCTGCATGAAGCCCAGCTGTGGCTCCACCGGGCGGACACCATTTATAGCGCTGATGACAATATCTATGATAAGGTGGGGGAGAAACTGATGGACGATTGCTCCGACCGTATTGGGCGGCTGGAGGATAAGGACGGACTGTTCTACAACGACATTCCTACCGAAATTGAGGCCAGGGCGAAGGAACTGAGCGATCCCCAGGTTCGGGTATGGGGTTTGCTGTCCATTGCCCGGCTGGTGCGGCTGGGGGAGCAGTTGTCCAGACTGCCAGACTGTGAGGTGCTGGGCCAACTGGACTGGGCGGTTGATTTGATGTTTCACTCCCTTCAGACCTTACCTTCTCAAGAGGCATACCAACGCCTGATGGATATGTGCAACGCACTCTATGAACTCAACGGAAAGCTGGTCTATTACAGCGGTGAGATTGAGGTTCCAGGCAGGTCCCCCTTCCAGCTGTTCGACCTGAACGGCCTGTTTGGAGTGGAACAGGAGCTGAACAGCTATACCGACAATCATCTGCGGCTGCTGGCCGCTCTGAGCCAGGGGGCGGAGGAACTTCCCCAGGCCGAGAGCAGCATTGTGGCTTGCGCCCTGTTGCCTGACTACTATGTCCGCACTGGGGCAAGAGACCTGAATGAAGTCCCCCAAATCAAGGCGGAACTGGAGCGTATCTGGAGCGACTATGAGTTTGTTCGGGACCTTTTTACCTGGGAGGAGGTCGGGAAAAGAATCGCGGATTATAAACGGTTGGATATTCTGGCCTGATGGCTCTACAGAAAATGATCCTGCTCTACAAGAAAACGAGTTTTGACGAGGAGTAATACAACCTCCAGTTGTGCGCCCAGCAAAGGGCAATTAACCTAACAGGTGTGAATCCTGTCTGCGAAGGTCTGGCCAGCCAGCAGCAGCGAGTCTTGCGTGGCAGTCAGTAATGGCTGTTGCGAAGCGTAGACAGCGAGCAAGTAGGGCTGCAATGCGATTGAGCCTCGAAATGTTGAAATTCAGAGGGCTGACGTCTTAACTGGTGCGGAAAGCAATATCGGGCAGTTCGTATAAGGCGAGAACTGTCCGGCACTGCGGGGT
>CAKNZJ010000040.1 GCA_932222125.1 uncultured Clostridia bacterium | reverse complement strand
TCGGGATTGTAGAGATTACGGTATAGCCGTTTGAATTGGTAGCTTTTGTCCTTTGCTTTGTCACCTAAGTTTTTCAATATAACTTCTGGACTTCTCATAGTGTCTCTCACACCTTTCCGCAGATTATATTGAGCAGTAGACTGTCTCACTTCGCCATGTGGACGGCTTTCCCGCCCTCGGACTACTATTGAGACTGTGTTACCTTGGCGGATATTCAGGGCCGCTTTTCTCATAGCGCCCATAGCCATGGCTGGCTTTCCGCTTTAGGCAATCCCCATTTAGCTTCAGTGGAACATGAGTTGCCGTATTGTCGGATGGGATTTTTCGCCACTTTACGCCGTTTCTCCCACGGCTGCCTGCTCCGAGTATCTCACAACGCCCCTACACTCAAGTTTGTTGCCGGAGCACCGGCGGCTGAAACTCCTTTACGCCGGAGACGATGTTATATCTTGCTCGTGACTATCCTTTAGGCAGTTTAGCTTTCATCCTCATATACAGCTTTTCATCCTATTGTGCCTTGCTCACCGCATGGAGTTTGCGGCAGCGCACTCTCCGACATGCTACACTCCCTGTCAGGTTTCCCATTCCAGATAAGTCGGGGGATGATAGGTTGCTTTCAGTCTGTTTTGGGCCTCCTTTTCCCATTAAATTTGCTGATTGCGTTGATACTTTTACCTACTGTTTTCTCAAAACAGCATTCCAAAGAAACCGCGCCCGGATTTATTGTTTGACGCGCCCGGGCTTATGGGCGCACGTGTAGAGCATACCCACGATGAAGTTAAAGCTACTGTCATTGTCGGGAATAACAGCAAAAATGGCCGTCTTTCTCTCGCCCAGGCTCCATAGCTCCATCTCGTCCGTCTGCGTCATACCGGCCAGCGATTCCAGGTTGAACTTTTCCAGCCGGGACACCAGCGTGATTTGGATGGATTTCAGGGTCTTGCCGCTGCCGGAGCGGTAATTGCGGTAGTATTTCAAGGCGATATGCTCCGGGTTCCGCATTTCCAGGCGGTCAAAGAGTTCGTCCAGCGGCGATTGAAATTCGTCGTTGTCCTCCCGGACTTCCCCTGCCCGTATCATCTCCATGACCATTGGGAAGTTCTGCTCATCGGGCGGAGCTTCATAATGCAGATAGAACACCAGCGCCAGCAGGAGCATTTGCGCCGCCTGATCCCAAAACGGGTCTTG
>CAKNZJ010000039.1 GCA_932222125.1 uncultured Clostridia bacterium | reverse complement strand
GGTGTCCACATCATTGCAGCCGAGGCAGATTTGAATGTCGGTGCAGCCGATCAGCTTCTCCCACTCTGTTTTGGGGTAGCGGTCCTGAAGCTGTGGGATGGACTGGACGATGATCTGGCAGAAGATGGCCGAGCCGCGGCAGACGTTGAGCACCCGCTTGAAGTCCACCAGCTTGCAAGGCAATTCGTGTCCGAGCTGCTTGTGGTCCGGGGCATGATTGCAGACTTTGCCATCCACCAGCCAGACAAGGACGGGAACCGCATCATAGGCGAGGACGGCAAGCCCCTCTTTGACGCTGTTCCCACCACCGACTGGGGACGCCCGGAAACATTGGAGCATTGGCGGGAAATGTGGGCCGCTATGGTCAATGCCAAGTTTGTCGAGAAGGGGTTAGCTTGCCGTGTCGATCACCGCTCCTATGAGCGGCAGGGGCTTGATCTGCTGCCCACTGTCCATGAGGGCGCAGCCGTCCGCCAGATGGAGGTCAAGGGCATCACCACCGACAAGGGCGATTGGAATCGCTGGGTGTAAGCGGCCCGGAAAATGCTGGGCGATATTCGGAAGAAAATCGCCCACCTGACAGACTGGATTAAGGCCATAAAGGAAGAATTGAGCAAACCCAAGGGCCCGACCCTTGCCGCCCTGCTGACGGACTACTATGAGGGCCGGAACGCTGGAGCATGGGGCCGCAATGCCAGGATTGGGAATCTCAAAGATTTTGCCGAGGCCGTCAATTTTCTGACCGAGAGGGGTATTACCACTCTGGAAGATTTGGAGGCCCATATCGCTGCCCAAGGTGAGCGGGCGGAGGCCCTCAACACATCCATGAAAGCCAAGCGTGACCGTCTGAACGAGTTGAAGGAACTGCTTCGTCTTGTTGACCTCTACCGGGACACCAAGCCCATCTATGACGAGTGGAAGGGTATCAAGTGGAAGGGCAAGCGGGAGAACTTCGAGAGGGAGTATGAGGGCGAGTTGCGGGCGTTCCACATGGTCCGCCGAAAGCTGGACAAGTACCGTTCCCCTGCTGGTAAAATCCCCGTCCATGCATGGGAACAGGGGCAGGAAAGGCTTTACCAGGAGTACCAGGCCGAGTATGAGCAGTATAAGCCCATCCAGGACGATTTGTGGAAGCTCCAACAGGTGAAGCGGAACACCGATACCGCCATACGCCAGCAGGAGCAGACCCGGCAGAAACGCCGAGAGGCGGAGCGATAATTTTTGGTGGCGGACAAAATTGCCGACACCACTTTAGCATGGTGGTGACCGAAATTTCTTCGCTGACCACATCAACAACGTGGCGGAAATTTTTTCCGCCACGTCAGCACAGTAGGTAAACCGAATTTTGCGGCTCACCAAATAAAACTGTGCTGGGCGCAGTTTTATTTGTGCCGCTTTGGTGGTGGCCAAAATGTCCGCCTCCTCCCTGAAAAATCAAAAGTGCAAAATGCGCCTTTGATTTTGCGTATGCAGACACCGCCAATTTCAAGATTGTAATCTTGAAATCAGAACATCAAAATGTCGTTCTGGTCGGCGCCAAATTGACGTTGACCACTAAATCCTCAAAGGTTGCACCTTGCAATCTTTAGGCCAGACGTCAATCAGATTTGCATTTTGCAATTCTGATCTCATCGTCAGGTGTATTTTGCATCCCACGTTTGTATCTTACTACTTTTTACCTGTTTGTCCACTCTTTTAAGCCCTGAATAGATTATATTGATAGTGGGCTAGGCCATTTGAAGATATTAACCTATTATTTAAGAAAAATTCAATTCTTCACTTGACAACGTTGCAGTGAGCTGCCAGCGCCCGGTGAAGCGTGCGCGGAGACAGAACCCTCGGGGCATCTAAAGGTGGAAAAACGAGAAATATCCCACTGTTTTGAAGCGAGCGAAAGCGGAAAACGCCATCATCTATTGGGCAGATGAGACTGGGGTAAGCAACTGCGAAATAGTAGAGCGCGGCTTCTCACCTAAGGGTCGTCCTCCCGTGCTGCCGGTGGAGACGAAACGGCAGAGGGTTAATATGATCTCTGCCATCAGCAGCCAGGGCAGCGTCCGGTTCATGGTTTATCAGGACGCCATGAACCAACAGCGGCTGATCCG
>CAKNZJ010000038.1 GCA_932222125.1 uncultured Clostridia bacterium | reverse complement strand
TGTTTTCCTTCGATTGCCTGCTCACGGTATCTCCTTTCCGACAATCGGATACGGTGTATTGCGAAATCAGTATACCATATCCCCGTCAATAATTCAACGCTTTAAAGTGAGATTGTCCTGCTTTTTAGTCATCGTCCGCAGTCCTCAATTTTCGGCTGATCTGTTCCAGCAGAAATTCGTCGCCGTCTGGGGCAAAATGGCCCACCACCTCATACTCGGTGTGGCCGTCTTTTATTGTGAAGTCCATATCTGGCGGGATGCGGCAAAGGAAAAGCGGCTCCCGCCCTGTGTCCAAATCGAGTTCGTGACTTGCCATAATTTTCTCAACTTCGGGCCATTCAGCATCTAATTTAGCGATATAGTCCTCAATTTTTGACGTTCTTTCTTCTGCGGTCATTTTTGTCGCTCCCTTCTCATCCTGATTTGCGTCATCTGGCGATGCTGTTCCTCGTTGGTATAGACCATATCCATCGTGTCCTGGATTTTGGTGGAGCGTTCCTCTACGCCGACATTCAACTTCAATTTCTTGCGGCAGGCGGTGATTTGAGCGGTCACAGCCTGCTTTTCTTGCCGTAATCGTTCCCTTTCAGCCGGTGACGCTCTGCGGATTTTGTTCTGCAACTGCTTCCGTTGATTGGTCAGCTCGTCCATTTCGCCTTGAAGGACTTCACGGGCTGAAAGAAGATCGTCCAGTGTTTCAATGCGGGTTTTCGCCAGATAATCCACCTGGGCGGTGATTTCGTCCAGCTTTCGCAGTTCCTCTTTCAAAAACGGGCTGGTGGGCTGATAAGCCGTCCCTTTGGGCAAAATGCCAAGCTGATGCTCCCAATAGAGGAACAGTCTGTAAACGTGGCCTGTGGGCTGGAACGGAACATAAACCCGCAGCTCCTCTGGCAGCTCCGGGGCAAAATTAACGGTGGGGCGCTTGTTGCCGAAGCTGACCCGTGCACCCAAGCTGTGCCTGATGTTCTCCGGCGTCCACCGCTCGTCCAGGGTGTCCAGACGGGTGAAGTGCTGGTATTGCGGCAGGCGTATCTTCCAATGCTTGCCCGTGAAGTCAGTGAGATAACCCTTGCGCCGGAGATACCTCTCCATCATCTCCACGGTTCGGCTGCCGTTGACGGCTTCCCGCACGTCCGCCCGGTAGATGTTGTAGCGGGTGGGTTTGCCGCTCTGCTCATCCAGCCAGACGGGACGGCTGGGGGCCTTGCGGCCATGTTCGATGACAGACAGCCCGTACTCCCGGCAAAGCCGGTCTGAGGTATCCCGGAGGCGCTGCTGTTCCGCTTTGGAGTAGTTGTACTTTTTGCCATCCTTGAAAGACACGGAATTGAAACAGAAATGATTATGCAGGTGGCCTTTGTCCAAATGGGTGGTGACGATGACTTGGAAGCTGTCGCCCCACATCTCATGGGCCAGTTTCACGCCGATCTCGTGGCACCGCTCCGGGGTGACTTCTCCCGGCCTGAAACTCTGATAGCCGTGCCAGGCGATATAGTTGTCCTCCTTCCCGTACCGCTGTTTGGTCAAAATCATCTGTTGAAGCGCCGTCTGTTTCAGGCAATTGATGGCGGTGACATAGGAGCCATCCGCTGTTTTCTGTGGGTTCTGGATGTACGAAAATACGTTGAAAAAGTCCTCGGTGCCCTTGGGTATAGTTTTCTCCGGGTTCTCAACGTAGGCAATAAGATCACTGAGCCGTCCCTTAATGTGCCATAGGCTGGTGGTAGCCACGTCGCATCACGCTCCATTCATCGTTTCCGCCGCAAACGGCGAAAACTCATCATTCCGCAGATGCTCCTCTCCCCACAAAGCCAAAGAGCGGCTTTGCGGAGGCCCCATTTCCACCCCCTGCAAAAGCAGGACGAGCTTTTCAAGTTGGGAACATTCCTCTGATGCTTCCGGGTAGTAGGCGGCCAGCCGTTCCAGCTTATCGTGGATTTCATACAGAGCGTCCAGCAATTTCCAGAACTCTGGCGGCTGCTTGGGCCGGGGCCGCTGACCCAAACAAATTTGCCGGAAATACTCTGATTGGGGCAGGCCGCACAGGGCGGCGTCATGCTCCAGCTTAGCCTTTTCTTCGACCGTCAGTCTGATTTTCAGCCGTACTTTTTCATCGTTCGTACTCAAAATGATTCCTCCATTCTGTTGGATTTCCGCCGTGGGAGGGGGTATTCAGGGGTCTCCCCTGGGAATGGATTTTGCCCCCTGGGGGGCGAAATCCGATGCTCGCTATCCCCGTAGACAGGGATAGTTGTGCTGCTCTTGGGACATGGGGAGCGGGTTGGTTCGGCTTCTTGCTGAGAGGGTATACTGAGAACATTTTCTCGCAGTTACGTTTGGCCCGTCCCATGTCTGGGCAATGGCATCATGGGTGATGCCATTCTCATAGATAGTTCGCACAAAAGTGACATCACCTGTGATGCCGCTCAAAGGTGACGGCAAAACTGCCGTCATGGTTAGCCTCAGTTGGTTGAGTGACGGCAACTCTGCCGTCATCTTGTGGTAGACGGCAAAATGCCGCCATGATAGCTTTGAGGGAGGTTAAGTGACGGCGATTTGCCATCACACTATTTTGCCGCTTTCTCCAAATGGCGTTCCTGTCCCTGTTCAGCGGCGTTGTCTCGCTCGCTCCACGGCGGAGGTCATGGCGGAGTATCCCATTCAGTTGTCAGGGTAAAAAAGAAGCCGGTACATCAAAACCAGCCCCAGCGGGATTTTTCGTTCCGCTGAAGCAAGTTTGATGTACCGGCCTTGTATTTTACAAGCGCCAAGAGGGTTGTTGCCTATATGTGTTATTCAGTTGACCCACTTACATGGGAGTATAGTTTACCATATAGAACCGATGTTTGTCAATCGTATATTGGTAAATTTTTATAAATGTCATAATTCATCTGTAACGAGAGGTTCCATCCCCGATTTCTTAGATGGAACCCCGTTCGATTTTACTACCAAGTTAACAGAAGTTTATCATGTACAACTTCATCTACCATATCTTTTCCTGAATTTTGTAGACGATCTATCATTGAAGTTCCGCAGTTAACTGTTAGCTCTCTGTCAAATAAGCCTGTGGGGATATCTATTGATATATCTTTTTTCTTTGATTCACGACTGCCATTAATAGATAGCATTACATAAGCGCCACGATCTTTACATTCAGCAATCTTGTTCCACAAAATGTTAATGTTAAAGTCTTGTGCCCCATAAATAATGCTTTGACTATGCGTGTATGGTGGATCACAATAAATCACATCGCCCTGTTGTGGTTTTGCCATAGCTTTTTCGAAGCTTTCGGTATAGAAGTCAGCTTTTTGAATTAAATTAGACCATAATGCAACACGATTTGCAAATACTGATGGCTTGATTGGATTGTGAGGGCCTTTTGGTGTACTCATGTAGCCATCTGCTTTTCTAAAACGAATAACTCCAGAATAGCAAGTTCTTGATAGTAAGCAGAAATCAAAAGCGTTGTGGTCTTGATTGAATCTATTCCTTATTAATTCATACTGTTCCGCTGGATTTTCGTAGTAAGAAGATATTTCTTTACTATAGTACTCGATAATTTTATTGGGATTCTCCTTGACGCTTCTAAAGATATCAATTAGGAAAGGGAGAATATCACTACCATAAGCATGATTAAAATGTGGGTATAAACTGGTATCATCTTGCATGAGAAGTTCGGCAAGCACAGCACCACTGCCCAAAAACGGTTCATAATAATTGTTAAAGGTAGTTGGCATATTCGCAACGATTATACTGGCAAAGCGTTGCTTGCTACCTATCCATTTCAAAAGTGCAGGAACCATTTAACTACCCCACCATCGTAACTTATAGTCTGTAGACTGATAGTCTGCAAAACCATTATAATGATTTTGATAGGAGGTGTCAAGTGTGCAGATGGATATTTTAACACGCTATGGCCAAGCTGTTCGGAAAATACGCCTTGAGCGAGGAATCTCTCAAGAAGAGTTAGCTGACCGTTGCGGCTTGCACCGTACTTATATCAGTGATATTGAGTTGGGAAAACGAAATCTGTCTTTAGAAAATATTGAACGTATTGCTATATCTCTAAACAAAACATTGCCTGAATTTTTCAAGGAGGTTGAGTAACTAATGCAAGCTTTTTCTAAATTTAGACATATGTCCCCACCATTTTGGGCTATGGTGAAGTACATTTCTGAAACACTTGGTTATACAATCAGAGGGCAAGGTATAGTTCGTACTTATTCCATAGATGAAATCGATCGGCTTGTTTCTCAAAACGGGATAGTCGTAGATTATGATACTATCTTAGCTGCAAAATCGTATTTTGATAAACGTGCCGCTTTACTTAATGACTTCGTCTGTTACAATTTAATGGACGCTAATACAGCAAGAGAAGCATTTCAAAACTTATATCCTCTGTATCAAGAAAACTGTTTCCAGTGTAAAATTCCTATGAATAAGCAGAAGGGGGCAATGAAACAGATCGCTTTTTTTACTGCTATAATAAATATCTTGGCGGAAGATACCATTCGGCGTTCATCAATCTATGATGGGTCTTTGGGATTCAATGATGATCCCAGAGGATTGGTATACGTCTTTGACGATGAGAAACATATTATTGGTGCCTCATCCAGACGCTTTGATGGTGCCTTTCCTAATATTATTAATCCTCGGATTGTATGGGAAATTAAGGAGTATTACTATGCCACAACGTTTGGAAGTCGTGTCGCTGATGGAGTGTATGAAACACAATTGGACGGCTATGAATTTAGGGATGTTTCGTATCGCTCAGGAAAACCTATTACTCATGTATTTTTCCTGGATGCTTATAAAACATGGTGGATTGATGGTAAATCTTATTTGTGTAGGATCATAGATATTCTGAACTCCGGCCTTGTCGATGAAGTCATCGTAGGAAAAGAAGTATTTACGCGCTGGCCCGAATTGCTGAGTTCCATCATTGAAGAGTAATGAAGACTTACTTATTGATTTCCAGTTAATCTATGTTTTCCGCACGGAACCAAAAGACAGCTACAGACCAAGCAAACTGCCAAATGAGCCACAAGACACATGACAGACCTAAAAAAATCGGTGGCAGATATGATCATCCAGCAAAACATCAGGGCTGTCATGCAGACGTATGGGTTCGATGATGCGACTACTACCGAGACGAGTTGTGTGGCGGAGCTGATGAGGATGTATCAAAAGTTGACGGAGGGCAAGTAATGGCAAGATTTTCGTTTGATTTTGATATAGATGGTATTATGCAGAGCATTGAAGATGAACTTGCTGAAATAATACAGTCAGAATTAGAAAGCGAGGAAGATGATATGTTTCAGAAGCTGCCCAGCAACTCCCAAAAGCTGCTTGATGATATTTTAGTTGCTGACAACCCTGTAGAAATGTTAGAAAACCGCTTTAAAATGTGTACTAACAGTGAAGATGACGAGCTCCGTGGAGTAATAGGAGAATTAGAGGAAAAGGGTTACATAAAAGTTATGTGGGCCAGCAATGTTCCTTATTACATCCAAATCAAGAACTCTGCTCGGACTTATCACGAACAGTTAGCTGAATATGAGCGGGTACTCCAGGCACAAAGTCGGACAACAAATAATTATACGTTCAATAACACCAATGGCATAATGGTATTAGGTGATATTTCGGATTCTACGATTTTATTTGATGCACTCCGTGAAAAAGCGGAGCACCTTGAAAACAAGGAAGAAATCAAAGAGCGAATTAGCGATATGGAAAAATGTGCCGGAAAGAAGTCTTTTGTGGAAAAATATAACGCATTTATCCAGTCTGTTGCCAATCATATGACTATCTTTGCTCCATTTATTCCAATGCTTACTGAGCTACTTCCAAAGGTATGAATAGTAATTGCCTTAACGGTAGGAGGTGTATTAGTTTGTGGTCGCACGATTTCTATCATTTTTAGGTACAAATCAGTATTTTTTAGGGTTTTCGTCCTTGTGTGGGGCCATAGGTTTTGTTCTAACGATTATCGTTACAGCCAAAACTTCTAAAATTAGCAAAATTCTTAGACACAATGCAATTACATCCCAGTATAATAAAGAACGTATTAGTTTTCAAAACACATTTGAGGGACACCGAAAAAGTATCATCGTTGATGGATTACAGTCTAAACAATTGCTAACCGATATATTAAAGAATGTGGAAGCGTATAGGGCAAAATTCTCAGAAATACTCAGTTGGCGTGAAAAAATACGCTTAGCTATGTTCATAAAGCAATTAAAAAAAGAGCCAAATCAGGCTGACTATAATTTAATATGCAACTACTTGGCCTCAATTTCTGGCCGGCTATCCAAAAAAGGAGATATGAAAAATGGCTGATGATCGTTACGCAAACTTTCTTGAAAAGGTATTTGAATTGACAAAATCATGTACTCTGCCATGGCATTATTTAGACAGTAGTCAAACACTTTGCGAGGGAATGAAATGGAGCAAAACATATTCAGGAGTTGGCGCACTTGTTCTAAGTGATAATGTGAGTTTCAGTTTTAATACAGAAAAGAGCTTTTATTGTAGTACAGATGGAACTTACATCGTATTACTGGTGAAGGGAACACAACCAGCTAATGTATATGTTGTGCCAAGTACGTTTAAAAACACTGTGTATCTTTCTGCCGAAATATATGGCGACATAATAACTCGGTTGCTTAATTTGGTTCAGTCTCAATTCCCGGATGGTGAGGTATTTATTGATAAATTTTTAAAGGAATAATGACCTACCTTTCCAAAGGATAATTTTATATATCAAATAGATTGAGGAGCATAGACCAAACTATGCTCCTCAATCTATTTGACATTAGTCGTAAATCAACTCGTTATAGATAAGTTCCTCCACTTGATTTCGGACATTGTTCATCCGTTTAACCCATGCCATTTGATTCTCAGCTTTACGCTGTTCTGTGATTTCTTCCTGTTCTGCCAGTTGCTCAACCAACTGAAAAAACATAGCTTCTGCCTGGGCGTCAACCTCAACCAAATGGTCGTTCAGTTTGCCGCTGAGAAGTAGGGCATTGTAAAGTGGCCCCTGTTGTGTTTTCAGGTAATGTCTCCGTCGTTGTCCCCAGATACCAACAGGGGCGGTTTCAGGCAGAGACAAATCGGGCAGGAAATAATCGCCTTTCTGATAATAGGTGCCGCCCAGTTCTTCAAATAATGACTTCATTGCAGATTCCTCCGTTTGTTCAGATTTCCTGCAATACACCGTATCGACCATCTCTACTACATTTTTTTAACCATCGTTACGGAACCTCATTATTCGGTCCGCCGTCCTTGTTGTTTGATCTGATGCTTATTCCGCCACATACCCCTGGGCGTGGATGGTATCCACCACTTGTTGGGCAAGGGCCTGACATTGGGTTTTGTCCGGAGCCTCCACCATGACCCGGATCAGCGGTTCGGTGCCGGACTCCCGCACCAATATGCGGCCGGTGTCCCCCAGACTGTCGGCAACTGTCTGTATAGAGGCCAGGACGGCGGGATCATCCTGAGCAGTTTTCTTGTCTTTCACCTGGACATTGATCAGAACTTGGGGATAGATCACCACCGGGGCCGTCAGAGTACTGAGCGCGGCTTTTTTTGCCATCATCACCTCCATGATCTTCAGGGAGGTCAAAATGCCGTCGCCGGTGCGGGCATATTTGGAGAAAATGATGTGGCCAGATTGCTCACCGCCGATGCGGTAGCCGTGCTTTACCATCTCTTCGTAGACATATTTGTCACCCACGGCAGTCCTGGTGTACTGGATATCCGCCTCATCCAGCGCCTTGTACAGACCAAAATTGGACATAACGGTGGTCACAACGGTATTGCTCACCAGCTTGCCTCGCTCCTTCATATAGCCGCTGTACAGATATATAATCTGATCGCCGTCCACGACATTGCCGTTTTCGTCAACCGCCAGGCAGCGGTCGGCATCGCCGTCGTAGGCAAAGCCGACGTCCATGTGATTGTCCTTGACATACTGCCGCAGGGCATCGATATGCGTGGAGCCGGCATTTTGGTTGATGTTCAACCCGTCAGGCCGGTCGTTGATCACGTGGGTCTCCGCCCCCAGCGCCTTGAATACCCCAGGAGCGATACTCCAGGCACTGCCGTTGGCACAGTCCAACGCTACCTTTTTTCCCCGGAAGGAGTACACGGCCAGGGAGATAAGATAACCCATGTAGCGGTTGCGTCCGCTGGTGTGGTCTACAATCTCGCCTATGGCGTCCTCTGTGGCGAGAGGCAGAGAGGAGATGGGATGACCGTCCATCTCTAACTGACCGTCCAGATAATCTTCCACCAGAGCAACGGTGCTCTCGTCCATCTTTTCACCCTCCCGGTTCAACAGCTTAATGCCGTTGTCATAGAAGGGGTTGTGGGAGGCGGAGATCATGACCCCGCAGTCAAAGCCATCGGTGCGCGTGACATAGGAGACAGAAGGCGTGGTAGTGACATGCAGCAGGTACACGTCTGCCCCTGAGGCAGCCATACCCGCACTGATGGCATACTCCAGCATATAGCTAGAGCGACGGGTGTCCTTTCCAACCACGATACGGGCCCGGTGCTCCTGGCCATAGTACCAGCCCAGAAAACGGCCCACCTCAAAGGCATGATTGGCGGTGAGATTGGAATTGGCTTTGCCCCGAAATCCGTCGGTTCCAAAATATTTTCCCATAGTTATACTCCTTTGCGGGGCGTGATGACGCCGCCGGTTTTGTAAATGCAGTCCTCTGGAATGGTGCCGCGGACGCAGGAAACGGGATAGATACTGGAGCGGCGTCCTACCACTGTGCCGGGATTGAGTACGCTGTTGCAGCCAACCTCTACCTGATCGCCCAGAATGGCGCCAAATTTCTTTCGTCCTGTCTCAATGACTTGCTCCCCGCTTTTTACAGCCACCAGGGTTTTATCCGACTTGACATTGGAGGTGATGGATCCGGCTCCCATATGGCTCTGATAGCCCAGGATGGAGTCTCCCACATAGTTATAGTGAGGAACTTGTACCTTGTCAAATAAAATGACATTTTTTAATTCCACCGAGTTGCCCACCACACAGTCTGCTCCCACAAGAGCGGATCCTCGGATAAAAGCCCCATGGCGCACCTGGGTATTGGGGCCGATGATGCAGGCGCCGCCCAGCCAGGCGGAGGGGAATACCTGGGCGGTTTTGTGAACCCACACGGTGGGGGAGCACTCTTCATAGTCTGCTCCCAAAGTGGGGCCAAGGGCGAGGATCAAGTCCTTGATCCCATCCAGCGCCTGCCAGGGGTATTCAAAGCGGGCTAGATAGTCCCTTGCCAGGGTGTGGCTCAGGTCAAACAGCCCGGTTGTGTTCAAATCCATGGGAAGAACCTCCTTGCTTCTTTCTTTTGAAATACTGATAGGGAATAACACAAAGGTTGACATAGCCCATAGGGCGGCAGGAGGGGGAATATCCCAGTCTCCCAAATGATAGCCATTAATAAATTAAACATACCATTTTTCATATTTTTATACTATTTGCTTCATTTTTGATCAGGAACTCTCTTAACTAATTGGCCGGATACAATTCCAATCAGCACCCCGGCCACCGTCCCGGATACCCACAACACTGGGAGATACCAGGCCAGCCGTGAGGTCTCCAGCATGGCCATGGCAACCAAAATCTGCCCTGTGTTGTGGGCGACCCCCCCGGCCACGCTGACACCCACAGGAGAAAATTTCCCCATTTTTTTAAGTAGGCCCATAAGGGACAAGCTCAACGCCGCTCCCGCCACACTGTAGGCCAGCGCCACCCCGTTGCCGAACAGCAAAGCCACCAGCACCACCCGTGCCAGCGAGATCACCCAGGCGTCCTGCCAGCCCAGCCAATACAGGGCAAACACGATGGCCAGATTGGGCAGGCCAAGCTTAACGCCAGGAATCCATAGGGGCGGGAGCAGTGATTCCAAATAGGACAGCACCAGGGCCAGGGAAATGAGCAGTCCATACCGGGCGATCTTTGCGGATTTCATAGTCTTACACCTCAGTTGGCAACAGCATCAAAACCGCCGTCAGAACCGTGACGCACTGTCACCACCACCTGGTTGGGAAGGCAGACAATGGACTGCCCGGCATATTGAATCGCGCCCTGGTGGATGCACAAGTGGTCGGGACAGCTTGCCTGAGTGATCTGGGCGGCTCCGTTTTGAATGGTCAGGGTGTTGGTATGGCCGTCATCGCCAATCTCTACGATGGTATCCTCGCTTAGAGGGACTTCCATCACCGTTTGCCCGCTCAACGAAACTGTGACATAGCCACCAACTCTCCTGGTGAGGAATAGGAACAGGGACAGAAATCCTGCTGTCAACAGCAGGATTAGGGCCAACAGAATGTCATTTCGATGTGCCTTGGCCCAGTTCACCTTTTGGTATCCTCCTTATAAATCGTCTGTATAATGGGGAAGGACCCTGTGGTCCTTCCCCAGATGCAGTTGAGCGCTAGACGGCAGGGAATTTACTGCCGGGCCCTGGATGGAACGTTGCCTATTCCGTTTTTGCCGCTACGTGGGCCAGACTGAAGGAGACCAGACAGTCGGTGGGACAGACTTCCACGCATTTGTTGCAGCCAATGCACTTGGAGTACTCAATGGAGGCCAGATTATCGGTGACGGTGATGGCATCTGTGGGGCAGTTGCGCTCACACATGTGGCAGCCGATGCAGCCTGCAGTACAGTGCTTTCGGGTAGCGGCGCCTTTTTCGTGGCTATTGCAGTCCACCACCACATGAACCTGGGCTGGACGCATGGCGATGACATCGTTGGGGCACACATTGACGCATTGGGTACAGCCGATACACACGTCCGGGTTTACCCGAGCCAGGTTGCCACCGATGTGGATGGCATCTACTGGGCACACCTTGACGCAGTCGCCAAGGCCGATGCAGCCATAGACACAACTGCCTGCGCCGCCGTATACCAGTTTGGCAGCGGTACAACCCTCGATGCCGCTGTAATCCATCTTGGTAGAGGTGGCCTCGCAGGTGCCGTTGCAACGCACCTGCGCCACCATCCGTTCCACCGCTCCGGCTGAGCGGCCAAGGACGGTTCCGATGTTGCCGGCGGCGGTGGAGCCACCGGGGGTACACAGGGTAATGGACAAGTCAGGATCGTCTACCAGGGCGGCGGCATAGCCGTCACAGCCGGCAAAGCCGCAGGCGCCGCAGTTGGCTCCTGGCAGACAGGCCCGCACTTGGGGGATGCGCTCATCCACCTCCACGGACATGAACTTAGAGGCAACGGACAGCATGACTGCACAGATGACACCGATGACGGCGACAGCAATGGTGGCGATGATAATTGTTTCAGGCATCTGGTCCAGACCTCCTTTAACCAAGTAGATTGTCCACCACGCCGGCGAAGCCCATAAAGGACACCGAGACAATGGCGGCAGAAATCAGGGTGATGGGCATACCCTTAAAGGATTCAGGGCAGTTGCAGCGCTCCACCTGGCTGCGCACTCCGGCAAACATCACCATAGCCAGCAGGAAACCAAGCCCGCTGCCAAGGGCGTTGACCAGGGCCTGCACGAACGTGCCGCCGAAGCTAGTGGCTGTCATATAATTATCCACGTTGCTGATACATACAGCCAGCACTGCGCAATTGGTGGTGATCAGTGGAAGATACACGCCCAGAGAGGCGTGGAGGGCAGGGATGTACTTCTTCAAAACAATCTCCAGCAGCTGTACTAGGGCGGCAATGACCAGGATGAATACCACCGTTTGGAGGTAGCCCATTCCTTTTGGATTCAGCAGGAAGTACTGGATAGGGTAGGTGACGGCGGTGGCCAGCACCATGACGAAGATGACGGCTACGCTCATGCCGGTAGCCTGGTCCAGCTTCTTGGAGACGCCTAGGAAGGGACAAATGCCCAGAAACTGGCTCAGTACATAGTTGTTTACCAGAACGGCGGCCATAATAATGCCGATCAAAACTTTGATATTTTCAATCATTTGACAGCAGCCTCCTTCTGTGTACAGCCGGCCTGACCACAGGCGGCGGCCGAGGGACAACCCTCACAGCCAAACTCCTTCTTCTTAATGGCTTTTCCGTGGCTGAGCTTGTTGACGATGGCGATCAGGATGCCAAACATGGCAAAGCCGCCGGGGGCCATAGTCATAATGAGGATATTATTGTCTACCAAGACAGGTATTTCTATGCCGTACCAGGTGCCGTTTCCCACGATCTCCCGGACGCTGGCCATCACCAGCATGGCAAGGGTGTAACCAATGCCCATGCCGATGGCGTCTAGGGCAGAGTCTACAATGCCGTTCTTACTGGCAAACATCTCTGCCCGGCCCAAGATGATACAGTTGACCACGATCAGGGGTAGAAATAGGCCCAGGGAGGTGTCCAGCTCAGGAAGAAAGGCCTTGACAATCATCTGTACCAGAGTAACGAAGGAGGCGATCACCACAATGTAGCATGGGATTCGCACCTTGTCCGGAATGATCTTGCGCAACAGGGAGACGATGATGTTGGAGCACAGTAGCACGAAGGTAACCGCCGCTCCCATGCCAATGGCGTTGGACGCCTGGGTGGTAACTGCCAGGAAGGGACAGGTGCCCAGTACCAGAACCAGGATGGGGTTTTCCTTGATGATGCCATTGGTGAGGATGGAAAATTTGCTCTTTTTCACAATTAACCCTCCTTAACCATGTCATACGCTGCAAAGGCGTCCTGAATGGCGGCAATGAAGTAGTTGGAGGAGAAGGTGGCCCCGCTGATGGTGTCCACGCCGTCCAGCAAGGCGTCCTTGCCTGGGAACTGGCCAGCGAAGTTAGAGCCGGTAATTTTGGAGCCAAGGCCAGGGGTCTCCTTGTGGCTGAGCACAGAAGCGCTGGTGATCAGTCCGGTGGAGTCGATTCCGCAGATCATGTTCAGGGTGTTCTTACCGCCGTAGCCGCTGGAGGTGATCATAAATACATAGCCTACTCCGTTGGTGGCTTGATATACCTCGGTAATGGTTTCGGGCAGACCTTCCACACTCAGCAGCTCAAAGCCGTCGGCCTCAGGCATGACCTGAGTTCGGGCCGCCTCTGCCCGCTTGCGGGCTGTCTCATCAATGATGGGGGAAGTAATCTGGTTGGTCACGGCCAGCAAAAGGGTCATCACCAGGCAGATAGCGGTAAGTACTACGATCGGGGCCACAAAATCAGAGACCACATTATTGGACTTTGTCTTCGTCATGCGTTTACACCTCCAAGGGGCTTGGTGCGGGTCCACTCGCAGATAAACGGATTGAGGATATTCATCAATAGGATGGAGAAGGACACGCCCTCAGGATAGTTGCTCCAGACCCGGATAAACACGGTGATCAAGCCGCAGCCTACGCCAAAGACGAGCTTACCTGCGGGGGTGGAGGGGGATGTGGTATAGTCAGTGGCCATAAAAATGGCGCCGATACACAGACCGCCGGCCATCACCTGGTACAGAGGCTCTTGCCCCAGCAGGGCAGTGAGCACGTATACGGTGGCCAGGAAGGCGATGGGGGTGTGCCAGGTGATCACCTTGCGGAATATGAGGTAGAGTCCGCCCAGCAGCAGAGCCAGCACGCTGGTCTCGCCCATGGAGCCCCCCCGGGCGCCTAGGAACATTTGCAGCAGGGTGGGGAGTTTGACCACGGCGGCGGTAGCCTGGGAAGTGGTGGCAGACACTGCCTCTGGATTGGCAATGATGGCTAACGGGGTGGCGGTAGACATTGCATCGGAAAAGTTCGGGATGGCCCAGGTTGTCATGGTGCCGGAGAAGGCTACCAGCATGACCACACGGGCGGTGATGGCGGGGTTGGCAAAATTCATGCCGATGCCGCCAAAGAGCTGTTTGACCACCACAATAGCTACGAATACGCCAAATGCCGCCTGCCAAAGGGGAATGTCGACAGGCAGGTTCAGGGCCAGCAGCAGACCGGTGACCGCGGCGGACAGGTCTCCGATTGTGTTTGGGCGCTTGCAAATCTTCTCAAATACCCACTCGCACAGCACCGCCACAGCGATGCACAGTACCTCCACAATCAGGGCTTGACTTCCGAAGAAACAGATTGAGGCCACCACAGCAGGGAGCAGGGCAATAAGTACATCCCGCATGATGGTGGAGGTGGTGGTGGAAGCGTATATGTGGGGGCTAACGGAAACAATCTTGTTGCTTTCCACTATGCTCCACCCTCCTTTCTTGCGCCTACTTGGGCAGCTTTTTTGGCGCTTTCTTTCTCCTGGGCGGCGTTCAGTTTGGCGTTATACCGGTTGAGGATGCCTTTAGACAGCTTGTGCACCTGGACCAGTGGCCGCCGGGCTGGACAGACATAGGAGCAGCAGCCGCATTCCATACACAGGTTGACCTTGAGCGCTTTGAGGGCCGCGCCGTCATTGGCCTGGTAAGCGGATTCGATGTTGGCGGGCATCAATCGCATGGGACAGTGAGCCACGCACCGGCCGCAGCGGATGCAGGCGGTGGTCTGCGGGGTGGCGGCTTCCTTTTCAGCAAACGCCAGCACAGCGTTGGTATTTTTCATCACAGGAGCGTCTAGGCTAGGTACGGATATACCCATCATGGGGCCGCCGAAGAGCACTTTACGGGGCTCGGTCTTGACACCGACGAAATTGAGTATGTCCTGAAGATGGGTGCCCACGGGAACGATGAGGTTTTGAGGGTTGGCTACGGCACTGCCGTCCACGGTGATCACCTTTTCCACTAGGGGCATGCCTGTTTTGATGTACTTGGCGATGACCGCAAGAGTGGTGCAATTGATAACGATGCAGCCCACGTCGATGGGCAGTTTGCCCTCGGGCACCACGTGGCCAGTGGTGTGGTAGATGAGCACCTTCTCACCGCCTTGTGGGTATAGGGCGGGCAAGGAGGCCACTTCAAAGCCCGGCACATTTTTCCCGGCTTGGCGCATGGCCTCGATGCACTGAGGCTTGTTATCCTCAATGCCAATGATGATGCGCTGGGGACTGTAATATTTCTGAAGCAGTTCAGCTCCCTCTACGATGCTGGGCGCGTCGTCCAACATGGTGCGGGTATCGGAGGTGATGTATGGCTCGCACTCAGCGCCGTTGATGATAATGGCATGAACCCGGTCCGGCTCCACCCCCATCTTGACCGAGGTGGGGAAGCCCGCGCCGCCCAAGCCCACAAGGCCGCAGTTTCGCACCGCGTCTACAAAACTTTTCTGGTCAGTGACGACTGGAGGGGTGATGCCCTCGTATAGCTCCTGTTTCCCATCTGTCTCGATGACGATGGCAGTGTCAAAGCGGCCGTTGGAGCCCAGGATATCATCCAGTTTTTTGACCTTGCCGGACACGCCTGAGTAGATGGGGGCTGATACAAAGCCATTGGCTTCGGCAATCAGCTGGCCCACTTTCACCTCATCTCCCGGCTTGACCACCGGCTTGGATGGGGCGCCGATGCTCATGGACATGGGAACGGTGACCACCGCAGGCACCGGCATCCTGGTGGGTACGCTGTCCACAGTATTTTTTCTGTGGGGAGCATGGATGCCATGTAATTTGCCCTTGAACAAATTTCTCTCCTCCTCAAATATAGATTTTCAACTGCGCAGGACCCACTGTTCCCCCGATGTCAGGGAGCGAGGGGTAGGGGTCTGGCCATATCGTACGGCCACCAGCAGACAGTCTGTCGGAACAGGTCTCATCCCGGCCCTTTGAGGCGTCCGGCCTGCTGGAACGGGGAGATTGTTAATATTATACCATATCCATCCCCAAACGCAAGGGAAAATCTATAGGATGACCCCGGAAAAAAGCGTATTTTCCCGATGATTTTCCCTTGGCTGTCTGTGGAAGAAACCAAATGCCCGAGTCTGGGTATGGTAGGGACTTTTTTTTTACAACAAAATGTGGTATGCTATCCTGAAATAGGGGGAGGGAACGAGATGTGGAAGGGGGATACAGCTTTATTTTTGGCAGCGGAGGGAGGGCTGTACGCCTATTTTCTCACCATAGACATTCTAAGGCTGGACCTTCCTGGTGTCCCGGCAAAATATGCCGGAGTTCTGCTATGCCTTCTCTTTAGCGTGCTGGCAGCCCGGAGGGGTGGGGACAGGTTGGTGCCGTTGGCGCTGGCCCTCACCGCAACGGCAGATTGGTTTTTACTGGTACAAAATGACGGATATCTTTTTGGAGTGGCCATCTTTTTGGCCGTTCAGACGGTCTACTTACTCCGGCTGCGGCAGGGGGAGAGCAATGGGGCCTACTGGTTGCGTGGGGGGCTTGCTTTGCTGATGGGGCTTGTTCTGGAATGGGTGAATATGGCCACGCCGCTAAACCTGCTGGCGGGATTGTATTTTTCCCAGTTGCTGTCCAACGCCATTTTGGCTTGGACGCTCCAGGGCCGTCTTTGGCGGCTGTTTGCCTTGGGCCTCACCCTGTTTGCAGGATGTGATCTATGTGTGGGGCTGGTCAACTCCGGCCTGGCCGCCTTTGAGCTGGAGCGGGTGGCCTCAGTGGGGATGTGGCTGTTCTATCTGCCTTCCCAGGTCCTCATTTCCCTATCTGCCCTGCCTAAACAGGAGGTATCTCATGAAGCAAAGTAAGCTGTTATCCATACTGCTGTCTATCTCTATGGGGATGGCACTGCTCACTGGAGCCATTGCTATCCCCATCTTGTGCCGCCCGTTCTACTATGCTCACATCGGGCCACTGGAGCTTGAGGAGCATACTGGGCTCAACGAAACCCAGATCCGAACAGCTTATGATGAGGTGCTGGATTACTGCCTGGGCGGGGAGGCGTTCTCCAGCGGTGTGCTGTCCTGTTCCAAGAGCGGACAGGATCACTTTGCCGATGTGCGGCGCCTGTTTTTGCTGGATTTATGGGCCTTTGGATTGTCTGTTGCCGCCCTGGCTGGACTGCTGATATACGCCAAGGCAGCAAAGCGAACCTGGGCTCTCCTGTTGGGCCGGGGGCCGGCTTTTTGGGTGGGAGCAGGATGGGGAGGCGTGTTCCTATTGATGGGCGCTCTAGCGGCCCTGAACTTTGAGCAGGCGTTTGTTCTGTTTCACCGTGTCTTTTTTCCGGGTAAGGATAACTGGATATTTGACCCGCAGGTGGATCAGATCATTCATATCCTACCCCAGGAATTTTTCCGGAACTGTGCTATCTTGGTTTTTGCACTGCTGGTAACGGTGGGGACAGTTATGATTGTATGGGATATCGTGAGAAAAAAGAAGTGAGACAGGGGCTGGATTGGAGATATGGATAGGGAGCGCGGCGAAAGGACTATCCTTTCGCCGCGCTCCCTATCCTTGGATATATTGACTGAGGCGACCGATGGTCTTGGGGGTGCACAGGGCGGTGACGGCAATGGTCTGGCCATATTCCACCTGCTCAACTTTGGCTTCCCGGTACAGGGTGTCCAACAGACCGCCATGGTCATAGGGTAGGCAGAGGGTTACACGGCGGGCGCCGCTGTCCAGCCGCTGGCCAATGGATTCTATCAGTCGGTCCAGACCCGCTCCAGTGCGGGCAGAGACGGATACCATATCCCCGCCGTGGGGCAGGATATCTCCCACAAATTTGTCACACTTGTTAAACACCTCCAGCCGTGGGGTCTGAGCCGCGCCCAGCTCTATCACCAGCTTGTCCACCACCTCCGCCTGCTCCCGCCAGTGAGGGTTAGAGGCATCAATGACATGAAGGAGCAGGTCCGCGAAGGTGAGCTCCTCCAGCGTGGCTTTGAAGGCGTCCACCAGCTGGTGGGGAAGCTTGGAGATAAAGCCCACCGTGTCCGATATGAGGACAGTGCAGGTGTCGGAAATCTCAAGGGTGCGGGTGGTGGTGTCAAGAGTGTCAAATAGACGGTCATTGGCGGGAATACCCGCTCCGGTGAGGGCGTTGAGCAAGGTGGATTTGCCTGCGTTGGTGTACCCCACAATGGCCACCACCGGCACTTCGTTTTTCTCCCGCCGCTCTCTTTGTGTGCTCCGGATCCGGCGTACATCCCGCAGTTCATCCTCCAGGCGGGCAATTTTACGGTGAATGTGTCTCCGGTCGCTCTCCAGCTGAGTCTCGCCGGGGCCGCGGGTGCCGATGGCACCCTCTTGCCGCTCCAGATGCTTCCACATACCGGTGAGCCGGGGCAGCAGATATTTGTACTGGGCCAGCTCCACCTGGATGCGCCCCTCGCTGGTGCGGGCCCGCTTGGCAAAGATATCCAGAATGAGGGCGGCCCGGTCGATGACAGTGACCCCCAGCGCCTCGGTGAGCACTCGCTGCTGGGAGGGGGAGAGGGGGTTGTCAAAGATAACAATATCCGCGCCCAGATTGTGGACCAAGGTTCTCACTTCTTCCACCTTGCCCTCGCCGATAAAGGTGCGGGGATTGGGAGAGGGTTTGTTTTGCAAAACGGTGCCCAGGCACTGCCCCCCCGCCGTCTCTAGCAAGGCGGACAGTTCGGCCAAGGACTCATCCTCAGTGTTTTCGGCCCGGGGCAGGCTGGGGGAGTTGAGTCCCACCAGCACCGCCCGATTGATGATTTTTAGATGATTTTCTTCAAACATAGACGCTCCTCCAGGGGCGTGAAGATCACACTTGCTTCAAGACCTCCACGATCTCGCCCCAGTACATATAGTGATAATCCTTTTGATACCATTTCTCTTGGACTTCCGGGGGGATGCGTTCCTCATCCATGGGCTGAACCATCCGCTTGCGGCAGACGATGACCAGCTGAGCCTGCTCAAAATAGGGGGCGTTGCCAGCCCCGGAGGCAATGGTAAAGCCGCACTCCTTCACCTTGTCGATATCCCGGCCGCTTTTGGTGCCGCACAGAGCCAGCTGCTTGCGGTATTCCTGGGAGAAGAGGGAGAGGGTGAAGTACTCGTTTTCATCGACAAACTGCTTGGTATACCGCTGGGGACGGATATAGACGGTGGCTGTGGGCACGCCCCAAAGCACACCCAATCCGCCCCAGGAGACGGTCATGGTATTGCATTTCTCCGGTGTGCCTGCTGTGACCAGCATCCACTGCTCGCCGATGGCGGAAAAGGGGTTGATGTCCAATTGCTTAGGGTCGATGCGCTGAAACATAATGCTTCCCTCCTAAAAGATTCTTTTATAGTATATGCACATCTAAGACCATGAAACAAAAAGCCCATGTCCGAAGACATGGGCTTTGCAAAAAGAACAGGATTACTCCAAACCAAATTTCTTGTTGAAGCGGCTGACACGTCCGCCGGTATCCACCATCTTCTGCTTGCCGGTATAGAAGGGGTGACATTTGGAGCAGACTTCCACCTTAATATCCTTTTTTGTAGAGCCAGTCTCGATCACGTTGCCGCAGGCACACGTAATAGTGGTGTGCTCATAATTGGGATGGATGCCTTCCTTCATGGGATTCACCTCTTTCTGTCAGAACTCACAGCCCAGGGATGCTACAGTCCCTTGTAAATGCAAAATGTATCTTATCACGGTCGAAGGAGAAATGCAAGGCTTTTTTTTACTTTTTTCCACGTAGGCGGTCTGTGCCCTCTTGCCGGGGCGATACCGTTCATATTTGTGCCGCAACACATCAGATTGGGACCTCCCGGCCCAGGGCGAAAAACCACAAATACCGGTGGGCCACATGCAGTCCAGCGGCCTCGGACAGCGCCCGACTGTACACCTCCAGCTGGGGACCGTACTCTTGGGCCCGCGCGGCCACAGTGTCCTCGGTGACCCGGTCGGTTTTGAAGTCCAAAACAGTGGCTTGACCATCCTCATCGATGAACCAGCAGTCCACCACGCCCTGAAGAAGCACTTGCTCGTTCTCCTCTATTTGAGGATAGTACTGATGGGCGGGTACGAGCAAGGAGAATTTGAATTCTCGCTCCACCTTGCCGGCCCGGCGCAGACGCAGCCCCAGAGGGGAGCGGAAGAAGGACAGGATGTCTGACGGACGAACTGCCTCCCCCTGCTGAGGGGTGATAAACTGCTGGGTTACCAACCGGGCGATCTCCTCTTGAATCTGCTCCAGACTGTCTGTTTTAGCAAAGTCCAGGTACTGCATGGCCATGTGAAGGGCGGTACCCCGCTGAGCTTGGGTGAGGGGCCGCTGCCCGTCAAAGACGGGATGGGGCAGGGAGGACTCCAGCGGGGCGGGGCGAAGGGGAACACCATCTGCCGCCGCCTCCCGATCCTTGTCCCGGCCTTTCAGCTGCGTTGCGGTGAGCTTTGAGGGGATGTCGGCGGACAGGATATGGGGGTAGTGCCAGTTCAACCGCTGAATGAGGTCGTCTGGCAGGGGAAGGGATGGAGCGGCTGGTATGCTGTCTTGGCGGCTGGTGTGCTGCCCTTCGTCAAACTGGGCGGCAGAAATCAGCCGGATTGTCCAGGGCCTGCCCTGCTCCTCCGGCGGGTGGGGGCGGGGAAACTCCAATCCATCCCACAGGGGCGCGCTGTCCTCCCGGCACAGGATGGGGGTGAGTATCCAATCGGCCATGGAGCCCGCCTCCGCCATCTGTCTGGGCGGCGGCGGACATTGAGCTTGGGTGGCCAGGGTGGATAGCATACCGCCCCGGCCATTGACGGCGGTGAATAAGATCAGTTTATGCTCTGCCCGGGTCATGGCCACATAGAGAAGGCGCAGTTCCTCCGCCCGGAGCTGTCGGCGAAGCTGAAGGGCCACACCATCTCGAGCGATGGTGGTGTATCGGAGCATCCGCTCCCGGTTGGTGCGCTTAGGGCCAAGCCCCAGGTGGGGGTGAAATAGGATGGTGGCGCGGGAATCGCCTTCGTTAAAACGGCGCTCTAAGCCGCACAGGAACACCACTGGAAACTCCAATCCCTTGGCCTTGTGGATAGAGAGGATGCGCACCCCTCCTGTCTCCCCTCCGGGTACCGGAATGGTCAAGCCATTGTCCGCCATTCGGCTCAGGTGGAGCAAAAAGGCCATCAGCCCACGGTGGCCGCTGCTTTCAAAGCGGCAGGCCTCATCGTAGAGGGCCATCAGATTGGTCCGGCGAAGCTCTCCCTCCGGCATAGCCGCGAAGACGGCGGGTACATCCAGCTGCCGGTAGAGATATGACAGCAGGCGATGACTGCTTTCCTCGGCTGCCAGATCTCTCAATTGGCGCAGTAGGCTTAAGAACTGGACGCAGTCCGTCTCTCCCCGGTCAGACCCGGCTGTAAGGCAGTCATATACTGTGCCTTCGCCCGCCGCCCGGAGCTGGGAGAGGCGGTCTGGGGAGAAGTGGAATAGGGGAGAGCGCAGAACAGATAGCAGAGGCACATCTTGGCGCGGGTTGTCCAGCACTTGGAGCAGCGAGATTGTCACCGCGATCTCTGTGGTGCCAAAGAAATCCCGGCCGCCCTCTGCAGACCAGGGAATGGATTGCTCGTCTAAGGCGGCGGCATAGTGCGGCAGTACCGGACTGGGGGAGCGCAGGAGGATGACAATGTCTCCCATTTGTACCGGGCGGCCTCCGATGGGAAGGCCACTATCCAACAGCTCGCGAATGCGTTGGGCCACGGCCTGGGCTTCCACCAGATCTTTGTCTGGGCGGCCCCGTTCACTGTCGGGGGTAAGGGCCGACAGGTCCACACAGTTTAGTTCCACCTGGTAGCGGCTGTCAGGAGGAAGGTCCCCCCGCCCCGGGTGCAGGGCTTCGGACTGTGTATAGTCTAGCTCGCCCACCAATCGGGTCATCACATTGCGAAAGATGAAGTTGACTGCGTCCAGTATCTCTGGCCGGGACCGGAAGTTCGCAGACAACTGCAGCCTGCGGCTCTGGCCGGGCTGGGCTCTTTCGGCGGCAGGGAACCGGCGGTACTTGTCCAGAAAGATAGCTGGATCGGCAAGCCGGAAGCGGTAGATGGACTGCTTAACGTCTCCCACCATAAACAAGTTGCTGGCGGCTGCCAGCGCGTGAAAGATGGCGTTTTGCACGCCGTTTGTGTCCTGGTATTCATCCACCATGATCTCTCGGTACTGCTTTCCCAGATCCATGGCTAGGGGGGAGGGTGAACCATCTGACTGGGTGAGCAGTTTGGCGCTCAGGTGCTCTGCATCATTGAAGTCAATAAGGTGACGGCGGTTTTTGGACAGGGTAAAGGCTGTGTCAAATTGGGCGGCCACCTCTAGTAGGGCGGTCATGGCAGGGCCGACGGCGCGCAGGTCATCCATGGCCTGTTGGCCGGACACATCGAAGCGGGCGGCTAGAGCCTTTAGCTGGCTTTTGCAAAGATCCCGCCTGGCCTTGAGGCGGATTTTCAGCGCTTCATTGCACGTCCCTCGTTTCATCCCTGGCCTGGGAAAGGGAATGGGGAAGCAGGCGGCGGCCCTGTCCCAGCCCTGTGTGAAAGCGGCGCTCAATTCCTCTAGGGAGGTGATGGTCTGGAGAAGGCTAGGCCCATAGTTTCGCCCCAGCAAGGGATCGCTGTCGGCCTCGTGGTTGAGGGTGGACAGAGCATCCCGCCAATAGTTGACAAGGGATTGGGCGTCATTCATCAGCAGACGGCCCCAGGGCGTGTTCTCTGGGGCGGATCCATCCGGGATGTCAAAATCCTTCCTGCGCTCTAACAGCCAGTTCTGTGGATCGGTTTGAGCCTGGACCCGGCTGTGTATATCCAGCACAACCTCCTCCAGAGTTTGATCATCTCGCTCACCGGCTAGGGCATCCACCAAGGAGGAAAAGGGGATATCCCTTTGGATGTTGGCATAGCGATCCTCCAGCACTTCTTCCAGCGCCCGCTGGCGAAGCTCAGCTCCCTCCGGCTCATCACACAGGCGAAAATCCGGATCCAACTGGACGAGATGTCCCCATTGACGGAGCAGGTCCAGACAGAAGGCGTCGATGGTGCAGATGTGGGCCTTGTACACTAGCGTGGCGTTGCGCCGCAAGTGGCGGTCTTCGGGCCGGATAGCCAGACGGCTGTGGAGGGCAGCGGCGATGCGGTCCCGCAACTCAGCGGCGGCGGTGTTGGTAAAGGTGATTACCAAAAATTGATCAATGTCATCCCCCTGCTCCACATAACTCATGAGCCGCTCCACGAGCACCCGGGTTTTGCCCGATCCGGCGGCGGCGGCTACCAGTAGACTGCCGCCCCGATTTTCCACTGCGGCGCGCTGTTCTTTTGTCAGCTCAATGGCCATGTGATTCCTCCTCTTGTTGGGCCAGCCACTGCCAAAACTCGCTGGCTTTCATGCCCTGGCGGAACCGCCGGACGTCTCCGCAGGTTTCTTCAAAGTGACAGGCGGAACGGTAGTCGCACCACCGGCAGGCGTTGTGCTGGCTGTCTCTCCAGTAGGGATCGGCATCAATGTTGCCAGCAGCCAGCTGACCAGCCGCCTTTTGTAGGGCAGTGGTAATACAGCGATCTAATTGTTCCATTTGGGATGGGGTCACGAGACAGTCTCCACTGCTGTCCAGCGGGAGGAAACGATATTCACCCTGTGCCGGTTCCATGGCATCCAGCACCATGGGATCATCCAGGATCAGTCCTTGGCGGCGGAGCAAGCGGCTCTGGGCAGAGCGCACCTCCTGATCGGTCATACCCCGCTGGCCGTCCACCACCGGGTTGCGGGCAGGGATGTACAGCACACCGGAAGGGACTAATTCCTCCGGCCCAAGTAGCGCCTGCCCCTGCCGGGTGAGAGCAAAGAGGTAAAGCAACATTTGCAGGCCGCGTCCATCGGCTATATCACTGAAGTCAAAGCTCTTTTTCCCTGTCTTGTAGTCCACCACCCGGATATAGCGCTTGCCGTTGTGGAGCCAATGGTCCACCCGATCTAGGAAGCCGGTGAGACTCAGGCGCACCCCTTGTTCCGTCTCTACTGGGGGGAGGGGTTTGCCCTGACCAAATCCAAGCTCAAAGGCGGCGGGGGAGAACTGAGATACCGCTAGTTCCTGGGTCACGCTCGCAGCCACCGCCAGGGCAGACTGCTTCATGCGATGAAAGAGGTATCGGAACCGGGCGCTCTCCCCCTCCAATCCGGCCAGGGTCTCCGCCTCGTAGCGGTCCGCCGCTTTCTGGGCCAACTGGCCCATAGCCTGCTGATCGTCCAGAGGAATGTTGTATTCTTTGGCAGCTTTCAGGACATGCTCCAACACGTCATGGACAAAGGTGCCATAGTCGGTGGGGCGGAATTGAGCCCGTTGCCGGGGTTTGGCATCCAGGCCGTAACGGAGAAAATGGCTGAAGTGACAGGAGTTATACAGATCCAGCTTGGTGGCAGACATGGGCACCACTGGGCCGAATAGGGTGCGGACCGCCGCGGGAGAGAGTGCGCCCCGCCGCCAAGCAGCGGCTTGCTCCAGCCGCTCCACCCGCAGAAGAAGGGCGGGGATGGTTTTCAGCGCAGCGGCCAGGGCGGGGCTGTGTCCCGCCAGCTCCAAGGCTGGGTCAGGGGCGGCTAGGCGGGCGGCTGGGCCCGGGCCGTCCACCGCCGGACTGTCAGGGAACAGCGCTGCCAAGCGGTCCCACAAAAAGCAGGGGGTGCGTCCTTCTCCGCCGGACCCGGTGGCATAGCTGAGATAGAGACGTTGGCTGGGGCGGACACAGGTCTCGTAGGCAATGGTCATCTCCCGGCGGAGCTTGTCCTCCTGTTTTGGGGCCAGCTCCACCTCCTGTAGGGCCAGCGCATCCCGGTCCTGATCAGAGAATAGGCCCGGAGAGGGGGTACAATCAGGAAGAGAGCCACTGTCCGCGCCGAGGAGGAAAAGTATCTTGGTCTCCCGGTGGGCCATCCGGGGGGCCTCCCCGATCGTCACACGGTCTAGAGAGACGGGGATGGAACCCACATCATATTGGGATAGGGCCAGGGAGAACAGCCTGGAGAACTCATCTAATTCTAATTCAGTGTGTTCCAGCAGCAGGGCGCACTGCTCCAGGCCGCCCACAAGAATACCCCAAAGCTGCCGGTATTGGGCGGCGGTGTCAAGATCTCCCCGAACCTCGAGGGCGCAAGCCCGTTGGGTCAGCCGGGCGGGCAGGCCGATGTCCTCCAACAGTTGATATAGGGTCATAGCCAGACCTCGTCCGGTTTTGTCCTCAGTCCGGCGCAGCTGTTCCAGAGGGGCGATGACCCGGCGGCGGATGGCGTCCAACCGGTTCAGCAGGGCCTGATCCTTAGGGGTGAGCTTTTGCCCGTAGCCCGCCGGATGCATATTCCAAGGAGCCTTCCGAGTCCAGGCGCTGCCCCGGAGATCCCAGGTGAGGACATAGTTTTCCAGTAGATCCCGTTCCTCCTCTGTCAGCCCGGTGAGGCCGGTTTTCAGATAACGAAACATTTCCTCATAGGGGTAATCCTCCGCTACAGCGGCCAGGGCGGATGTAACCAGTGCCAGCACCGGTTTTTGCAACACATCAGTCATGGCGCTTAAGAAGGTGGGGATGCCGTATTGGGGAAATATGCTGTCGATCAGTTCCCCATAGCCATCCAGCCTGCGGGCACATACAGCAATATCTCGGCAGCGGTAATGCTCATCCCGGAGCAAGCGCAAGACCTCGGCGGCACACCATTCCACCTCCTGTCGGGGAGTAGCGGCCTGCACCCGGGTGACAGCGCATTGGCCGCTCCAGGGAGTGGAGGGAAGGGGACCAAACAGGTGCTGCTCTAAAAAGACCAAGGAGGGATGACGAGCTGTGGGGCGGGCGAGTTGTTCCTCTTGGATGGGAACGCCGTTTTGTTTGGCAAGGCGGGACAACCGCCGGGCAGTGCGCAGGGCGGGCAGGAAAATGCCGGTAGGGTCATTCTCCGGATCACACAAAAGGGATACCGTGACAGGGCCTTGGCACATCAATACCTTTAATACCTGCTCCTCCTGTGGGGTAAAGTCAGTGAAGCCGTGGACGAAAAATGCCATCCCTGCTCCCCAGTGGGTTTGTTCCAGCTGCTTGGCTAGCCGGTCAAGGCGCCCTTGTGGGTCGGCAGCGGCTTGAGATTCCAAGGATTGATAGGCGGAGTAGATTAATCCCAAATCCCGGCACTTGTCTCCCTGACGTCCTTCCAGCTCCTGGCCGGCCTGGATCAGCGCCTCGGGGGTCACTTGGTAGCTTTTGCATTCGTCTACTGTGGCCAGCAGCCCGGTGAGAAAGGAAGGCTTTCGAGAGGGGGCGCGGTACATGGTAAGGGAATCCGCCACCTGTCGCAGAGCGGCATACATCAGCAGCATTCTTCCCCCCGCATCCAACATGGGGGTGGCTGCGCCCCCATAGGTGTCGGCCAATCGCCCGGACAACCGGGTGAAAGACAGCACCTCGCAGGTGAGGCAGGCGCGATTGCCCAATATGGCGCACATAGCTCGTTCGCTCTCATGGGAGTATTGCTCCGGCGTGATGAGCAATTTACGCGTGGCGCTGCACCGGCCCATCCGCTCCAGCAATTCCCGGCGGACGCACTGTCCTCCTCGGGCATATAGCAGGGTAAGCATGTCCATCCCCTCCTTTCAACATGGCTGTTCTTTGTCGTATTATATCAAATGGGGCTCCATGGGGCAATGGTCAGGCGGAAAGTTTGCCTTGCAATTAGAGCGGGATAAAGCTATAATAACGCTTGAGATAATACGGTGTGATAACAGCTGGATGACAGGGAAAGGAAGTGAGATGCGTCGTGACAGGTGATCCAACCGGTCGAAGTTCTACATTCTGATTACGGCGCGTTGGCTGAGGCTAATGTTTGTTCCCATGCCCCGTGTCCGTTGTCCTGTGGTCTCCTATTGTAATTATAGGGACAGATCAAGTGTGCAGTGGAGGGGCTTGCCGTGTACATACGGCACCTAGTTGACCTGCCGGTGGTCCATCCGGGCCAACCGATGGGACTTGCGCAAGTTTCAGAGCCGTGGTGGGCTCGGTTTATGAGGAGCTGCGCCGCAGATGATTTGGGAAGGGAGCAAAGGTCCATGCTAAATATTCATAAGACAGTGGATGGAAAGATGACCAAGCTGCACGGTGTGGAGGATGGATGCTGGGTCAACCTGGTTGATCCCAGCGAGGATGAGCTGGCCACCATGTCCTCTGCTCTAGAGGTGGAGCCGTCCTTTCTGCGGGCAGCCTTAGACGAAGAGGAGACCTCCCGTATTGACAGCGAGGAGGGCCATACCCTGATTATTGTGGACACCCCTGCCATGGAAAAGGATGATACGGGAGTGGTATATTCCACCCTGCCCATGGGCATTATCGTAACCGACCGGCACATCATTACCGTCTGCCTCAAGGAGACCTCAGTAGTGCGGGATCTTCAGACCGGGGTGGTGAAGGATGTGCGGACACAGCAGCGCACCCGGTTTATCTTAAATATTCTGCTGTTGGTGGCTAAGCGATATCTGCAATACCTCAAGCAGATTGACAAGACCTACAACCATATGGAGCGGCAGCTGTACAAGTCCCAGCGGAATAAGGAACTCATCCAGTTGTTGGATCTGGAAAAGTCCCTGGTCTACTTCAACACTTCGCTGAAGGCCAACGAAGTCACACTGGAGAAGATTCTCAGGGGGCGGATCGTCACTTTATATGAGGAGGATCATGACCTGCTGGAGGATGTGCTTATTGAGGTGCGTCAGGCCATCGAGATGGCGCAGATATATTCATCCATTATCTCTGGGATGATGGATGCCTTTGCCTCGGTCATCTCCAATAATCTGAATGTGATTATGAAGGTACTTACCTCCATCACCATTCTCATGACGGTGCCCAACATCGTGTTCAGCTTTTATGGCATGAATGTGGATGGTCTGCCTCTGGCGCAGTTTTTCTGGTTCCCTCTGTTGCTGTCGGTAGTCATTATTGTGGCGGTGGGCATCATTTTGAAAAAAAAGGATCTGTTTTAGAGTGGGATCGCCATGGCGCCTGATTGCTTATCTTAAAACTATAAAGACACGGTGTGTCCCCATATCATGGGGACACACCGTGTCTTTATAGTTTGCTCATCATGGGTCCTTGCCCAATGGGCCAGGACAGGGGCGCTCAGCGATTACCTTGGATCGGGAACACCGGGGGCCACGCGTTTTTCTACAAAACTCAAAAGCCCATCCATTACAATGGCCAGCAGTGCGGACAACAAGCTGCCCCACAGGATCTTTGCCTCATTCATAGTCCGTAGCCCATCAAATAGAATCGTTCCAAGTCCACCTGCGTTGATGGAGGCGGCGATGGTGGCGATGCCCACAGTGGCGACCAGAGCGATTCGTATCCCGGCAACCAGGGCTCTTTTGCAGAGGGGTAGTTGAATTTTTACCAGTATTTGCATGGTGCTCATTCCCATACCTGCCGCAGACTCCACGATGGCCTTGTCCACTTCATTCAGTCCAGTGAGAAAGTTTCTCAGCAGCAGGTATTGATTGTAGATGGTAAGAGTCACCACGGCTGTGGTAAACCCTAATCCGGTGACCGGGATGAGCAGGGCGAACATGGCCAGGCTGGGAATGGAGTAGATCATGGAAAACAGACCCAACACCACCCTTGCCGCCGGCTTGGAGTAACTACAAAGCAGCGTCAATCCGGCGGCAATAATCAAGGAGGCGGCCATGGCAACCAGTACCAGCTGTAGATGCTCCCATGTAGCAGTCAGCAGTTTGTTGTGGTATCTGACGATGTAATCAATCATGAGAATTGCTCCCAAAACTGTTCTTTTGCCCGGGCTGAGGCCACCAATGAGCGGACAAACTCGTCCATAGGGTGCAGGACAATATTTCTTGGAGTGTCAAATTGTACAATCTTGCCCTGATTCATAACGATGACTCGATCTCCCAATCGAAAGGCCTCCTCAATGTCATGGGTGACGAATAAAAAGGTTTTGGCCATCCTCCGATGGAGTGCCAAAAGTTCCTCTTGTAGATTGGTGCGGGTGATGGCGTCAATGGCGCCAAAGGGTTCGTCCAGCAGCATGATCTTAGGATCTGCTGCCAGAGCCCGCGCCAGACCTACCCGCTGCTGCTGGCCGCCGGAGAGCTGGGCGGGATATCTGCGCTTAAATTCCGCAGGGTCTAGACCAATCATGGATAACAGCTCATCCACCCGAGCGTCAATGATTTCCCTGTCCCATCGGAGGAGTTTGGGGACAACGGCAATATTTTCTCCGATGGTGAGGTGTGGAAACAGCCCGACCTGCTGAATGACATACCCGATGCGCCGGCGTACCTGTACCACATCTACTGTGCTGATGTCCTCACCAAACAGGAGGATGCGCCCCTCGTTTGGCTCATACAGCCGGTTAACCATCTTCAATAAGGTGGTTTTTCCGCAACCGGAGGGCCCGAGAATAGTGACAAAGTCCCCTTCTTTAATATCCAGGCTCACGTGGTCTACGGCGTGGTAGCTTGTTCCCTTAAATTTTTTGCTCACATGGTGAAATTCAATGGCATGGGTCATGGGAAGAACCTCTTTTCTGCTGGGGCCGCAGTGTTATTGATTGATGGAATCGTAAAATTCCTTTGCAACTTCCTCATATTCCTGATTATCAATATCAACTTTGGCGTTGAGGGAGATGACTGTCTCGGTATCCAGTTTGGCACTGACCTGGTTTAGAACCTTTGCGATGCCAGGGTTTTCCTCCAGAATATTGTTTCGCACAATAGGAGCCAGGTAGTAGGGGGGCCAAAAATGTTTGTCGTCCTCCAGATAGGTGAGCTTGTCCGTATTGATCAGTTGGGCATCGGTAGAGTAGCCAGGACAGACGTCTGCCTCATTGTTTTCTAGAATCTGATATTTCAGGCCGTTATCATATACAGTGATGGACTGAAAGTTGAACGGACCGTATACCTTGGACAGGCCAGACAGGCCGTCATCCCGGTACTCAAACTCCCCTTGGGAGCAGACCCGAATCTTGTCTGCGTTGGCTTGCAGGTCTGAGATAGTATATATCCCATATTGCTTGGCCGTCTCCGTTCGGATGGTGATTCCCTGGGTGTCGTTGATCTGGGTGGAGTCCAGCCAGGTGATTTGGAACTGCTCATTGTAGGCGTCCTTGACAGTATTGTAGACGATATCGGGATCGCTGTTCATCTCCAATTTCAAAATGGATAGAAGAGCTGTTCCGGTGTATTCGGGGTAAAGGTCAATCTCATCGCCAGTGATGGCCGTATGGATGATGGAGCCCGCAATGTCCATTTTCCGTTCCACTTGATACCCGGCATCCTCCAGTGCCAGGGCGTAGATTTCGCTGACTATCAGGCTCTCGGTAAAATCTTTTGACCCGATGCGGATCGCCGTGTCCTCTGATTGCGTACAGCCTGGAAGGGAAAGCAAATTGACTGACAATAATACTGCGGCTAGTAGAGCCGCTGCTGCTTTTTTGCGTTTCATTGGTAAATCTCCTTTGTTGTATTTTATAAGCATTGTTTCAAGCAGGTCAAACAGAAAGCTTGTGATCAGCGAGAGCAAGGCGATCGAGATACCCCCAATGAGCAGCAGATCCATCCGGAACAGCCCGATGCCGGTAAAGATGAGTTCACCCATTCCACCGGCGCCAATCTTGGCGGCCAGTGTGGCGCTGGCCACAATTTCCACGGCGGCGGTTTTGATGCCGGCAAGGATCAGCGGGGCGGCCAGGGGGAAGCGAACTTTGACCCACACCTGTGTCTGTTCCATACCCAAGCCCTCCGCCGTTTCCAACATAAAAGGGGGAACGCCCTCTAAGCCGGCCACAGTATTCATCAGGATAGGGGGAATGGCCAGCAGTACTAAGGCGACTGTGGCTGGGGCGCTGCCGGTACCCATCACAGGGAGTATCAGCAGCAGCACGGCTAGGCTGGGCACCAGGCGGAGCAGATTGAACAATCCGCGAACCACCTTCTCAATTCGGTTGAATCTGACACAGATCAGGCCGGCAGGGACGGCAATCAGCGCCGCGATGAGCAGGGAGAAAGCGCTGATGCGCACATGGTCGCTCAACATGGTCAGCCACCGGTGGGCGCTGGTTTGGAAGTAAGTGAAAATCTGTTCCCACATGGTGGGTCCTCCTGGGATGAGATGATAGAAACGGTCAAGATACGGCTAATGACGCACAATCACGATGAATCACGATGGATTATAACAATATAAATCAAAATCCCAGTGTCTGTCAAGGGCTGAAGTCTCTGGCAAGAAAAGTGCTGCTGGCTTAACATGTGTGCTATTTCAAGAAAACAGATTGAATGGGATCAAATCCTGTAATAAAATCAGGGCGATAAAGGGGGTAAGCGCAAACGATACAAGTATAGTGATTGCAGTAAAGGACGTGGGAAAAACAGAAAATTTTAGTCCTGCCCTATAGGTGGGGCTTCAGAAGGGATGGCTCCATTCAACAATCAGCTAGGGGGGCACAAGCGGATCCCGACAGTGGGACCAATACCTTGACTTCCGGCATGGTTGAGCTCTCCTCCTGGGTGTGAAAAGAGCGCGATTGTCAAATCGCGCTCTTTCGGGGTGTTAAATTACTATACATTTTGGATGGTTCTTTATCAACCATGCCCTTTAATCCCATGAGGCATCTTATCTCTTAATGCGAGAAGGGAGTGACCTGGGTCCCTGTTTTGTAGGGAAGCGCCTAACCTGGAACGGCCGCCCTTTAAGAGTGGTGGCCGAACAGGGGGGTGGACAGATAGCGGTCGCCAGTATCAGGGAGTAGAACCACGATGTTTTTACCCTTATTCTCCGGGCGCTTGGCAAGCTGGATAGCGGCCCACACAGCGGCTCCAGAGGAGATGCCCACCAGTATGCCCTCCAGCTGACCGATGCGCTTGCCCACAGCAAAAGCGTCGTCGTTGTCCACAGGGATGACCTCATCGTAGATTTTGGTATCCAGTATATCGGGGACAAACCCGGCCCCGATGCCCTGAATTTTGTGGGCACCGGCCATGCCCTTGGACAGCACGGGGGAGGAGGCGGGCTCCACCGCCACCACCTGGATGGCAGGATTTTGTGTTTTCAGATATCCCCCCACGCCGGTGATGGTGCCGCCAGTGCCCACGCCAGACACAAATATATCTACCATCCCATCGGTGCCTTCCCAGATTTCCGGGCCGGTGGTAGCCCGGTGAGCGGCAGGGTTGGCTGGGTTAGTAAATTGGCTGGGGATAAAGCCATTGGGCAGCTCCTCTGCAAGGGCCTGGGCCTTGTCAATGGCGCCCTGCATGCCCTTGGTCCCCTCGGTAAGCACCAGCTCTGCCCCATAGGCCTGCATGATCTGGCGGCGCTCCACGCTCATAGTTTCAGGCATGACAATAATGACACGGTAGCCCCGGGCAGCGGCTACTGAGGCCAGCCCGATTCCCGTGTTGCCAGAGGTGGGCTCGATTATAACGGAATCGGATTTCAGTTTGCCGGTGCGTTCTGCGTCGTCAATCATAGCTTTAGCGATGCGGTCCTTCACCGAGCCGGCGGGGTTGAAGTACTCCAGCTTGGCAATGAGACGTGCTTCCAATCCCTCTGTTTGCTGAATGCGGGACAGTTCCAATAGAGGGGTTTGGCCGATCAGTTGATCAGCGGAAGTGTAGATATGACCCATGACAGGTTCCTCCTAAAATTAGGTTGAGTTGGTGCGGCAGGGAAAGACTGATATGGGCTGTTGTGGATAGACACCCCTTTCACCAATCTGCGAGGTAGGATAGTATGGATTATAGGCTGATAGGAAAAGCTTGTCAAGGAGGTGGGGACGACTGAACAATGTCTTTCACAGAACCTCAATCCACTACAGCTTATCACCTGGATGTTATCCTGACGATTTGTCTAGTGCAATACTTGCGGGTAAAGTGGGTGGGAACTCAGCGCGGCGGCACGAAAGAACTAGGGAAGAGGCGTGGTTGGCAGTTGCATTCCAAATTCACCCATGATAAGATGGGTGACATCAATCGAGTGACTTCTTAACGTGGTGCAGTGGCCATTTGGAGGGGACTCATGTTACAAAGGAGTGTAAATGATGAGAGTAATTGTAAAACAACGGCTGTTAACCCTTTTGTGTGTGGGGTTGTGGGTGGCAACCGCCCTTACTGCGGCGGGATGTACTGCTGCCAAGCCATCCCTCTCTCCGGCGGTGGTTCAGACTGACTCCGCCGCGCCGGAACAGACAGATTCTCTTGCGCCCATGGTAAGCATCCCTTTGGATGGAGGGACGCTGGGCGAGGGACAGACGGAATTTGCCTTTGTTGTGGTGGATGGGGCAGGTCAGGAGACGCAATTCCAAATCCGAACCGATGAGGCAACCGTGGGGGCGGCTTTGCTGAAGCTGGGTCTGATCGCTGGTGACGAGGGTCAATATGGACTTTATGTCAAGACGGTGAACGGCATCACTGTAGACTATGACACCGATGGAAAGTACTGGGCCTTCTATGTGGATGAGGAATATGCCTCGACGGGTGTGGATTCCACCCAGGTGGTGCAGGGCGGCACCTATTCATTTAAAGTAAAATGAGCCTGAAGCTGACAGCCAGGGAAACGGCGGTGTTTGGAATGCTGGGGGCGGTGATGTATGCCTCCAAGGCGGCGATGGAGGCACTGCCCAACATTCATCCTTTGGGGATGCTGATCACAGCCATCACCATTGTATACCGGGAGAAGGCGCTGTACCCTATCTACATTTATATTCTGCTCAATGGATTATTTACCGGGTTTCCCCTGTGGTGGACACCTTACTTGTATGTGTGGCTGGTATTGTGGGGAATGGTAATGTTGCTACCCCGGGAGTTGCCCAAGATGCGGCAGGCCATGGTCTATATGCTGGTTTGTGCTGCCCATGGACTGTTGTTTGGGATACTGTATGCTCCGGCTCAGGCACTATTGTTTGGCTTGAATTGGAGGGCTATGGTATCATGGATTGTGGCAGGGTTACCCTTTGACCTGATCCATGGGGTGAGCAATTTCTGTCTGGGGGTACTGATCATGCCGATTGTATCAGCCATTCGCCTGGCACAGCGCAGCTTCAGATAGTGCAAACAAAAACTGCCCAGCATCAATAATGCCGGGCAGTTTTTGTTTGCACTGCAGAGGCTTTGAGTTAAGAGCGGGTATGCTCCAGCCAGTCCACGGCGCTGTAAACAGCGTTGGCGCCATCGGCGGCGGCGGTGACCACCTGACGCAACGGCTTTTTTCGCAGATCGCCCGCCACAAATAGACCAGGGACTTGAGTGCGGCAATCCTCTCCCGCTGCCACATAGCCCTCTTCAAAGGTGAGGGGCAGTTGAGTCAACCATTGGGAAACGGGGGATACCCCCACGGCGATGAATACCCCATGGACAGGCCGTTGTACATTGCCCTCCGGGCATTTCAGAGTCACGGATTCCACCTGATTCTGACCGGAGATTTCTGCTAGTTGGGTATCATAGAGGATGGTTACATTGTGCTTGGTCTGCAACAGCCGAACCCGGCTTTCTGCCGCTCGAAACACATCCCGGCGGAGCGCCACAGTCACCGAGGAGCACAGTGCGGACAGATGGATGGCATCCTCTACAGCGGTGTCTCCTCCTCCCACTACCAGCACGTCTTTGCCACGGAAAAACGCGCCGTCGCAGGTGGCACAATAGGACACACCATGGCCGGTGAGCTGTTCCTCACCGGGTACGCCCAGCTTTTTTGGGGTGGCCCCGGTGGCGGCGATGACGGCGTGGGCTTGAATGGAATCGCCGCCCTCAATTAGAATTTCTCTGTAAGTTTCCCTATCGTAAACGGTCTGGACGATGGCCCGGCGAATGTTAGCGCCCAATTCCTGCGCCTGAGCCCGGAAGGCGTCGCCTAGGGACCAGCCATCCAACCGTCCTGCGCCGGGGTAGTTTTCCACCTCATGGGACGAGGTGATCTGTCCGCCCCCCATACCGTCCTGCTCTAGCACGACGAAATCAAGTCCGGCCCTGGCCGCATAGATGGCGGCGGATAGCCCCGCAGGACCGGCGCCGATAATGACTAGATCCAACATAATAGTTACCTCCTGTGTACAGGATATCATAATTATTCCAAGATTTCCATAGCTTATCCAATCCATTGACGGAGAAAGCGGATGGTGTTATACTAATGCATACTGATTTAATGGATTATAGGACACTGGAAATTGGTAACGAGATTGTAAATAGTCCCGGCCCCCTCATGGATGGACAAATGTTGGGGGAGGATGGGATGGGAGAGAAGGGACGAGAATTGGATCTGGACATTGGAGAGGCTCTGCGCTATGCGGGAGTGGGAGAGCCTGTGCCAGAGGAGCTGCGTTTGAAAATGGAGCGGGTAGCTCAGCGTGTAAACGCTAAGGTACGGCCAAGGTATATCTATCGGGTATTTCCGTTGGAGCGTGGAGAACATGGCGTTGTGTTGGTGGACAGCGGCGTCACACTGGGAGGGAAGATGGCAAAGAAAATGCTAGCCCAGTGCGCTCAGGCGGCTTTGCTGGTCTGTACCTTGGGGGAGCCGTTTGAGGCGCTGCTCCGGAGGGAGCAGGCCAGGGACATGGCCCAGGCAGTGATGATGGATGCCTGTGGCAGCGCGCTGGTAGAGGGAGTCTGCGACCAGGCGGAACGTGAGCTTGCAGAGCGGTTTCCCACCCTCTATCTGACCGACAGGTTTAGCCCTGGTTATGGGGATTTGGAGTTGTCGGTCCAGCCGGACATCTGCTCGGCTCTGGACGCTGCCCGCCGTGTGGGCGTCCATGTGACGGACAGCTTTCTGCTCAATCCGAGCAAGTCGGTTACTGCTGTGATTGGTTTATCGGACCGGCCACAAGCCGCTCGAATTCGTGGCTGCGATTACTGCGCCATGCGGGAGAATTGCGCCCTACGCAAAAGGGGGACATCTTGTGCGATCTGAATTTTGGAAAAACAATATTGTGATTTTAGATGGCGCCATGGGAACCGTCCTACAGCGGCGGGGCCTGCCGCCGGGAGGCCAACCAGAGCTGCTCAACCTCACCCGACCAGAGCTGATCCAATCCATCCATCAGGAGTATATTTTGGCGGGCAGTCAGGTGATTTACACCAACACCTTTGGCGCGAATAGTCTGAAACTGGAACGCACTGGACATGGCGTGGATGAGATCGTGGGCGCGGCGGTGGCGCTGGCCAGACAGGCTGCCGGGGACAAAGCGCAGGTGGCGCTGGACGTTGGCCCGCTGGGAGAGCTGCTAGAACCCATGGGAGGGTTAAGCTTCGAGCGGGCTTACGAGTTATTCCGAGAGATTGTGATGGCGGGAGAACAAGCGGGGGCGGACCTGGTGGTGGTGGAAACGATGGCCGACCTCTATGAGGCCAAGGCGGCGTTGCTGGCCATCAAGGAGAATACCGGGCTGCCTGTTTTTATCACCATGTCAATGGAGCAGGACGCACGCACCTTCACCGGATGTACCATCCAATCCATGGCCAGAACGCTGGAAGGGATGGGGGCAGACGCCATTGGTCTGAACTGTTCCATGGGCCCTGACCTGCTGGCTCCCATGTTGAAGGAGCTGTGCAGGAATACTCGCTTGCCGGTCATTGTAAAGCCAAATGCTGGTCTGCCCGATCCGGCAGATGGCCACTACGATATGGGGGCGGAGGAGTTTGCCAAAGCGATACTGCCTTGCCTGGAGGCAGGAGCTACCTTATTTGGCGGCTGCTGCGGTACCTCGCCGGAGTATATCCAACAGTTGAAGGGTGTACTGTCAGGAAAGAAGCCCGCCCAGCGCGACTATGAGGCGGTGAGCTTTGTGTGCTCGCCGGTGACCCCTTGCCGGGTGGACGGGGTGCGGGTGATTGGCGAGCGGGTCAACCCGACGGGGAAAAAGCGGTTCCAGCAGGCATTGCTGGAAAATGACCTGGACTATATTTTGGATGTGGCCATCCAGCAGGAGGATGCGGGAGCGGATATCCTGGACGTGAACGTTGGCTATCCCGGAGTGGACGAGGTGGCTATGTTGCCCCGGGTGGTGAAAAAGCTGCAAAGCGCTTTGTCCCTGCCCTTGCAGTTGGATTCCTCCAATGTGGACGCCCTGGAGGCGGGGCTGCGGGTGTACAACGGCAAAGCTGCAGTGAACTCCGTCAACGGGGAACCTGAGGTGCTGGAGCGGGTGTTGCCCATTGTGAAAAAATACGGCGCCAGTGTGGTGGGGCTGGCTCTGGATCAGAACGGCATCCCACAGACGGCCCGAGGGCGGGTGGAGGTGGTCCGCCGCATGCTGGACGGGGCCCTGGCTCACGGTATTCCTAAGGAGGATCTGTGGATTGACTGTTTGACACTCACCGTATCGGCTCAGCAGGAGCAGGCGGGGGAGACCTTGAAGGCGGTGCGGACGGTTCGGGAGGAGTTTGGCTTGCAAACGGTGTTGGGGGTGTCCAACATTTCCTTTGGCTTGCCAAACCGTTCCCTCATCACCCAAAATTTCCTCATCCAGGCCATGGCTGCCGGACTCACCCTACCCATTATCAATCCCAATCAGCGAGAGATGATGGATGCGGTGGCTGCGTTCCGAGCACTGTCCGGGGAAGATGGGGAGTGCCAGACCTATGTGGAGCGGTTTGCCGGTGGTGTCCCCGGGCCGGCCCCTTTGGTCCAGGGTGAGCTCACCCTGGATGACGCCATTCTGCGAGGGATGAGGGCGGATGCGGGAAAGCTGGCCCAGCAGGCGTTAAAGACGGAGAGCGAGCTGGAGTTGGTGGCCAAGCATCTCATCCCAGCCTTGGATCGGGTGGGGTTGGAATTTGAGCAGGGAAGAGCGTTTTTGCCCCAGCTGCTTAGTGCCGCCCAAGCAGCCCAAGCAGTGTTTGAGGTGATCCGAACTTCTATGGCGGAAAAAGGGGCGGAACCCATGAAAAAGGGCAGACTGGTTCTGGCTACCGTCAAAGGGGATATCCATGATATTGGAAAAAACATTGTCAAGACTGTGTTGGAAAACTACGGCTATGAGGTGATCGATCTAGGCCGGGATGTGCCCCCGGAGACGGTGCTGGACACAGTGCAACGAGAACACATTCGGCTGGTGGGACTGTCCGCGCTCATGACCACCACGCTGCCAGCTATGGAGAATACAATCAAGCTGCTGCAAACATTGCCTGATCCTCCTGTTGTCATGGTGGGGGGTGCGGTACTGACGCCGGAATATGCTAAGCGGATGGGGGCGGATTACTACTCCAAAGATGCGCGTCAATCAGTGGACATTGCAAGGGAGGTGTTTGGACAGTGAATATCCGCACCTATTTGTCCCAGGGGAGACCGCTGCTGTTTGACGGGGCCATGGGCACCTACTATACCTCTTTGCCCGGGCGGGCAGACTGCCGCTGTGAGCTGGCCAGCCTGGATCATCCGGAGGAAGTGACCGGCATCCACCAAGCCTATCTTGAGGGCGGATGTCAGGCCATTAAGACCAACACCTTTTCCGTGGGAAACGATCTGGCGGAGGGTAGGGAGGAGTTGGCTGCCCGACTGATCCAGGCAAGCTGCCGGTTGGCCTGGCAGGCAGCCCAGCCCTATGATGCATGGGTCTTTGCCGATCTGGGGCCCATTCCGGCGGGCAAGGAATTGTCGCCGGGAGCGGCATACTGCCGTCAGGCGGAGCTGTTTCTCCAGCAGGGTATCACCCATTTTCTGGTGGAGACACTGCCCACTGACGAGGGGATACCGGAGCTGGCCACATACTTGAAGAAGCGATGTCCATCCGCCTTCCTCATGGTGTCGTTCGCCGTTGGATTCGACGGTTTTACCCGGGAAGGGCAGTCAGGGCAAATGCTGTTTCGCCGGACTGCTGCTCTGACCATGGTGGACTGCGTGGGGTTCAACTGTGTCTCAGGGCCCCATCATCTGCTCAAGTACATACAAGGACTGGACTGGGGCGATACGCTGCTGTCCGTCATGCCAAACGCGGGATATCCCTCTGTATTGGGACGCCGGGTGTCATTTCAGGGCAGCCCAGACTACTTTGCCCAACAGATGGTTCGGATTGTTCAGGCAGGGGCTGCCATCATAGGCGGATGCTGCGGCACCACCCCGGAGCATATGGCCAGTACCGCCAAGGCATTAAAAGGGGCCCGGCCCCAGCGGGGTAGAGGCGAAGACAAAGGGGTGGGGAGCAGCTCGTCGTTGCCCGGGGTCAACCAGCTATGGGAAAAGTTGGAGTCTAGGCAGCAGGTGATTATGGTGGAGTTAGACCCGCCGGTCAACGATGACGTGGCGGGTTTTTTGGAAGGGGTGCGTATCCTGCACAGGGCGGGAGCAGATGCGGTAACCATTGCCGACTGTCCTATTGGCCGTCCCCGAGCGGACAGCAGCTTGCTGGCCTGTAAACTCAAGCGGGAGCTTGGGGTGGAGCCGCTGCCCCATATGACCTGCAGGGACCGGAACCTGAATGCGATCAAAGCTTTGCTGTTGGGGCTGTCCATGGAGGACGTCCACAATGTGCTATTGGTCACCGGCGACCCGATTCCCACAGAGGCCCGGGACGAGGTGAAGAGCGTATTCAACTTCAATGCCCGAAAGCTGGCCCGATATGTCAGCGACTTGAATGAACATACCCTCACCACCCCCTTCTGCATGTTTGCGGCGCTGAATTTAAATGCCACCAACTTTGCCGTCCAGCTGCGTCTGGCGCAAGAAAAGGAGGAAAACGGCGTGTCCGGTTTTTTGACCCAGCCCATCCATTCCAGGGAGGCGTTGGATCACTTGAAGCTGGCCAGAGAGGTGCTGAAGGGCAAGATATTGGGCGGGATATTCCCCATTGTCAGCCATCGCAACGCCTGTTTTCTCAATAATGAGATTGCTGGAATGCGGGTGTGCGACGAGATTGTAAACTTGTATCAAGACAGGAACCGGGACGAGGCGGAGGAACTGGCTGTCACCATCTCTGCCGCCATTGCCCGAGAGATCGCTCCTTACACCGATGGCTTTTACCTGATGACCCCATTCCGCCGGGTGGAACTGATGGGGAAACTGATCCGCTTGCTCAGATGAGAGCCGTTGGCCGGATGATTTGTCAGGGGTTTGATTGACCGTGAGGGAGCTCCACCTTCTGAAGGTTGTGAAGGTCATACGGCGTGGCCTGGTATACAAAATAATTCAGCCAGTTGGAATACAACAGATTTGCGCTGGAGCGCCAGGTACAAAGAGGGGGCAGACTGCTGTCATTGTTGGGAAAGTAGTTGACAGGAAGCGGGGTGTCCAACCCGGCCTTCTTGTCCCGGAGATATTCTGTGGCTAGGGTGTCCGCATCGTATTCTGAGTGGCCGGTGATAAAGATCTGACGCCCGCCTCTGGTGGAGATGGCGTATATCCCTGCCTCCGGGCTCTCTGCCAGTATCTTTAGGGCGGGCACCGCCGCCACGTCCTCCCGGCAGATGCCTGTGTGCCGGGAGTGGGGAACCAGAAACTCATCGTCAAAGCCGCGAAACAGGATGGAGCGCTTGTGAGTGAGCCGGTGACGGAATACCCCGGCCAGCTTTTCCGGAAGGGGTATCTTTTGAATGCCATGGTGGTAGTACAGCGCAGCCTGAGCTGCCCAGCAGATGTGAAAGGTGCTGTGGACATGGGATTTGCTCCACTCCATAATCCGGCATAGCTCTTCCCAGTACTCCACCTCTTCAAAAGGAAGCAGCTCCACCGGAGCGCCGGTGATGACCATGCCGTCAAAATATTCTTTGCGTATTTGAGGAAAGGTTTTATAAAAGGCCAGCATGTGTTCCTCTGGGGTGTGCCGGGGCACTCGGCCTTCCACCTTCAATAATTCCATCTCAATTTGGAGTGGAGTGTTTCCCAGCAACCGGGCCAACTGGGTCTCAGTGGCGATCTTGGTGGGCATGAGATTCAAGATCAGCAGCCGCAGGGGACGGATGTTCTGCGTGGTGGCCCGAAGTTCGGTCATGACAAAGATATTTTCCTTCTCCAGGGTCTGGGCGGCCGGCAAATTGCCAGGTATTTTAATGGGCATAGCGCTCACTTCCTAATCAAAGCAATAGACAAAGAGCCGCAGAAGTTCTGCGGCTCTTACGTAAGGTGTGGTATCGGTGATCGCGAGTGTATCTAATCAGGACGATACGGCACCAAGAGCCGCGTCATCCTGCACATGGATGCTGTATAACTGACTGTGAATTTCATCTGCCATACCTCGCGCTAGAAAAGGGTTACCGGCCCAGGCCGGCACACAGCCTACCAGAGGGCTGTCTACTGGTTCATATTACCACAAGGGGGCTTTTGGTGTCAATGAAAATTTTGGCTGGTCAGGCCGGTTTGCCTATTGACAAGACTGGTGTGCTGGGATATACTATTTCCCAAATCATAAAAGAATGAGGTGGTAACGATAAAAACTGGACTGCTTCAACTGTTGAGAAGTAATTTTCGCTGTGGACGAATGTCAAGCTCCCGGGCATGTCATATGGCTGGGTTCCTTGTCTACGCTTAATTGCCTATACTAGCCATATATTTGTCCGGGAGCCTAGTGGTAGGTCCCGGTTTTTTTGTTCCTATTTTTCCGAGCGTACATCTTGTCAAACAATAATAGTCAGCTGCTGTACGGCGTACGGCATGTGCTGGCACCATATTAGAAATGAGGAAACAGATTATGAGCGATCATCAATACAAATTTGAGACACTTCAGCTTCATGTGGGGCAGGAACAAGCCGATTCAGCTACAGATGCCCGGGCAGTACCAATCTATCAGACCGCGTCGTATGTATTCCACAACGCTGCCCATGCCGCCGCCCGTTTTGAGCTTGCCGACAGTGGTAACATCTATGGCAGGTTGACCAACTCAACCCAGGAGGTGCTGGAGAAGCGGCTGGCAGCCCTGGAAGGCGGGGTGGCCGCTTTGGCGTTGGCTTCTGGAGCGGCGGCCATTACCTATACCATTCAGGCCCTGGCCGGAGCAGGGGCTCACATCATTGCCCAAAAGACTATCTATGGGGGCACCTATAACTTGCTGGCTCATACCCTGCCGCTGTTTGGGGTGGAGACCACCTTTGTGGATATTCATAATGAGAGGGAGGTAGAGGAGGCCATCCGTGCCAACACCAAAGCGGTCTTTATTGAGACCTTGGGTAATCCCAATTCTGATATACCGGACATTGATAAGATAGCTGACATTGCCCACCGGCATGGTCTGCCCTTGGTCATTGACAATACCTTTGGCACGCCCTATCTAATCCGGCCCATTGAGCATGGCGCGGATATCGTGGTCCACTCTGCGACCAAATTTATTGGGGGACACGGGACTACGTTAGGCGGAATCATCGTAGACTCGGGAAAATTTGACTGGCGGGCCAGTGGAAAGTACCGGCCCATTGCCGACCCAAATCCCAGCTATCATGGGGTATCATTTGTGGATGCCGCCGGCGCTGCCGCCTTTGTCACCTATATTCGCGCGATTTTGCTGCGGGATACCGGCGCGGCCATCTCGCCGTTCAATGCGTTCCTGCTCCTGCAAGGTGTGGAGACGCTCTCGCTCCGGCTGGAACGGCATGCTGAAAATGCCAAGCGGGTGGTGGAGTATCTGGCTGGACATCCCCAGGTAGAGTATGTCAATCATCCCTCCTTATCCAACCATCCTGACCATGCCCTCTATCAAAAGTACTTCCCCAAGGGAGGGGCATCTATTTTTACCTTTGGGATCAAGGGCGGCCAGGCGGAGGCACATAGGTTCATCGACAGCCTGGAGATTTTCTCTTTGCTGGCCAACGTGGCGGATGTGAAGTCGTTGGTCATTCATCCCGCCACCACCACCCACTCCCAGCTTAATGACCGGGAATTGGAGGAGCAGGGCATCAAACCAAACACTATCCGGCTGTCCATTGGCACCGAGCACATCGATGATATTCTCGCTGATCTGGAGCAGGCATTTGTCAAGGTGAAGGGCTGAGTGAGCATCTGCTTCATTCCATTGTCCTGCAGTTGGGCAGGCTGGAACGGAAATAGGGGAAGGTCCGCTGCCTGCGGGCCTTCCCCTAAAATTGATATTGGGATGAACTGAGGCGCTCCATTACGGACGCTGTCCAAGGCCACCTTCCAGGGTCAGCGTCTCGCCGGTCATATATTTGAAGTCTGGGGATGCCAGTTGGACGCACACCCGGCCGATCTCCAGCTCTGGATCACCAAAATGGCCGGCGGGCGGGGTGTGGACATTGGCCTTATATGCTTCCGGATAGGCCTCCTGGAATTGCTCTAACTGGGCGGTCCAGGCCAGGGGGCAGACGATGTTCACGTTGATGCCGTCTTGGGCCCACTCGGTGGCCGCCACCCGGGTGAGTCCACGGATACCCTCTTTGGCGGCTGCGTAAGCGCACTGCCCATAGTTGCCAAACAGGCCGGCGCCGGAGGCGAAGTTAATGACAGAACCCTTGGTCTCCTTGAGATGGGGATAGCAGGCTTTCATATAGTAGAACGCGGCGTATAGACCGGAATAGAGGGACAGGTCAAACTGCTCCGTGGTGTGATCTGCCAGGGTGACCCCAGAGGCGGAGGCCTGAGCGTTATTGATGAGTACGTCGATACGGCCAAAGACTTCCATGGCCTTGTCCACCACGCTCTGTACCACAGCCAGGTTGTCCGACTTGGCGCTGACATCTGCCTGGATGGGGAGTACTTTGATGTTATAGAGCCGCTCCAGCTCTTCCTTGGCGTCCTCCAGTTTTTTTACATTGCGCCCAGTGATAACCAAATTTGCGCCCTCTTTGGCATATGCGGTAGCGATGCCATAGCCGATGGAGCCGCATCGCCCATTCTTTAATACCGCGCGGCCTGCGCCAGTGATGATTGCTGTTTTACCGGTTAGGAATCCCATAATATCATCTCCTTATTGATTCGTTGTGGAACATGGAATGCTGGGAGGATAAACCTTCTATCTTGCATTATACCCTGGTTTTTGGAAAAGTAAATAGAATTTTGAGAGATGATACCGGGGTACGGCGCGGGGGAAAAGAAACTTGCAAGGCACTGGAAAAAATGTTATCATGGTAATATATTTTATTTTGACATTGATTGAAAAAGATGGTACAATGCCTATAAATCCGATAGGAATACAGTATTCAAAACGGTTGGAAGGAAGGGAAATTACATGAAAAACTTATTGAGACGGCTGCTTGCCACGCTACTGTCCGCCACCCTGGTGTTGGCTGTGCTGTCCGCCTGTGGCCAGATGGACCCGGCCAGTTCCGGCTCCGCCAGCGGAGCTGTTGAGGCTCGGGACAACGACTTAGTGGTGGCTATGGTCCAGGACCTGACCACCTATGACCCCATTGGCAGCTCCGCTTTGCAGGATCAGATTATATATCGGCTGATTTACAGCCGCTTATTTGACACTGACGAGGATATGCAGCCTGTTCCCGAGCTGGTGGATCACTATGAGGAAGTGTCTGACACTCAGTATGTATTTACCATTAGACAGGGGGCCAAGTTCTCTGACGGCGCCGAGATTACCGCAGAGGACGTAGCTTACTCCCTGGAACGGGCTCATCAGAGCGAGGTGTTTGCCAATTTGATGGCCACGGTGGACACGATCCGGGCCACCGGAGACTATGAGGTCACGATCACCACCACGGGTCCCAGCCCCGCGCTGTATCAGGCCCTGGCTCATCCTGGTTCTGCCATTTTGCCAAAGACCTACTTAGAGCAGGTGGAGAGCTCCGGCGATTGGAGCCAGCCGGTGACCAGCGGCCGCTACGTGCTTACTGGCCGGGAGGAGGGCGTCAGCGTCACCGTTTCCAAAAACACAGACTACTTTGATCCCGACACTGCCGCCCAGAACGATTCTTTGACGTTCCGAAACGTGGCTGAGGACAGCTCCCGCACCGTTCTGGTGCAGACTGGTGAAGCGGACATCAGCACTGCCTTTGCCACCCCGGACTATGAAACGGTTCAGAGGGATAACAAGGTGAAGCTGCATGAGAAGGCGGGTACCACCATTCAATACATCGGTTTTGATGTCACCATGGCCCCATTTGACAATGAACTGGTCCGTCAGGCTGTGGCCTATGCCCTAGACCGGGAGGGCATCCTGACTGTGGCGGCCAATGGACTTGGCACTGTGTCCTATACCGTGATCCCGCCCAGCACGCTGGGTTATGTAGAGGAGAACCCTGCCGGTTATGAGCACAATGTGGAGAAGGCCAAGGAGCTGCTGGCCCAGGCCGGTTATCCCGATGGTTTTGAGACCACCATCGTGGTTTTCTCTGATATTGCCGAGACCATTGCCACCACCGCCCAGAGCTATCTGAGACAGATCGGTATCACCGCCAAGGTGGAACGCCGTGACGTGGGCATCCGTATGGACAGCTTTGCCAATCATCAGTGCCCGGTCTTTGCCGCCCAGTGGGGTGCGTTAGCTGACGCTGAGCTGGTGCTGCCCAGACTGTTTACCCAGGGTGCCACCTATAACTGGAGCAACTATCAGAGCGATGAGGTGGACGCACTGCTTCAGTCTGCCAGGGAGACCAGTGACAGTGATAAACGGGTAGAGCTGTACAGTCAGGCGGTGTCTATCATCGATCAGGCCGCTCCTTGGGTGCCCATCTATGTGCCAAACACCTATGTGTTGGCTAACAGCGAACTCAAGGGTGTGTCTCTGGATGGGGAAGGTCTGATCCATCTATATAAGCTGCATTATTAAAAGAGTAGCATCTGTATCCAAGAAAGCCCTGGGACTGCTGCCAAAAGCGTCCCAGGCGCTTTCGTATCTTATCCAAACACTGCGGGAAAGGGGATGTTTATGCTCCGATATATTATTAAGCGCCTGATCTCTCTTGGTGTGGTCATGCTGGGCGTCACCTTTATTATTTACCTGATCTTCTACTTCTTACCGGGCGATGTCACACAGTTTATTCTAGGGGTGAACTATACGGCAGAGGGTGCGGAGTCTCTGCGGGAATCTCTGGGGCTGAACCGTCCCTTCCTGGTCCAGTACTTCAGCTATATCGGCGGACTGCTACGGGGGGACTTTGGCATATCCTATCTGACAGGCAGTCCGGTGGCGGTACAGCTATTGGCTCGTTTTCCCCGGACTTTGGTGCTGGTGGGGTGCAGTATGGCACTGTGTACGATTATCAGCATACCAATGGGAGTCTATTGCGCCATTCGTCCCAGATCCATCCTGGCCAACACCCTTCAAGGACTGTGTTCCATTGGCATTGCCCTGCCTTCTTTTTGGCTGGGGCTGATGTTGATGCTGCTGTTCAGCGTCCGGCTGGGCTGGTTTGACTCCCTGGGCAGCATAACCTTGAGAGGACTGGTTCTGCCTTGCCTCACCCTGTGCGCCTCCTTTATGGCCAGCACCATGCGTATGACGCGATCGTCCATGCTGGAGACTATGAGTCAGGATTACATACGAACGGCCAAGGCCAAGGGGGTCACCTATGGAGGGACCATTTACCACCATGCCATGAAAAACAGCATGCTGCCTGTGATCACTATGGTGGGTATGAACGTGGGCAGCCAAATGGGCGGCAGCATTTTGACAGAAAGCGTATTCAGTTATCAAGGGATCGGATTGATGTTGATAGACAGCATCAATCAGCGGGATATCCCATCCGTTCTTGGTTGCATTGTGTTGATGGCTCTAGCGATTGGGATATGCAATATGATCGTGGATATTCTGATGTTGTACATTGATCCAAGGTTGAAAAGCTTGATGACAAAGGGGGCATGAGGGACATGGCAAAGATACGAGAGGTACGTTCCATTCAGTCCCGAAATGCAGTCCGGCGCTTTTTTCAGAATCGGATGGCAGTGGTGGGACTGGTCATGTTTCTGATCATTCTTCTGGGTGCCGCAAGTGTGGATTTGTTTTTTGACTACGACAGCGATGCCCTTAATATTAATGTGGTGGAGCGGCTGATGTCCCCGGGCGCTGCCCATTGGTTTGGCACCGATGAGCAGGGACGGGATATCTTTGCCCGGATTCTGTTTGGAGCGCGGTATACCTTGCTCATTGGGTTTGCCTCCACGTTGTTTGCAGTGGTGTTTGGCGGCATTTTTGGGGCGATATCTGGGTATTTTGGCGGCTTTTTAGACACCGCTATTATGGCGGTTATGGATATCACTATGTGCCTTCCTTCTATGCTGCTGGCCATTGCCATTGTAGTGGCTTTGGGCAATAGCGCCGTCAATTTGGTCATGGCCATCGGGATATCAAACGTGCCCAAGTTTGCCCGGGTGGTGCGTTCTTCTGTGATGAGCGTGCGCAATACAGAGTATGTTCAGGCGGCACAGATCATTGGAACGCCCACCGTGTTGATCTTATTCCGGCATATCCTGCGCAACTGCCTGGGGCCGGTGATCGTACAGGCCACCCTGATTTTTGCCGCCGCGGTGTTATCGGTGTCCTCCCTGAGCTTCTTGGGATTGGGGGTAGACTCATCCACTCCAGAGTGGGGCAAGATGCTCTCGGACGGGCGTGGGTACATGCGGGACTATTCTTATATGGTGATTGCCCCGGGATTGGCTATCTTTTTCTCCATCTTCTCTCTCAACCTGTTGGGGGATGGACTCCGGGACGCGTTGGATCCCCGGATGGAAGTGTAAGGAGGGCCGAGATGAAGGACGCAAAAAATGATGTTCTGCTGTCAGTCCAAAACCTGCATGTGGCCTTTTCCACTCCCGCAGGTATGGTAGAGGCAGTGAATGGGATCAGCTATACCCTGCACAAGCACGAGGTGATGGGAATTGTGGGGGAGAGTGGTTCAGGCAAAACGGTGGAGGCATTTACCATTATGGGGCTGCTGCCCAAGAATGCGGTGGTGAAGTCGGGGAGCATTCTTTTTGAGGGGCGGGAGCTGCTGGAGCTGACTGAAAGGGAGAGAGTGCGTTTTCGTGGCAAGGAGGCCGGCATCATCTTTCAGAATCCTATGACCAGCCTTAACCCGGTGTATACTATCGGGCGGCAGCTCATGGAGGCATTACAGGTCCATGATGAGAAGATGACCAAACAGGAGGCTCGCCGAAGGGCTATTGAGATGCTCACCCATGTGGGGATCACCCAGCCAGAGAAACGATTAAAACAGTACCCCCATGAGCTCAGTGGCGGTATGCGGCAGCGGGTGATGATCGCCATGGGTATTATTTGCCATCCAAAGCTGCTCATCGCTGACGAGCCGACCACCGCTCTGGATGTAACCATTCAGGCCCAGATTCTAGATGTGATAAAACATATCCAACAAGAGACCGGAATGGCGGTGATCTTTATCACCCACAACCTGGGGGTTGTGGCAGAAATCTGTGACAGTGTCACGGTGATGTACGCCGGTCATGTGGTGGAGCAGGGCAATGTGCGTGATGTGTTTTACCATACAAAGCATCCCTATACTCTGGGCCTGCTAAGGAGCATGCCTACCTTGGACCCGGAACATGAGGAGCGGCTGATCCCCATTCCGGGCAACCCTGTGAATTTGCTGGAGTTGCCTGTAGGCTGTCCGTTTGCCCCCCGCTGTGAACAGTGCATGGAGCGGTGTTGGTCAGAAAAGCCACCCAGGCAGGAATTTGAGCAGGGGCATATCGCCTATTGCTGGCTGAATGAGGATAGGGGGGAGGGAGCGTATGCGTGAGCCATTGGTGGAGGTAAAAGACCTCTGTAAGTTTTTCTTTGTGGGAAATGGGCTGGCCAGACGGAGCTGCATCCATGCGGTGGATCATGTCAACTTTACCATTTATCAGGGAGAGACTTTGGGTCTGGTGGGGGAGAGTGGCTGTGGCAAGTCCACCTTGGGCCGCACCATCCTGCGCCTTTATAAACCGACCTCGGGACAGGTGTTTTACGCCGGCCGGGACATTACGCGAGCTAGCCGCCGGGAACTGCGCCAAAAGATGCAGATGCAGATGGTATTCCAAGACCCATCCGCTTCCTTGAATCCCCGCATGACCATTGGAAAGATTGTGGAGGAGCCACTAAAAAATTATCGCCTGTGCGCCAATAAGCGGGAGCGGGAAGAGCGGGTGATAGAACTGTTGGCTCGGGTGGGGCTGAATCAGGAGCAGATGCACCGGTACCCTCATGAGTTTTCTGGGGGCCAGCAACAGCGAGTGGGCATCGCCCGTACCCTGGCTGCCAACCCAGAGTTTATCGTCTGTGACGAGCCCATTTCCGCCCTGGATGTATCTATCCAAAGTCAGATCATCAACATGCTGGAGGATATGCAGCGGGAACTGGGGCTGACTTATCTGTTTATTGCCCATGATGTCAGTGTGGTACGGCACATTTCAAACCGAATTGGGGTTATGTTTTTGGGTAAGCTGGTAGAGTTGGCGGACAGCAATGAACTAGTGCGCAACCCACTGCACCCCTATACTCAAACCTTGATGTCGGCTGTACCCATCCCAGACCCAGACGTCACCCGAAGCAAAAAGCGCATGCTGCTGGAGGGGGAGTTGCCTTCTCCCATTGACCCGCCCCCTGGCTGCCGCTTTGCCTCTCGCTGTCCCTATGCCAAGGAGTGCGGCGGAAAATGTACCCGGGAGGAGCCACCTATGAAAGAGTTGTCACCGGGACACTATGCCGCCTGCTGGCTGTTGTAGCTTAAACAGGTGGGAAGGACGCTTTATGATTGAGAACTTGAAAAGTGCATTGGAGAGGTGTATAATAAATTTTGGATCGATGTGCAATAAAATCCATTCCTTGTGCATTACTTGAATGACGGGTGATTTTAAGACATGCTGACAGCGTCGCAAACAATGGAACACGGGGGAGCCCCTGATCGCTGGGAATTAGAACAGATGATAGCGGAAGTGGCCAATGGTAACCGGGACGCTCTGGCGGCAATATACCAGAATGCCCGAGGAGCGGTATATGCCATGGCCCTATCCTACCTGAAAAATGGGGAAGACGCCCAGGATATTACCCAGGACACCTTTGTTAGGGTTTGGGAGAAGGCGAATCAATACCGGCCTCAGGGCTCGCCCATGGCCTGGATACTGACCATTGCCAAAAACCTGGCCCTGATGAAGCTGCGGCAGGGAACTTGGAGAGACGATCTGTCGGAGCAGGAATGGCAGGCCATTCCCGCCCCTGTGTCAGGGGTATCCGCAGAGGATCGAACCATGCTTCAGGAGGCCTTGGCCAAATTGGAGGGGCAGGAGCGGCAAGTGGTGCTGCTTCACGCGGTCTCGGGGCTAAAGCATCGAGAGATTGCCGCGCTACTAGAGCTTCGGCTGCCAACTGTACTGTCGAAATATCACCGTGCACTAAAAAAAATAAGAGCTCAAATAGAAGGAGATGATGTCTCATGACGAATCGGGAGCTGGAACAGAGATTGAAACGTGCTGTAGATTCTACCGCGCCTGATCATTTGGAGGCTCTCCTCTCCCGGTGTGAGCCGAAAAAGGGGAATGTGATTTCGATGGAACATATGATGGCAAAGAAGAGGAGCGGCTGGGCCCGTGGACTGGTAGCCGCTGTCCTGGCCTTGCTTCTGGTGGGTACCGGGAGCGGGCTGACGATAGGCTTTATGAATTACCGGCAATCATATGCCTTGGCTTCCGTAGTCTCATTGGATATAAATCCTAGCATCGAGTTAAAGGTGAACCGGAATGAAAAGGTGCTGGCTTGTACCGGTATGAATGAGGATGGAACCAAGGTGCTCTCCACTATGAATGGAGGCAAGGATCTGGAGGGAGCCAGTCTGGATCTGGCTGTCAATGCTCTGGTGGGCGCCCTGTTGCGGGAGGGCTATATGGATGTGTACTCTGCCATGCTTATCTCGGTGGAGGACAATGACCAGGAGCGGGCCGCCCAGCTCCGGCAGAGACTTGTAGCGTCGGTAGATGGCGAATTGCAGAGCGCTGGCGCTCAGGTGAATGTCCGCAGTCAGAGCATGTCCATGAACCGTCAGCTCTCTGCTCAGGCCCAAGCCAACAACATTTCCAGCGGCAAGGCCTATCTGGTGAACCAGGTGCGCGATCTGAACAGTACCCTGGACTTTAATGAGCTGGCCCAGTTATCCGTGGAGGAGCTGGATGAACTGATCGATGCCGGAGCTCCTGGGATGCCTGTGGGAATGGCTGCGGCCCGAGAAGCGGCAAAGACATATGCCGGCATTCAGAATAACAGCACTGTCACTGCCTCGGTGGATGCTGAGTTGGACAAGAACCCGGCCCGTTATGATGTATCCCTGTTTATCAATGATGCGGAAGTGGTGTACCGGGTAGACGCTTATACCGGAGAGGTCACCAGCGGGATGCAGAATGTGTCAAGTTTTCTCCAGGGGGAGAATGGTCAGACCAAGGAACCGGCTGGCGGTGACACCCCGGCCACTGACCCGGGGACAACTACAACACAACAACCGTCCTCCAATCAGGCTTCTGGAAATACTAACGCCGGACAGAGCGGTACCACTACCACCACTCGTCCAAATACTACGACCAACACTAATACTAACACAAGCACCAATACTAACACTAACACGAATACCAACGCCAATACAAACACAAATACGGCTGCCACGAATGACATTGGAGAGGCGGCTGCCAAGGCAAAGGCCTATGCTCACGCTGGAGTAAGCGCCAGCCAGGTATCCAACGTCTATGTGAAGCGGGATTACGACCATGGTTATATAAAGTATGAGATCGATTTTTGGGTGGGAAGCACCAAGTATGACTATGACGTGGCTGCCTCAAACGGAAGCATTGTAGGCTGGGATGTGGAGTATCATAACAACACGCAGCAGCAGCCCGTGCAGCGGCCCACTCAGTCCAATGACATTGGCCAGGTGGCGGCGCAAAATGCAGCCCTGTCCCATGCGGGTCTAAGTGCGAGCCAGGTCTATGGGCTGAAGGTGGAGATGGACTACGAGCACGGCCGCATTGAGTATGAGGTTGAGTTTTACTACAATGGCTGGGAGTATGACTACACCATTGACGGCGCCAGTGGTAGGATTCTGGAATATGACAGGGATTGGGACTGAGAACGCTGTCACTTCCAAGCAAAGAAAAATAGGAAAGGGCCGGCTGGTTTCAAACCAGCCGGCCCTTTTAATGTGGACAAAATTTAGTCCCAATTATGCCAGACGTTCTGCACGTCGTCGTTATCCTCCATCACATTGATGAGTCGTTCCATATTTTGCACATCCTTCTCGTCTGAGAGGGAGATGTAGTTTTGGGGAACCATCTCTACCTTGGCAGAGGCAAAGAGGTACCCCTTTTCCCCCATAGCGGCCAATACGGAGGCGAAGGTGTCGGGCTGGGTGTAGATGGTGAAGTATTCCTTCTCCGCCTGGAAGTCAGAGGCGCCGCAGTCTAAAGCGTCCATCATAACGGTGTCCTCATCCAGATCTTCCCGCTCAATGATGAGCACGCCCTTTTGATCAAAGGACCAGGACACGCAGCCAGTTGCCCCCAAATTACCGCCAAATTTGTCAAAGTAGTGGCGGACATCGGAGGCTGTGCGGTTGCGGTTGTCGGTAAGGGTTTCAACAATGACCGCCACGCCGCCAGGGCCATAGCCCTCGTAGGTGATGGCCTCATAGTCGTTGGCATTGCCTGAGCCCATGGCCTTGTCAATGGTGCGCTTGATGTTGTCGTTAGGCATATTGGCAGCTCTGGCTTTGGCGATGACGGTGGCCAGCCGGGAGTTGTTGTTGGGGTCGCCGCTGCCGCCAGTCTTAACGGCAACAATGATTTCCCGTGCAATCTTGGTAAAGGCTTGGGAACGTTTGGCATCTGCCGCTCCCTTAGTTTTTTGGATATTATGCCATTTGGAATGTCCTGACATACTGAAATGATTCCCTCCGCTCTGCTGTGGTGATGATAAAAGTCTGTACGGTATAATACCACAGATGGGTGGCCTTTGCAAGAGCTGAAAATTTTGCTTCCTATTATTCATGGCGGATGACAGCCCATTGGCTGGAGCGGAGAGCCATTCTGTGATGTTGCGAATCACGGACAAATCTCCACTGCAAAAGGCGTCCACATTATCGTAATTAGGTGTAGTCACCAAGGTGGAAGGGTGCAGGCCGTTTGATTAGGGTCGGCCCAGCAGGGCGAACATATTTTTCTTATAGGCTTCCACCCCGGGCTGGTTAAAGGGGTTCACCTTCAGCACATGGCCGCTGATGCCACAGGAAAGTTCAAAGAAGTAGAACAATTCTCCCAGGGTGGACACGTCCATCTGGGGCATGCGCAGGACAAGGCTGGGGGCGCCTCCGTCAAAGTGAGCGCTCAGGGTGCCCTGAAAGGCCATCTCCCGCACAAAGCTCAAGGGCTTGCCAGCCAGATAGTTCAAATTGTCCCCATTGTCATTGCTGTACGGAATATCCAGATCGAAACCAGTATCGTCTACATAGAGTACCGTCTCAAACAGGTTGCGCTCTCCCTCTTGGATATATTGGCCCAGAGAGTGCAGGTCGGTGGTAAACTGAGCGGAGGCGGGGAAGAGGCCCAGGCCATCCTTGCCCTCTGACTCCCCAAAGAGCTGTTTTAGCCATTCTCCCAGGAAGGTATAGGATGGTTCATAACTACAGAACAACTCGATTTTTTTGCCCTGACGGTAGAGCAGATTTCGGGCAGCCACATACTGCCATACGGGGTTGTCCATGGAACGCTGATCAAAGCGGACCATGGCCTGGTGTGCCCCTTCCATCAATTGGGTAATGTCGCTTCCGCCAACGGCGATGGGTAACAGACCAACGGCGGTAAGGACGGAATAGCGTCCGCCCACGTCGTCGGGAACCACAAAGGTCTCCCAGCCGTTGGCGTCGGCCAGGGTTTTCAGCGCGCCCTTAGCTTTGTCTGTGGTGGCGTAGATGCGCCGGTCTGCCTCAGGACCATACTGCTTGACCAGCAGGTCCCGAAAAAGCCGAAAGGCGATGGCGGGCTCAGTAGTGCCGCCGGACTTGGAGATGACATTGATGGACCAACGCTTCCCCTCTACTTTGGCCATAACCTTGTTTAACTCGTTGGGACTGAGAGAACAGCCGACAAAGTAAATTTCGGGCCCACGGGACGGAAATACCTCCAAGGCGGCCCGAGCGCCCAGATAGGAACCGCCGATTCCCACCACCACCAACACGTCAGAGTGCTGTTGTATTTCCTTTGCCGTTTGCTGGATGCGGGCGAATTCCTTTTTATCATAGGCCTCCGGAAGGTGTGTCCAACCGGTGAAGTCGGCGCCTGGAGCGGTGGGATCGTACAGCTTTTGATGGGCGTCGGCCAACTCGCCGGCCATGACCTGAAGCTGCGCCTGGGATATAAAGCCCTTCAGTTTGGAAAGATCGAGCTTGAGCATAGGAATCCTCCTTTGTAAAATTGACAGTCCCACGAAATGTGGGGGCAAACTGGCTATGGCTGATAGAAGAACAGAGCGGCGCCGCCAAGGATACCAGCGTTATTGCCAAGCTGCGCCTTGTCAAACCGGGCCTGACCACAGGGGGGAAACACCTTTTCTCGGAAGGTGTTTTCTATGGGATCAAGCAGGGCGTGCCCTGCTGCGGACACACCTCCGCCAATCAGGAACAGCTCTGGGTTGAGTACACAGGCCAACACTGCGGCCGCCTCGCCCAGGGCAGACCCAGCCTGATGGATGATCTGCCGGGCGGTTTCATTCCCTTCCTGGGCTGCATCAAACACATCTTTGGCAGTGGTTGCTGCCTGATCCTTGAAGGGAGAAAACTGACGGGCGGCCTGGATGATGCCGCGGGCGGAGGCGGTGAGCTCCAGGCAGCCGTAATTACCGCAGGAGCACCTCCATTCGGGATGAAAGGAGGTTGGAATATGTCCCACCTCTCCGCCTCCTCCCATGGAGCCGGAGAGGATGTGCCCGTCGCAGATGATACCGCCGCCGATTCCGGTACCCACAGTGAGCAGAACCAGGTTCTTGCAGCCCTGCCCACCGCCCCGCCACATCTCACCCATGGCGGCAAGGTTGGCGTCGTTGGATACCCGGATAGGAAGGCTTGTCCGATGGCCTAGTCCCCGGGCTACATTTACATCTCCCCACCCCAAGTTGGTACAGCCGCGCACGATAGATTCTTCCATAACAGGGCCGGGAACGCCAACCCCAGCGCCCACACAGGCGCAATCGGGGAAATGTTCCATGACTTGGTTCATATGGTCCGCAATATGGTCCATCATAGCGTCAGGATCCCGAATGGAAGGGAATTCCCGTTTTTCTAACAGTTCTCCATCTTGGCTGACCAGCCCCAGCTTCACCGTGGTGCCGCCCACGTCAATGCCAAAGCAAACTTCACGCATGGTGATGCCTCCTCGGATATCAATCATCTTGGCCTTTCCACCGCAAGCGACAGGGCTGAGGCGGCTGTCACTTGGTGTGCCAGATATTTTTTTCATACTCCAGCACGGCCCGGTCAGCGGAGAAGAAGCCCGCTTTGGCGGTGTTCACCAAGGACATATTCGTGAAGCGGCGCTGATTGGCATACACCTCTGACACCAGCTGCTGTGCCCTCACATAGTCGTGGAAGTCTGCCAGGCACATATAGGGGTCAGCAGAGCCATAGCTGGTGGTGGTGAGGGAGCGGACGATGTCGTCAAAGTGCATTCCGCTGATGCCACCCATAAGCAGATCCATCACCGCTTTTAGCTCTGGATCGGAGCGCACATAATCCAGGGGATTGTAGCCCCGGCGCCACAGCTCGTTTACCTCATCTGTCTTTAGACCGAAAAGGAAGATGTTATCGTCTCCCACCTGTTGATGGATCTCCACATTGGCGCCGTCCAGCGTACCCAGTGTCACCGCGCCGTTGATCATCAGCTTCATATTACCTGTGCCGCTGGCCTCTTTGCCGGCGATGGAGATCTGCTCGGAAATTTCAGCGGCAGGGATGATGATTTCAGCCAGCGACACGTTGTAATCTTCCATGAAGACAACCTTTAGCTTGTCTCGGGAGTCCGGGTCAGAATTGGTCAACCGGGACACCGCCACGATGAGCTGGATAATCTGTTTGGCCATGATATAGCCTGCGGATGCCTTGGCGGCAAATACAAAGGTGCGGGGCTGGAAGGGGGCGTTGGGGCTGGCTTTGATGGACAGGTACATATGAAGGATCTGCAGCACATTGAGTAGCTGCCGCTTATACTCGTGGAGCCGTTTAATCTGCACATCAAAGAGGGAATTGGGGTCCACATAGACACCGTTGCGCTGTAAAATGAGGTTGCTCAGCCTGACCTTGTTAGACCGTTTGATGTCCTGCAGGCGTTGGAGAACGGCGGGGTCATCGTGATACTTCATCAGCTTGTTCAACTGCGTGCTGTCGGTGGTATAACCGTCGCCGATGAGCTCATTGAGAAGATCCCTAAGCTGAGGGTTGGCCTGACATAGCCACCGGCGGTAGGCAATGCCGTTGGTGACGTTGCAAAATTTGTCCGGATCCATTTGATAGTAGTCCCGGAAAATGCTGTTTTCTAAAATTTCAGTGTGCAGCTGGGACACGCCGTTGACTTTATGGCAGGCGGCCAGACAAAGGTTGGCCATGCGAATTTCTCCGTTGGCAATCACAGCCATATAGTTGATTTTGCCCATGTCATCGCCATAGATACCGTAAAGGTCTGTCAGCAGACGGCGGTTGATCTCACAGACGATCTGATGGATGCGTGGGAGCTGTTGGGAGAACAGAGACTCAGCCCATCGTTCCAGAGCCTCGCTCATGACCGTATGGTTGGTATAGGACAGAGTGCGGCAGGTGATCTCCCAAGCCTTGTCCCAGCCGTAGTCATGCTCATCCACCAGTAAGCGCATGAGCTCGGGAACACACAGGGCGGGATGGGTATCGTTGATGTGGATAGACACCTTGTCCGGCAGGTTGTCCAAGGATGGATATACCCGCAGGTGCTTATTCAGAATGGTCTGCATCGAGGCGGATACCAGCAGGTATTGCTGGCGCAAACGCAAGCGTTTTCCCGCCATGTGGTCATCGGCGGGATAGAGCACCTTAGAGATGACCTCGGCCATGGTATCCCCTTCCAGAGCCTTGGCGTAGTCGCCCCGGGAGAAAGCGGACATGTCGAAGCTGTTGGGGGATTTGGCGCTCCACAGTACCAGCGGGTTGACAGCATCGGTGTCATATCCGGAGATGAACATCTCATTGGGCACAGCCATGACGGATTGATAGTTGAGATGTGCTACACGGTATCTGCCATTGTCATCCCAGCTGTGGATTTGGCCGCCGAATTTGACCTCTACCGCCTCGCTTTCATGGGGAACCAGCCAGACATGGCCCATGTTCATCCAGTCATCGGGAAATTCCATCTGCCAACCGTCCACGATTTTCTGCTTAAAGATGCCGAATTCATAACGGATGGAATAGCCAGTCATGGGTAAACCGAGGGTGGTAGCTGAGTCCATATAGCAGGAGGCCAAGCGGCCCAAGCCGCCATTGCCCAGGCCGGCGTCCGGCTCTAACTCATACAGGTTGTGGATATCGATCCCACAGCCAGCCAGCGCCTTGGAAAAAACCTCCTCCAGGCCCAGGTTATAAAGGTTGTTGCGCAGAGAGGTGCCAACAAGGAACTCCATAGACATGTAATACACTTTCTTGTCATGGTTCTCATCCCGTTTGCGGTAAAAGGCGGCGCTTTTTGTGGCAAGCATGCGGTTTACCACATAGCATAGGGCGCGGTAGACCTGCTGGGGGGAGGCGCTCTGAATGGGACAGCCGTATCGCACCAGCAGGGTCTCTTCCAGGTTGGAAAGAATCTGTTTCTGATCCATATCAATAGGCTCCTTGCCGCCGGACGGCGCCGGCAAAAATAAGTGAAACGAGCGGGATAATCAGATGGGAAGCGGTTTTACAGCACGGCGTGATAAATCTGCCAATATTCCTCTACAGAGCGGGCCCAGGAACAGTCATAGGCCATAGCATTGTGCTGAAGGGCGCTCCACAGATCCGGGTGGTGGAACAGCTCTTCTCCACGGCGGACGGCGTCCAGCATGTCGTGGGCATTATAGCTCTTAAAGGTAAATCCCCGGCCCTCCATGGTCTCTTGGTTGAAGGGGGATACTGTGTCAAATAGTCCTCCGGTCTCTCGAACCACGGGGACGGTGCCATACCGCATGGCGATGAGCTGAGTCAGGCCGCATGGCTCTTGTTTTGAAGGCATCAGCACCAGATCGCCCCCAGCATAGGCCTGATGGGCCAGGGTGTTGTCAAAGACGATATTAGCGGACATTTTGTGGGGGAACTGCCCGGCGTAGTAACGGAACATATTCTCATACTCATACTCACCGGTGCCGATCACCACCAGCTGCAGGTCGTCCCACATAAGATCGTCCATGACAGCCTGGACCAGATCCACCCCCTTGTGACTAACCAGCCGGGTGATCATGATGACAATGGGCACCTCATCCCGGATGGCAAGCCCTAGCCGCTGCTGGAGAAAACGCTTATTTTCCAGCTTTTTCTCCAGTGTATTGGCGGTATAGTTGGCATAGATCAGCGGGTCGGTGGCTGGATTGAATATCTGGGTGTCGATGCCGTTGACCACGCCGCTCAGTTTATAGCTGTGTGCTTGCAGAACATGAGCCAGCCCATGGGCATAGTAGGGATTTTGAATCTCATAGGAGTAGGTGCGGGAAACGGTGGTCACCTGGTCAGCGGTGAGGATGGCTGCCTTCATCAGATTGGTAGCGCCCTTAAACTGCATGGTGCCCTTCCAGTCCTGAGGCAGACCCAGCACCTCATCCACAAAGTCATCAGAGGCCCAGCCCTGGTATTCAATATTATGAATGGTATACACCGTGCGAATGGGCCAATAGGCCTCCAACCCTTGATAGCAGGCCCGCAGAAATACAGGGATGAGAGCGGTTTGCCAGTCATTGCAGTGGATGACGTTGGGATACCAGTCCAGATACTGCAAGGATTCTAGAATGGCCTTAGAGAAAAAGGCGAAGCGTTCGCCATCATCATAGTGGCCGTAGATGGGACCATCCCGGTAGAAGTAGTACTCATTGTCAATGAAGAAATACTGGGGGCCTCCGGCCTGGTTGGTTGCCCGGAATACGCCGGCGTAGACATTGCGCCAGGACAGGGGGACGGTGAATTCAGCCACCAACTCCACGGAAAGCTCAGGGTTATCTTTGAGGGGTTTATAGTACGGCAGGAAGATGGACACCTCAGTGCCCGGAGTTTGGCACAGGGCCTTGGGCAGGGCAGCGGCCACATCGCCCAGGCCGCCAGTCTTGATATAGGGAGCCGCCTCGCTGGCGGCAAACAGGATCTTCATACTGTTACTCCTTTACGAATAATCACCGGATTGGAGGACAGACCCTTAAGCTGAGCCCCAACGGTGATGGTGGCCCATTTGTCCACAATCACATTTTCCAGACTGGCTCCCTCACCCACCACGCTGCCCTGCATGATGACGCAGTTTTTTACTGTGGCACCCTTGCAGATGCGCACTCCTCGGGAGAGGATGCAATGATCCACTGAACCTTCCACGATGCAGCCGTCGGCAATGACACAGCCGCTGACGGAGCAGTCCATTCCATAGTAAGCGGGGACCTCATCAGTGACTCGGGTATAGATAGGCTGATCGTCCCGGAAGAGAGGATGGCTCACCTCTGCGTTGAGGATGGCCAAACTGTTCTGGAAATATTCACCAATATCCCGAATACGTAGCACCAGTCCGGTAAAGGCATACAGGTTGATGGAGAGCTGTCCCCGGTTGAACTGGTGCTGGATAAAGTCCCGTTCCAGGTGGTAGATGCCTTTGGCGGTGTATTCTTGGATGATTTTGATCAGCAGCTTTCGAGAGATAATCATATGGCTCATTCCGGCGTAATCCCCTGCCTTGGCCGCATAGTTCAGGGCGTAGGAGGTGACCCGTCGGCCGCTGTCCGCCTGCATCACGGAGGGAAAGGGCTTGGTGGAGGAGCCATCCTCTTTGGTGGCGATGATGGTGATATCACAGCCGCTGTCAATGTGGTGGGCCAGAGCGGGGCGATAGTCCATATTGCAGATGACATAGGCGTCTGCCAGCAGGACATAGGGGGTGGAGACATTTTCCAAAAAATTGAGGGCATTACGTAGCTCATCCAGCTTGCCCCGGTTGTTTTTGTTGACGGTCTCGGTGGCAAAGGGAGGCAGGAGCTGCAGGCCCCCATTTTTACGGTTTAAGTCCCACTCTTGGCTGTTGTTCAAATGGTCCATCAGGGAGTGATAGTGCTGTTTGGCCAGCACCCCCACATTGGTAATGCCTGAGTTGACCATGTTGGACAGCACAAAGTCCACCAGCCGGTAGCGTCCGGCGAAAGGAATGGCGGCCATATTTCGGTCATGGGTAAATTCATTCAGCTCATTGCCGTACATTTCGGAAAAAATAATACCGGACATATTCATGGTACAACGCCCCCTATACGATTGCCCTTGGCTTGACGATGGAGCCGGAGGGAACAGTTTTTTTGTGGCCTACCACGGCAATACCCCATTCCTTTCCCACGACGTTCTCCGGCCGCTCACCAATTTTAGCGCCACCTTCGATCACGCACTGTTCCCCAATGATTGCGTAGTTGACCTCGCTTCCTTTTTTTACCACAGTGTTTGGCATGAGAACGGTGCCAGTGACCACGGCCCCCTCTTCCACCAGGCAGCCGGTGTATAATACAGAGTGTTCCACGGTGCCCTGGATGATACAGCCCTCAGCCACGAAGGAGTTGGACACCTTAGCGCCGGAGTCGATGCGGGTGGAGGGGGTAGCGTAGTTGCGGGCGTAAACCTTGAAGCTGGGATCCCGCATATTCAGTGGATCGTTAGGGTCTAGTAGGTCCATATTAGCATCCCACAGACTGTCCAGTGTGCCCACATCCTTCCAATAGCCGTCAAATGGGTAGGCGAATAGGCGCCGTCCGTCCTGGAGAAAGGCGGGGATCACATTTTTGCCAAAATCGTTTTCCGATTTGGGATCTTCTTCATCCGCGATCAAGTACTGTTTGAGCACTTCCCAGGTAAATATATACACCCCCATGGATGCCTGGAGACTTTTGGGATGCTTGGGCTTTTCCTCAAAGTCGGTGATAGACATATTTTCATCGGTAGACATAATGCCCATGCGGGTGGCGTCGTCCGGGCTGACAGTGATGACGGCAATGGTGCACTCAGACTGCTTTTCCTTGTGAAACTGGAGCATCTTGTTATAATCCATCTTATAGATGTGGTCGCCGGACAGGATGACCACATATTCGGGATTGTAGCGATCAATAAAGGGAATGTTTTGATAGATGGCGTTGGCAGTCCCCTTGTACCAGTCGTTGTGCTTTGTCTTGGTATAAGGGGGGAGCACATGGGCGCCGCCGAAGTTACGGTTTAGATCCCAGGGCTGTCCGTTGCCGATGTAGCCATTCAACTCAAGGGGCTGATATTGGGTGAGGATACCGACGGTGTCGATGCCTGAGTTGACGCAGTTGGACAGAGAAAAGTCGATGATGCGGTATTTACCTCCAAAGGGCACTGCTGGTTTGGCGGTGTCCTCCGTCAGCACATAAAGTCTGCTGCCCTGGCCACCGGCCAGAAGCATGGCGATACATTCCTTTTTGCGCTTGATCACGGTGATATCCCCCTATGACTTGGTTTCCGTTTTTGAACTTTGCTCCGCGGTCGTGCGGATCTTGGATGCGGTGGTGAGTTTGGTGGTCTTGGCCTGAACGCCAGCGGACTTAGATTTAGGAGATTTTGCTTTGACAGTGGTGGCTGGGGTGGCTTTAGCAGCGCTCTTGGCCTTGGTGGCGCCGGCCGCTTGCCTGGCCTTGACAGTGCTATTGTTGGTTACTGAGGCCGCCTTGCGGGAGGCGTCCCGCTCATAAAATACGGTGGAAAGGGGTGGGATAGTCAGCAAGATAGAGTACTTGTGACCGTGCATGGGCTTATCGTCCGCCTGAATAGGGGAGAGGGCAGCCCCGGTGCCGCCGTACTTGACATCGTCGCTGGACAGAACGGGGATATAGGTGCCTGGCCTGGGCACGCCGATGCGGTAGCCGTTGCGCTGGACAGGGCAGAAGTTACATACGACAATGACCTCTTTGTTTTTTGCGTCCAACCGGCGGAAGGATATGATGCTCTGGCCGGCGTCATCGCAGGAAATCCATTGGAAGCCGTGCCAATCTGTGTCGTTCTGCCACAGGGATGGGTGATCCAGGTAGTAGTGATTCAGATCCCGGACATAGTCCAGCAGTTGGCGGTGGCGGTCATAATCCAACAGGAACCAGTCTAGTTCCTTGGTAAAGTCCCACTCAATGAACTGCCCAAACTCACCGCCCATAAACAGCAGCTTTTTGCCTGGGTGGGTCATCATATAGCCATAGAATGCCCGCAGACTCTGGAATTTGCCATCATACTCTCCGGGCATTTTGTTGATCAGAGAGCATTTCCCATGGACTACCTCATCGTGGGACAGGGGAAGGATAAAATTCTCTGAAAAAGCATAGGTAAGGGAGAAGGTGACGTTGTTGTGCATCCCTTTGCGGTAGATGGGATCAGCGGACATATAGTTGACCATGTCATGCATCCAGCCCATATTCCACTTAAAGTTAAAGCCCAGGCCGCCGTCATATCCTGGCTTTGTCACCATGGGGAAAGCGGTGGACTCTTCCGCGGCCATGATGGCAGAGGGATTGAAGGTGAGGGCAGCGGTGTTCATATCCCGCAGAAACTGGACCGCCTCCAAGTTGATGTTGCCTCCATCCTTGTTGGGATGCCACTCCCGGCCCCGGCGGCCATAGTCCAGGTATAGCATGGAGGCCACAGCGTCCACTCGTATGCCGTCCACATGGTATTTATCCAGCCAATACACCACATTGGAGATTAGGAAGGAACGCACCTCATGCCTTCCATAGTCAAATACCCGGGTGCCCCAGTCGGGATGCTCCCGCATAACGGGGTCATAGGGCTCGTAGCAGCAGTTGCCATCGAACTCAAACAGACCCTGTTCATCCTTGGGGAAGTGAGCACCCACCCAGTCCAAAATGACGCCGATGCCTGCATTGTGGAGGATGTCCACGAACTGCATAAAGTCCTTGGGAGTGCCATACCGGGAGGTGGGGGCATAGTATCCGGTGACCTGATAGCCCCAGGAGGGATCAAAGGGATATTCGCTCACCGGCATCAGTTCCACGTGGGTATACCCCATCTCTCCGGCGTATTTGGCCAGCTGTCGGGCGCACTCAACGTAGCTGAAGGGATTGCCGTCCTGGTGCTTTCGCCAGGAGCCCAGGTGGACCTCATAGATATTGATAGGGCTTTTCAGTGGAGTGCGGCGGGATCTGGCCCGGCGATACGCTCCGTCTGTCCATTCAAAGCCTTCCAGGTCATATACCTTGCTGGCGGTCTCTGGGCGGGTACTGCTGTGAAAACCATAGGGATCCGCCCGAAAGACAAAGGTGCCGTCGGGGCATTCGATATAATATTTATATTCATCATAGAGCTGTGCGTCAGGGACAAAACGCTCCCAAATAGAGGGGGAGATCTGCTCCATAATGGGGGAGCTTTTGTCCCAATGGTTAAATTTGCCCAATACCCGGACGCTCTTGGCATGGGGAGCCCAGACCCGGAACACATAACCATCTTGTCCATCCCGGGTATCTTTATGACAGCCCATAAACTGATATGCATCGGTGCTTGTCCCATCGCTGAACCGGGCGATGGCACTGCTGAGAACATCTGTCTTTTTCAACATAATTGCTCCTCAATTTCCGGCCATTCCCAGGAATAAATTTCCTGAGATGGATAAAATATGGATAACTTAATACATTATAACCCTGATTAGGGATAAAGTCAAGATGCACAAAAAATAAATAAAAAATATGTATAATTTGAGCGAATATGTGGGAAAAGTGGGGGAAGGTTGGAAAACAGGGGAGAGTGATTAGATGTGCCGTGTCACCGGGATAGATATCACGCCGCCTGATGCCGGGCACCCTGTGGTAATTCATGGGGACTAGGAAAGTTTAGCTTGAAAAATGCCTGATACCAATGGTATGATATTGAACAATATTCCCTGTGTGAATCGGTGGGAACGGCGGCCCTGAGCGGTTTATGCCAAAGGACAGAACCGATTGAAGGGCTTGGATGGGATGACGGAAGGAGAGCATTGGGAATGAAGACAGGATTGGTATTGGAGGGCGGCGCGCTGCGGACCATCTATTCCAGCGGTGTTACAGACGGATTTTTGGAGGCGGGGCTGGACTTTGACTATGTCATTGGGGTCTCGGCCGGAATCGCCTATGGTGTTAGTTTTATTTCCAGACAGTTTGGAAGAAACTTGGAGATTCTCACCCGCTTTGCCAACGACAGGCGGTATATGGGAGCAAGAAACCTATTTCGCCCGAACAACCGCTGCTATTTTGGCCTGGATTTTTCCTTTCATACCATCCCTAACAGTCTAGTGCCCTATGACTACGACGCGTTGAAACACTGGCCGGGTGAGGCGGAGGCGGTGGTGACTGATGTGACCACAGGAGATGCGCTCTACTTTCCGGCAACAGATTGGGACAATTCCTTCACCCTTATGAGGGCAACCTGTGCCATGCCGGTGCTGTTTCCCATCATCCGCTATCGGGGTTACCGCTGTCTGGACGGCGGCGCCGCTGACAGCATACCTTGGAAGCGGGCTTTGGAGAAAGGGTGTGACCGGGTGGCGGTAGTGCTGACCCGGGAGCGCAGTTACCGGCGCAAGCCAGACAGCTTGTTGCCACTGATGCGGGTATGCTACCGCAAATACCCTAAATTCTTAGACACCATGGAGCGTCGGGCGGAGGCATATAACCAGTGTAGAGCGGAGCTGTTTGAGGCTGAGCGCCGTGGTGACGTACTGGTGTTCTGTCCAGACAGCACCCAGGGTTTTTCAAGGGTAGAGCGGGATGTGCAAAAAATACGCAGTTTATGGCAGCAGGGATTAGATCATGCGCGATACCGAATGGATGAGCTCTGGGCCTATTTAAATGAAGGGGGTTCTAGATTCTGCCCAGGGGATTGACAACCAGGGGGAAATAGAGTATTTTAGTTAAAACCATCCATTCTGTTTCTGGATGGAAATGCAGCTGGAGCAGTTGAAATAGAGACGGATCGAAATGGTTATAACGAGGCTGACTCGAAATCATGTTATCTGTGTCAACAACTGAATAATTGTTATATGGAGACGTATCGAAGTGGTCATAACGAGCTTGACTCGAAATCAAGTAGCCCGCAAGGGCTCGTGGGTTCGAATCCCACCGTCTCCGCCAAAAAGCCTTGAAAATACTGTGTTTTCAAGGCTTTTCTCTTGCGGTAATTTGATGAAGCACAATGGATGGATATCTGAAGCGGCAGACAAAAGTGGTTGGGCTATGTGGAACTGGGAAAAGAGTGCCGTATAGAGCCGCGGAGAGTAAAGCGGTATGCGGAACCGCCTCAGAAGCTGAAGTGCACGTTAGGCGAGCCAAAGCCTACAAAGGTGGTGGTCAAACAGCTGCTGAAGCAGGAGGATTCCACGCTGAACCGGCAGTTTGTGCGGGATAATTTCATGGTGGGGATCAAGTACAGTGGCCTGACGAACCTAAACGGATGGGTTCCGGCCTGGTACAATAAGGTCAACGGCAAGGTTCACGCCATTACCAATGAGATTCCCTTCTCCCTCAGGCGGATAGCTCTGCAGCCGTGACTGAGCCGATAGAGCAGCAGTGCCGCAAAGAGGAGACTGCCAATGATCCCCACGATCAGCTCGTCCTCTATGTCCTGGCGGGGAAAGTCTTTTTGGGGGATAGCACTGAGCTTCTCGACAGCCTGTTTCCGAGTAATGCGCTTCCGGCAACCAGGGTAGGATTTGGTTAGAATTGGACACAAGGACCGCGCTGCATACCACACAGCGCCGCTTGTCCCCGGAGCTCGGTATACAGTAGGATAGCGGCCATTATAGTTCAGATAGGCATGTATGTTCGCGGTGGTGAAGAAATGGGGATGCCTCCTGAGGCATAGTCATTATACTACAAAATCGCCATTGTCATATCATGGTATGGTATCATGTTAATAAATTAAAGTTCTAGGGGGTTGTTCGTAGTGCCCAGGTCAGCAAGGATGTTATAGACAATATAATATTTCGGAAAGGGAGAGAATAAGCATGACAATCAACATTGGTGCAGTGTTACTGAATCTATTCCTCAATCGATTGGGCTAGCGATTGGGCTAGTCTCAGGTTAGGTGGTGAAGGTGACTTTGGTGTCTGGTGGAAAAGTCATCAATGAAATCCAGCTATCCCCATTGTTAATGAATGAAGTGATTACATTGTAGAACACAAATTGATGCCAATTTCATCTGGTTATCATGTGACGAGCAAAGAGGCGCAAACTCCTTTAGAACTTGACCGGATGGAAGTGGATATCTATGTCGGTATTAGTCCCAGTATATTATTTATAAGGAGAAGCGAGATGGAATATGAAATGAAAAGTGATGTCAACACCCAGTATTCAGGTGCTGGAACAGCGTATCGCCGTGTTGGGCTGTCTTTGTTTGTGATGTGCATGGTTGCGGTAGGCTTTCAAATACTGGTCTTTACTGTACTCGTCCTTCTGCAAAACAGCGGGCACGACTATACCAACTTATCCTGGATGATGTGGCTGGCCACATTTCTCCCAATCTATGGGGCGGCTGTCCCCGTATACCTAGCCATGATGGGCCGGCTGCCGGTGGAGACTGCCCAGCCCACTCAGCTGGGTGGGAAAAACTTCTGGATTCTGTTTTTAATGTGCATTCCCATCATGTACGGAGGAAATATTCTAGGTACGTTGCTGTCCCATCTGTTGTCTAGGGGCACGGCGGAAAATGGCATTGCCACCTATATCTCAGACACCAGCCTCCTTAAAGTCCTGGTCATAGTAGTGCTGGCGCCGCTGCTGGAAGAGCTGGTGTTTCGCAAGCAGATCATTGACCGGTGCGGCAGGTACGGGGAAAAGACGGCCATTCTATTCTCAGCGTTGGCTTTTGGACTGTTCCACATGAATCTGTTCCAGTTCTTTTATGCCTTCGGTCTCGGCTTGATATTTGCCTATGTGTACACCCGCACCCACCGCCTGCGCTATCCTGTGATTATGCACATGATGATCAACTTCAACGGCTCTGTATTGGCACCGTGGATTCTCACCCGGGTGGACCAGGAGGCACTACAGCAAATCAGTTCCGGGGCCATGGACGAGGTGGCCATTGAGGAGGCGTTGCTCGGGCTGGCCCTCTTTGGCGGATATGCCCTTCTCCTGCTGGGCCTGTCCATTGCCGGCCTGGTGCTGTTGATTGTCAGGGCGAGAAAATTTGTGTTTTTACCCACCTCGGAGGAGCTGCCAAGGGGCAAGCACTTCCAAACGGTATACTGCAATGTGGGTGTGATCCTGTTTGTCGCCTTCTGCATTGGAATGTGTGTGTACAGTTTAGTCGCCTGACCATGTAAAAATCGTGGAGGAGAAAACAATATGGAAAACAGCAACATTTTCAGGAGCTGCAAAGGACGGCCGGACAGGTATGGTGTTATTCTTGTTTAGGTACTGGCTGGTTTCAGGTGTGAAGCTATACGGAGGGCCCGACAGGAAAAGACTATTTTCGCAGTTGACTGCGGAAATTCCCTACAAAGGGGCTAAACTTTTTTTAACGAATTAGGGGGACAAACAAGAAGGAAAGACAGGGCATTACCTCCTAAACGGTTGCCGCATCTTTCCATAGAAAGAGCCGATAACCGCATTTTTAGTCTGCGTGTTATCGGCCCTGTGTCTATGTGTCTGGCTCTTTGATAGCGGTTATTTGTAAATCCTTTGCGTCAATAAGACTTTCTTGCTTGCATTTCGGGCAGTAGAGGGGAAAGTTTTTCGGTTCTGTATCTTTCCGTATCTGCAATCTTGTTTTATTCCCGCAGACAGAGCAAAATACCCATGCGGTTGTAAGCAAGTATATTCACCTCCGCTATGAGCATTTTTCACCTGCTATAAATATTTCTACTGTCCCCCAGCCACCTTTGCCGGATACCATTTCTGGAACCATACTGTAAAAATCCCCATAAAGATAGGAAGTACAGAATTGATGAGCCAAACAAAGCTACTAACAGAGGTTCGCATCAGTAGCCAAGTAAAAACGGATGTAAACAGGTAAAGAACGCCCCAAATCATGGTCAAAATGCGGTTGGTCTTTAGAAAGAGCGCATTTTGTAACGCGTCCTCATCACCGTAGCTGTGCATGGAATAATGGGCCGTAAGAGGTACTTTACCAAAACAGGACACAAGCCACATCACGCCAAAGGAAAGATACGACAGCGGCAGCATCCATTTTTCTGAACATCCGGCCAGCATCGTAACGGAAAAACCCGTTACCAAAGCATTTGTCAAAATATCATATACTGTTTTTTTGTTTCGATAGAAGATAAGGGGGATGAGCGCACAGATGCCCATGCTGATAAGACATCCCCATTGCTTGTGGATCGCGGGGGCTACCCATAAAATAATCCACGGAATGAGCATAATGTTCATATTGGTGTTTTTCTGCGATGGGGCCGTTTCTACCCGTTTCTTCTGTGGCCGCGAACCGCCAAAGTAGGTGTCCCAGTTCAGCATCAAGGTAAAATCTCCTTTTACCTTATAAAGCCCTTGCATCATGGCTTCATCACCCCGAATTTCTCCGGCTGCAATCGAACGCCATACGGTAACCGGCGTTTCGATCTTTGTGGTAGCCGCTAAAGACTCGTTTGTATAAACATGGCTGCCGTCCTTTCCCAGCAGGATTTGGTAGCTCTCCTCCACATCCGTATAGTGCATTTCCAGCACAATGTCTTTACCGGGATAGTTTTCCTTGCAATAAAGCGCCGCCATTTGCCTGGTAAAAATCAGCGTGTCAGATTCTTTTTTTACGGCAGTCTCTCCTGCTTTTGCGCTGTCCTTATCAATCCCCCAGCTTGCATCAGCACAGGCTTCAAAGGTTTCTTTTGGTAATAAAAGCTGGTCAAGCAGCTTCTGTGTTTTGTCGGAAATGCCGCCGCTGGCATATTCCTGTCCTGCCAACCTCACATACGAAAGGTATTCATTGGTGCGCGCAGACAGCTCCGGCACTCGAAACAGTTCGCCCTGACCGCAAAAAACGGTCGTATAATTTCCCCGCCCGCAGAGGTGATCGAAAAGACTATATACACCGTCATAGTTTCCCTTGGCCGTATAAAAGCCGCAGGTGGAGATCACCACTGTTCTTTTTCCGCTCATATCATACCGAGAGGGATGGCTTCCGTTTCCGACCTGTCCCTCCTTTTCTTCCATGAAGGGAAGAAGCATGGGTAGCTGGCGGTCAATTAGGTTCTTTAGTGAACCGGGAACCGTAAAATAATACAGAGGAAAGCTCCATATTGTAATGTCCGCCCAAAGCAGGTCTTGAATGACCTGCTGCATATCATCTTGTATGCAGCATTGTCCGGGCGTGCGGTTCCAGCACGAAAAGCAGCCAAGGCAGGGTTTAATATTCATACGACTGATGGAAAGCTCCTTTGTCTGAATGTCCTGAATCCCTTGCTTCACGCCATCCAGAAATGCAGATGTAAGCCGATAGGTATTGCTGTGGGCTCCTTTTGGACTTCCATTTATCACCAGGATGTTCATCAGTTCATTTCTCCTTCCAATCGCCGGATGCAGTCTTGCGCCCACTCAATTTGCATTTGTAAACTTCGCCGCCCATATTCTACCGTCATCTGCCAATAAAGTGTCTTCTCTTTCTGCCCAATCCTATCGCCATAGGTGTGTATAAGCTGTGGAACAGGCTCTAAACTTTTTAGGAATAACTCGCAGCTTTTCTTAACGCTTTCAAAATAACAAATATTTTCTTTCGCGCTTCTTTCCCCAAGGAAAAAGACTTTCATCAAAATCGGTGTCTTAACCCTCAACCCCAAGTCGCCATCTGCAAGCCATCGCAGTAATTCTTCCCGCCCTGTTGCTGTGATGGAATAGACGTTTTTATCTGGCTTTCCATTTTGCGGAACAACTATTTTGCTTACACATTCCTTGTGCTCCAGTCTTTGAAGTTCTCTATAAATCTGGCTGGTTTTCGCATCCCAGAAATAATTTAGGGAACCTCGAAAAATTTCCATAATTTCATACCCGGTCATTTCTTTGTAATTGAGTAGCCCCAAAATCCCATGTTTTAACATACAATACCCCCTCTCTTCATGGCTTTATTTTACTTGCACATTATATTCCATGAGTGGAATATAATCAATAGTGAAACGGGAAAAGAATTAGCACACACTGTTTACGTTTTCTCAGGGATTCTGGGGGAGCGCATTAGCGGCAAGCAAGGTAAGTGTATAGACACTTGCGATTTTCGCTCCGCAAAAATGCTTGTTGGGGTTCCTCCAAACCCAATGGACTTCTGGCCATACTGACCAGAAGCACCGCGGAGCTTCTGGAGCAGGAGGGGCAGCTGGCCCAGGGGGATGCTCATGCCCCGCACGATGTCAACGATTTCCTCGTTCTTGGCCTCCTTGTGCTTCTGCTCTAGCTCTTTCAGCCGGGCCTGCTATGACAATATCATCCTCCGGCTATGTCAGAAACACGTTGACGATTTCCAACTTGGCGGCAAAGCTCTTGCCGCTTCCGGGGGATCCAAGGAATATCCCGTTAGGCTTTTTGTCAAGAGGAACTTTTTAAGGGATTGGAAAAATCAGGTGGAAAAGCTCCGTGGACGGGTAGGATCTGTTTTCGGCAGCGAAATGGCAACGGCAAAAATACTACTCGCCCCTTGACGGTCTGGATAGGCGGAACGGACATAGAGCGGGGATTCTTTTCAGAGGGGGAAATGTGCTATACTTGGGTCAGCGAGCTAACTGACAAATCAGAGTTTAGGGGAAGAACCATGGCAAGAAGAAAAAATTGGGCGATATTGTAGAGATACCTTTTTCAGATGGGCGAAACGCTTACGTAATGGGTATTTACAAAGGCATATATTCCTCATACGATGATGTACCTGAAGATGTAGGTTTTTTCCGGTTTATATACTTATATCAGAGTGGTCTTTCTAAACTACAGGTAGTAGGAAGTAGGCCATTTGCCAACGACGAGGACAGTTGGGCACCCGATAGAGTGGTTGTAGGTGCAATAACAGGAAGAGGCGGTTTATATCATCGTGGTGAAATCCTTAAATGCACATATGATGAATGTAAAGACCTTGAAGTATGTGCCGTTTGGGGGCTTTCCCATTTGATTGATATGATGATGGGTGATACAAGGATTGATTGTAGTATTCGCCACCCCAAAGGTGTGTAACTTCCAGTTTATCAGTCTGACAAAAAAGTAAAGCAGGGCGACGGTGATAAGCAGTGACTATCCCCGCCGCCCTGTCTGTTATTGCTCCATATCCTGCTTTCTGTGAAGCTGTTGTTCCCGCTGTTCCTGCCGCAAGATACTGTAAACGCTCTTTCTGATTTTCTCTGCTTCTTTCACTTCCTCGTTCAGCACAAGATACCGCTGATTGAGCGTTTTTCTCTCGGCGGTCAGCTTGGTGTATTCTTCTTTCCATTTCTTTGTCGGGGTTGTGGTCTTGCCGTTCATCACGCCTTTGAGATAATCTTTCGCCGTTGTGAATAGGATTTGCTCGGCTTCGGTCAGTGGCTTCTTTCCCTTACACTTGAAATAAATGGCGGCTTGCTCTAAGTGCTTTTTCAGAGTGGAAAGCCGCCGTTCAACGGCTTTCAGTTTCCCTTGTATATCCAGTTGTTCCCCTATCATGGACTTGAATTTTTCATCAAGCCCCGTCATATCCATAATGCTGTTGCTTTGCAGGAAATTCAGCATTTTCGCCGCGTCTTTAAGGTTATAGAGGGATTGAGAATATCCCGGTTTTCCCGCCTGTGCCCTGCGTGACAGTATGCCTTGAATGTAGTCGGCAAAGGTTAGTGGCACTTTTTTTCCCTGTATGCCCTTGTCAAGTGATGTTTATTTTTGCTTTTATAACTAATTGACATAGTGCAACTAGCGAAATCAAAGCAATTCATTTTTGCAGAATTTCACTGGGTATAAAGGTGGCATTATATGTTCCTTGTGTAATTTTGCTTGCACTTTTTCTAAGGGCCATTTATTACACTTAAACGGCTCTTCATACTTCTGCTTTTCTATATTGTGTTATTGATAACTACTGATTCAATTATATTTTTTCCGACCATACGAAAAATAAGGCGTGTTGAGATTGGTTTTACTTTCTTGTGGGAGCGGCAGTTGCTTTAGCGGTGATGTGACCCATACGGTTCTGGATACCGGACGGGAAGAGCTGCCCAGCATTCTCATCTATGGGGACAGATTCACAAATCCAGGGAGTGCATCTCAGCTTTGATGAGATGCACTCCCTGGATTTGTGGTACTACTATGAGACGAGTGCTATAGTTAAGATGATGGGACCGTGTCAATAGAGATTTTCCAGTATCATGAGGCCCGGCCAATGCCAAGGGCAGCTTGACTTTTCAAGGGGCTGTCAGTATAATAAAAATGAAGCAATATGATTTTATTGATATGTATTAAGAGAAAGATATACCAGTGTGCAAGCTAAAAGGAATGGTGCTGTGTTTGGCGCACTTCCTTGACGGGTGAATGCAGAGACCGATTCCCAGGCGACTGAGCGGGGAAATGGGCAATTTCGTTACGATGGGAAGGATTGCGTTGAATAAAAACAAGCAGTTGGCAATTAATATGGTTGCCCAAATGATGGCTTTCGCCATCAATTTGGGCATCAGCTTTCTTTTGACGCCGTACATTGTGAAATATGTAGGAGAGGAAGCCTATGGATTTGTTGGGCTGGCCAATAATTTTACCGGGTATGCCACAATTATTACAACGGCGTTAAACTCAATGGCGGGACGATTTATCACATTGAGTATACACAGGGGGGAGCATGAGGACACCAGTAAATACTTCACTTCGGTTGTCATGGCAAACCTGTTTATCTCCTTCTTTTTGACTATAGCGGGAGGATTGGTTCTGGTATTTCTGGATCGGTTGGTCAACGTGCCGGGCAATATTTTGTCTGATGTCACGTTGCTCTGGGCGCTGCTGTTTGCCAGCTTTATCATTGGGTTGGTCGGTAATGTGTTTGGCGTGGCCACATTTGCTAGGAACCGACTGGAGTTGTCCTCTCTGCAGCGTGTAATTTCCAACGTGATCAATGCCGTCATTTTAGTGGTCGCGTTTTTACTGTTTCAACCCCATGTGTGGTATCTTGGCCTGTCCGCGGTGGTCTGTGGTCTGTATACCATTGGGACCAATGTCTACTATACCAAAAAGCTGCTGCCATTTGTTCGGATCAGGAGAAGGTACTTTGACCTCAAAAAAATAAAAACTCTGGTCTTGTCCGGTATGTGGAACAGCTTCTCATCCATCAGCAGTATATTGTCTACTGGGTTGGACCTGCTCATTACCAATTGGCTGGTGGGATCTGCAGCTATGGGTGTGGTGTCCATTTCCAAGACCTTGCCAGCACAGATTTTATCTATATTTGGCACGCTGTCCAGCACCTTTGCGCCACAGATCACCATCAGCTATGCGAAAAATGACATGGAGGATATCAAAAGGCAACTGGTTTCAGCGGTGAGACTATTGGGTTTTTTTGCCTGCATCCCCATCGCCTTTTTGTATGTTTACGGCAGAGATTTTTTCACTCTGTGGATGCCTGGACAGGATGCCGGCCTACTGCATGTGCTCTCCCTATTGAGTGCAGGGGCATTTATATTTGCGCTGCCGCTAGAGCCGATGTGGAATATATTTACTGTTACCAACAAGGTGAGACAGTCGTCGCTGTTTTTGCTGTTCAACGCTATAGTTTCCACATTGCTGGTTTTTATCCTGCTGCAGTATCCCCACGATGATCGGGTGAAGATGTATATTGTGGTGGGAGTGAGCACCATTTTGAGCATTATACGGGCGCTGACCTTCCTTCCGTTATACGGAGCGGCTTGTCTGCACTTTAAGTGGTATACATTTTATCCGGTGATACTAAGAAATATCGCAGTGGTCGCGGTTGTCACATTAGTATGTTTGGGGATCAAGCTGATCTTGCCAAGTGACAGCTGGACCATGCTTTTGGTAAATGGAGTTGTGGTGGTCTTGCTGTCCTGTACCATCAATTACTTCCTAATGCTGGGCAAGGAGGAGCGGGAAATTCTGAAAAGTAGGTTATTTAAATGGAGAAGGAAGAAATGATACCAAAAATTATACATTACTGCTGGTTTGGGGGAAAGCCGCTGCCCGATGAGGTCAAGCGCTATATCGCCAGCTGGAGGAAGCATTGCCCGGACTATGAAATTAAGGAATGGAATGAACGCAATTTTGACTGTAATGCCAATCAATATGTGAAGGAGGCCTATGAGGCAAAAAAGTGGGCCTTTGTAACGGACTATGTGCGTTTGTATGCGTTATACCATGAGGGCGGCATTTATATGGATACAGACGTGGAATTGTTAAAAAATTTGGATCCCTATCTGAGGCATGCAGCATTTTCCGGTTTTGAAAATGACACATCTATTCCAACAGCTATCATGGGTTCAGTGAAGCACGGTGTATGGATGGAATACTTGCTGTCCTATTATGATAATAGGCATTTTATCAATCCGGATGGCAGCTTTGACCAGACAACAAATGTGCTCACCATTACCAGCATGACCAAAGAGAAGTACCAGATACGCTTGGACAACACCTATCAGGAGATTGAGGGTGTGGCAGCCCTGTATCCAAAGGAGTATTTTTGCCCAAAAAGTTATGAAACAGGAGAGATTATGCGTACGGACAATACGGTATGCATCCATCATTTCCGGGCCTCATGGCATGACAAACGTGATATCCTGCAAAGGAAAAAGCGATCAAGGTATATAGAGAAATACGGGGCGGACAGGGGCGCAATAAAATATCAAAAATGGGCGCGCAGAAATTTTATTCGGCTGGCAATGATGCAGCTTGGGATAAAAGGATTTACATATAAGGCGATTAAACGTTCGTTATGTATCATGGGGCGCATGATATATGGCGATTATGTGATTGCAATGGAGAGTTTAAACGGATTTGACGGGAATTCAGGCGCGCTATATAACTATCTGTGTTCTAAAAGGGAGTATGATCAATATAGATTTTTATGGCTCACAAGAGAGGATAGGAAGAGAGAAAAGATTGACCATAGAACCTGGAGGGCGTCATTTCAGGATGGGTCCTTGAAAACGCGGCTATTGAGGGGTGCAGCTCGATATAACTTCTTTGATAATTTGTCGATAGAGTCAAAAGATCGCAGGCAGGTATGTGTCTATTTAACACATGGGTGTCCCACACTAAAAAATGTAAAGGGCTTGATCAATATTCCTCCATATGTGAATCATGTGCTGTGCACTTCCACTGGAGTAATGGATATGATGGCATACCAGTTCTCTACGGATAAGGAGAAAATGTTTATTTGTGGCCTCCCAAGAAATGACGCTCTATTTCAAAGGAATGAGCAGGCAAAAAAAGTGTTGGGGTTGGAAGCTGATGAAAAAGTGGTGCTATGGCTCCCAACGTTTAGACAATCTGCTTATGATAAAACCAGAAATGACTCAAGTAAAACGCTGGCGCTGGGTGTTCCCCTAGTTGAGGATGAACAGACGTGGGTAGAGCTCAATGAATACTTGGCCAAGCGTAAAATAAAGCTCATTATAAAGATGCACCCTGGCCAGGATATGGAGGTGGTAAAAGCGCAGCCGCTGAGTAATCTCTTGATTTTGTCAGACAACAAGTTAAAGAGATTGGGACTGGATTTGTATCAGGTGATGCCGGTCACTGATGCATTATTGAGCGACTACTCCTCGGTTGCATTTGATTATATGCTTTTAGACAAGCCAATTGGATATGTAATAGATGATATCGAGGAATACAAACTGGGATTTGCCTTTGAAAGGCCGGAAGAGGTAATGCCTGGGCATAAGATAGAATGTATGAAGGATTTATATGGATTTATAGAGGATGTTATGAAAGGAAAGGATCCATACAAAGCGGAGAGGAACACAGTATCCAAGTTTGCCAATGAATACCAGGATGGAAATAACTGCAAAAGGGTTGCGGAGTATATAGGCTTATAGTTACTGGTAAGGGGATTAAAGGGATGAGCACAGAGCACAGAGCACAGAGCACAGAGCACAGAGCACAGAGCACAGAGCACAGAGCACAGAGCACAGAGCACAGAGCAC
>CAKNZJ010000037.1 GCA_932222125.1 uncultured Clostridia bacterium | reverse complement strand
TGCTGTCCGCCGTGGACTGGCCTGTGGTGGCGTCGGCGTCGGCGCTGGCGGGGGTGCTGTCCCTGCTCACCAGCGTGGCGGGGATACCCGAGGTGGAGGGATGAACGAACAGGGGGGCCGGAAGTAATTCCGGTCCCCCTGTGCTATGTTTTGGTTTCGTTGGGCGCATGTTCCATAATGTCGCCAGGTTGATGTTCTAAAATGCTACAAAGTTTGTTGACGGTTTCTATACCAACTCTTTGGCTCTCCACTCGACCCTGTAGCCAATTATATCAGCGATTTCTTTCACTTCGCTGTATTTAATTGTACCTCTGGTCAACTTGTTTGAGATGTTTTGAGTGGTAGTCTGCTCCTTGTGGCGGACGTTCAGCTCACGAACAATGTCTGTTAGCGTCCAACCACTTTGTGCAATATAAGCTTTGATTTCATTGCGGACTGCATTCAATTCTTTCTCACTCATAACAGGCCTCCTTTTAAACGGATTATATCACACCAAAACAAATTATTCAAATATAAATATTTTTATTTGTTTTGGTGTTGACAAGAGTTGCGTTATAGTGTACAATGACATCATAGCAAAACAAAAAACACTTTGACAAATATGGCGTAGTTGAAGGCACGTATTTGTCTCTCTACAATTGAATAACCAGACTAAGTATCCACGGAACGGGGAAGTGACGCATTGGGCGCACCAAGTTTCTGATAAAGCGGTGGCGGCCGGAGCCGGGTGACAGAAGCGCGGGGTACTTTGACAACTGGAAAATAAGTTTTTAGGAGGTTTGTCTTATGAACGAACTCACTTTAGTAAAATCCGCCGGATTTGGCGATATTCAATGTGACTTCTACGGCAAAGCCGATGAGGTCTATATGACTGCTGAACAGTTAGGTGAATGTTTAGGATATTCTCATGCCCGAGAGAGCATCAACAAATTGGTATCCCGCAATAAATATTTGCGTGGCAGTACATTTTCAGCCGAAGTCAAAATGACTTCCCCTCGTGGAGACACCCAAGCTACCCGCGTTTTCACCGAGGATGGTATCTATGAAGTGACCATGCTGTCCAAAACGGAGAAGGCCAAAGAGTTCCGGGCGTGGGTGCGGGGCATTTTGAAAGCCCTGCGTTCCGGCAGAGCCAAACTCGTTGGTATGACCGAATACCAGCAGATGATAGCAAAGACCCGCGCTGAGAACGCCTGTATCCGCAAAGCGCAGATTTTGGAACGGTTGGCAACCCAGTATGAGGGTACTTATAAGCAGGTGCTTCACGCCCACGCCACAAAAGAACTGACAGGGGAATACCTGTTGCCCCTGCCTAAACTGGGATCCAAAACCTACAGCGCAGGGGAGATTGGGGAGAAGTTGGGCGTCACCGGGCAGATGGTTGGTATCCTCACCAACCGCCACAAATTGAAAACCGAGCAGTATGGTGCATGGTTCAACGACAAAGCAAAGGGCCATGCAAAAGAGGTTCAAAGTTTCCGTTATTACGAAAGCGTGATTCCTGTGTTGGAGAATATTTTAAAAGGAAGTGCATCGGCATGAGGCTGCTGCAATGCCTGCTCACCGCCAACGACTGCTACAAGGCCAAGGGAACCATCAGGCCCAAAGGGATAATGGTACACAGCACTGGGGCCAACAACCCTATGCTGCGGCGGTATGTCCAGCCCACCGTCTCCACGCCGGAGCGGACAAGCCTGCTGGCTGCCCTGGG
>CAKNZJ010000036.1 GCA_932222125.1 uncultured Clostridia bacterium | reverse complement strand
CCCAGGGCAGCCAGCAGGCTTGTCCGCTCCGGCGTGGAGACGGTGGGCTGGACATACCGCCGCAGCATAGGGTTGTTGGCCCCGGTGCTGTGTACCATTATCCCTTTGGGCCTGATGGTTTGCTTGGCCTTGTAGCAGTCGTTGGCGGTGAGCAGGCATTGCAGCAGCCTCATCCCTCCACCTCGGGTAGCCCCGCCACGCTGGTGAGCAGGGACAGCACCCCCGCCAGCGCTGACGCCGATGCCACCACAGGCCAGTCCACGGCGGACAGCACCGCAGCGGCCCCGATGGTTGCAATGGCCGTCTGGGCCACCGTCTTCACCGCACGCACTCCGGCGGCCTTCCACCACTTCTGTGTCTTTTCACTCATATGTATTTTCCCTTCTTATTTGATTACTGGCATACCGGATACTAGTCATAGCAAGAATGCACCAGCTAAAGCACTAATGATGCAATCTACAAGGCTATCCCACAGCTTTCCCGGTTCAAGCAACTTATTTGTCAGTGCTGGGTTCTGATTTGTTAAATCGTCGAACGGCTCAAATGATTGCTTGGTAGCAGGGCGTCATGCATAGCGTTGTCCTTTTCTAACGTGTTCATCCATAAAAAACCTCCCTATGGGTGTGTTCCTGTTTTGTTCATTCACCCGCTCCAGTATTTCAACTCTGGCAGTCAACTGACATTTGTTTGGATTGCGATCTTCAGGCATAGATCCCCCCGCTTCTGTCTTACTCTGCAGAGCCGCCGAACTCAGAGGGCACCAGCTCCGGCATACCAAAGTCATTGACAATAATGTCTGCCACCTGCTGTTTTAGCAGTCTAGGGATCTGGTTAAATCTACTTCTTTCCTCCACCACTCTGCATGCGAATAACATAGCCACCATTTCACAGTCTCCTTTCAATTTTGTAAATATCCAAAAGGCCAGTCTGGCCAATCGGTCACACATAGATCACCTGAGCCATTTCAACTAAACAACTTTCCAACATGGCATTGGATTGGATAACAGCGTTAAGCTTCTTTTGGGTAGCGGCAAGTTCTGATTGTAACTCCTCAAGCGTGGGGGAAGTGGTGACAGGCTCATGGATTGGCCCGAGCGGTGCCTCTTTGTAGCTGTACCCATTGGAATTGTAGTGCTTTTTGCAGAAATTCTCGTCTGCCACAATACGGTTGATTTCCTTCCCATTTTTATAGATGATATAATTCATGCATCCACCTCCCACCAAGTAATGATGACGATGCCCGGTGCCCCACATCCAGCGGCGCCAGCACCGCTACCAGTGCCACCGCCACCACCACCGGCGCCATAACCTTGGCCGGCGGCATCACCACCACCGGCAGCCATGCTGTCGCCGATGTCAACCCCACCGCCACCGCCGCTACTGCGGTCGTTTCCGCCGTCTCCACCGTTGCCGCTGTATCCGCCGCCGCCTCCTGCTCCGGAATTGGCTGTGCCAGTACAACTACCGCCATTACCGATGTATCCACCGCCGCCGCTGCCCGGAACAATTAACAGTGAGCTGCTCAGCTTCTCCGACTTTCCACCACCGTTGCCGCTGTATCCACCGCCGCCGCCGCCGGAACCCCCGGCGCCATGATCCTGAACGAGGCCACAAATTGGGGGTGGAAATCTGCAGTCGTTAGCGGATATCCCATGGGTGGGTCCATTGCTACCAACAGCATTGGCCCCTGTGCCGCTGCTGCCATTTCCGCCGTATTCACCTCCGTGCCCGCCAATTCTCCCGGCTCCGCCGCCGCCATATTCCCCGCCGTTGCCTCCGTTGCCATAAAGAGAGGCTAAATGTGGATCAGAAGAACTTACCACAGCGCCACCGCCGCCGCCATATTTCCCGCCATTGCCTCCGTTGCCTGATCGGGAAACAGCACCGTTGCTCACCACGACGCCACCGCCACCGCCACTGCCACCGGAACCGCCATTGCCTCCGTTACCACCTGAGCTAATGTCATTACGCCAACCCCGGCTGCCACCGCCACCACCGTTGGCGATTAAATTTCCGAAGCGGCTCGCCCCACCGTTTGATCCATCTGTCCAGCCGGCGCCTGAAGAGGCTATGTAATTTAACCCTTCATTACCTCCAACTCCAACCTCCACAAGGATTTCATCTCCTGGAGTGAGGGTCATTGTTTCGACCTCTGTATATCCGCCGCCGCCACCGCCGCCGGAACCGTATGCCGACGATGTAGTGGAGCTATTGTATCCACCGCCGCCACCACCGCCGCCACCTTGAACCAGCACGGTGAACTTGTTTTCTTTTGCCGTAGACGGAACCACAAAAGTGCCGCTCTGCCGGTACAACAGCACCACCTGCCGCCCGTCGGTGTTGGCCAGTTTGGCATCCAGTATTTCAAAGTTCTCGCTAAGCTTGATCACCTCCAGGGGATCGCTGTCTTGTGGCAGATTCAGGTTGAGTTTTTTGGAGTATTTCATATGCTTCCATCATCCTTTCTGTCTTTTTTAATCGTCTTGGGTCTCACCAAGTCATGGACTCTGCCCCGCTACAGGTACGCAGGCGCTGGCGGACCAGTCTCCAGATGTCCTGTGTTTGGAACAACAGTATAGTTGTCCGCAGGTGGCTTGGAGGCCAATCCAGTAACCGTAGCGGGGCCTTTGCACACTAGCCGCAGTTCCAGTAGTCTCACCCCCTTTATCACATTGAACCGCTTTCCCGCTGTTACCGTCTCATCTAGCGGGAGATAGCCATTCTTATGGGAATCATAGCGGTAGGGATCATCAACCATAAAGTGGTGAGCCACAGCCCACAGGCTGTATAGATTATCCCATCCACCGCTGGACAGGATGCGCACTTTCTCCACATCCTGTCTGGTTCCATCAAAAATCAGCTTGTCCAGAACGCCCATTCCTCGATCACCTCCAGCTTGTCCCAGTAGATGATAGTGCTTCCAGTAGTACCTGTAACACCAGGGAACTATAGGTTTGATGACCAATAATGTGCATCCTATGCTCCCAATGGCCTAGGCTTTCGTCTTTTGAAATCACCCCTGGAGCAATCACTGTATCACCTGGTCCGCCACTGCCAGTCCGGCAATGATAGATAGGATAAGGTACCAGTTGTCAATGACAGCTCTCCTCAGTGTTTTATCGAGCTCTCCAAGTCCTCGATGCGGTGGTTGGCCACCTTCATCTTCTCCTCCTGGAGCTGGGCGCGTTCCTCCAGCTTGTAAGTGCGCTCGATCAGGTTGTTGTGGGCCTGCACCCGCTTCTCCAGCTGCTCGATGCGGTAGTTGGTTAGCTTGGCCGAGGTCAAGATCCCAATCACCGACCCCACAGCCGACCCGCCTAACCCGATCAGCGCCACAATGATTCCCTCCATCTCTTCACCTCCTAAAACAGTCTATATGTGGGCCACTCTTCCCCGAACAAGCGGTGCCTGAGCCAGTCATCCAGTATTACCGCTACCACTGCCAGAGGAATCCACAATATACTATACATAACGCATATCTGCCCCAACAGGTTCAGCGGCAAGCCGGAATAATCCCAAAT
>CAKNZJ010000035.1 GCA_932222125.1 uncultured Clostridia bacterium | reverse complement strand
TTGCAGGAAGGAGAGTATCAACATGACAAAAAAACAAAAGCATTTGCTGACCCGCATCATCGTGGCGGCGGTGTTGTTCGCCGCCGGTGGCCTGCTCCATCTGGAGGGCTGGGTGGAGCTGGGGGTCTACCTGGTCTGCTATGCGGTGATCGGCTGGGATATTGTCTGGAAAGCCATCACCAACATCCTGCATGGTCAAGTGTTTGACGAGAATTTCCTCATGACGATTGCCACCGTTGGGGCGCTGATTTTAGGCGAACACTCCGAGGGCGTGGCCGTTATGCTGTTCTATCAGGTAGGCGAGTGGTTCCAGTCCTATGCTGTTTCCAAGTCCCGCCGCTCCATCACCAGCCTGATGGATATTCGCCCGGACTACGCCAACATTGAGAAAGACGGCAAGCTGATCCAAGTAGACCCGGAGGACGTGAAAATCGGTGACACCATCATTGTCAAGCCCGGTGAGCGCGTCCCGCTGGACGGCAAAATTATCAAGGGCAGCTCCACGCTGGACACTTCTGCTCTGACGGGAGAATCCATGCCCCGTGAGGTGGAGGCAGGCATGGAGGTTATCAGCGGGTGCATCAATCAGACCGGCATTTTAACCATCCAGACCACCAAGGAATTTGGAGAATCCACCGTAGCCAAAATCCTTGACCTTGTTGAGAACGCCAGCGACAAAAAGGGCCGCATGGAAAACTTCATCACCCGCTTTGCCCGGTACTATACGCCGGTGGTGGTATTCGCCGCCCTCGCTCTGGCAGTCCTGCCGCCGCTGGTAACGGGACAGGCGTTCAGTATTTGGATTTACCGGGCGCTGACCTTCCTGGTGATTTCCTGCCCCTGTGCGCTGGTGATCTCCATTCCGCTCAGTTTCTTCGGTGGCATCGGCGGCGCGTCCAAAATCGGCGTACTCGTCAAGGGCAGCAATTATCTGGAGGCACTGGCCTACACGGAAACCGTTGTGTTCGATAAGACCGGCACTTTGACAAAAGGCTCCTTTGCTGTCACAGAAATTCAAGCAAATGGCATGACGGACGAGGAACTTCTGGAACTGGCGGCGTATGCGGAGGACTACTCCAATCATCCGATCTCGCTGTCCATCCAAAAAGCCTATGGCAAGAAAATTGACAACAGCCGTATTACCGATGTGCAGGAGATCGCGGGGCATGGTGTCCAGGCGGTGATTGATGGTATGACGGTGCTGGCCGGAAATGCCAAGCTGATGGAGCGGGAGCATATTCCCTATACGGCCTCCAACGCTATTGGTACTGTGGTCTATGTGGCCTTTGATGGAAGATACGCAGGGTGTATTGTGATTGCGGATGAAATCAAGGCAGACGCGCCCGCTGCCATTAAGACGCTGAAAGCTGCCGGTATTCGCCAGACGGTCATGCTCACCGGCGATGCGGATGCAGTTGGGCAGGACGTGGCTCACCGCCTGGGTCTGGATCGAGCCTACACCGAACTGCTCCCCGCCGACAAAGTAGACCGTGTGGAGGAACTGCTGGCACAGAAAAGCGATAAGGGGATGCTGGCTTTCGTGGGTGACGGTATCAATGATGCTCCTGTGCTGGCGCGGGCCGATGTGGGTATCGCTATGGG
>CAKNZJ010000034.1 GCA_932222125.1 uncultured Clostridia bacterium | reverse complement strand
TCATGGCGATCACGCGGGTTTTGTCAACATTAATGCCGGCCGCGTTGGCCACAGTCCGGCTCTGGCCCACAGTCCTCATATTCTGCCCCAGACGGGTCTTCATCAGAATATTGTTAAACCCGCACAGAGCCCCGATGCACAGATACGTCATAACCGGAAGCCTTACGGCGATGAGCACATTGTATAGGGCGGGAACATAGGTGAACCCGTAGACTACAGCGGCCAGGACCACATAGGCAATGGCCTTCTGCGTGTTAAAAGGCTCCGAAACACTGTCCTCGTCAGCCCGTCTGCTCTGAGCCTTCCATCTGACAAACAAAAACGCCTGCCACAAAACCGTGACCAGACACCCCAGCTCCACTGCGGACAAAAGCAGCAGCCGGTCCGCGGACAGAAACCGCTCCACAGGCTTTATAAACGTCAGACCGTACACCACAACCGCAACGGCAGCCTTGATGACCGTGGCCTTAACATCCACCTCCTGCTTCTTTACCATCTTAAAAGCCGTCGAGCACACAAGGCCGATAAGGATCAGATAAAATCCCACCTCCACAATGGTCAGCATAGGCACTGTGTCCAGAGCGTACTTCACCGTATCCTTAAGGTCAATGGTATTCTTAACCCCGACGCCTGTGACGATCATCAGGTCTGAATTGTTCAGCTTGATCACGCCGCCGAAGATAAACAAAAACAACAGCTGATACAGACCTTCCGCAAAATAACCCAGCACCAGGCCTCCGATCATCTCATTGCCCTTCATATAATTAAACAGTTTTCCCACCAAAAATCCGAAAAACACCGCAATCGGGGTGGATAAGGCCACCGTAGCCGCAAACCCGCCAAATCCCGTCAGCCCCCAGTAGGTGGTAAAAAAGATGGCCACCTGGGCCGCCATGGCTCCGATGACGATGCCAAAGTTCAGGCCCATGCCGGCGATGACCGGGATGATCAGGGACAGCACGATAAAAGAGTTTCTGGCAATACGGGTAAACAGCTCCGGGATCACAAAGGTCAGAGGCTGCTTAGAAGCGATAGTAGCCCCGATGCACAGCACCAGGAACATGAGCACCACTTTATTCTGAAACAAAAAATCCCACATATTGATCTTTGACTTCTTATTCACGTCCGCTTCCCCCTTTCACCTGGCTCAAAGCGTAGATAATAATGCCGTTGGAGATAATAAGACGGGCGACCTCAGACAGGTTGGACTCCGGTATAAACTGGTTGGCCACCGGAAGCCCAAGGGCCATAATGCCCTGAAACAAAAACGTTCCGATAAGCACATGGGTGATCCTGGCCTTCTTCGGGCTGGCACCCCCGATCAGGACTGCTGCCACAGACGTAAATCCCATCATCATAGGGCCGTTGTACAGCTGGATAAACCCAAAGCCCTGGGCGTACACCAGAATCCCCACAGCCGCCAGCACCGTGGACAGCACCGTGCCGATAATACGCATCTTATTTACATTGATCCCCGCCGCGGTGGCAAACATGGGATTGGCGCCCGCCGCGCCCATGGCCATGCCGGTCTTG
>CAKNZJ010000033.1 GCA_932222125.1 uncultured Clostridia bacterium | reverse complement strand
GCAGCTCTGCGACAGCGCGGGGCTGCTTTCTCCTGTCTACGCCTTCACTGACCGAGGCGGGTGCTGGTTCTGCCCCAACGCAAAGCTGCCGGAGCTGCGCCACCTCTACGACCACCACCCGGACCTGTGGGCCAGGATGCTGGCCCTCCAGGCCATCCCTGGAAAGACAACAGAGAAGTTCAACCGCACCCAGAAGTTCTCCGACATCGACGCCGTGTTCCGGCAGGAGGACGGCGAAGCTGCTCTCAGACAAGCGGCATAGCCGATGTTCGAAGTGCCAGCAGAGGTATCCGATAGGTATGCATAAAAAGCTGTTCGGGAAAAGCACTGGATATCCCATCCCGTTTGTGGTATGTTGTTCCACTTGAATAGTCCAGTGGTATGAAGTCAAGGGGTGATTAAAGAAAAATTTTAGGAAAAAGCAAGGGGAAAAGCGCAGCGCGGCGGAAAAAAGGCAACACCAATCAAAGCCCTGCCCATGAATTTTTTGAAAAATCCGAACAGGGCCTGTTCGTCAGAGCGGTGAGCGGTATGCTCAGCCCTCCGGCGGCTTATACAGGCGGTCGTCCTTCAGCAGCCGAAAGACGAGCCGGACCAGTTTTCTGGCAGTTAAAGCGAGTGCGCGTTTATGCTGGTGCTTGTTCACCTCTTTGTGTTTGAGGGTGTAGTAGCGCCGGAACTCGGAGTCGCATCTTCTCACAGAGTTGGCGGCTTCCAGCAGGTAATAGCGGAGGAAACGGTTACCGGATTTGATGAGCTTCCTATCCTGGGCTTCAAATTCCCCGGACTGATGCTGGGTCCAGACAAGGCCGGCGAACTTGGCCACGGATGCCTGAGATTGAAAGCGGTTTACGTCGCCAATCTCGGCGATGATACCAGCGGAATAAACTTTGCCGATTCCAGGGATGGACGTGAGCGTGTTTGGAATGATCTCAAACTGCTGCTCAATGGCCTTGTCCAAAACCTTGACTTGGCTGTCCAGGGCCCGCATAGCGGCAATGGAGACGGACATGGCCTGATTCACGGAGTCGTTCACCGTTTTGGGCAGGCGGTAAGAGCCCCTGGCCGCTGCCTGTACCGCTTTTGCCGTGGCTTCCGGGTCGACGAAGCGTCCCCGGCCAGCCTTGGTGATGAATGCTGTCAGCTCATCCAAGTCGGTGTAGGCCAATTCATCCACAGTTTCAAAGCGTTCCATGAGGGCTAAAGTAGTCGCGCTGGTGTTGGGTATGTCCTTGTCTTGTGCTAAACCAGAGCATTTCAAAAACAAATAGTTAGCAAACCGCTGTTTTTCTCGGGTCAAGTCCTGAACAGCGTAGAATCTGGCTCTGGTCAGCGTTTGAAGGGCTTTGTAGCGGTAATCGTCCATGTAGACCTCCTTGCCAATGCGTCCAAATCGGAGCTTGTCGGCGATCACAAAGGTGTCCACATCGTCGTTCTTGGGAAGTTCGGGGTAGGACTCTTTGAATTTGTTGACCAGCTGGGGGTTGAGCACATGGATCTTCCGGGGATACTGCCCCAGTTTTCCATCCTCGCGGAGGGCGTAGATCAGGCTGTCACCGTAAATGGATGTGGCCTCCATGCCAATCACCACGCCCTCTAATCCCTGGGGCTGGATTGTCGACACAATTCTCTCTGTCAACAGTTTAGCACCGCCGCGGTTGTTTTGCATCCGAAAACTGCTATGTTTCCCGACATCTGGCTTCATCAGGTATACTGCGTTATTTTGGCTTCCCACATCAATGCCAACAAATAGTTGTTTCACAATTTTCATGTATAATGAAAACCATCTCGAAAGGGGTGGTTTTCATTATTGTATGAAGAAAACCACTCGCTAGGCGAGTGGTTCAAGAGAAGCCTAAT
>CAKNZJ010000032.1 GCA_932222125.1 uncultured Clostridia bacterium | reverse complement strand
GGCAAGCTGGTCCGGGTCCAGGCCCATGCTCCGCACAAGGCCGATGATGTCCAGGTTTTCCAGCTCGGTGCGCTGCTTTGCCAATTCCTCCTGCCGCGCTTGCAGCTCGGCGATCTTGGCGGCGTTTTTCTCATATTCCGTGTTGATTTTCTTGATTTTCGGGTTCATAAAATTCCCTCCTTTTAAGGTTCTGGAAGTCTGCCGTAACAGTAAAAATGAGCTTGCCAGTAGGATGTATTGAGGTTAGCGTAGGAGATCGGGGACCCACAGTGAATCATCATTCCATTCCCCACATAGATGCCACAGTGGGTCACGCCGTCCGGGTTGGGCGCGTTATAGGTGTACTTGAAAAACACCAGATCGCCGGGGCGGGCGTTGGCGGGGGAAACCGGGGTGCAGATGTTGCAAAGACCCTGCGCCCCCAGCCGCCCATAGTTCCAGCCGGAGTGATTGATAACCCAGCTTACAAAGCCGGAGCAATCAAAGGAGGTAGAGGGAGAACTGCCGCCCCAAACATAGGGATAGCCAAGATATTTCTCGGCTTCGGCCAGCATTGCCGCGAAAACCTCATCCTCCAAAGCCTCCGGGGGTACATCATAGTCCAGATAGTCCTGCCGCTGGGATACGTTGGGGTATTCGCTGGCGGGGAACAGGTCGGGCCGGTTGCCCAGGGTGGCAATATACACGGCGTAAATGTTCATCCCCTCCTCGTCCAGCAAATAGACGGGCAGATGGGACAGGTCAAAGTTGTCCAGCGTCACTGTACAGATGGAGTATTCATATGGTTCATCATCATCGTTATAGCGGGTCTCCACCGTCACCGTTTCCGTGAGGGTGTACTGACGCTCAAAGAGCATTTCCAGGGTCCCCTGCACCTGTTCCAGCGTCCAGCCGCCCCGGTGGTAGGCGTTGAGCAGCGCCATCAGCACATAGGGGTCATGGCCGATTTCGTCCAGGTCATAGCTGTACTCGTCATAGTCGTGGGTACTCTCATAGCTGTCCAGGTAGCTTTGCAGCTCGTTTTCCATCCCGGCATAAGCCGCCTCCGCGCCCAGCATGGCCTCGTCGCTGGAGGGGTGGGTGGAGCCGCCCAGCCCGGACATGACGCCCTCCGCCAGCATGGAGCAGGAGGACATCCCATTGAGGAAGATGCACACCACCAGAAACAGGCCGATCACAATGAGAAAGCCCTTTTTGTGCCGCCAGATAAAGCCTGCGGTCTTTTTCGTTTCCTCTGCCGCCTTTTTTGCGGCCTTTGCCACGTTCTCCGCAGTTTTGACCGTGGAACCGGCAGACTGCCCCGCACGTTTGGCGGCGGCGTACTGTTTCCTGATGGCTCGTTTCTGCTGCCAACGGGAGACTGGGTTACTGGCAAGCTGGGGATTTTGCCGGATATGCTTTTGATACAGCACATTCACATTGGCCTGTTCCAATTT
>CAKNZJ010000031.1 GCA_932222125.1 uncultured Clostridia bacterium | reverse complement strand
CCAAAATTCAGGGCGGTTTTGTTGTCCGGCTTTTGTATGCCTATGAACCAACACTAACCACAAAGCGATTCCGGCTAAATTATTCCCCCAAACCGCAACGACAAAACCCCTTCATCTCCCGGAAACCGCATATTTACAGGCGTTAGAGGGTTTTGTCGCTGACCATGGGAAAGCGACAATTCACTGCCCGACAAAAAAGGTTCTGTCGTTGGAGGTATGACCAGAGTTTTGTCGCTGTCTGTTATACTGTTGCCTGATCCCGCCATGAGGCGGGGAAAAGGAGGTAACAGTAAATGTTGGATTTAATGAATCCGGAGGAAAGGCCGGAACAGATCCAGAGGTATGGAGTGTATACCATCCGGACAGCAACGGAAGACGGGGTGGTCTATTCCAGGTCATTCATAGTGGTACGGAATGGCTATGGTGTCATCTCCCGGTTCACAAGGCTTCAGGACTATGCTGGCTTCAAGGTGTATAAGCCGATCTCATCGAATGCGGAGAAGAAGCTGTATTACATCTGCGGGATGCTCAACTATGTCCTGGTGGACAATGGAAGGAGGTTCGGGATCCGCCATGTGTTCGGCATTACAGCGGAGATGCTGCAGGAATACTTTGACTATTATGCAGCGGAAAAGAAAGCGGACGGGGACTACCGGGGAAGGGACAGCATCACCAAATGTATCGGCGCCGTGACTGCTTTTATGGCGAACCTTGTATGGAAGTTCGGCGGGTTTATGAAGGTCACCCGTCCGGAGCTGTACCGCGACGAAGCCGCGTATGACAGACATGGGCGGCGTTTCCTTAAAGCAGTCCCTGTGTTCCAGGTTTCCGGGATGCCGGTGAGGAAAAAAATCTTTCGGGATATCCCTTATAAAGCCTTTGAGGTACTGATCCCGATGGCTTTCCGTTATGCCAGGGACATCGCCTTCGGGCTCTGCCTGCAGGCATTCGCGGGGCTGCGCGCCGGGGAGGTATGCAGCGTGCGGCAGGAATGCAGCCCCCTGGGGAGGGGGATCACATTCACTGAGCTTGGCGGGCGTGTAGTCAGCGCCGTGGTCGATGTTGAACAGGAAATCCGGATACGGGATGATGACGTTGAGGTCGGGATGATCAAGAAAGAGCGCAGGCAGGGTGTCTATCCCGCATTCCTGGGGGCTTTCTGCAAGGCATACGAGCTGCACAGGGAGTTCCTTTCCGGGCGGGAGTTCGACAGGGGCTACTGCCCCATGTTCATCAACAGGAATGGGGAAGCCATGACCTATGAGACTTACCGGACGAGGTTCCGTGAGTTGGTGGATGGGCATCTCCGCCCATACCTGATAAAGAGCAGCGACCCGGAACTGAGGCTCTATGGACAGCTCCTGTATGAGAACCAGCTTGGGACACATGCGCTGCGCCACTGGTTCACGGTCCAGCTCGTACTCAGGGGCGAGGATATCGGGAGCATCCAGTACTGGAGGGGTGACAGCAGCCCGGAAAGCTCGTTCCTGTATCTCCAGAACAAAGGTGACATTACAAGGGAGCTGGAGGCATCCAGTGACCGTCTGGTGACCATGCTCGTGTCAGGATGGGGGGATTTTGAAGATGATACTGTTTGATGAGGTCTTAAAAGATGCGGCGCAGGTGCAGTCGGCATACCGGGACATCTGCAGGTGCAGGGATGACCTCCTCGGGTTCCTGGACAGGAACGGATGGTTCGGGCAGGCCCCGGAAGGCAGCGGCAGGGAGATGGCGGTCAGCGACTACGAAAGCATGCGCGGCCCGATCCGCCTGTGGCTGTCCGCTTATCAGAGAACACCGCGGGAAAAGCTGTCGGTCCTGCTGGATACATACAGCGGGCAGCTGCCGGAGACATGCCGGCGCTACCGGAAGTTTGTGGCCCGGGAAGGGATCAGCGATGAACCGAGCGGGTGGAAGATACTTGATTTCATCCTTTCTGCCTGCGGCCGTGAGCTGTCCGGATACAGTGCAGAAGAGCTTGACTGCCTTATGGAAAAGACATCGGAAATGCTTCCCGTCAGGAGCACAAAGCTGTTTGCGAAGTTTGCTGCGGAGGTGTCAGGGGACAGCAGCTGCAGATACGACATCCATCCCAGGCGGCAGGCGGAAATACGGAAAGAGGCTTATCCGGTCAGGGAATTCAGCGTGATGGCGTACTGCGTATTCAATGAGGCATCATGGGAGGCGAACGGGCTGGTCACAAAAGCCCTGGATTCTGCCCGCTATGCCGACCTGTGGCTCTTTGCGGCGCTCCATTTCCTGGGGGCGTTAAGGCAGACGGACATCACCCGGCTGCCGGTTCCATCACTGCCCTACCCGCCGGACACGGTGGAAGGGATGCTCCGCTCCGGAAGCTACCGGGATGCGGATGCCAGGGGCGTTTCAGAAGAGCTGCTGTTGAGGCTGAAATACCTGCCGATGTACCCATCCAAGACAGAAAGGTACCAGGGTGTGCCGGAGCTGAAGTTTTTTATACCGGAATCGCTGAAAGCGGCCATGGGGCTGATCATTACCATAAAGCTCCTCCACCATAAAGAAAACGAGCCCCTGGTACGGCCAGTCCAGGACATTGTATCGATCAGGAGATTTTTTGGCACGCAGTTCATAGAAGCGCTTGGAGAGCGGAGGTTCCAGACCAGGAGGGCGAACAAGTCCTATCTCCAGGGGATCGAGCTGGTGACGGCGGACGGGCCTGGCAGGCCGAAGGGATATATGCTCGCGGCCCTTGCCAGGAGCCACAAGGGAGGGATCGGCGCCCTGCCGGAGATCACGGATATCTACCTGAAGGATGCTGCTTTTTCCGGATACCGCCCGGAATTCATCCTGCGGGAAATGTTTGAGAGGGGCATCTTTGGCTTCATTCCGGCACTGCTGCTGGAAAGGTATGCGGGTGACGGATACCGGCGGCTGGATGTCCCGCGGCAGACTGAACTGATCCGGTGCATCGGCCTGGACGCCGGGCAGCTGGAAGAAGCCGCGCTCCTTGTCGAACGGTCACTGGAGGCCAGCCGGGAGATTGTCGCGTCCATCCCGGAAGGCAGGCTCGGGGATGCCCTGCAGATGGCCGCAAGCGGCGCGGCGGCATCCAGGCAGCCGGAGACGCTCTGCCTGCGTACTGCTGTCGGGATGCCCTGCTGCGACTCCCTCAGGGGCGGCTGCATCGGCTGCGGCTATGAGATCTTTACGAAAGCGGCCTTCCATCTGCTGATGAAGGAATACACCGCGATAACGGAACTGAAAAACAGGGCATCCGGGCCGGAACGGGAACGCCTGAAAAACATCCTGTCCAGAGGGATCATACCGGCTGTCGGGCAGATGCTCGAAAGCCTTCCGATGCTTTACCCCGGCGCGGATATGGAGACCATGACAGGGATGCTGGAAAGGAGGCTGAAAGATACAGATGATAGCAGATGTGCAGATGCATAAAGGGTATACAAAAGTGCTGCTCATCCGTGAAATGGACACCGGAACGCGCTTGCAGGCGGAGAGGAAATTTGCCGAGTATGCCGCAAAAGGAGTGATCGACAGGGGCTCATTCCCGGATGCGGAATGGCGGATCACGGATGAAGTGAAACGCAGGAACATCCGCTTCGAGACCGGTGGCGGCACAGTCCAGGAGTGGACCGGCTGTGACGAGGGGTGCTTCCTGGATTATGTGAAGTCCTATACAGTGCTGCTGCTTGGGACAATGGCGGCCAGTTCGGTTGCCGGGGTCAGCAGCTCCCTGGTCAGGCTGGGGTGCTGTGGATTCGGGGAAGCATGCACATGGGATGTACATATCAGCCATGCACTCCAGTTCCTGGGTATGATCCCTGATTCACCCGGGTACATAGGGGCCGTCATGGAGCGGATCGAGGAAAACCGGACGCTGGACGGATGGGCCCGTAAACCGAGGAAGCTGGCGGATTTCCGGTATTACCTGAGATTTGACCGGTATGTCAATGAGTTCTGGGGAACTGCTGGTGAAGACACAAAGGACTACTTTTTCCCGGTATACCTTTGGTGGAGGCTTACCAGCATCCTGCCCCTGCGGGCGACGGAATTCCTCCTTCTGCCAGGCGACTGTATCCATAACCGGGATGGGAGGTGGATCCTTACTGTACGCCGGACAAGACTGAAGAAAAGGCTGCAGAAAGTCGGCTACACGATCCATGCGGATTATACCCTCCATGAATACGAGGTGCCGGAATGGCTTGCGGGGGAGATCCTCGCTTATAAAGCGGCCGGGGAGAAACGCCGCCCCCATGAAAAAGACACTTTATTTTCCCCGGCACGTGCGACACAGCTGGGATATATGACTTACTGCCAGATGCGCCGCAGGCTTGGCGAATTCAAGGAGAAGGTGACAGGGAGTGCGGATTATCCGGTCAGCCTCGGGGACACACGGCACCTTGCCATGATAAACCTGATCCTGTCCGGCGGCTCCCCTGTGATATGCAGGGAGCTGGCCGGCCATGAGAGCATTGATATCAGTGCCAGCTATTATGCGAACCTTTCTGCTGTGGTGGAGAGCGCCGTTTATGAGAAATACCGTGAGAACCGTGGGAAGGTCACACTGGACGGATCGTTGAAGCTGCGCATGGGGGACAGGCATGGCATGACGGAGGTGGAAGGCGGGCACTGTGATTATGCAGGCCTCCCCGGAGGCGATATTTCCGAATGCATGAAAAACTACCGTGAAGGCGGGCATTTCGGCGACTGCAGGAACTGCATCCATTACTATCCTGACCAGGATGGGCTGAGGCTCGCCGTCCAGGAGGGATTCCGGGAAAAAGTGGATGAGGACGGGATGTTCCTGATGGAGATGATTGAACAGGTACGCCGCGGGAACGGTGCGCAGGAGGATATCACGTCCGCGCTCCTGCGGCTGCAGAACAGCAGCGCGTGTTACAGGAAAGCGCTGGAGAGGAAGATGGAGGGAGAGAAAAATGGCAAGACCAAACAAGACAGATGAAGCGCTGCTGGTCAGCATACTGGAAAAGTATTATGCGGATGTGGCCTGCGGCAATGCGAGGGACATCAGGTTTACGGACCTGGCGAAGTATGCCGGGAGGCAGGGCGTCCCTGCTAAAGAGTATGAATTCCGCAGGAACAGGGGCGTCCGCAGGCGGCTGGACGAGCTGAAGGCGGGGGCTTCCAGGACCGGAACCGATGCACTGCTGGTATATAAAAGCATTGATGCTGACGGCCTGGTCAGGACCTGCCAGGATCTTTCGGATTTAAAAGGCAAGCTGAACGACATGGATGCGTACTGGAAATCCGTCTATGACAGATATACAGAGATGGAGATAAACTACAGGAACGCAGTCTCACGGAAAGCGGAATCCGAAAAGCAGGCGGGGGTGATGAAGAAGGAAATGCAGCGGTCAGAGGAACTTTACCGGGCATTAGAGAAAGAAAACAGAGGGCTGCGGAGGGAGAATGCGTACCTCCGCAGGATGCTGGAGAAGTACCTGTACCCTGACCTGGCAAGGCAGCTGATGCAGGAAGCGCATCTTCCAGTCAGGACTGCCGGGAACGTGACGCAGGCGGCATTGGGGGACCTGATAGAAGGGACACGCCCCGACCCGTTCGGCGGTGCACAGAAAGCGAAGGAAAAACCAAAGACCAGGGAGGAACAGCTCCTTGATGAGATGAGGAGGCAGGCAGAAGAATGAACCAGTACCCATTGATCAGGGGACAGACAGACTTAAAGGCAAGGAATCCCGCCCTTGCGGAAGAATGGGACGGGATAAGGAACAAGGGACTGACGCCGGAAGACGTGCAGCCGGGATCCGTGAAAAAAGTCTGGTGGAGGTGCCGTAAAGGACACAGCTGGATGGCCGCCGTCTACAGCCGTACGGCCGGGGCTGGCTGCCCGTATTGCGCTGGGAACCGGCTGATCCCCGGAGTAAATGACCTTGCGACAGTGGCCCCTCTGCTTGCGGAGGAATGGGATGTTGGCAAAAATGGGAGCCTTCGTCCTGAGGATGTTGCCGGAGGCACTGCAAAAAGGGTCTGGTGGCGTTGTGCAGAAGGGCACAGCTGGCAGGCGGCGGTATCAAGCCGGGCGGCTGGGAAAGGCTGCCCCTACTGTGCTGGCAGGAAAGTGATGCCTGGGTTCAATGACCTTGCGACAGCGGATCCGGAGCTTACGGCACAATGGGACCATGAAAGGAACGGGGGCTTAAGGCCGGAGGATGTCACGGGCATGAGCCAACGGTCGGTATGGTGGACTGGCCGCTGCGGCCATTCATGGAAAGCAAAGATCTCCAACCGGAGAAATGGATGCGGCTGCCCCTACTGCTGCGGCAAAAAGATTCTGGAGGGCTTCAATGACGCGCAGAGCAGGTGCCCGGAGCTTATGGATGAATGGGATTTTGAAAAAAATACGTTCCTTCCATCGGAGATAACCGCCGGGAGCCAGAAGGATATCTGGTGGCGGTGCAGAAAGGGGCATTCCTGGAAGGCGAAACTGCCGGGCAGGAGACGCGGGAACGGCTGCCCGTACTGCGGGAACCGGAAAGTGCTGCCGGGCGAAAATGACCTGGCATCAGTCCATCCGGAGCTGGCCGGGGAATGGGACTATGGGAAAAACCAGGGATCCACACCGGAGACCGTCATGTACCAGACCCGGAAGAAAGTGTGGTGGAGATGCAGGAAAGGGCACTCCTGGAAAGCGGAGGTCTATGAACGGGCCGCAGGGAGCGGCTGCCCTGTCTGCACGCGCCTGCTGGACCGGCACCCGGTCATCCCGGGGGAATCCGACCTTGCGACATACAGCCCCAGGCTGGCCAGGGAATGGGACTGCCAGAGAAATATGGGGCTTACACCGGAGCAGGTCAGGCCGTTTTCAACAAGGAAAGTCTGGTGGGTCTGTGAAAAAGGCCACCACTGGCAGTGCACAGTCCAGGTCCGCCAGAAAGGGACAGGCTGCCCGTTTTGCGATGGGAGGATTCACAGGCAGTCGAGGCTGATATAAATATGGAGATAACACAGCACAGGGAGCCGGTTATCCTGGATACGGCTTTTTGAATATATGGAGGAAACCTATGAAGATAAGGATACGCTCCCCCACTTAACAATGGGGCTGGATGACAACTGAATATGGAACCTGAAAACCAGAGGGCTTTTTGTATATATGGCCGCTTTTAATGAGCGTCCCGGATACAGAAGCCCTCTTTTTTATCCCAAAACAAAAAATAAAAATTTAAGAAAGGAAAAGAACCCAGATCCCGGGATACACAAATCTGGAACGACAAAACCATTGGAATCTATGGTTTGTGTTCTGCACGGATTGTGACAAAACGACAAAATAAGGCGTTTCGGGGGTTTGGGTTTCAGGATTCTATATGGAATTTTTCGCATCTGCTATCAGCACTTTACAGACCCTTGTTGTGGCTCTCGGCGCAGGTCTTGGCGTGTGGGGCGTGGTAAATCTCTTGGAGGGCTACGGCTCGGACAACCCTGGCTCAAAAAGTCAAGGCATGAAACAGGTCACGGCTAATTAAATGTAATCAAAAGAGGGAAGGAAAAGCACAATCCAGACGGAACCGGCGGTACAGTCAAGAAATATTTGTGAGTTAGCAAGAATCCTGATATAAT
>CAKNZJ010000030.1 GCA_932222125.1 uncultured Clostridia bacterium | reverse complement strand
ATAGCCTCCTTCAACAGCAGGGACTTATAGCGTTCCAGAAGGGTCTCCTTCGCCTGAAGGTCGTCGTCCTTGGCCCGGGACAGCAGTTCCTTAAAGTTCATGGTCTTCCCTCACATCTCCTTTTTCAATTTCTGGACTGCCCGGTAATAGGCTGCGGCGACTCCCTTATACCCCATGCCGAGTTCTGCGGCAAGATCGTCAAAGCTGCGCTTCTCCAGTGCGCGCGCAAAAAAGATGTATCGCTCCCAGTCACTGATCTGACCGAGCGCCTGAGCCAGCACCGGCTGCTCCACGGAAGCAGCACTCGTCCCCTGTGTCTCCAGCATCTGCGCGAAAGCACTGTCAAAGTCGGTAGGGAGTTCATGCGTCCCCAGCTTCGTGCGCTTTTTCAAATAGGCGATCTTCTGCCAGCGGATGGCCGTCACCAAATAAGTGGTAAACTGATTTTGCAGGATATTGTCCTCCCCCTGCCCATTGTTTCTATACCGCATAGCGGTACCTCCGTTTCGTCTGAATTTTGGGAAATTCAGACGGGGAGGCGGGCCGCGGCAACGGGTCGGGAGACAACGAAAAGAGCAGCGGACTTTGTGGCAAAGCACAAAATCCGCTGCATCCCATGTGATAACATTGAGTGGATCAACAGGCTCCTGTTGATCAGGCGGAGGCTCGCCCGCTTTGGTCGCAGGCTCCCGCTCTCTGCCTGGAAGGGCAATCGGAATAGAAGTCTTTGTCTTAAAGGCCGTGTGTTGCCACGCCGAAAGGCGATTGACCAGCTCAATGTTATAGATTTTATAATCCATAACATTGCTCCCTGTCCGCAGTTATACGGACATCACACAGGCGGCCAACGAACCCTAAAACTCTTTGTTCTGTGGTAGCCGACGCTGCCGCCCTTGCCAAATGGAGTATGAAATTATGTCAGTTCAGGCTCGAAAGACAGCGAAGATTGTCGAATAGCAGAAGCGGCCTTTACCCATTGTCTGAGTAAAGGCCGCTTTTCATGTTGAGCACTATTCGATTGCCCCCGCTCACTGACTTCACCACCCTTCTATCCGTCAAGCCCAGGAGAATTTAGGAATTTACTGCCACAACAGCAGTTTACATGGCGAATATCAGGATAAAATCGGGGTAACATCAAGCTGATCTATTATTTGTAAAATTTCTGTGACGCAACAGATACCTTCGGTATATTTTTGCTTTATTACATTTGCCCCATATTGTCTGCTGCTTCTTTCAGATAGAAGTGACAGTAAAGGTTATAGTCCCTGACCCGTGTGATCATCCGGAGCCAAATATAAAAGTGTTCCGTCGCAGCATACGAGTTGAACTCCGTGCTGTCGTTGGTGGGTTGTGCACTGGCCCGGCAAAAGCGAGTCATCGTATCCAGCGTTTTGAACTCAGGCAGCTGAAGCAGGGCCTCTGTGAATTGGTCGATCTCCTCTGCCAGTTCTGGTACAGTACGTTCTTCGCTGCCGTGATGCCAAGTTGTCCACCATCTCCGGCCATCATAATCGGAACGGGAGTAGACCAGCTCGCTGACCGGATGCTCCAGGTGATTAAGCGGAAACTGCTTTTTGGGGCCATCATAAATGTGGCAGAAACCGCAGGCCGTTGTCAGAGTAGGCCCGTCACTGTGGAGGTTCAAATCCCCTCCACATGAGAACGCATACCACTCCCACATAGGGAGCACCTGACCGCAGGCGTCTCGCAGCGCTTCATCCATCCCGCAGTTCTCACAGATATGCACATCTGCGTAGCGGCTGAGGGCGTTCACCACAAGCTGCCGGTTCAACGGCTTGCCGCACCGCAGGCAGAGCGAAGGAATTTCCGCATTGGGCGCAAAGCATTTTTTATCTTCCTGCCACATCTGCTCCAGAATCGTTCTGTATGTATTGATTTTCATAAAGACACTCCTTTTTGTGTTTGGAAAAGCAGAGCTGACAGACTTACCCAGTCTGCCAGCTCCTTTTCATCATGATATGCTGTTCTCAAATCAGGGAAATCGGAACAATCAGGTTATCCTGGTCAAAAGCCCCCAGCCTGTCGGCCATGCACAGCACCGCGCCGGTTCCTCGCTCCAGGGGGGACTTGCCGATCAGCTCAAACACCTTTGTCAGCTTTTTCGGCGGCGCCGCCATCTTCTTGATCTCAATGGGGAACAGTTTCCCGTCCTGCTCCAGCAGCAGGTCGATCTCCCGGGCGTCCTTGTCCCGGTAGTAGTACAGGAACGGCTCCTGTCCGGCGTTCTGGTAGGTCTTGACAATCTCTGACACCGTGTAGTTCTCCAGCAACGCCCCGTTCATGGCCCCATTCATAGCCGTCTCCGGGCTGCTCCAGCGGGTGAGATAGCAGACGAGGCCCGTATCATAGAAATACAGCTTGGGGGTGGATACCGTCCGCTTCAGCACATTGTTGGAGTAGGGCCGGAGCAGAAACACGATGCCCAGGGTCTCCAGGATGTGGAGCCAGCTTTTGGCCGTGGCCTGGTCGATCTCCGCGTCGTCCGCAATGCCCTTGTAGTTGACCTGTTGGCCGGCCCGGGCGGCGGCGGCCCGGAGAAAGCCCAGAAACTTCAAATCGTCAATGCCGGCGGAGAGCCGCCGCACGTCCCGATCCAGATAGGTGCTGATGTAGCTGGAATAAAAGATGTTGGGGTTGGCATACTGCCCGCTGACCAGCGCCGGCATTCCTCCGGTGAAGATCCGCTGAAAGATAGCGGGGGTGTCCAGCACCGT
>CAKNZJ010000029.1 GCA_932222125.1 uncultured Clostridia bacterium | reverse complement strand
CTTAAACTCATATCCGGCGTTCGGGACTGCGGTGACAGTAATGGAAGTGTTTTTCTCAAACGTGCCACCTCCAGAAACACTGCCACCCGTAGTCGGGCTGGCGTTTACGGTGATGGTGTAGGTTGTTGGGGTCGGCGGCGTGGGAGGTGTTGGGGTGTCGACTTTCTCAAAAATGGCGATATAAGTCTGGTCTGCGCTGACGGTGAAGGTGTAGCTGGCATTGGTGCTTACCTGAGAGCCGTTCAGCCGCCACTCCACGAACTTATAATCACTCTTTGGGGTAGCCCTGATGGTGACAGATTCGCCTCCTGTATAATTTTTGCCGCCGCTAACTGAGCCACCCTCTATGGGGCTGGCGTTGACGCTGATGGTGTAGGTCGTCGGAGTGGGTGGATTCTCTTCCTTTTTCTCGAAAACGGCAACAAGTTCCAGATTCTCGCTGACGATGAAGGTATAGGTCGCATCGGAACATACCTTGCTCCCACCCACTTGCCATTCCACGAATTGATAATCGGAATTGGCGGTAGCCCTGGCAGTGACAGATGTGCCACTCGGATAGGTGCCGCTGCTAGAGACAGTGCCTCCGGCGGCAGGGCTGGCAGTAATGCTGACAGAGTAGGTAGGAATGGCAATTTTCTCAAAAACTGCGGTGAGGATGCGGTTGCTGGTGATATTAAATGTATAACTGGCGCTGGTGCTCACCTGACTGCCATTTTCTGTCCAGCCTTTGAACTCATAGCCACTGGCGGCGGTTGCGGTAACTGTGACGGATTCGCCAGACTGATAAGTATTGCTGCCCGTCACAGTGCCGCCTCCGGAGGGGCTGGCATGGACATCAACTGTGTAGGTGACCGGAGTCGGTGGTGTGGGCGGCTTCTCGGTCTCTTTTTCAAAAACGGCGACGAGTGTGTGGTTTGCGATGACCGTAAAAGTGTAGCGAGCCTCGGTGCTGACCTGAGTTCCATTCTCCGTCCAACCTTTGAACTGATAGTCGGTGTCAGGGGTGGCGATCACTGTGGCGGAGG
>CAKNZJ010000028.1 GCA_932222125.1 uncultured Clostridia bacterium | reverse complement strand
AGGGCGAGGAAGAGCCACTTGGAATAGCTGTTGTCCGATTGATTTTTCACCGCCCACCCCGCCTTTTCGCCGGAAACTCCAGCCGCAGCCCCTGCTCAGGCCGGAGGGCGGCAAAAATGGATTCCCGGTTACGCTTCACCTCGCTGTCCGTCGCGCCGCCCTGGGTGATGGTGGCGGTGTGCAGGCCCCGGATGCTGCGGGCGGCGACACGTCCAAAAAAACAGCCGTCCAATGTCGCGTTCAAAAAGCCGACGCCATCCAATTCACAGTCAACGGTATTGCAGGATTTGAGGCGGGCCTCTTGGAATGAAACATTTCGCAGGGTACTGTCGTGAAAATGGGTGTGGTCGATGGACGCATTAAAGAATGTGGCGTACTGCATAACGCAGCTATGAAATTCAGAACTGGACAGAGTTGCCCCGTCAAAGGTGGCCTCCCTGATCCGGCACACGGCAAAGGTGCAGTTGCTGAAATAGGAAAAGTTAAAATCCGTGTGGTCGGGTATGCAGTAGAATGTCACCTGGTCAAAGTAAGTTTCCCGGAAAAAGTTCGGGGGAAAGCCCGCCTTTGCCGCGCAGTCATAAAGCCGCTGATTGACGATTTTTAACTTGCGGCCAATGGGCGGGTCATAGCTCCGATATTTGTACTGCTTGCTGCTGCTTTTGGTATAGGGCTGGTCTAACAGTGATTTCTGATGCTGGAAATCTTCAATTTTCTGTTGAAATGCCAGCCATTCCGAATTGTAGATTCCCAACCGTCCGCATACCGTGTCTATTTCAGCCAGCATTTCCTGAACCGTCTGCTCCCCCCGTCCTTGCAGGGTATCGTTCAAGCGCCGTACAATTTTAGCGTCATCCCCCGGCGGGTATTTTACGGGGTCGCACATGATCAGAAATTCTTTCAGATATTTGCTGATGTCCAGACTGCTGGGTACTGCCTTAAAATCGTCTATGGTGTTCGCCTCCTTATAAGAGAGCGGAAATACGTCTCACGGTGAGACGCATTTCCGCTCAGAATTGGTGCTGAGAAAAGCCGCGCCACAGCTATGGGGGCGCTCTCGCGTTTGGGCTGGACGCCGGCGCATCGCCTCCGCTCACCGCCTGGGGCCAGTCCGCTTTTTCGGCTTCTGCGTTACGGCCTTGATCTTCTTCATGTCAAAGCCCCAGTCCTGGGGAGCGATGTCT
>CAKNZJ010000027.1 GCA_932222125.1 uncultured Clostridia bacterium | reverse complement strand
TGTAGGAGTACAATACAAGTTGGACAGTAGAGAAAGGAAAAAGTAGAAGGATGCGGCCAAATCGGTTAAAGTTGAGTTACCACACTTAACACAACCGAGAGGGGACCACATCCTTCATGAGCATGAGGCCACTGGTTCGAGTCCAGTCACTCGGACCACCCGAAATCCCTGTAACCGCAGTGGTTACAGGGATTTTTCCTGTTTGTTGGAAGATGTTTTCCCTTAATTTTCCCTTATGGTGTTTTTTCGCTTGTTTTCCCTTATCCAGCAGCAACGCCCCGGATAAAGTTCTCCATCCGCTGTGCGCTTTCCCGCTTCATCTGATCGGTGACATGACCGTAGACATCCAGTGTAAAGGCGGCGGTGGCATGGCCCAGGTTGCCCTGCACCGTTTTGATGTCGTCCCCGCTTTTTATCGCTGCCACGGCATAAGAATGGCGCAGGTCATGGAAGCGGGTATCTGAACAGCCAATCGAGGCGGCGACCTTCTTAAACGCCTTATATACCACATGGGGCATGAGATGTCTGCCCATTTCGTTGGTGAACACAAGGCCGCTATCCTCCCAGGCGGAGCCAATCGCTAGTTTCCATTCCGCCTGCCGTCTCCGCTGGGTCTGTAACAGCTCCATCACAAAGGGGGCTGGGGTGATTGTCCTGCCCTTGCCGTTCTTCGGCGTGAGAAGCCGGTATTCTCCTGTGCTGTCCGTGGCCTTTTGGAGCTGTCTGCGAATAGAGATGGTTCCCCGGTCAAAGTCTACGCAGTCCCAGGCAAGGCCAAGGACTTCCCCTTGACGCATTCCGGTGAACAGCGTGACCAGAAAGACCAATTCAAAGCGGTGGCCTTTTATGGCCTCCATAAAGCGGGTAATGGCATCCTCGTCCAGCGGGTTCAGTTCCTTGCGTACCACCTTGGGCAAGGTGCATTTGTCAGCGGGATTGGATTGCAGATAGCCCAGCGCGACAGCCTGTCCCATAACCTTGTGCAGCACACCATGAACAATCTTGATGGACTTTGGAGACAGTCCGGGTTTGCCGTCCTTCTCTTCCCCCAGGCCGTTGTAAAACCGTTGTATCGTATGCGGGCTTAGAGCATCCAGACGGATAGCTCCCAACTCGGGGCGAATATGGTTTTTAATCTGACAGAGATAGGACTCAACTGTCCGGGGCTTCACGCCGCCCAGATAGTCAGCCGTCCAGATGTCCAACCATTGCCCCACGGTCATTTTGTTGGGGGCGGTGTAGGTGCCAGCGTCAATAGCGGCGGTGGCTTTCCGTAATTTCTCCGCTACCTCACTCTTTTTCTTGCCGGTGATGGAGCGTTGAATCTGCTTTCCAGTGCTGGGGTCATAGCCCTCGGTGTAGCGGCCCTCCCAATAGATATATTTTTTGCCATTTCGGATAACGGTTTTCTTATGGACGGCTCCGCTGCCGTTGGCGTTGCGACTTCTTTTTTCTTTCGTGCGTGGCATATTTATATCCTCCTTTTCGCCGCCACGCAGATGCACTATGGGTATATAGTACATCATGCGTGGCGGCAGGTCAATAGGTTTTAGGCGGTTAGATAGACTTCCAACGCATCCTTCGGAATTTTGTACTGCCTCCCGATACGGACGCTTCGGATACTGCTGCTTCTGACAAGCTGGTAGGCGTTGTTAAGCCCAATTCCCAGCACGTCGGCAAGCTGCTCCACCGAGAGGACGAGGGGGAGCTGTTCAATGTTGGTGTACTTTTTGTTCTCCATGACTTCCTCCTTAGTTTGCGCCATCCGGTAGGATGTAGGACTTGAATACGGTTGCGCTGGTATCCCTGCCGCTGCTGTCGTTGAGCATAAACAGGCCCTTGGCGTTCTTGGGGATGAGTTCAGCGGCGGCGGTGCTGTCAATGATGATGGACGAGAGGATACTGTCCGCCCTGCCGCACACACGGTAGTCGATGTTGGAGCGCACCTGGGCGGGCATGACGTTCGCGTCCGGCCTCTGTGTCGCCAGAATGAGGTGGAGGCCGAAGCTGCGCCCCTGACAGGCCAGGAGAGAGAGGGCCGCGCTGGCCTTGTCGATCTTCTCCTTCTGCTCCTTGCTCTGCCCGGTCTTGTCCAGCATCATGGCAATCTCGTCACAAGCAAACGCCCAGCGGTGGAGCTTTGTTTCGGTAAACATGGCGTTGTACTCGTCAATGTTGGAGCAGTTGGAATCCCGCAAAAGCGTCTTGCGGCGGTCCAGCTCATTCTCCCATTCAGCCAGAGTTTTCAGCGTTGTGTCCATATCATAGCTCATGCAGCAGTTCTCCCGGAACCACGATTTGAAGTCCACGCCGCCTTTGAAGTCAGCGATATACACCCTTGCTCCCTTATCAATGGCCTGCCGGAGCAGCACCTTGAGCAGTACTGTCTTGCCTGAACCTGTTACGCCGCCCAGGAGAATATGGGCATTGGTTCTCAGGTCCACGGTCACAGGACCGAGCTGACTTTCTCCCAGCGTCAGGACAAAGTTCTCCAGAGAGACATTGCGGTCATACCACACGATACGCTCAGGCCACTTTGTCGCAGGCGGGGCGAGAGACAGTGTAACAGTTTGATTGTCCTCTCCATAGCTGATGTCAGCAATAGAGCCATTCAATGCGGATTGGATTTTATCGGCGCAGTCCAGCCATGCAGAAACCGGGATGCCGCAGGTGTAGAAGGTGTAATCTCTGACTTTTGGATTGCCGGGATTTACGGTGACGGACAGCAGCGTGGGCGGCTCCCCGACGGCGTTGACCAGCCCAATACGGAGCAGATTGTCCTGCACCTGTCCAGCCTGCCAGGGCCCTCCCCAGGCCCATAGGAGGGCCAGGGAGAGGGCCGCTGTCAGGAGCAGCAGCACAACCACCGTCAGAGCGTCCAGCACCGGAGCAAGCGGCGTATCCGGACCATAACCCATCATGGGATGCCGGGTCAGCCAGATAATGCCCGCCATAATCCAGAGACTTGCCAGAATTATCAGCTTTGCCCGGCTGTTGCGGACTGCGCCGATGCCTCGCCGTATGCGCCGGAAGGTCTGAACCGTCTGGGTCTGCCGTGCCAATTCCTGGCGTTTATCAAAATTGCTGTACATAAGCAAATCACTCCATTTCCTGTAATAATTTATGTTTCCTCTGGTTGCAGAGGCGGAAATTCTTCCGTTATGATACAAAGTCCGTCATCGAAGCTCTCGTAGATTTTGGCTTCATATTGGACGTTAGTTTTCAATTTT
>CAKNZJ010000026.1 GCA_932222125.1 uncultured Clostridia bacterium | reverse complement strand
CGCATGGTTGGCGTTGGAGCTGATGATTTGTCCACCGGTGATCTGCAGATCTCCAATGGGCTCGGAGAAGTCCAACTCATCGTCGCCGGTGAGGACATCCTCATAGAGGGTGGTAACGCTATCCCCCAGGGTATAGCTGTGAGCCGTCACCCGCACGGCGGTCACCAAAGCCCCGGACTCCACCGCCCCGTTTTCGTAGCTCTTCACGTCCGGGAATGTACCGGCAAGCACCGATTTCTGCCGGGTGATCTCAATGTAGCTTCGGTGGCCGGTGACCACCATGGCGCACAGGGCAAAGGCCACCTGGCGGAGATTTTCACGCTTGCCGGTGGCGGCCAGGTACCCATAAAGCAGCACATCCTTCAGATCCGCATCCATCACCCAGGGGATGGAATCCCCCAGGATCTCGGCCACCAGATCTTCGGCCCGGATCCCGGTGTAAATGCCGCCCTGGTGATTGCCTGCCATTTCGGCCAGGCCCACAAGATCAACGGCATGGATGTCATAGCGTTTGCCGGACTTGGAGTGGGTGGAGATGTAATAGACCCCCAGCAGCTCATTGCCATACTTGGCCTGGAGCAGCTGACGCCGCTGGAACAGGAAATTGATGGCCGATTTATTCATCAAAGTAAAATCCAGGGTGTTCACGGATACGGCGTCGCTGAGCAGATCGGTGTCCTGGCACAGATCAATGTTGAAGCACTCCTCGCTATCAAAGGTGCGGGTGATCCCATAGGTCAGGGCCTGGAGCTTCAGAAAACGATGCCCGGCAGACATCTTCTTGAAGGTGATGGCCACCATATCGAAGTTGTGGACTTCCTCCAGGCACACGTACTGCCATGCGTCCGGGTGGAAGGTCTTACTGTGGATCTTCGCCCCATTACGCCACCACTGGATGTCCAGATCATTGCACCAGGTGGGGCCATAGGGGTCAAACTGCAATGTCATACCGATGGAGCTATAGACTGCCGACAGGGCCAGCACCAGGGTGATGGGCTGGGCAAAGGCACCGTCCTGGCCGCTGATCTGCTTGGAGAACAGCCCCCAGGTCAAACCCTTGGGCTGATCTGGAAAGAGCCGGAAAGTCGTCCCCAGCACCCAGTAGCCGTCCTCAAAGGTGGCGTGCTGTGGGGCCTGGTTTCCGGCT
>CAKNZJ010000025.1 GCA_932222125.1 uncultured Clostridia bacterium | reverse complement strand
CCGGTGGGGTTGTAGGTAAAGGTCACGCCGTCGTTCTGCTCCATGAACGCCTCGCCCAGCGCCCCGATCACCTTCTCCATAGAGGTGGAGCCGTCGGTAGCCACCGTACCGGAGAGCTTCTGGGAACATCCGGCCAGCATAGACGCAACCACGGCAACAGCCATGACCAGGCCAATCAATTTCTGTGTTTTCTTTTTCATGACAAATAACTCCTATTCCCGTTTGATTTGTAGTGTATCCTGGGGGATCAGCGATCCACCTGCCTATCCTCCCGTCCACAAGAATAAGAATACCGCCTGAATGTAAAATGCGAAAGTCAGCTTTGGTAAAACCTGTGTAAAGTTTTATGTGTGATTGTAAAGTTTATTTTTCCTGCCTTTTCTGTACGAAATATCCATTCAGGACATACTTGCGCTGATACTCCTGGAATCGCTGACGGAAATCCTCGCTGCCAGTGCGGAATGCGCGCAGGGACTGATGGATGTCCATATTGCCATGGGCAATATCAATCACGCACCCAGCGATGTTGGAGCAGTGATCCGCCGTGCGCTCCAGGCTAGTCAACAGATCAGACCATGCGAAACCTGCGTCAATAGAGCAGTCGCCCTTCTGCATACGAAGGATATGGCGTGTCCGAAGCTGTTCCTTCAACTGGTTGATCACCTGCTCCAGCGGTTCCACCATAGAGGCAGCGTTCAGATCATCGTGAAGGAACGCATTAAGGGACAAGTCCAGAATATCCCGAACCGCTGCGGAAACCACGGTCAAATCAGAGGAAGCATCTTCCGTAAAACGGAGCTCCTTGTCCCGCAGTTCTTCAGCGGATTCCAGGATGTTGACGGCGTGGTCCGCGATCCGCTCAAAATCGCCAATCATTTTCAGCAGCTTCGCCGCCTCCCGGCTGTCGGCTTCGCTGATTTGGCGGGTACTCAGATTCACAAGATAGGTTCCCAAAATATCTTCGTAATGGTCTGTTTTATCCTCTTTTTCCCGTATAGATGCGGCCAGCGCCGGGGTATAGCTTCGCAGAGAGACCATTGCGTCTTTCAAGGCCGCAACAGCGGTTTCCGCCATCTCCGCCGCCACCGTATGACACCGCTCCAGGGCGATAGACGGAGTGGCAAACAGGCGCTCGTCCAGCTCCGCCACCGCGTCCGACCGCTTATCATCGGGAACGAGGATGGTGACCAGTTTCTCCAGAAAACTGGACAGGGGCAGCATCAGCAGCGTACACAGGACATTGAATACCGAGTGGGCCACGGCGATGCCCAGGCGAGAGGCGGGCTCGTCCAGAATGACAGGCCGCAGCAGCGCCTTTAGAACGCAGAACACCGCCAACCAGACCGCCGTTCCGATGATATTGAATGAAAGATGGACAAGAGCGGCCCGCTTTGCGTTCTTGTTCGCACCTACGGAGGAGATCATAGCCGTCACGCAGGTGCCGATATTCTGCCCCATGATAATGGGAATCGCAGCGCCGTAGGAAACCTGACCAGTTGCCGCTAATACTTGCAAAACGCCCACGGAAGCAGAACTGGATTGGATGATGGCCGTGAGGATCGTGCCCGCCAGTACGCCCAGCAGCGGATTTTTGAACATGATGAACATCTGCTGGAACGCCGGGACATCCCGCAGGCCGGAAACGGCCCCGGACATGGTTTCCATGCCGAACATCAGCGTGGCAAAGCCGAGCAGGATCATGCCGGTGTCCTTTTTCTTCGCGTTCTTGCAGAACATATAAAAGATGATGCCAATGAGCGCCAGAATCGGCGTGAAGGAGGACGGTTTCAATAGTTTAATAAACAGGTTCCCGCTGTCGATCCCAGCCAGACTCAACAGCCATGCCGTGACTGTGGTCCCAACATTGGCCCCCATAATGACATTGATGGCCTGCTTCAAGGTCATGATTCCGGAGTTGACAAAGCCAACCACCATGACCGTAGTTGCCGAGGAGCTTTGAATGACCGCGGTAACGCCCATGCCGGTCAGAAGTCCGGCGATCTTACGGTCAGTCAGCTTCCCCAGAAGCGTCCGGAGCTGGCCTCCGGCCCTGCGCTCCAGGGCCTGTCCCATAACGCTCATGCCGAACAGGAACAGGCTCAATCCGCCGATAAGAGTCAACACATTGAAAATATCCATAAAGCTGATTTCCTCTCTCTTTTAGTTTCACGTTTTTATTCTAACAAGTGCGTGCAAAATCTGTTACCAAGGTCATGTGAAATCTATGTAAAATGAAAGGCCAGCCGACACCGGCCAGCCTGTGCGGTTGGATATTGCGCTGTGAACAGCTTCAGCTATTGCTTCAAAGAGAAGCTGTCATAACTGGTCAGAAATATTCCGGCGCACAGAGCCGTAAATGGGGCCACTGTCACCAGTCCAAAAGAACCAATCACCGTATGCAGCAGTTCCGCCGCGACATATTTGTAATTGAGGACATTGGTCAGCGGCGTTCCCTGGGCCATGAACACCATCAGCAAAGCTACATACCCGCCGGAGTATGCCAGCAGCAATGTGGTTGTCATCGTTCCCATAGCGGCCCGGCCCACATTCAGACCGGATCGAATTGCCTCTTTGCGGCTGAGTGCTGGCTGTTTCTGAACGACCTCATAGACAGCGGAGGTAATATCCACGGACAAGTCCATAACAGCCCCTGACGCGCCGATAAAAAT
>CAKNZJ010000024.1 GCA_932222125.1 uncultured Clostridia bacterium | reverse complement strand
GGGAAAGACCCGGATAAAACCCAGGACGGCCAGCTCATTTCTTCCTATGAGTGCGACCACCAGACCGCCGATGCCGAGTTCCTGCTCTCCCGGGCAAAGTATAAAGCGGTCACAGGCCGGGAACAAAAGCGGGAGGCAGATGTGCTCTGCTATCAGATCCGCCAGTCCTTTGCGCCCGGGGAAATTACCCCGGAGGAGGCAAACCGGGTAGGCTACGAAACAGCCATGCGCTGGACGAAGGGGAAACACGCCTTTTTTGTTGCTACTCATACAGATAAAAAACATATCCACAATCACATTTATTACAATCCTGTTTCACTGGACTACACCCGGAAATTCCGGGACTTCTGGAGATCGGCTGGGGCTCTGCGGCGGCTTTCTGACCGGGTATGTCTGGAAAATGATTTATCGGTTATCCAGCATCCGAAACTTCACAGCAAGGGCCGTTTCCTGCACTATGGCCAGTGGATCGGGGAGCGGCCCCCGTCCGCCCAGCAGAGGGTACGGCTTGCCATCGTTGCGGCTCTGAAACAAAAGCCCGCCGACTTTGCGGAGTTCCTGCGGCTGATGGAGAAGTCCGGCTTTGCGGTAAAGCATGGCCGGGGCGGTGTGATTTCGTTCCTTGCCCCCGGGCAGGATAAGCCCACCCGACTGCGGGCATCCACCCTTGGGGACGGCTTTGATCCCGAGGACATCCGGGCGGTGATTGCCGGGGAGCGGCCCATCCCGGAACTTGCGGACGAGGCCCCGGCTCCTGTCCGGCGGGTTAATCTCATTATTGATATTCAACAGCGCATGGCCCAGGGCAAGGGCCCGGCTTATGAACGGTGGGCCAAGGTTTACAATCTAAAGCAGATGGCCGCCGCCCTCCAGTATCTGCGGGAGCATGGCCTTACGGACTATGAGTCTATGGCGGCCAGCACCGAGGCGGCGGTGGAGCACTTTCACGCTCTGGCCGGGAAACTGCGGGAAACGGAGGCGGCCCTCGAAAAGACATCCGGGCTTATGGCGGCCACGGTGGACTATGCCAAGACCCGGCCTGTGTTTGATGGCTATAAGGCGGCCCGGTACAGTAAAAAATATCTTGCGGAGCACGAGGCGGAGCTTGCCAGCTACCGGGCGGCGAAAGCGGTATTGAACAACCTCTTAAACGGGGAGAAACTTCCAAAAATAACGGATATGAAAAAGACCCGCCAGGAGCTGGCGGAAAAGAAAAAGGCCCTTTATGCGGAGTACCGCAAGGCCCAGGCGGATATGCGGCAGGCCGTGGCGGTCAAGGCGAACATTGACCATCTGCTCGGCCACACGGACGGGCGGGAAAATAAGGCCCCGGAGCG
>CAKNZJ010000023.1 GCA_932222125.1 uncultured Clostridia bacterium | reverse complement strand
TGACATCCACTGCCAGAAAGACAGATAAGAGAACAGCGCACTTCTTCATAATAGAACTCCTGGTTTTTGAAAAAATATAGTTTATTTCACAAATCAGCATAGCACATCAAAAGCGGGCTGTCAATGGCCCATAGGAAATATTTCCCCAAAACATCAGGCTATTTTCCCAAAATGTGCCCCAGCCTCCCCACCCAGGCCCTCAAAGCCGCCCCATCCATTTTTTCCAACGCGGCGCTGTAGAGCGAAAAGCTCTCTGAATCCTCCTGGGCCATGGCCCGCAGGGCCTTCTTGGGCCCAAAAAAGTACCGCCCCCGCACATCACAATAGATTTCCAGGCTGTCTTTCAGCAGCCAGTGCCACCGGTAAAAGCCCTCCGCGTCTCCCCGGACGCACCGGCCCAGCATCTTCTGGCACCAGTCCAAGTCCTGTTCCACCAGCTGACGCTCTTTGGGCCGGTACGCCGCCAGATACTCCCGCACCCGGGCCAGCAGACGCTCTCCCAGGCCGTTTTTGTCCAGCAGGAGCTTCCCATCAAAGCACTGAACCACTTCCTCCACATCAAAGTCCCCGGCAAAATGCTCCGGTGGATAGAGGAACACGTCCAGAATCACCTCAGCCACAGCAGAGGCGTCGTGGCCCCGGCCCTGCTCTGTTATGACCAGCGCGTCAAAGTCGCTGTTCCGGTTATTGCTCCCGTCCGCAAAAGAGCCGTAGACAAGGATGGTCTCCGGCTGGTATTTCTCCTTCAAATAGCGGACAATCCCCCCTGTATCCTCCATGGTTCCCCTCCTTACAGGGGCTTAAGCCCCTCATATAATTCGTTAAAGGACTTCATCCCCCTGCACCGGCCATAGGAGAGCTCTGTGTCCTCCCCCACAGCTGCCAGCCAGCATTTGGTCATCTCCTCCACAGTGGTTTCCAGCATCACCATGAACTGGGTGTACATGGCCGAGCGCTCCGGCGAGCCCTCCTTATAGTGGCAGTCAATCAGGGTCTCGGTGAGCTGGTCCAGAGGGTAGAGCTTCAAGTGCATCAGCT
>CAKNZJ010000022.1 GCA_932222125.1 uncultured Clostridia bacterium | reverse complement strand
TCCCCGGCATATTGATGTCCAGCAGAATGAGATTTGGCTTTGTATTCAGCTTCGCCAGGGCTTCATCGCTGCTGTTGGCTACGAAAACCGTATAGCCGTGATCCTGCAAATGGGTTGAAAGCAATTCGGTCAGGATAGGTTCATCATCAACAATCAAAATTCTGTATGCCATACGAACACCTCAAGTCTTTTTCATCATATGGGGAAAAAGTCAAATTTTGGTCAAGAATAAAACTCAATGGCATATTTCAATTATATACTGTGGAGCGTCAAGTATCAATTGTGCAAATATGGCCCCTTAAAATTATATACCCGCCGCCAGAAATGGCCGCAGGTTTCGCTCACCCCGTTACTCCTTCACTTCCTGTTCTCAAAATCAGCCGCAGGCTCGTAGTGCCCAAAAAGAAATTTGCGGAGTGGGTGTCGTGGCACACCCTGGGAGGTGCGGAGTGAAGTACACACCGTGGCCCAAGCGTGATCCTGTCAAGAACTACTTCCAACTACCCAATGAGATATTCCTGCTGGGGCTGTCGCCCGGTGCGCTGGCGGTCTACTCGTACCTGCTCTGCTGCGAGAACAGAAAGACGTATTAGTTGCTGGCCCAGCTACAAGACTATCGGCAGAGCGGTGAGGATGAGCGCCAACACTGTCCGCAAATACGTGTGTGAGCTGGAGGAGCGGCAGCTTATCAGTACAGAGAACACGACCGTCACCACCAAGACTGGTCTGAAGCGCAACGGCAATCTACTCTATACCATCCGCCCGATCCAACTGGTGCTCGGCCAGTTCTATGAACAGCAGCTGGCGCAGATGGACACGGCAGCTGAGTGTCAACGAGTCGCAAAGGCACTTGCGCTTCTCAGCGATAGTGCGCACTTAGCGTGACAGCCTGTGCGCCGCTGTGCGGCCTCGCTGGTGTCCGGAGGGTAACAAGCCGCAGTCCATCGCAGACGTAGCCGTGTCCAAAGCGTGTGGCCGCTGTGCGCCATCCAGTGAATTCAGCGCAACCGAAAGTGGCAGATGAACCGAGGGGTCGAAAAAAGTGCAGGATAAAGGCCGGGGGTCGCTTCAGCGTCCCCCGGCCAACCACACCGCCCCGCAGAGCGGGTCGGGGCTTTTTCATAGATGGTCGGAATCTTGACTTTTTGCTGTGACAGGTGGTTGTTTTCAGAAAATCCAGAGAGAAAACCGCAGTGTTCCCTCTTTCCACAAGGTTGCCGTCACAGGTGGTTTTCCGGAATTTCACGGGAGTCAGCGCGGGGGTTATTTTTTTCTCTGCCCTTACAGCCACCGCAATGTTGGCGGATCCAGGCGGGGATATACGCAGATTTTGCGCCGCAAAACAAAAAATAAAAGTCCACCCTCACCGAATGGATATTCCCCAACCCGCTGAAGCCGGAACAGCCCACCAATCCTGGCTCCGCCTACCGACAGCTGAAAGTTCTGCTGAAGCGGGCTGGTCTCCCGAACATTCGCTTCCATGACTTGCGTCATACGTTCGCCACGGTGGCCCTGCAAAATGGCGTGGATATCAAGACGGCGAGCGGGATGCTGGGCCACTATAGCGCCGGGTTCACCTTGGACACTTACGCCCACGTTACCACCCAAGCCCAGCGCCAGGCGGCGAATACCATGGCGAATATCCTCTCCGGTGCTGTTGAGAACTAAGCGGATATTTCCCCGTATGGGTCAAGTTGTGGGTCTGCAGAAAAGTGAAAAATAAACCCCCGTAAAAGCACAAAAACGAAGAAACTCCCTCGATTTCCGCTGAAATCGAGGGAGTTGTGGTTGCGGGGGCCGGATTTGAACCGACGACCTCCGGGTTATGAGCCCGACGAGCTACCAAGCTGCTCTACCCCGCGATATATGGTGCCGGAGACCGGGGTCGAACCGGCACGGGATTTCTCCCACGGGATTTTAAGTCCCGGGCGTCTGCCAATTCCGCCACTCCGGCTTGATTGACACTTCATTATACTAGCACAGACCCATTGGTCTGTCAACCCCTTTTTGCAGGAATCATATTGTCTTTTTTCGTCGTATCCGCCCTCTTGACGGCTCCGCTTGACTGTGTCAAACTATATCTAGATAAAGGAGGATCACACTATGCCCACAGAATTGACCCAAAAGGACATTGAATTGCTGCAAGCGGAGCTGAAACACCGCCAGACCGTCCTGCGCCCTAAGCTGATGGAAGCGGTTAAAGAGGCCCGTGCCTTTGGCGATTTAAGTGAAAACTTTGAATACAAGGCGGCCAAGCGAGAGAAAAACCGTAATGACAGCCGGTGCCGCTATCTGGAAAACCTGCTTAAACATGGAGTGGTCATCTCTGATCAATCGGTAGATGGACGGGTGGGACTGTATGATAAAATCACTCTCTATCTGGAAGAGGATAAGGAAACGATCACCTGTCAAATTGTGACCCGGGTGCGTCAGGATGCCCTGAACGGCTTGGTGAGCAAGGACTCCCCCGTGGGCAGAGCGGTACTTGGCAAAGCAGTGGGCGACCGGGTCACAGTACATGTCAGTGATCAGTATAGCTACAACGTGATGGTTCAGGACATCCAACCAGGGGAAGACCCCGGCCAAACAGATTTGATAAACCTCTAGTGCATCGCTCTTCGCCCTTTTTCTATTTACAAATACCGCTCCACCCAGTATACTAAACGCAAGGAACCAATTGAAAGGAGCTGACCGTTATGCCCCACCAGATGATTCCTCGCAACAATCACATCCTCCTGCCAGGCAGTGCCCTGTTTGGACTGCTGCTGCTGCTGTTCGGACTGTTCCAGGCCCCGCTGCCGGAAATTCTTTCCGGATTGCGGACCATTGTCCTCCATGAAGGCGTGCTCATCACCGACTATATCGCCCTTGTGGGTATCGGTCCAGCCTTCGTTAACTCCGGTCTGGTGACCCTGATCAGCGTGGCCCTGCTCAAACTGGCCCATGACCCGGTAAATGGCTCTACCCTGGTGGGAGTGGGCCTCATGTCTGGCTTTTCCCTGTTTGGCAAAAATTTTGTCAATATCTGGCCCATCATTATCGGCGCCGCCCTATACGCCCTGCTGCGCAAGGAAAGCTTTACCCGCCATTTGAACGTGGCCCTGCGCGCCACCAGTCTAGCTCCCATGGTAAGCTTCATCGCCATCGCACTTAATCCATGGATGGGTATCCTAATGGGACTGGTCATCGGCATCCTGGTCCCCCCGGTGGCGGAGCACGCCCACCAGGTTCAGAATGGCATGAACCTGTACAGTTTGGGATTTGCCTGCGGTCTGGTCGCAATGATGCTTGTCCCGGCTTTCAAAGCTTTTGGCCTGGAACCCGCCTCCACCCTCCATTGGTCCACGGATAACAACCTCTATCTGGGCACTGTGCTCACTCTGCTGTGCCTGTTCTTTATCATCGTCGGTTTGATTCGCTCCCCAAAGCAAGTCTTGAGCAATTACTGGCTTTTGCTACGCACCTCCGGTCGGGCACCCAGCGACTATATCCGTACCTTTCCGCTGGGCACCGTCCTTGTCAACACCGGCGTCAACGGCCTGCTGAGCACCTACTATATTATCCTCACCGGCGGCGATCTAAATGGCGCCACCATTGGCGCTATTTTCACCATTATGGGCTTCTCCGCCCACGGCAAACACGCCTTTAACTGTGTTCCAGTGATGGCCGGCATTTTCCTTGGCGGTCTGCTCAACCATGTGGATCCAAACACCCCATCCCTCCAAATGGCCGGCCTATTTGGAACCACACTGGCTCCCTTTGCAGGGATCTTCGGCTGGCCATTTGGCCTGCTGGCCGGACTGATCCACTCCTCTGTCGTACTTCAGGCTGGTCTGCCCCTGGAGGGCATGAACCTCTATAATAATGGCTTCTCCGGCGGCCTTGTTGCCATCGTACTCTACCCCGTTTTGATCTCTCTTGTGCGCCACCGCCGTCCCGTGCTGGTGGAGGAAGACCTGTTTGCCCTATTTGAGTCGGACACCCCGCAGAGCGTGGATCAACTCCCCAACCGCAAGGATTAAGCCCCTGTCCAGTCCATAGGGCAATCCAGTCCCCTGCCCACAGACAACACTTCCCATCCATAACCAATGCAAGGGATCCGTTCAGCTTAACGCTGGACGGATCCCTTTACACTACAGTTCTCTCATAAGAGGCATATCACAGTTGGAATACCACACCCATCACCGCCGAAAAGGCGATAAAACAGATGGGGTGAAGCTTTTTAGCCGGTGTAAAACGGATGAGTACAAAAATGACCACAGCCAACAAAATAGCCGGCCAATAAAGCGTTTCCACCTCTCCGTTTCCTCCGATAGCCTCAGCACGGTGCAACAGGGCAATCCGAGCTACCTGAAGCATAGACGCAGTAATTAGGGCTGTCGATGCTGCACGCAGCCCATAAAACACGCTGTCCACTACCTTTGACTGACGAAATTTCTGGAGAAACTTGGCTACAACAAGGATAACGGCAATGGAGGGCAGTACCAATCCCAGAGTGGCCATCACCCCACCTGCTACACCGCCCACCTGGAACCCCACATAGGACGCCATATTGACTCCCATGGGTCCCGGGGTGGACTCGGACACCGCGATCATATCCGCCAGTTGAGCGGAGGTAAACCAACCAGTGCGCTGGCCCATCTGGGTGAGAAATGGGATGGTTGCCAGCCCGCCCCCCACGGAGAACAGGCCCACCTTACAAAACTCCCAAAGCAGCCGAAGCAGCATCATCTCTTGAGCTCCCCTCTCACGCCACGGATGAACAGTCCAGAAGCTCCCGCCAGTACCACCAGGGTCACTGGGGAACACAGCACCCCCATCACCATTCCTAGGGTCCCCTCGGGAGCGGACAGGAACATTCCCAATACAGCCAGCGCCAGAGTAACGCTATAGATGATACGGGTGGTCCAGTCCATCACGGCTCCCTTGAGTAGTTTGAGGACACTGGATAAAATGAGGGCCACTACCCCTGCCCTGACCCCATTGAAGGCATGGATCACCCACGGGATGTCCATAAAGCCTTGGAGAAAGGCCGCGACCACCAAAATAATGACGATCGAGGGAAATACCAGCCCCAGCGTGGCCCACACGCCGCCAGCCACCCCCGCCTGACTAGAGCCTACAAAGGTGGCAGTATTTACCGCAATCACACCGGGAGTACATTGGCCTACAGCATAGTAGTCCGCCAACTGATCTTCGGTAGCCCACCCTTTCTTTTCCGCTACCTCCCGCTGCAAAATAGGCAGCATGGCATAGCCTCCCCCGAAGGTCATAACCCCCACCTTGGCAAAGGTGAGAAAGAGGTCAGGTAAAATATTCACTCTATCCCCTCCAATTCCTCCAACCACAAAGCGGCCACTCCATCCGACGGCATCCTCCAGTCTCCCCTGGGAGACAGGGTGACAGACCCTACCTTAGGGCCGTCAGGCAGACAAGACCGCTTAAACTGCTGGGCAAAAAAGCGGCGGTAAAAATTCTTCAGCCAGTGGAGAATGGTTGACCGGGGGTAACGCTCCCCCATGGCATACACCGCCATCCGAAATACCTTCCGCGGCGGGCATCCCCAGCGGATTGCATGGTATAAAAAGAAGTCGTGCAGCTCATACGGTCCCACCAGATCCTCCGTTTTTTGTGTGATTTCCCCATCCTTGGGCGGTAGCAGCTCCGGAGATACCGGAGTGTCTATGATATCCTCCAACACCCTCCCCAACCGTCCGCCCCGCTGCTGGGCTGCAAAGGCGACCAGATGGCGTACCAGGGTCTTTGGTATGGAAGCGTTTACCCCATACATGGACATATGGTCTCCATTATAGGTGGCCCAGCCCAGAGCCAGTTCGGACAGGTCTCCTGTACCGATCACCATTCCATTGCTTTGGTTTGCCATATCCATGAGCACCTGGGTGCGCTCCCGCGCCTGGGCGTTTTCAAAGGTGACGGAATGGTCGTCCATAGACTGTCCAATATCACGAAAATGCTGTGTGACAACAGCGCTGATATCCACCACCCTCAAATCAGCTCCCAGCTCTTTCGCTAGCAGCTCAGCATTGGAGCGGGTACGCTCCGTGGTGCCAAAGCAGGGCATGGTGACGGCCAAAATATTTCTGTAATCCCAGCCCAATTGGTCGAAGGCCATGGCGGTGATGAGGATGGCCAAGGTGGAATCCAACCCCCCGGACAAACCTACCACGGCGGTTTTCACCCCAGCGGTTTTCAGCCGGGTTTTTAAGCCGGTGGCAGCCATGGTGAGAATCTCCCAGCACCGGAACTGTTTGTCCTTCTGGTCGGTGGGAACAAAGGGGGTGGGCGAGATGGGTCTGGTCAGGACAGTGTCCTCTACCGCCATGCCAAAGTCACGGATCATCCACCTGTCCTTGGAGGGAAAGGTGGTTATCCGCTGCCGCTCGTGGGCCAGCCGCTCCACATCCAATTCGCTAACCACCAGCCCGGTGGCAAACCGCTGTTCCGCCAGCATCACGCCATTTTCCGCAATCATGTTATGTCCGGCAAACACCAAGTCGGTGGACGACTCTCCCTCCCCCGCACCGGCATATATATAGCCGCATATCAGCCGGGCGGACTGTCCGGTGACCAATTGCCTGCGGTAGTCCGCCTTGCCCACCATCTCATTGGAAGCAGACAGGTTCAAAATTACGCAGGCTCCCTGGGCGGCCATCTCTGAGGATGGGGGGACAGTGCCCCACAAATCCTCGCAGACCTCCACCCCGATGGTCAAGTTCTGCATATCCCCTCCAGCAAACAGCTGATGGGCAGACAAGATGGCAGTCTGTCCTGCCAGCTCAACCACAAGGTCAACCTTCTCTGCCGGAGCAGGCGCGAACCACCGTCCCTCATAAAACTCTCCATAGTTAGGGATATAGGTCTTGGGTACCACCCCCAAAATTACGCCCCCCTGCACCACAGCGGCGCAGTTATACAATCTTTGGTGCAAGCGCTCCCGCACAGGCAGGCCCAGGGCAACGAGCATATCCATGTCCGCCGTGGCCTCCAGCACCGTCCGCAACGCCTGCTCTGCCCCCTTGAGCAAGGTGTCCTGCAAAAACAGATCCCCGCATGTGTAACCCGTCAGACACAGCTCAGGCAGCACCAGCACCTTGACTCCCTTGCCCCAAGCCTCCCGGATCAGGTTGATACAGCTCTGAGCATTGTAAGAACAGTCGGCTACCCGGATGGCCGGCGTGCCGGCCGCCACTTTGACAAACCCATCCTTCAACGGTGTACCCCCTTATTGGCCAATGATTTTTCTTATCTTACCCCAATTCCCACTGGAATGCAACCGAACTTTCATCCTGCTTCCCGTTCTACTCGCCCCATCCCCTGCATATCATGCAGGGAGGTGAACAATCATGCGAAAGAATCGGACAAGTAAACCCATCCGCCACAGACTGCGCCAGGGAGCTGCCCTGTGCGTTCTAATGATCGCCGCCTGGCTGGTTTGGCTCACCGGAGATCCCGCCGCAGCCATGGGACGGCTTCGGGCACTGGCCTCCAGCACCCAGGTCACCACCGCACTACTGTCTTCTGAATTGGGTATCCAGCCGTTGAGAGACGGGCTGTCTGGCTGGGACAGGCTGGTGCTGGCCCAGTCCTCTCTACTGAGTGCCACCCTGCCCTCCACCCTACCTACGCCTCCCAATGCCCCGTCCAATACGGAACACCAAAATCAGGAGCCGGAGTTCCCTGACGTTGGAGAAAATGATGAGCTGCCCACCACCACTACCGCTCCTGATAACATTATCTCCCGGACCATGGTGGCCGGTTCCTCCGCCAAGTATGTAACCTCGGGCAACGTATCCATCTATAACCATACGGATTACTCCCTAGATGTCAATGCCCTGCTGGCCGCCGCCACGGACCTGCCCGCTCGTGGGAAGGGTCCTCAGATTCTCATTTACCACTCCCACGCCACCGAGGCCTATACCATGGACGGCACCGATATCTATCAGGAGAGCGACAGCTACCGCACTCTGAACACCGACTATAATATGGTGCGCATCGGCGCGGAGATGAAAGCTGTCTTTGAGGCGGCGGGACTGGAGGTAATTCATGACACCACCCTATATGACTACCCCAGCTATAACAATGCCTATATCCGCTCAGTGGAAGGGGTGGCAAAGTGGCTGGATCAATATCCGTCCCTGACCCTGATTCTAGACATCCACCGGGACGCGCTTGCCGCATCGGATGGAACCATCTACAAGACATCGGCTGGTACCATAGAAAACTGTGCCCAGGTGATGATGGTGCTGGGCAGCGACGCCAGTGGCCAGACCCATCCCAATTGGAAAGCCAATCTGTCCCTGGCCGCAGGTATACAAGCCGCCATCACCAATCGTTGGACCACCCTGGCCCGGCCCATTGTGCTGCGTACCTCCCGGTTTAACCAGCACTTATCTACTGGGATGCTGTTGGTAGAAGTGGGTTCCCATGGCAATACCCTCCAGGAAGCCATTACCGCCGCGCGGCTGTTTGCTCGGGCAGTAAGCGGCATAATGACTACATAGATACCCCCGGTTCAGCGGGAGGGAGGCCGACGCCTCCTTCCCGCTTTGTCCGCACTTCAAACAGTCCGACAAATCCCTCATAGATAAAAGCGCCAAGGCAGTTTGGCATCCTCCCCGGCGTATTCCACACCGATGCGAGTCCCTATGTGGATATTCAGCGGCTCACCATCATCCTCCCAGGCGGGCAGACCCGCCTGTTCTAAGCTGGGCCATACCGCCAGCTGATCTGACCCATAGGGCAGACCATTCAGCCGGCGGTCAATGTTCAACCCGGCGCACAACTTTCCCGGCCCGTTAAGAAAATTTTTTCTCTGATAAGCGGTCATATCCTCCATCTTGCAATGAAAGCGATTTTCTGCTATGATAGCCTGGTTGTAGCGGGGGACAAGCCCCCGAATAAGCACCGCTGCCGGTTCCCCTTCCTCCTCAGTGACCAGGTTGAGGCAGCAGTGGAGCCCATAGATCAGGTAGACATAGACTGTCCCCGCCGAACCGAACAGCGTTTCTGTGCGGGCAGTACGCCGGTAGTTGTAAGCATGGCAGGCCCGGTCCTTTCGGCCAATATATGCCTCTGTCTCGGTAATCCGTCCTGCTAGAGTCAAGCCGTCATACCGGCGGATCAGATATTTGCCCAACAGCTCCCGGGCCACGGTTAATGTGTCTTGTTGAAAAAAGGACTGGGGCAGCATAGCGGGCACCTCCCTTCCATTTTCATTTTGTCCATCATACACCCATAGAAAGACCGTGACAAGCCGGGAGTTGACACCCATGAACGAAGTCCATTTGAAAAGGCTGTCCAAGCCTCTCATCATCATCGCTACCCTGATCTGGGGTTCCACCTTCTTTATCATGAAGGACACGCTGGAAGACGTTGACCTATTGTTTTTGCTGTCCTTTCGCTTTACCCTGGCGGCGGCAGTACTGTCTCTGGTGTTTTGGCGGCGCTGGAAATACATCCGCCTATCCGACTGGGGATGGGGCGCCGTCATTGGCCTGCTGCTTTTTTCCGCTTACACGGTGCAGAACTTCGGTCTCATGGGCACCACGCCGGGCAAAAACGCCTTTTTCACAGCTGTCTACTGCGTCATTGTTCCCTTCCTATACTGGATGGTGGATCGGCAGTCCCCCAATCGGTTCAACATACTGGCTGCCCTGCTGTGCATTGGAGGAGTGGGACTGGTGTCCTGGGACGGCGGATTTTCCCTCACCTTTGGAGATTTGCTCACCCTGTGCAGCGGCTTTTTATATGCCTGCCACATCATTGCGGTATCCAAGGCCTCCAAAGGGCGGGACATCTTTCTGCTCACTGTCATCCAGTTTGCCACCACCGCCCTGTGCTGTTGGATCAGCACCCTGTGCTTCACCCACGGCCTTCCCCTAGAGGGTTTATCCCCCCAGGCTTGGTGGACCCTGCTCTATCTGGCAATTGCCGCCACCACCCTGGCCCTGCTGTTCCAAAACGTGGGCCAGAAATACACCGACCCGGGAGCGGCAGCGGTCCTGCTTTCCCTGGAGGCCCCCTTTGGCGTCGCCTTCTCCGTCGCCTTTTCTGGTGAAAGCCCCTCCCCCTTGATGTATCTTGGCTTTGCCCTGATCTTTCTAGCCGTGCTCTGCTCTGAGACACAATTTAAGTTTTTACGGAAGCACACCGTAAAATAGCGGGCCGCTCCCTTCCTATTTTTCCCTGAGGAGGTATTTTTATGAGTACACTGCTTCATATCTGTTGCGCACCCTGCTCCCTGTCCTGCATTCAGCAGCTTCAGCAAGATGGAGTGGACTTTGTGGGCTTTTGGTACAACCCAAACATCCATCCCTATCAAGAATATAAGGCCCGCCGGGACACCCTGCGGCAATATGCACAGGATACCGGCCTGGAAGTACGGGAAGAGGATTTCTATGGCCTGCGCCAATTTACCGCAGCCGTGGCAGCCAACAGCGATAACCGGTGCGGCTACTGCTACACCTGCCGCATGGAGCGTACCGCCCAATACGCTGCCCAGCACGGCTTCACCTACTTTTCGTCCACCCTGCTGGTCTCCCCCTACCAGGATCGGGACCTTATCTGTACCATCGGCGCTAAAATGGGGGAAAAATATGCGGTGACATTTGTCCCCTATGACTTCCGTCCCGGCTACCAGGAAGGGCATGAGCAGGCTAGAGAGCTAGGGCTATATATGCAAAAATATTGCGGCTGCATCTATAGTGAGGAAGACCGCTTCTCCAACCGGCGCAAAAAGGAGCTGCATAAACTCCACAAACAGCAAGCCGCACAAAAATAGCAGACAGGCCGGCCCCCATTTGAGAGCCGGCCTGTCTGCTATTTTTGTCATCTGGCGGACTTGGCATATTCCTCCGCTTCCAGCTCCACCTCTGCGGTTGGTTCTGTCAGCCGCCGAAGGATTGTCTGCCGAGTAACAATGCCCATAAAAGCGCCCCGGTCATCTACCACCGGAACAAAGCTCTGTTCCATAGCCCGCTCCAATAGCTCTCCCATGGACACCCGGACGCTGACTGCCGGGTTAAAGTCTGTCCGGAGTACCTCCCTCAAAGGCAACTTCTCCCGTGTCCGCAGGCTATTGTCCTGCCGATCCAGCATGTGCCACAAAAAATCCCCCTCACTCACCGTACCCACATACCGGCCTTCCCTGGACAGCACCGGTACAGCAGTAAAGCCGTGGTTGCGTAAACCCTCTATCCCCTGCCGCACGGTACAGTCATCGTATAAGTAGGCCACCTGCATCTTTGGTGTCAACAAAGATACTACATTCATTTGACCGCCTCCTTGTATCCGCAAGCCACAGCCGGCCTGCCCGTTACACCATTGCTATTTTGGTCATCCCGTCCACATTTGTGGAAATGATCTGTAAGAACTCGGCATGGTGATACGCCACATAGCATGTCTATTGCCTATATCATAGCAAGTTTAAATTAAAAAATCTGTCAAGAAAATGTTAAATATTTTTCTCTTCCCCAGTTGCTTTTCCCTTTCCCATTCAGTACAATAACGTCGAAATCATTTGCAGAGGAGGGCTATTCCATGGCACTACGAGAAGGCCAAATCTATCCCGCCCAAATCACAGGCTATTCCAGTGATGGCGCGGGAATCGCCCGTATCGACGGCATGGCTGTCTTTGTACGGGATAGCGTCCGGGGAGAGGTTGCGGAGGTGTTGATCGAGTATATCGGTCACAATGCAGCCTTGGGCCGGACAAGCGCCATTCTACAGCCCTCCCCTGCCCGGCGGGAGCCAGATTGCATCTATTATGGACAGTGCGGAGGCTGTCAGTTCCGGCACATGAGCTACCAGGAAGAACTGAAAGCCAAGCGGCTCCGGGTACAGGATGCCTTGGCGCGCATCGGTGGTACCCCTCTTTCGGTGGAGGTCATCCATGGGGCGACAGACACCAGCCGCTACCGCAATAAGGTGCAGCTCCCGGTGGGGCAGAACGCCATTGGATACTATGCCAGGCGCACACACCGGGTGGTGGATATTCACGACTGCCTGCTGCAACCAGAGTCAGACTGCGCCTGCCAGACCGCTCTCAGAAGCTGGATGGCGCAATACCAAGTCCCCGCCTATGATAAGCGGAGCGGACAGGGATTGGTGCGTCATCTGTTTCTCCGCACCAATCAGGCAGGTGAAACCCTTTGCTGCGTGGTGGCAAACGGCCGCTCCCTCCCCCACGAGCGAGAACTGACGGAGATGTTGCGGGAGGCTGTCCCTGGACTGGTTGGCGTGGTGCTGTCGGTGAACAGAGCCAAGACCAACGTGATCTTGGGCCGGAAATTTCGCACCTTGTGGGGACAGAATTGGCTGGAAGAGGCCTTGCTGGGCAAGGTCTTTCGGTTGTCCCTCCCCTCCTTTTTCCAGGTGAACCAACCCCAATGCGAGGTGCTTTACCGCCGAGTATTGGACTTTGCAGCACTGACAGGGAAAGAATTGGTGGTAGACCTGTACTGCGGCATCGGTTCCATCAGCCTATGTCTGGCGGAACAGGCTGGACAGGTAGTGGGTGTGGAGATGATCCCACAGGCGGTTGCCGACGCCATGGAAAACGCGCGGCGTAACGGTCTGTCCCAAAAGACTCATTTCCAATGCGGCGACGCCGCCCGGTTATCCGCTCAATTCAGGCAGGAAGGCGTCCGTCCACAGGTTGTGGTGGTAGACCCGCCCAGAAAAGGACTGGCCCCGGAGGTGGTGGATGCCATTGCCGGAATGGGCCCAGACCGCGTGGTCTATGTCTCCTGCGATCCTGCCACCTTGGCCAGGGACGTGAAGCGATTCTCCGCCCTGGGCTATCAAGCGCAGCGGGCCGAAGCGGTGGATCTGTTCCCCAGAACCGCCCATGTGGAGACTATTGTGTTGCTACAAAGAGGAAACTCGTAGAAATCCTGTGTTTCCAACACTTTGCCCGTCATGTGGTGTTCGACGCCGAAGGCAACAAACGCCGCAATAAGCGCATTGAGGACTATATCACGGTTTCGGTCGTGATTGGTATGGAGTGTGGGAACACAAAAACTGAATAGAGCAAGGACAGTGGAACGCGCAGACTTTTTCAAAATCTGCGGCGCTGGCCGGGACGCAGAAAGCGGGCGATGTCTTGCCGACATCGCCCGCTTTCTGTGCTGTTGTTCACTTATTTCCGCCGTCCCATTTTCCGCTGCCCTTAAAAAACATTGATTTTACTGGGTTTTTCCATGTTTTCTTATGGCAACGCCCTTGAAGCTAGAACTTTTTTGTTGCGGAATATGAAGACTGTGTGGCAGGGATTCTATTTATCGCATACCACCACATAGAAAATCAAAATCAATGCTCATGTACGGTAAAGAAGCAAGCAACCGAAAACAAGAGATAGACAGCCAGTTATACACATTACCACCAATGCTGACTACTACGGAATCCCTCTCACTATTTCATGTCTTTATTATGACAAAAAGCGCAAGATAGAAAAATTTACAACCATGTGCTAAAATGATACAGAAAGCGACAAAAATACTTCCCAACCAACGGTTGAATCTCCCCAATCCAACCGTTGATTCGTGTAAAAAACATATAGCCAGGTGTATTGTTCAAGGCGAAAGGAGAAAAAATGATGAACCAGACAGAGATTGGAAAATTTATTGCCAAATGTCGTAAAGAGAAAAAATTAACTCAAGCACAGTTGGCAGAAAAACTAAACATTACAGATAGGGCAGTATCCAAATGGGAAACAGGAAAAAGTATGCCCGATTCATCTATAATGTTAGAACTTTGCAAAATACTGGGAATCACAGTAAACGAGTTGTTAAGTGGGGAGGAAATTGACATGGAAAGTTATGAAAAAAAGGCAGATGAAAATTTGATTTCTTTAAAAAGGAAAGACGAAAATAACATGACAAGAAATGTTATTATTTCAATGCTTTTTTCAGCAACACTATTGATAGGGATTATGGTATGTCTTATTTGCAACATTGCAATATCTGGCAATTTAACATGGTCATTAATTCCGGTCAGCTCTATTGTATTCGCATGGGTAATATCTTTTCCAAGTATTATTTTGGGGAAAAGAGGGATTATCGTAAGTTTAATATCATTAAGTGTTTTTATCATTCCTTATTTGTTCTTTTTGGGTAGTTTATTAAAAACGAAAGAAGTATTTTCAGTTGGTGCAATGATAGCGGTGGCTTCAATCGTATTCTTGTGGATAATAGTTGCAGTGTTTAAGCGTATTGAAAGGAGGTTAGTTGCTTTAGGAACAACTTTTTTATTAACTATTCCATTGATGATTATTGTCAATGGAATACTATCAAAAATGATAGAAGAACCTGTTTTTGATGTATGGGATATGATGTCTATCTTTATACTGTTGATATTGGCATTTGTTTCCTTTATTTGTGATTACGCTAAGAAAAAGGGATTGATGAAATAATAAGAATGATTTTCAGAAGTCAATGGTAAAAATGAACGCCGTTTTGCGCCACCATTGGCAATTCCACCCGGCTTCTCTGGTGGATAATCACGGGGCAACAGCATAACGCGCTGCCGCCCTGTTTGGCAGATATAAAAATATTTTCCTCGCTGAATCCAAGTATGCGGAGCTGAAAGAGGAATACCCGAACAGGCTGGAACGGTTCATTGAGGAAATGGGCGAGTACATAGCCGCCTACGGGAAAGTGTACGCCAACCATACCGCCGCTGTCCGTATGTGGGCAAGACATGACAGGAAAGGCACAGGAAAGAAAGGAATCCCCGATTATTCCTGCAAGGAGGGCGAGAGCCTTTGACCGACCCCCCAACAGAAGGACCGCCACTACCGCCCGCCGCCCGGATTGCGTGATAGAAGTACGCAGAGGGAACACCGTCCTTGTGGTTTCCGGCTACTTCAAGCAAGGCACGACCGCCACCGCCGCCGACAAGATGATGAAAGTGCTGG
>CAKNZJ010000021.1 GCA_932222125.1 uncultured Clostridia bacterium | reverse complement strand
GGCATTTTACCAGAAAGAGTATAATTTGTCCGCACTTTGTAAGGTTGTGACAAATATCGTAAGAACCTTACAATATCTGTTAGAAGTTACGGATAATCACTTCCGCATACTGCTTTTTATTTTCCCCGCTGCCAGACAGGTTTTCCCTGCGCTCTACCCTCTCGATGGTATAGCCTTTATACAATTCCCGCACCTGGGGGCAGTCATTGTAAGAGAGGATAAAACGGCCCTTAAGAGGCTCCAGGGCGGCTCTTAAACGCTGGTGGTCATCCGGGGTAAAGGGGCTGTCATAGTACCCCTCAGTGCCAATATAGGGCGGGTCAAGGTAGAACAGCGCAGCCTTGCGGTCATATACCCGGATAAGGTCGGCATAGTCCTTGTGCTCTATGTTCACGCCCCGGAGGCGTTCTTTTATGGAGGCAAGACGTTCGACAGCATTGTCCACCATCTTTTTGCTGGTTCCATAGGTCCTGTGCTCACTGCCGAAACTCAGCTTTACCACATAGAAAAACCGGGCGGCCCGCTGAATGTCTGTAAGGCCCCGCATATTGGCCTGGGCCACATAGTCAAAGAACTGCTCCCGCGAGGAAAGCAGCCAGTCAAATTCCCGCTGCAGCTCCCCACAGTGGTACTTTACACAACGGAACAGGTTCACCAAATCGCCGTTGATATCGTTATAGACCTCCAGCTGGCCCGCCTGTTTTTCCTTGGCGAAAAGCACCCAGGCCGCGCCACCGAATACCTCAATATACCGCTCCACTTTGTCCGTGGGGAAGCGCTCTAAAATGGCCTTGCGCAGGGTACGCTTGCCGCCAATCCAGCCCATAAAGCTGTCCATATCATAGTCCATCCCTTCATAAAAATTAAGGGGCAGAATCCTCGGACGGACTACCAAAGGGCAGCAGGTTATTTCAGCTTTTCCGCGATCCGCTTGGCAAGCACAGCGGCCTTGCAGTCGCTGTGAGTCAGGCCCAGCTTGCCGCCGCCCACGCCGGAGATAATACCTTTCTCCACCAGCTCCCGGATATCGTCCCGCCAATAGCTGGGCACCTCATCAATGGTGTTGTAGGTGGGGTTGATATCATCATACATTTTCTTGAACTGCTTGCCGTCCATGATGCTTTCCTCCTTTGCCGCCGGGTCTTTGGCCGAGGCAATTTTATTGATGTAATCCAGGCACACCCAGCCCTCGCCGCAGTAGCCCCAGTTGCCGTCCTCTTTGGTAATGGTGAGCACCGTACCGTCCTCGAAAGCTTTAATTACCGAGCCGCTTACCGGGGCCGTGCGGCAGTTAAGACCGTCATCGGCGTTTACCTGGCCTTGGTACGGCTTAAAGGGGCCAGCGGGAGCGCCGCTCAATTTCTGGTTTACCTCTTTGGCAATCTGCCCCAGCCGGTTGTAGATATAATCGCCGGGGCAGGACTTGTTTTCAAACCAACGGTGGGCGGTCATGTTCTGGAGGTTCACTTGGCCCACCAGCCCCTTGTCAGCCTGCCACAGCAGCCGCTGAATGGCGTTGCGCTTGCAGATATCAGCGCACAGCTCTATAAGGGACTTCCAGACATTGGCGTTGATGGCGTAAGGGTAAATAGCATCGCTTGCGCACTCAATGGTAATGGCCCGGTTGTCATTTGCCGCGCTGGAGGAACACCAGGAGCGGTCGCTTTCGTCCACAATGGTACAAATGCGGCCATCGTAGCCTATGCCATAGTTACAGCTGGCCCCTTTAGATGTGCGGCTGAACTCGCTGCACAGGGCCTCCACGCCCATCTGGCCCACCACACAATGGATGGTGATGGTGTCGATTTTGTGGTTCCGGGGGCTGTTGCGGTTGGGGCTTATTTGCCGCATACAGCTTAAAGCGCTGTTACTCATCCCGCGCCCCTTTCTCCGGCTCGAAAATTTCACCGGGCAGTAGGATTGTGTCCCTGGAGGCCCGCACCTTCTCGATAAGCTCATGGATGGGCGCGGCCCCTGCGGACAGGATAAGGCCCGTCATGATATAGGCCACGGCAGGCAGCTGGGCCGTATAGCCGAACATAGCGAACACGTCCAGCCTAAACAGGAACGCGAACAGGACGCCCAGCAGAGCAGCCCAAACCGGGGCTTTTACATACCCCATAACCTTTTCGCCCACGATGTCCTTTACCCTGTCCACCAGGAACTGCACCAGGACAGCGAACACCAGCATAATAGCCACAGCTTTAGAAGTTTCCAGCATGAAATACCTCTCCTTTGTAAATGTAATTTTTGCACCGTTTACAGGCCCTTTACAGGGGCCGAAAGCTGCCCATTTTGACCGCCCCCTTTTCTGCAAATATG
>CAKNZJ010000020.1 GCA_932222125.1 uncultured Clostridia bacterium | reverse complement strand
CGTGAGCGCACAAAACCGGGGGTATGACATCGAGTCCAAAATCCCCGCCGAACTGCGGGATGCAGATGGGACCGCGCTCCGCTTTATCGAAGTCAAGGGACGGGCCAAGGGCGCAACGAGCGTAACAGTGACCAAGAATGAGATACTTACCGCGCTGAATGAGCCGGAGCAGTATATTTTAGCCGTTGTTGAGGTGGACGGCGATGCTGCCCATGTGGTATATTTAAAAAAACCGTTCCACAAGCGCCCCGACTTCGCAGCCACCAGTGTGAATTACGACATTGCCGATTTGATAGGAGGTGCAGAAATTATTCGCGATAGCTGGCAGTAAGTTTACTTTATGGAGGAAACTCATGCTCGAGAAATTGTTATCCATTGAGATGCGCCTGTTTGCATAGCGGAAACTATGATTTGAAAGCGCAAAATAGGAATATAAAGATCAAAGAAGTTCGATTGTCCTATAGTAAGCCCGTTCTCAAATATCATTTATATGATGTTGAACAAACAGACACAGGTGACTTCATTTTGAATATTGACGTATCAGGTTTATGCAAAGTAATATGTATGGCCGCTACAGATTTTTATAATGCTACACCTGATAAAAGTCTATTTAAGGAGTCTCTGATTGCTTATGTAGAAGAAGGAGTAGAAAATGGGAGTAAAGAAACTGATTGAAGTAGCCCTTCCCCTGGAGGCCATCAACAAGGAATCAGCCCGGGAGAAATCCATCCGCCATGGCCACCCGTCCACATTGCACCTGTGGTGGGCGCGGCGTCCGCTGGCAGCAGCGCGGGCAGTGATCTGGTCCAGTCTGGTGGACGACCCCTCCAGCCACCCGGAGCAGTTCCCTACCGAGGAGGAGCAAACCGCTGAGCGGGAGCGGCTGTTCCGCATTCTGGAAAAGCTGGTGGTATGGGAGAACTCCAACAACCCGGAGGTGCTGGGCGAGGCCAGGGCCGAGATCATGAAATCCACAAACGGCAACCCGCCCGCCCTGCTGGACCCCTTCGCCGGGGG
>CAKNZJ010000019.1 GCA_932222125.1 uncultured Clostridia bacterium | reverse complement strand
GCACCCACGGGGACAGCCCCGTGTTAAAAAGCCGTAGGCCGTTTTTTCTGTCAATTCCGGGTACAGGGAATAGTCCGGGTATATATGCTCTATTTCCAGTGGCAGGGGCTTGTCCCGCTCCGGGCGGTAAACTTCCCGGTCACCCTCCAGGGTGATGGCGTACCCCGTGCCGCCCTTGATCACCTGGCCAGCGTTCAGCGGTTCCGGGTGGTCCGGCGTGTATGTATCGCTGAAAACCTTGGACATATACACCACGTCATTGTGGAATAAATCGGACCACCACCATTCCACCGTGTCACCTCTGGCCTTATGCCATGCGGATATTTTCATAAGCGCCAGGTTTGGGTAGTTGTGGCCGTCCACGTCGATCAGACCAATTTTCACAGCTGCGCCACCCCCAACACAGTGGACAGTTCCCTGAAAAAGTCCTTGTTTCTTATGCTCAATCCCGCCGCCACCCTGGCGTCCTCCAGCTTGAAACGGGTTTCCAGGTCAAAGACGCTTTTCCCGTCCCCCTTCATGGGGCGGCAAGTTTTCCGCTGTAATTCTTTCAGGCGATCCCAGTATTCCGGCAGATAACGGTATATGTTCCGCAATTCTCCCATGTTTTTGTTGGTACAGCACCAGCAGGAAACACGATCCAATATTTCATACAAGCGGACCGTTCCGCTTGGCGTGTTGGCTCCATGCTCCCGCCATTCATGCCCCTGCTGATATGAATAGGCCAGGCAATCCGCCTCTGTCATTTTCCACTCAATCAGCGGAAAACGCTTGTATGGCTTGAACTCCTTTTCCTGCCGTTCTGGTTCGTCTGCGGCGATCCCCACCAACACTATGGCGTCCCGATCCTCCGCATATTTCCCCAAAATTGTCCGCTTGTCAGCCGTACCCCAGCGGCACGTCCCGCCGCACCAGCTATATCCCAGGTGTTCGTTTTCTTTCCCCACGTTCACGGGGCGTTCAAACATTTGCCAGCAGAAACTATATTCCGGGTGCAATACGGTGTGTTTGATCCCGTTTTTGTCCAGTAATTTGACCAATGCCGCCCATTCGTTATATATGGCCTGGAACTCCATGCCGGTGTCATACATGATCACTTCATCCAGCCGCAGGTTTCGCCGTATGCACTCATAGGGGATCACTATGCTGTCCTTCCCGCACGAAACGCTGGCGATTGTATATCTGCTCATACTTTCACCACCTGCTCAAAACGGATCTTCATTTGTGCGGGGTACAGGTCCACCTCCGGGCGGCGCTCTCCAGTCCAGCGCAGGCCGCCAGCTTGTCCCACACATTTCCACCCGGCTGCCCGCAGGCTTGCCCCGTTTTCGCTCTCCAGTATGTAGGTTACAAGGCGTTTATATCCCATAGCCCTGGCCGCTCTCCATGCCGCCGCGTAAAGCATGGAACAGGCGTTTTTTGTCCCGTCGGTACAAAGGCGGTTTACCTCCAGCGTCCACCCATCATCTAAATGGCGGGAAACCGGGCGGCCCACGATGGCCACGCCCACGATTTTCTCCCCGTCAGACAGTCCTATGGAATACTTTTGACCCAGCACCGGGCCATGGTGGCGGTGGTGCTGTTCCACATAGGCGTTGGCCTCCCGCAGCGTCATGGGGACGATCTCCAGCGGCGCGGCTTTTCGCTTTTCCGTTTTGTCCGGTTTAGCCTGTTCCGTTTCCTCCACGGCCTCCGCCGCTGGTGTGGCCACTCTTTCCTCCACAGTCAGCCCCGGCAGGCTCCACCCATCATCCCGCACTTGAAAAGCGTCCCCCAGTTGGATGGTGTCCGGGAAATTGTGCTGTGTGGTCTGTACGGCGTACTTGTCGATCTCGGTGGCATAGTAGTGGGCGATATGCACCCCCAGCTTGTCCAGCGCCAGGCGCCCGCAGCTCATACCGTCATACATGGACAGCACTTCCAGCGGCTCGGTTGTGATCCCCGGCGCATAGTGGAGAATGTGGGCGATCACGTCCACCGTCCAGCCGTTTCCCAGCATTTTATATGCTTGGGTGTC
>CAKNZJ010000018.1 GCA_932222125.1 uncultured Clostridia bacterium | reverse complement strand
TGTAGATAAGGAAGCGGTTGCCAGTGTAGATGGGATTTATCCCCCGCAGATCGGTGATGATAACGTTGCCCTCCACTCGGGTGTGGGCCTGAACCATCTCCTTGAACTTCTCGGTCTGCTCCTGGTATACCTCAATGCGCTCCTGCACATCGGGAAGGGCCAGGATATCCGTGGTGCTCATGACCCGGCAGGCCTCCAGAAGCTTCTCCATCAGCTGATAGTTGGAGATGGAGAACTGACGCCACCGGCCCAGGCCGGTGCGGGGGTCCATCAAAAAGCCGACCAGAATCCAGCCCTGGGGATTCATCACCTCATCAATGGTCAGGCTGCCGGAGTCCACCTTGTCCACAGCCTCCATCATCTCACTGAACTGGGGAAAACGCGCGGCGCCGCCGTAGTATTCATAGATGATCCGGGCACAGGAGGGAGCGGAACGGCTCTCGCCCTTGTACCTGCCTACCAGCTCCAGCCGCTCGTGCTCGCTGGAATGGTGGTCGAACCACAGGCCGCAGCCCTCCACATAGGGGACGTTGGCCAGGCAGTCGTCGGCGTTGATCTCCACCAGGCCGTCCTGAAGATCCTTGGGGTGGGCAAACTTCCAGTGGTCGATGACCCCTGCCTCCAGCAGAAGGGCCCCGCACACCAAGCCGTCGAAATCAGAACGAGTTACCAGTCGCATAGAAAATTTCCTCCTTATATGTATTGCGCCTTTCCGGCGGAACGTGTACTCCGCCACCCATTATACCACAAAATGGAGTTCGCTCAAGGGTATTTTTAAAGGTTTGGACGGGATCTCACCTATGAGGATATGGCTCAAGTCAGCGCCCAACGCCAAGAGTATATTGCAAAACTCGGCTAGGGCTTGTTTGAAACAGGTCAACATGCCCAAACGCTGGCTCTTTCTATATTCCTGATACTGAAGAATTGAAAAACAGAAAGCGATTTCACACACATTCCATATTCTCATGTTATACTACCCCCAAAGGAGGTGCGCCAATGGCAACACTATTGATTGTTG
>CAKNZJ010000017.1 GCA_932222125.1 uncultured Clostridia bacterium | reverse complement strand
GGTACGCTACATCCGGGTGGATGTTCTGGATGACGCTGAGATGTACGGCAACTATGCTGACTTCATGGCTAATAAGCAGGGCAGCGATATGCTGGTGCCCAAGGATAAGACGATCAATCCCGTGATCAGTGAGGCCGCTGTGACAGCTAAGGCAGTCACCAATGGCAGCCATACTTTGGCCCTCCGGGCGAACAACACGATTTGGGCTTATGGTCTCAATGATAAGGGACAGTTGGGTATTGGCCAATATGAGGACAATGGCGTTTGGAAGGATTATTACAACACAGATCCTGATGGTGTTGACATCGGTGTTCTGGGTTCGGACGACGCGGTCCAGGTCAAGACCTTTGAGTTGAACGCAGACGGCACTCTGGGCAACCAGACCAGCTATGAGGTGAAGTTTGCTGATGTTGCTGCCGGTATGGACCACAGCATGGCACTGGACGTGAACGGTAATATCTGGATTACCGGCAGCAACGCCTATGGCCAGTTGGGTATCGAAAGCGTGAAGGGCTACATCAACGGCTTTGTCAAGCTGGAGATTCTGGATAAGGACGGCGAGCCCATCCGCTTTGCGGCGGTTTCCGCCGGAGATCGGTTCTCCTTGGCTCTGGCGTTCGATGGCACTGTCTACGCTTGGGGCCGCAATGACAAGGGCCAGTTGGGCCTGGGCGATGATTTGGTGGGCACAGTGCAAGTGCCTACTGAGACCAGCTTGCATACTGTTTCGGCTATCTCTGCCGGTTACGACCACTCTCTGTTCCTTACCAAGGCTGGCGCTGTGTTTGCCGCTGGCGATAGTAGCAACGACCGTCTGGGTCTGGAGAACGTGAACGGGAATGTGACGGTACCTACCTATGTGGATATTGCTGACGCAGCCGAATCTGCGGTGGATATTTCTGCCGGTGGGCAACATAGTTTGGCAGTACTTTACAATGAATCTCTCTATGGTTGGGGTGACAATACCAAGGGGCAGTTGTCTCTGCCTGTCAGTACCACCAGTGCGCTGCCCACCCATCTGGAAAAAGCACCTCAGGGTATAGTGATGGCTTCTGCCGGTTTGGACCATTCCATGGCTCTGACCGATGATGGCAACCTATCCACATGGGGCGGGAACTTCTACGGCCAGCTTGGCCTGGGCAACAGCGATACTGACACCACTGTCTGGACACCGAAGGCTAACCAGACCTACCTGACCGATACCGGAACTATCATCCGCGGCATCAGTGCGGGCAATACTTACAGTATTATGAGCGATATTGAGGGCCAAATTTATGGCACTGGCGATTATACCCATGGCGAGACAGCCCTTTATCAGAATGATACTTTGGGAGATACGCCTATTATCGTGGGTGAGAAGGGCCAGCCCTCCAACAAGCATGTCATCACCGTTCGGGTAAATGGAACGGCTGAGGCAGAGTATCTGCTGAGCCAGCGGTTCAACCTGTTCACCAACTTCATTCGGGAAGGTGAT
>CAKNZJ010000016.1 GCA_932222125.1 uncultured Clostridia bacterium | reverse complement strand
CTCCGGGAGAACACCACCCAGGTGCGGAACATGAAGCAGTACCTGCTGGCGGTGCTGTACAACGCCCCGGCCACGATTGAGAATCACTACGCCGCCCAGGTCAACCATGACCTCTACGGCGGTGAGGCGGCATAGGGGACAAAACAGCGCCCTGCCGGTGGCAAGGCGTTGCTCTCATTTCGTTGGGGGCAGGGTGGCGTTCAGCAGATCCCCCGCTCGGACACCCAGAGCGTCCGCAATGTTGTATAGCACTTCCAGGGAAAAGGGACGCACGATGTTGGGGGCCTCGATGGAACTCAGATGGGAACGGCTGATCTTCGCCTTCTCCGCCAGCTTCTCCTGGGACATCCCCTGCATTTTTCGCAGGCTGGCGATCATCAGGCCAAGTTCGATAAACCTGTCCCGATTGCTGAAGTCCACTTCCTTCTTGCTCATCCACGGCATCCCCCTGTGATTAGGATGCCTTTATTATAAAATTTTTGCGCCTCGTTATCCGCTCTTGTTATCGGGCTATTGACTAATATATTGAGCAATCATATAATTAAGAGGGCGCACGTTTATTAGAATCAACCTGAACCGGGTACGCTACCAGGGACCAATTTTGTGAAAGGTCGTATCGATATGATTTATACGGAAAAAGTACGGAAAGAACTGGACGCTATCCTCAAAGCATTTGAGAATTACATTGATGGGCAGAACTATTTTGATATAGTCTACTCCAAGAAAATCGGCTATGTCTGGATTGTGGTTGATGAACCCGGCGCGGCAGGCGCGGAGCAGCTTGACACGCCGGAGGCCATGCTGGACAACCTGTTTAATGACATCATCAACGATGTTGTTGCCCCTCGTTCCACCACCCATCTTAATGAGGCGCACACCATGACGGAGAGCGAAGAAGCCGAGTGCCGCCGCAAAATCACTGCCATTTTGGAAACGATTGAGGGCGGCGGGGCCGAGTACCTGGAATACCTGGACGAGTATATCAAGGACTACCGGGAACGCTACGCCGGGGACGGTGGATCGTGTTAGAAAACTGCTGTGCGTTCACCGGACACCGTCCGCATAAATTTCCCTGGAAGTATAATGCGATAGATAAATACGCTTTATCTTGTTAAAACGCTGTCCAAAAGCCGCACCGAAATCATGGATGCCGCATTTTTCTCCACCGAGTTGAGGATAAAACCGGCCAAGTCGCAGGCGTAGAAATCTCCTATCGTTTCCAGCCCCCGTTCAAGGATACAGCGGTTGAGGGCGGCATAACCTGCGGAGATGTCCCAACGGCCCCGGCAGCAGAGGTACAGATAATTCCCAGCGGGCTTCTCCTTATAATAAGGGAAGTCCGCTTTTTCTTTGATTCGGGTATAGAGGTGGCTGATGGCCCCTGGCCCGCCCTGCTCCCCCGGCTGGTGGATGGCCCCCAGCTGGAAGTCGGTCTGTATCCCGTATTGGCTGCACAGCGCCCGACACCGCTCCAGCACAACGATCAATGCTTCATCCTCGCTGGCCTCCGGGGTCATCAGCCCCTCCAATTCCCTAACGGGGAGGGCCAGCAGGTGCTCCCGCTCAAACCAGGCGGTCCGGGGGATCATGTCCGGCCCCGACTCAAACTCCAGGCTGTGCAGGGCGCCGGACAGCACAAAGTCCATGTGCTCCAGCTTCTGCCGCTCCGCTTCCAGGCGGACCCGCTGTTCCCGCAGCAGCTCCAGCGTTTTGGCGGTGTTCTGTCCCTGGAGACAGCGGCGGATCTCCTCCAGGGGTGTGCCCGTCTGGCGGAAGATGGAGATGGCGTAAAAATCGTAGAACTGCTCCACGTCGTAGTAAAAATAGCCGTTGTCCCCCT
>CAKNZJ010000015.1 GCA_932222125.1 uncultured Clostridia bacterium | reverse complement strand
CTTGAGACTCCTCTTTCACACTGACAATTTCAATTCCATAGTAGCCCTGAAAGAATATGTTCCAGTTTGCAACCAGGGCGTGGGCGGCATCCGTATCTCGGGGCGTAGGGCTGCTCACCAGAAACTGTACGGCCTTACCCGTCGTGTCATCAATCCACATCTGGTATGGCACATTCTCGCTGTACGAATAACAGTTCCAAACCAGTGCGGAGCTGCCGTCGCCGCCAATTAAGAGAATCGGTTCAGCTCGTCCCTCTGCGTCTCGTATCAGTGCCAAATCGCCCACAGACAATAGGTCCATGGCCTCCATTTCAGTTAGCACCGCCTTAGCGGCTTCGATTGCATCCTGTTCGGTGAGCTTTGTTTCCTCCTCCCACAGGATGCTGTTACACTCTCCTGCAATCAGGCGGAGAACCGGACTTACCCCAACATCCTGCTGGAGCGTCAGATTAACCGTATTAAGCAGGAACTCTTCCCGCAGGCTGCTGATCCGGCTGTCCTGCATTTGCGAAACTGCAAGGGGCATCGCCGCGCCCACAGTAATAAGCACGAGCGTAAACAGCGGGAGGATATATCGTTTGATTGTTCTCATGGCCGGCCCCCTCTTAGATCCACCGTCACGCAGGCGCCACCCTCTGGCCGGTTTTCAAATCGAATCCTGCCGTTGTGGAGAGCGGCAATCTCCCGGCACAGGGACAGTCCCAGACCGAAACCACCCTGTGCCCGGGACCGGGCCTTATCCACCCGGTAGAAGGCTTCTGTCAGATGCTCCAGCGCCTGGGGTGGGATCCCCCGGCCACTGTCCAGGACATGGATGAGGCAGCCGTCCGCCAGCATCTCCTGCCGAAACTGTATTTCCCCGCCCTGCTCTATGGCCTTCTGTGCGTTGTCTGCCAGGTTCAAGAGCAGGGACCAGACCAAGTCTGCATCCATCAGGCAGGCCCCCGCCTTGCATACGCAGGACAGACGAATCCCTTTGGCGGCGTACAGCGGCCGCAGTCTCTCTACCAGCGCCTCAATCAGTTCCGCCGGAGAGACTTTGGCGAAGGGCAGGTCATGCCGTTTCAGGACCAGGAGCTCCAACAGCTTGTGTGACAGGCTCTCCAGCCGTTTTCCCTCCGAATACAGGTAGTCCGCGGCCTCCAACTGCTCTTCCGGGGTCAACGTCCCGCTACGCAGCAGCTCCGCGTAGCCAATCAAGGAGGTCATAGGCGTTTTCATCTCATGGGCGAAGCTGCCGGTGAACTGCTCCTGCCGCTCCATCGCCTGGTGCAGCTCCTCCACAGCCCGGTTCAGCTCGGAGACGGTCTGCTCCATCTTTTCCGCCATGGTGTTGAAGTCCGTGGATACGGCTCCGATTTCGTCATTGGAGCGGACCCGCACCCGGCTGGCAAAATTGCCAGCGGCAATGGCTCGGGAGGCCCGGGAGAGCCCGCCCAGCGGGGCGGTCAGCAGCCGCGACACCGTGTAGGACAGCGCCGCGCATAGAACACACATCAGGAAAAATACCTGGAGATAGGTGTGCTGCTGGGCCTGCCGGGCTGTGTATAGAGCGGAAACATCATGGCTGGTAGTGAGATAGAGAACATCTCCATTGGTCTCGACTGCCCCGGAAAAGACCAGAAAGTGCGCCCCGGCCCCGTTGTCTAGGATGCGGAACAGGCAGATGCCAGGCGTAGGATCCTCAATGGACCAGGCAGTCTGAATCAATGAGGACTGCGTCCCTCTGTTCTCATACAGCACTTCATCCCCGGTAGACAGCCGCAGGGCCGACCAGGAGGCGCTGTTCTGCTGGTATAACTGCTCCATCGTCTTGACGATAGCGTCCCTGTCCAGGTAGGTATCCATGCTGTTGACGATCTGCAGGGTGCCCCAGGCCATGCGGTAGTCCCCCAGGGCCGCCGCCTTCTCCCGCTCCAGAGAGTCCTCAAAGGACTCGGAAATCAGCAGGCTGCCACCCGCTCCAAACAAGGCGGCCAGCACCGCCAGCATACACAGGGTCATCTTCAAATGGAACTTCACGGATCCACCT
>CAKNZJ010000014.1 GCA_932222125.1 uncultured Clostridia bacterium | reverse complement strand
GTTGGCGATACGGTGATCGGCGCGACCATCAACAAAACTGGCTATTTCAAAATGCGGGCCACCAAGGTGGGGGACGATACCACACTTGCACAGATCGTCCGGCTGGTGGACGAGGCCACCAGCTCCAAGGCCCCTATTGCAAAGCTGGCCGATCAGGTTGCAGGAGTGTTTGTGCCGACTGTTATTGGCATCGCGCTTGTGTCGGCGGTGGTCTGGCTGGCGCTGGGCTATGGCGTTGAGTTTGCTCTGTCCATCGGCATTTCCGTCCTGGTGATCTCCTGCCCCTGCGCCCTGGGGCTGGCAACCCCCACAGCCATCATGGTGGGAACGGGCAAAGGGGCGACCAATGGCATCCTGATAAAATCGGCGGAGGCGCTGGAAACCGCCCACAACATTGATACGGTTGTGCTGGACAAAACCGGCACGATCACCCAGGGCAAGCCGGTAGTAACGGATATTTTGTGCGAAACCGGGGCAGACCGCCTGGGACTGCTGAAAATCGCCGCCTCGCTGGAAAAGCTGTCAGAGCATCCTCTGGCGGATGCCATCACCGCCGAAGCGGGAAAGGCAAAGCTGCCCCTATCCCCGGTAGAGGACTTCCAGCAGATTCCCGGTCAGGGCATCATGGGCCGGGTGGACGGTGTGCTGTGTCTGGCAGGCAACCGCCGCATGATGGATGCCCACAACATTGAGGGCGGAGAGCTGCTGCGCTCCGGGGAGGCCCTGGCCGGCGCGGGCAAAACGCCTCTGTTCTTTGCCCGCGCCGGAAAGCTCATAGGCGTGATTGCTGTGGCCGATGTAGTCAAACCCACCAGCGCCCAGGCCATCCGAGAGCTGTCCGGCCTCGGTATTGAAGTGGTCATGCTCACCGGGGACAATGCCAAAACCGCCCAGGCTATCCAACGTCAGGTCGGCGCAGACCGGGTGGTGGCCGAAGTGTTCCCCCAGGATAAGGAAAAGGAAATCCGCCGCTTGCAGGACAGCGGCAAAAAGGTGGCGATGGTGGGGGACGGTATCAACGATGCTCCGGCACTGGCCCGCGCCGATGTGGGGATTGCCATTGGAGCGGGGACAGATGTGGCCATCGAATCCGCCGACATTGTGCTGATGAAAAGTGATCTTCTGGATGTGTCCACGGCCATTCAGTTGAGCAAGGCCGTCATCCGCAACATCAAGCAAAACCTGTTTTGGGCCTTTATCTATAACATCATCGGCATCCCCATCGCCGCAGGCGTGTTCTTCCTCTCTTTCGGCTGGAAGCTCAACCCCATGCTGGGGGCGTTCGCCATGAGTTTCAGTTCTGTATTTGTTGTGTCCAATGCACTCCGGCTGCGGTGGTTCCGGGCGAAACACAGTTCTCTCCCGGAACGCCGTCAGGCCGAAGTGAATATGGAGAATATCTATCAAAAAGGAGTCTTTCAAAGCATGGAAAAGGTACTGTTTATCGAGGGTATGGTCTGCGGGAACTGTGTCAAGCACGTCCACAAGGCCCTGACCGAGCTGGCTGGTGTGCAGGAGGCCGTTGTCGAGCTGGAGAGCAAGACCGCCAAGGTGCGCCTGGACAGCAGCGTGTCCGATGATGCGCTGAAGGCGGCGGTGGAGGATGCTGGGTACACGCTGGTCAGCATCCAGGAAACCGCGTGAAGGCCAAGCGGGGCGATGTTGCCCACAAGCTGAAAATAGCGAGGGGCCAGTTGGACGGTATCCTGCAAATGATCGAGGAAGATCGCTACTGCGTGGATATATCCAATCAGATCATGGCAACCCAGGCTCTGCTCAAAAGCGCCAATCAGCAGATTTTACAAGCCCATATTCGGAGTTGTGTCCGGGAGGCGCTGCAAACTGACGCCGCAAATCCAAAACTGGAAGAAGCGTTGAAACTGCTGGAAAAAATGGCGCAATAGCAAAGGGGGCGGAGAGAAATACATCTTTCCGCCCCCCTTTTTCGTTTCTGCTTGGATTGCAAATGCTCCGTTTTGGAGCGGACAACACGCCTTGATTTCGCTATACTTACAGGCGGTTAGATATGGCTAATTTTTAAGGAGGTGCAATCATGCAACAACCGCTTGACACAAGAACAAAGCTGCTGACCAAAAGCCCATTTCCTCTGATGATAGAGCTGGCAATCCCCGCCGTCCTGGGCATGGTGGTCGTGGGGCTTTACAACATGATGGATTCCATCTTTGTCGGCCAGATGGTCGGGGATGTGCAGATGGGGGCTGTCTCTGTGTCCTATCCCTTTAC
>CAKNZJ010000013.1 GCA_932222125.1 uncultured Clostridia bacterium | reverse complement strand
GTGAACGAATTTGTCTCAAAAAATATCCCTCATGAAAATTTTCCTCTCTGCTTGAGTTTGATGTGTCGAATGAAGCCGCCGGCTGTGATTTGCAATAAAGTAGGCAACGGGACAAGGTTTGCAAAAGTCTTGTCCCCTACTTCTGTTCAGTGGAGGGCGGCTGGGAGAAGTCTGGCAGGGTGATGGCAGCGAATTTATTTCGCTTTTTCGCCCCGTTGAGGGTGGGGGCGGTCACCAGCTTGGCGGTGTCCAGGTAGCCGCTCATTGTCCCAATGGCCTCGCGCTCAATGTCCTCATTCTTGTGCAGATACTTTCGGGTGGTCTCAATGGACGAATGCCCCAGGATACCCTGGACGATGTTCAAGGGCACTTTCTCCTCTACCAGCCGGGTGGCCAGCGTGTGGCGCAGGGCGTGGGGGTTGACCTTCCTGATCCCGCACCGCTGGGATACCGCCTTCAGCCTGATCTCAAAGCTCTTGGGGTCAATGTAGGTTCCCGTCTTGGACGGGAACAGCAGGTTATCCGGATTGGGCCAACTGGACTGGGCCATGGTGAAGATGTGCCGGACCAGCAGCTCGCACAGGCCGTCCGAGATAAAGGTCTCCCGATTGGAGCTGCGGGTCTTGGGAGTGCTCTGTACGATGAGGTGGATCTTCTTGTTGGGATCATAGTTGAGGATCCTGATGTTGGGGTTATTCAAGGAGAGGGCCTCAGTGGGGACGCGGATCAGATTCTTGTTGACCGTCAGCGTCTGCCGCTCCAGGTCAAGGTCGGAGATTTCCAGGGCCAGCAGCTCCCCCACCCGGTAGCCCACAAACAGGTCGGTCAGAATAGCGATCCGCTGGGTTTCCCGGTTGGCCGTCTCTTTCTGCGCCGCCTCAGCCTGCTTCTGAGCGGCCTCCTGCTGGGCCAGCCACTCCTCCTTGCGCTCCTTGCAGATGGCCTTTGTGCGGCCTTTGAGGGACTTGCGCTGGAGGGTGCCATCCTCTTTCCTGCCAATAGTGATCTGGTGAACCCAAGTACGGTCAGGG
>CAKNZJ010000012.1 GCA_932222125.1 uncultured Clostridia bacterium | reverse complement strand
GTGATAAACGCAAGCGCATCTGCCAGCGGACCTGCCCACAATGCCCCTTCCACCCCTAATACCAGCGGCAGCAATAAGGTCGCCGGGAGCAGATAAACGATCTGGCGGGACAGGGACAGTACGGTTGCCTGTGTCGGTTTTCCGATCGCCTGAAAGAAAATGCCTGTTGCCATCTGCAGCCCGTTGATCGGACACGCCAGAAGGAAGATGCGGAAACATTTCACCGCGAACTCATTGTACAGTTCTGATTCCGAACCAAAGAGCCGGACAATGCTCATAGGGGCGAACTGGAACACCAGAAATGCCAGAACCAGCATGATCGTTGACGCAGTAAGTATAATACGGTATGCCTGCTTTACCCTGTCCTTCTGCCCGCTGCCGTAATTGTAGCCCCAGATAGGCTGCGCGCCTGTTGCCAGTCCAAGAAGGACGGCTGAGACGATCTGGTTCACCTTCATGGTAATACCTATAGTCGTCAGGGGGATCTCCGCACCATATTTCGACCGCGCGCCGTAAGATACCAGTATGTTATTGGTGACCGCCATGACCAGCACAATGGCAATCTGCGTGATAAAGCTGGATATGCCCAGACTGCTGACTTTCGCCATCACTTTCCCTGAAATGCGGAAGCACTTCTTATCCAGCTTAATGCTCTTGAATTTCCAAATATAGGCAAGATACAGAAAAGCGTTCAGTATCTGCCCTGCGACCGTTGCCCAGGCCGCTCCTTTTACGCCCCAATGGAACACAAAAATGAAGATCGGGTCAAGGATGATATTGGTGATACAGCCCACCAGAAGCCCTGCCATACTGTATTTCGGGCTGCCGTCCGCACGGATCATGCCTGCCATGCCGGAATCAATGGAAGAAAACAGGATCCCATAGGAAATGATCCGTCCATAATCCATCGCGTAAGGCAGGATGTCTTCTGTCGCGCCAAACAGCCTGCATAACGGTTCCAGAAACAGGTTGAACAGCACGCAGAGGACAATGCCCGCCACTGCCATGACCGAAATAGAGCATCCTATGCCCCTGGCCGCTGACTCTTCATCCCCCTCGCCCAGCTTCAGGCTCAGGTAGGCCGCGGCTCCGTCACCGATCAGCAGGCTTAACGCGATCGCGATCACCGTCATGGGCATGACCACATTGGTGGCGCCATTGCCAAGATACCCTACCCCCTGACCGATAAAAATCTGGTCAACAAT
>CAKNZJ010000011.1 GCA_932222125.1 uncultured Clostridia bacterium | reverse complement strand
CTCCCACAAGTCTTCAAATAATGCCACGCTGTCCGTAAAGGTTATTGCATCCTCAAAGCCATGTGGCGGCTTGTAATATTTCAGTTCAACAAAACCGTATTTACCCGCATCAAGCACCACAATATTCTCCATTTTGTACAGCTCTGCAAACGCGTCAGCCACCTTTTGGCACTTTGCCCGTTCTTCCTCTGTGATATAAACCAGTTTTTCCATATTTCTTTACCTCATTTTTTCAAAATTGTACCACATTCATTTTGGCGTATATATTTTATCAATGAGCCAGTCGGTGCGCTTATATCCCGTCATAGAATGTCGCCTCCCCACCGAGGCTCTTATATGCGTTTTTGATCTCATCATGTCTGCTCATTTTTCTCATCCTCCCATTCTTTTATCCAAGCGCCACATCCAGCACCATCATGACTGTAAATCCTGCCGCAAACAGGACGGTCCCCACATTGGAGTGCTTCCCTTCCGACATTTCCGGGATCAGCTCCTCCACGACCACATAGACCATGGCCCCGGCCGCAAAGCTCAGAAGATACGGCAGGAGCGGAACCACAAATCCCGCCGCAAGTATGGTCAGCGCCGCGCCCACCGGCTCCACCGCACCAGAAAGCGTACCATAAAGGAATGCCTTTCCCTTGCTGACGCCCTCCGCCCGCAGAGGCATGGAGATGATCGCCCCTTCCGGGAAATTCTGTATCGCAATCCCAAGGGAAAGCGCCAGTGCGCCCATGGCAGTGATCCCTGCATCCCCGGAAAGCCACCCGGCATAGACCACGCCCACTGCCATGCCTTCCGGCAGGTTGTGGAGGGTCACCGCCAGCACCAATAAGACCTGCTTCTGCAGGCTGCTTTTTGGTCCCTCCGCCTTGCTGCTGTTCATGTGGAGATGGGGGACTGCCCGGTCAAGCAGCAGAAGGAACAAGATACCGAACCAGAAACCGGCTGCGGCAGGAAGGAACGACAGCTTCCCCATAGGCTCCGACTGTTCCATTGCCGGGATCAGCAGGCTCCAGACAGATGCCGCCACCATGACGCCCGCCGCAAATCCTGTCAGCGCCCTCTGCACCATCTGGTTCAGCCTGTTTTTCATGAACAGCACACAGGCAGAGCCGAGCGTCGTCCCAAAGAATGGTATCAGGATGCCCTGGAACACCTCCGTCTGCATGGCGTCACCTCCCAAGCCTTCCGAACAGCCTTTTCTTCTCATATGGCTCACTGCTTACGGATACCTTCTCAATGGTCTGAGCGCTGCAGCCTGCATCCTTTAGACTCTGAACCAAATCATCCGTATGACCGCCTCCCTTCCTGCTATGTCTGTATTATATCTCCTTGATTTTTATTTTGCTAATGGCT
>CAKNZJ010000010.1 GCA_932222125.1 uncultured Clostridia bacterium | reverse complement strand
GGCCGCTACACCACCGGCAAGGACGGCACGGTGACGGTATCCGGCCTCGTTCCGGGCAGCACCATAGTAGTCAGTGAGAGCAAGGTCCCCAGCGAGTACGTTCTGGACACAACTCCCAAAACCATCATTGTGAAGAATGGAACCAACAGCCTGACCAGCGGCGTGGGCGGCGGCGAAACCAACGCCGGGAACAATGACGGAACCTGCGGCGGCAACGACCTCACCTTTGAGAATGACCCCAAAATGACCCTCACGATTCACAAGTACATTGAGGGGACACAGAATGAGCCGCTGGCGGGTGTAGCGTTCAAAATCACGGACAGCACTGGCGCGGCGGTTGGCCCTGGCGACGGCGTATTTTACACCAACGCTGCGGGTGAGATCGTAATTGAGGGGCTGGAACCCGGCACTTCCATCACCGCCCGCGAGATCAAAACAGTGGACGGTTTTGTTTTGGACGGCACGCCCAAGACGGTGAAGATCACCGCAGGCCCCCAGGCCCCCGAGCTGACCTTCTGGAACCAGCGGGCGGGCGAGCTGGTGATCCGAAAGCTGGATTCCGTCACCAAGCAGCCGCTGGCAGGCGTGGAATTTGAGCTGACCTACGCTGGCGGCGGCTATGTGGACAACGCCAACGGCCATCTGTCCAGCAACGGCCTCTATACCACCGACGCAAACGGCGAAATCCGCATTTCCGGCGTGACCGGCACTATCGTGGCCAGAGAAACCAGGACGATTCCCGGCTACACCATTGACGAGGCCACCCGGACGCAGACCGTCACCGTCAACCCAGCAGACACGCAGACCCTCACCTTTTACAATGCGCCTCAGCAGACATTGACCATCCAGAAGTATGTGGATGGCACTACTGACCCCATCCAAGGCGTGACCTTCCTTGTCACCGATTCCAGCGGTCAGTATGTGGGGCCGAATAACGGCGAGTATGTGACCGATAAAAATGGGCGCATTGTTATCACCGACCTGACCCCCGGCACTACCATCACCGCCAAGGAAACCAAGACCGCCAGCGGTTATGTGCTGGACACCACGCCGCAGTCCATCCTTATCAAGCAGGGAGCCGCCCAGACCCTGACCTTCTTCAACAAGGCCGAGGGCGGGCTGGAGCTGATTAAGGTCTCCGAGAGCGACACCACCCAGCGCATCCCTGGTACTACTTTCGAGATCAGAAAAATGGACGGTACTCTGGTGGACACCATCACCACAGATAAACAGGGCCGCACCCACCTGGACCTGGACGCCGGTGACTACTATGCTGTGGAGATCGAGGCGGCGCAGGGCTTCAAGCTGGACAGCACCCCCACCTATTTCACCATCACGGACGGTAAAACTACCACACTGACGGTGAAAAACAAGCCTTTTTCCGGCATTTTGATTCACAAGACCGACAGCGTAACCGGCAAGGGCATTTACGGGGTGACGTTCCTGCTGTATGACAGTACCAATACCCCCATTGGGCAGTACACCAGCGACAACTCGGGGTATGTCTATATTGAGGGCCTGACCACTTCGGGCCGCTACTATCTCCGCGAATTGGAAAATAAGGGCTACATTCCCGACACGCAGATGAAAACCGTGTATGTCACCGCCGGGGAGACCACGCTGATCGAGTGGAAGAACACGCCCATCACCGCGCAGATTCAGATTACCAAAAAATCCGCTGACTACAACCCCACCAACGGCCTGCCTGCCGGGACGCTGCTGGAGGGCGCGATTTTTGAAATCTACGACAAGGCCGGGAATCTGGTGGACACCATCAAGAGCGACAGCCGGGGACTGGCTGCGTCCAAGCCCCTGCCCCTGGGCCGTTATACCATCCGCGAGGTCAAGGCCCCGAACAACTACGGCATCAGCGGCGAGGATTTGACCGCCTATCTGGAGCATGAGGGCGAGATCGTGCGCTTTGAGGTCACGAACAAGGCCCTTGCCACCGGCGTGTCCATCACCAAGACCGGCCCCAACCAGATCATGGCGGGCCAGCCGGTGCGCTATGTACTTTCCGACATTGCCAACAGCTCCAACGTCATGCTCCAGTCCTTCTACTGGCGCGACACGCTCCCTGCCGAGGTCCGGCTGGACAGCATCGTGACCGGCACCTACAATTTCCCCGGCACCTATAAGATCACCTACCGCGTCAACGGCGGCGAGTATCGAACGCTGGCGGACAATCTCTCCACCAGCAAGAACTACACCCTGGCCGCGTCCGCCACAGCCCTGGGGCTGGCCTCCAATGAGCGCGTGACCGAGATTATGTTTGTCTTTGGACAGGCCCCCGCCGGTTTCGCCCAGGTGGAAAAGCCCATGCTGTACTGCACCGCCATTTCCAACATCACCACCACGTCCTTTGTGAATGTGGCCGATGTGGGCGGCACCTATAACGGCGTGTGGGTACAGGCCGTCAGCCGCTGGGTGACAACGGTGTACGGCAAGCCCACCCCGCTCCCCCGGACGGGATATTGATGCCTGACACAGATGGACGCTTTACCGAGGCCGAGCTGGAGACCGCCAGGGAGACCGATCTGCCCGATCTGCTGACCTCCCTGGGGTATCAGGTCAAGCGGGTCGGCAGCTATTACACCACCAAGGAAATGGACAGCCTGCGGATTAAGAACCGCCGCACCTGGTTCCGCTACTCGGAAAACCGGGGCGGGGACGCGATCTCTTTCTTGGAGCGGTTCGAGGGCAAGAGTTTCCCGGAGGCGGTAGAGTACCTTCTGGACTATCATGGCGGCGCACGGTTTCTTCGTGCGCCGCCGCCCGTTCCAGAGAAGAAAGAAGTCCCCTTTGCCCTCCCGCCGCCGAACAGCGATAACCGCCGTGTGACCGCCTATCTTCAGAAACGGTGTATCGCGCCCCAGGTCATCCGGGACTTTATCGGCGCGGGGCTGCTCTATGAGGACGCGAAATATCACAACTGCGTCTTTGTCGGCAGAAACAGCGCGGGCAAGCCGGTATTCGCAGCCAAGCGCGGCACCTACGATCTGAACGGCGCGGCGTTCCGGGGCGGCGTCCCCGGCAGCGATAAGGAGGTGGCGTTCCGGCTCCCATGCGACAGCAGGCAGCTCCGTGTGTTCGTATTCGAGGCCCCCATTGACCTAATGAGCTACTGCACCCTGCACCGCAGCGTGAAAAGCAACGCCGTGGCGCTGTGCTGCCTCTATGACGGGCCTCTGGACACCTATCTCCGGGAAAATCCCCATCTGCGGCGCATTGACCTGTGTCTGGACGCGGACGGGCCGGGGCGGACGGCGGCAGAGCGGATGAAGGCCAAATACACGCAAAAGGGCTACTCTGTGACCGTCCATACCCCGGCGCGGGGCAAGGACTGGAACGAATATTTGCAGCACCGGCAGAAAAGCCGGGATAATGAGAGGTGATTTTTCATGCAGGAGGAAGTGGAGAACAAAACGCTGACGCTGATGGTGAATGGCACCAGATTCACCGGGCGGATGTTCAAGGCGGCGATTGCCAAGTACATGGCCCACCGCAGAGAGGTCAAGCACCAGAAGCAGCAGAAACAGGATGCCCATGTGATACCCCACGGCAAGCAGACGGTAAAGCAGCTTATCGGGCAGAATCAGGGCGTGTCCAATATTGAGATCAACGACCCGTCCATCCGGGAGTTTGACCGCATCGCCCGGAAATACGGCGTGGACTACGCCATCAAGCGGGACAGGAGCAGCGACCCGCCCAAGTTCCTGATTTTCTTCAAGAGCAGGGACGCCGACGCCCTGACCTCCGCGTTCAATGAGTATGCCGGGAAAAAGGTGCGCAAAGCCTCCCGGCCCTCGGTGCTGCAACGGCTGGCCAGTTTCAAGGAGCGGGTGAAGAATACCGTGGTGAACCGGGAAAAGCGGAAGGAGCGGGAGCGGTAATGCAGATCAACATCAAGAAGTACATCCTGCCCAATCTGCCCTATGTGATGATCGGCCTGTACGCCACCAAGCTGGGGCAGATGTGGCGGCTGGCCCCCGGCGCGGACTTCTCCGCCAAGGTGCTGGGGCTGATGGACGGTTTCTCCGCCGCGTTCCAATCCGCCGCCCCCAGCTTTCACCCCGCCGATCTGCTGGTGGGGCTGCTGTGCGGCGCGGCCCTGCGGCTGGCGGTCTACGTCAAGGGCAAGAACGCCAAGAAGTACCGGCGCAACGTGGAGTACGGCTCGGCCCGTTGGGGCAACGCCCAGGACATCGCGCCCTATATCGCCCCCAAATTTGAGGACAACATCATCCTGACGCAGACGGAACGGCTTACCATGAACAGCCGCCCCAAGGACCCGAAAACGGCGCGGAATAAAAACGTGCTGATTATCGGCGGCTCCGGCAGCGGCAAGACAAGGTTTTTTCTGAAGCCCAACCTCATGCAGTGTACGTCAAAAACTTATCCAGTATCGTTCGTAGTCACTGACCCGAAAGGGGACATCGTGATCGACGCTGGGAAATTGCTCCAACGCAGCGGGTATAGGATCAAGATTTTCAACACGATCAACTT
>CAKNZJ010000009.1 GCA_932222125.1 uncultured Clostridia bacterium | reverse complement strand
TTCAGCGGAGCGCCGCCCTTGCCGTGGGTCTTGAATTGGTAGCCCATCTCGCCCATCACCCGGATAAAATCTCGCTCGGTGGTAGACGCGAGGATGGCCCGATCAATGTCGGCTCGGATGGTGCCCCGGTGGGTGGGCTTGCCGTTCTGCTCCGCCTGCCACTCGCCATAGCTCTTACCCCGGCCACCGGGATTTTCAATGACGGAAATGGCATACTCCCGGCAAAGGCGGTCTGACACCTCCCGCATTTTTGCGTAGTCGGCGGGAGAATTATAAAACTTCTTGCCATCCGCCCAGGACACCGAGTTAATGACAAAGTGATTGTGATAGTGCCCGGTGTTACAGTGGGTAGCCACCACCACCTCAAAGCGGTCGCCCCATAATTCCTGGGCCAGCTTGACACCAATCTCATGGGCCACCTCCGCTGTCACTTCATCCGCCGTAAAGGACTGATACCCGTGGTAGCACACCCGGCCCCCCAGCTTGCCATAGAAACGCTTTGTTTCCATGAATTGAGCGGCGGCGGTATCTTCCCGGCAGTTCAGGCAGGACACGTAGGAGCGGTATTCAGTTTTCATCTCATTGGCAGCGTACTCCACCACATCATCAACAACGTGGAGGGATGCCAATTCCTCATAACCGCCCTCGGTGGTCTTTTCCGGGTTCCGGGCGTAGTTTATCACCCTGTCCACACGCCCCTTGATGGGCCAGATGGAGGTCACGGCCATATCAGTCGGAGGGGGTGGTGTAGGTGTCCACGATCAGCTTCTCCACGGCCCGGTTGTCCTCCAGGGCTTTGCGGAGCTGGGGCACGTCCAGCAGGCCGATGGAGTTGGCCCGCTTCAAAATCTGGTCGATGTTGTAGCCCACGCGCCGCACCTCCCGGATCAGCATGGGCACATCGGCGGGCGGGTTCTCTTTCACCGTCGCGCCGTTGAGGATGCGGCGGGAATAGCCCTCGCGGGAAAAGCCGGACTTGCGGGCTTTCTTGGTGAGGGCGTCCAGTTCGCCCCTGGTAAAGCGGATTTTCATTTCAAGCGTTCTTTTCAAAAAACATCATCCTTTCTGAAATGCGGGGTCATAGGGGCGGCAAGCCCCTGTCAAGCTGAATTGTGGCCCCACAATTCGTTGCTTGTTAAGACAACGCCGCCCTC
>CAKNZJ010000008.1 GCA_932222125.1 uncultured Clostridia bacterium | reverse complement strand
GGTACGGCCTACAAAGCCAACACTGCCGCCTGCACCCATACGGGAGCCGCCATCGACCACTGCGTCCCGGACAAAGCTGTTGGGCTTATACCGGCTGGCAAAGCCAGAGAATATACCGCCTGCTGCACCACCCGCCGCTGTGCTGGCAGCGTTGCCTGCAGCAGCGCCCGCTTTTCCTGCTCCGCCGAACATAGACGCTGCACTCCCGCCGCCTTTGGAAAAGCCAGTAAGTACCCGGGCCGCCATCATCATCTCTATACCCATGCTGCTGCCGGTTTGCGCGACGGAGAGGCCAAGAGCGGCCAGATAGCTGTCACATTTTTGAGCGATTTTCAACAGTGCCAGCGCACAGAACAGCCACAGAAAGATACTGCCCTGCCCCGTAGTCAAGGCGCCGCCATTGGCGATGAACTGCCCTACCGAGGAATCAAAAGCCCGCAGGAACCAGACGTTAAGGACCAGCAGCAATAACTGGGAGCCTACCATCCGGCACCAGGACTGAAAAACGCGGGATGTCGCCTTGGATGCGCCCATGGCATAAGCCAGCGGTGAGGTATAGCAGAGGACGCCCACCAGCACATACCGCTCCACCGTCTCCAGGAGGAGCTTGAAGTAGTTCCAGGCCAGAGCGATCATTAAGATAATCAGCAGGATCAGGCCCACGACAGTAGCAACGGATACGATAGTTGTCAGCCCGTTGCTCAGAACCTGCTGGATACCAGCGAACGTAAAGTTGCTTGGTGTCATAGATGTGTCCATCAGGGCAGTGTAGGGTGCGCGGGCAATATTCAGCAGCAGGCTGAAAATGGGTTTCGCATAGCTGATCAGGACGGCGAAGATCCCGCCCCGCGCCAGCAGATGCAGTGGATTCTCCGCCTCGGTGAGCGGTCCGCCAAAAGCCCGAAAAAGCTGCCACACCACAACCAGGAACAGCAGTGCCCAGGCCATGTACTGAACCACTGTGTAGGCACTGACAGCAAAGGGGAAGTACTCCTCCATGGCCGTCATGTCCGTACCCAACGCCTCCAGGAACAGGCCAGAGATGGCATCCATGATTTGGGTCATAACGCTTGCCACCCAATTTGCCGCGCCTTCAAAAATCCAATCTAACATTGAACATCACCTCATAGTTTGGAGGGGGCGGCTATAGCCGCCCCCTCCAGGCGTGCGTATACGGAAAATCAATAGCCCGTTCTGGGCAGAGTGGGTGTGGGCCCTCCACGATAGACAATGGTCACCCAGCGGTCATTCGCCATGATCCACTGCCCCTGCCAAGTACCGCCTACATCCGTTTTATTGGTGAAGCGATACTCGTGGGAAACGCTGGAAAGCACATTGCAATAGATATACGGGGTCTGCATCTGCTTGAAGCCTGCGGGTACCCGGCCGAACAGGAACATCACCTCGGTGACATATTCGTTGCTGGCCAGCCCCAAAGCGGCAGGCGAAGCGTCCAGAGTGTAGCTGCGCTGGGTGTCCAGGTTGTCCGCCAATGTGCGGTACTCCCCATTGACGTTGGTACGGAATACGGCCTTATAGGTGAGCTTGGCCGACCATGTACCGGTAATAATCTTGTCCAGACGTACTGCATCCGTGGGCAGCGTGTCGCGCCAGAAGAAGTTGTCCAGGGGCACGGTGGAATTGTTGCCAATCTCCTTGAAGGTATATCGGATAGACTGGCCGGGAACCACCTGGGTATATCCGCTCTTACTTACGGACACATGGGTGTAGACACTCTTGTTCAGGACCTCAATCTGCACGATCTGGCCCTCATGCTCCAGGTAGACGGTGACAGTCTCGCTGGCGGGGCTGTAGTAGGCGGGGCTGGTGACCTCTTTCAGGGTATAGCGGCCCAAGGGAAGCTGTTTCGATACCGCCAGTCCCCGGCTGTCGCTCTTGATGGTGTCCACCAGCCGGTTTGCCTTAACATAGATCTCAAAAACCGCGCCCTCCAGAGGAGTACCGGCAGGGAATCCATTGATGGCGTTGTCATCCGCAGACTTTTTCCAGACGTGAATTTG
>CAKNZJ010000007.1 GCA_932222125.1 uncultured Clostridia bacterium | reverse complement strand
GCCTTCATGCTGTTTCCTGGATGCTGACCAGTGTGTACCCAGCATCCTCCACCGCCGCTTTCAGCGTATCATCGGACACGCTGCTGTCCAGGCACACCTTGGCGGTCTTGCTTTCCAGCTCAACAACAGCCTCCTGCACACCCTCCAGCCCGGTCAGAGCTTTATGGACGTGCTTGACGCAGTTTCCGCATACCATACCTTCAATTAACAGTACCTTTTCCATATTTTGAAACACTCCTTTTTGATTATTTTTGCCTATATCCACTTCGGCTTGGTGGTTTTCAGGGTAAACCTCATGCTTTGCCTGGAACCACCGCAGCCGGAGTGCATTGGACACAACAAATACAGAACTGAAACTCATGGCGAACGCCCCCAGCATGGGATTGAGCTTCCAGCCGAAAGAGAGGAAGAATACACCGGCGGCGATAGGGATGCCGATGATGTTGTAGATAAAGGCCCAAAACAGGTTTTGCTTGATGTTGCGGATGACGGCCTTGCTCAACTGAATGGCCGTGGACACATCCAGCAGATCACTTTTCATCAGCACAATGTCGGCGGATTCGATCGCTACATCTGTTCCCGCTCCGATGGCGATACCCACATCGGCCCTGGCCAGCGCGGGAGCATCGTTGATGCCGTCCCCAACCATCGCCACCTTTTTGCCGCTGTCCTGCAAGCGGCGTATTTCCTTTTCCTTGTCCTGGGGGAACACTTCGGCCACTACCCGGTCTACGCCGACCTGCCGCTGGATGGCCTGAGCGGTCTTTGCATTGTCCCCGGTGAGCATGACCACCTCAATACCGAGGCCGGACAATTCCTGGATAGCCTGGGCGCTGGTAGGCTTGACTACATCGGCCACAGCGATCACGCCCATGAGCTTCCCGGCGCGGGCAAAGAACAGGGGTGTTTTGCCCTCTGCCGCCAGTGTTTCCCCGGAGCGCAGCAGTTGCCCGCCTGTGATATTGTGGGCGTCCATCATGCGGCGGTTGCCTGCCAGACACATTTCGCCGTCTACCCGGCCTACGATGCCTTGACCGGGAATCTGCTGGAAGTCCTCAACCGGGGACAGCGGCAGCTTTGCCTTTCCCGCTTCTGCGGTGATAGCGTCCGCCAGAGGATGCTCCGACAACTTTTCCAGGGAGGCGGCGGTTTGCAGCAGCCGCAGGCGGTCTATTCCAGCTCCACACAAAATGTCCGTTACCACCGGCTTGCCCTGGGTGATGGTGCCGGTCTTGTCCAGCACGACAGTATCAATGTTGTGGGCGGTTTCCAACGCCTCCGCCGATTTTATCAGGATGCCATTGGTGGCTCCTTTACACGTTCCCACCATGATAGCGGTGGGCGTTGCCAGTCCCAGGGCGCAAGGACAGGAGATCACCAGGACGGAGATGCCAATGGACAGGGCAAACTCAACGCCATAGCCCAGCACCAGCCAGACCGCCGCCGCCACAAGTGCGATACCAATAACAGTCGGAACGAATACCCCAGCAACCTTATCAGCCAGCTTTGCGATGGGGGCCTTGGAGCTGGTAGCTTCGTCCACCAGCCGGACGATCTGCGCCAGAGTGGTGTCATCCCCTACCTTAGTGGCCTGCATTTTGAAATAGCCAGTTTTGTTGATGGTCGCTCCGATCACCGTATCGCCAACGTGCTTTTCTACGGGGATACTCT
>CAKNZJ010000006.1 GCA_932222125.1 uncultured Clostridia bacterium | reverse complement strand
CCGGCCTATCCCACCACCAGCGGCCCCGTCACCGCCTTTACCGATGTGACCGCCGACCTCTATTACAGCAACGGCAGTTTGGGCACACTGGAAATCCCGTCCATCGGCCTGAGTGTCAATATCTATCAGGGGACGGACAGCGCCGCTCTGAAAAAGGGGGCGGGCCACTTCACCAACACCAGCATCTGGAATGGAAATGTTGCGTTGGCTGGGCACAACCGGGGGGTAAATAACCATTTCGGGAAAATCCATACGCTTGACACGGGCAATACCATCACCCTTACCACCGCCCTGGGGACCCGCACCTATACCGTTACCAGTGTGGCAAAGGTTGACGTGATGGACAACACCATGCTGGAGGCCACCAGCGACAACTGCATCACCCTTTTTACCTGTGTGATGAACCAGCCCAGCTACCGCTGGTGCGTCCGGGCAGTCGAGGCTTGACACGCCATTTTTGGACAATTTCCCCCAAATGTAGTATAATAATGATAGAGAAACCCAACTAAAACTACATTACAGGAGGAAAACGACCATGAAAAAAGCAAGATTGACCGTCCGGCTCACCGCCGCCATGCTGACACTCTCCCTGCTCACTATTCCGGCCATAGCCGCAGATCCCCCGGCAAGTGCTGTCCGGGTAAACAGCTACAAGGGCAACACCCTGGCAGTCGGAGAACGGAGCGGCCTCATGATCGGCCCCAGCGGGACGGAGTACACCGTTACCTCCAGCGACCCGGACACAGTAGCGGTGGAGCAGATCACAGGCTTTTGGGTAGCTGTCGCCAAATCGGAGGGAACCGCAAACATCACCGCTGCCAACCGTGCCGGAGAGCGCGGAACCCTGACGCTCACCGTTGGCTCCGGCGCTCCAGCGGCCCCCGCCGTCGTGGACGGCCCCAGCCCCACGGAGGAACCGGATGTACGGCAGGAGCTGGTACGGCTTATCAATCAGACCCGCAAGGCCAACGGCGTGGCGGAGCTTCCGGTCAGCGAGGCCCTGATGACCGCCGCCCAAACCCTCTCGGATCAGCGGTACACCTGGCATCACACAAAAGAGGAATGTGAGGCCGTGATCGCCAGCGGCTACCCCTACGGTTTCGGCATAAACCTTACGGTATTCACCGGCGTCGCCACGGAGGACGCCGCCCAGCACGCCCACGACAACTGGCTTAATTCTCCCGGCCACTTTGAGACGATGATAAAGCCGGACTGTGACAGTATCGGCGTGGGCGTGACCGAGAGCGGCGGCGTGACCTACTGCTTTATGATTGTCGGCAGGCCGAACACCCACAATCCCTACGAACCCTAAAAGTACAGACGGAAAAGGCCCCCCGGCTGGAGGGCCTTTTTCTGTGCCCGGAAATGCGTCTCACCGTGAGACGCATTTCTCCGCAGCCGCCTTGTTCCGCAGGGCGGTTATTTTATTCCCCTAAAAATAGAGATCGGGAACACCCAAACACACGCATGAAAGGAGGACGGTATTTCCCGATATTTTAGGGGGGTATAGCCTCTTTTCATGCCAACACATGATGAGGAGGCTATATGAAAAAACGAATTACCGCATTGCTTCTGGCCGTCGTCTCCATTCTCAGTATGCTGACGGCTCCCGCCAGCGCCGCCGCGCCGGATACCATCAAAATGGATGACTGCGCTTACAGCGGAACCAAGTACGATTCCCCGGCCCTGGGTGAGTGCTATATGCACCAGATGCACTTTGCCCTCAACGGAAAAAGTACCATGGGCTTCTGTGCCGAGAAGGGCAAGGGCATGGGCTGGTCACTGAAAGGCCACACCTGGGGAAATCCCAAGCCCATCTCCGATCCCACAGTCAAAACGATGATGGCCTACTTCTACGCACATTCTACCGGCGTCTTTACCGATCAGGCCAAAGCCCTCGGCGTGGACGACGTGTGGGACAGCAACTACACCTGGACCATGAACTCCTGGACCCAGGCTGTCGTCTGGCGCTACAAGGCCGGTCTGCTGTCTGACCCCGTGGTGGCCTGCGCCGAGGAACTGCTGTGCGTTTACAACAATCTGGAGCATACCAGCTATACCAGCATTGACGATACCATGGACGGCAGATCGTTCCGCGACCGCGCCCAATATATTCTGGATTTGGGCGCACAGGGCGTATGGGGTGAGTGCAGCGTCTACGAGTATGCCTACACCGGCCCCGGCTCCAACTATCACCCCGCAAATGACGTGCAGGCCGTTATGGTGGGCGAGCTGAACATCACCCGCCAAAAATATGAGCTTACCGTCAAAAAGGTGGACAGCACCAACCCCAACAAGGGCCTCGCCGGGGCGCGATTCTTAGTGAGTTCGGAAAATGGCGCCTTCTCCAAAGAGATTGTGACGGGGCAGGACGGGACATATACCCT
>CAKNZJ010000005.1 GCA_932222125.1 uncultured Clostridia bacterium | reverse complement strand
CAGCACAGCCTCCTTGCCGGAAAGAGTCCACTCAGCCCGCAGGCCGATTTCTTGCAGCATGCAGGTAACGCTGTCGCAGGTGTTGAAGTCATCGTCTACCACCAGCGCCCTGCAGTTCTGCAGTTGGGGGATGGTCTGGGATTCCGGCACGTCCCCATCCAGCTTAAAGGTGAAGCATACCGTAAATTCTGTGCCCACGTTCTGTTTGCTCTTTATGTCAATGGTGCCGTTCATCATGTCCACAATGTTTTTGGTGATAGCCATGCCCAGCCCAGTGCCCTGTATGCCGCTGGTGGTGGAGTTGCGCTCCCGCTCAAAAGGCTCTGCAATGCGGGCCACAAACTCCTCGCTCATGCCGATGCCTGTATCCCGTATGCAGAACTCATAGCGGGCAAAGCCCTCCGGCGCGCCAGGCTTCTCGGAAATGCGCATGCTCACCATGCCCCCGGGGCCTGTATACTTGATGGAGTTGCCCAAAAGGTTCAGAAGCACCTGGTTTAGTCGCAGGTTGTCGCAGACAATGTTCTCATGCACCACGTCCACTGTGTCCATATACAGCTCAAGCTGTTTGGCGTGTACATCCGCCAGCACAATGTTCCGAAGCCCATGGAGAATCTCCGGCAGGCTGCAGGGCTTTTCTTCCAACTGCAGCTTCCCGCTTTCAATGCGGCTCATGTCCAGCACATCGTTTATCAGGCTTAACAGGTGGTTGCCGGAGGTCATAATCTTTTTCAGATATTCCTGCACTTGCTCGCGTTGATTGATGTGGGTGATTGCCAGGCTGGTGAAACCAACAATGGCGTTCATTGGGGTGCGGATGTCGTGCGACATATTGGAGAGGAAAACGCTTTTGGCTTTGCTGGCCCGGTTGGCTTGTTGGAGGGCCTCTTGCAACAGATTTTTCTTTTCCAGCTCGCTACGAGTTTCTTCATCCACACTTCGCATACCAAGCACAATGCCATGGTCTTTTTCCCAGGTGCTGGTGCGCACTGCCTTTAGCTGGAAGTAACGCAGATTGGTGCTGTTGCACAGCGTGCGGTAATTGCAGTAAACAGTGTTGTTTTCCGCT
>CAKNZJ010000004.1 GCA_932222125.1 uncultured Clostridia bacterium | reverse complement strand
GTGGCGACGCGGAAGGGACTTGAACCCTCGACCTCCGGCGTGACAGGCCGGCGTTCTAACCAACTGAACTACCGCGCCACATACTCCTTATCCAATTGGAACAGTGCATGGTGGGAACAACAGGGCTCGAACCTGTGACCCCTTGCTTGTAAGGCAAGTGCTCTCCCAGCTGAGCTATGCTCCCAAATCAACTGCAACTGCACTGAACGGCGTTTCCTATTATAGCAAAGGATGGGGAGAGATGTCAATAGAGAAATTTGAAATTATTATTTAAAGCCAATATGCCCCGGGAGGCAGGATGGGATAAGACAGTCAGGAGCTGGCTTCCTCCAACAGTTTGCGAAGCTGATCAGGGGAGAATCGGTACACCCGGTCACAGAACTGACAGGTGAGCTCTGCGCGGCCTTGTTCCTGAATCAGGGCAGTGAGTTCGTCCCGGCCCATGCTGATGAGGGCCCGGCTCACTCGCTCCGTGGAGCAGTAGCAGCGGTACTCCACTGGAGCCCTATCCAAAACTTCCAATTCAAAGTCAGATAGCACCATTTTCAGCAGTTCTAGGGGGCCAATGCCCTGATCCAGCTTGGCGCTCACCGCTCCCAGTCTGGCCACACCGCGCTCTATGGCAGAGATGATTTCGTCATCAGCCCCAGGCAGAAGCTGGATAAGATAGCCGCCGGCGGTTCGCACACGTTGATCCGGCTCGATGAGTACCCCAAGGGCGCAGGCGGTGGGCACCTGCTCACTCTCTGCATAGTAGGCGGCTATGTCTTCGGCAATCTCGCCTCCCACCAGCTGAACGGAGCCGATGTATGGTTCTTTCAGCCCAAGATCCCGGATGACGGTCAGGTTTCCCTCCGACCCCACGGCAGCGCCCACATCCAGTTTCCCTTTCGCCTTCCGGGGGACATCGACGGCTGGATTTTGGACGTAGCCACGCACATTGCCCATGCTGTCGGACACGGCGGTCAGAGAGCCGAGAGGCCCGCTTCCCCGTATGCGCAGGGTGACTGAGCCATCATTCTCTTTCAGGGTGGCCCCTATCATGGAGGCGGCCATGAGCAGCCTCCCAAGAGCGGCTGTAGCCACTGGCCAGGTGTTATGGATGGCTCTAGAACGCTCCACCAGACCGGTGGCGGAGATGGCTATAGCTTTAATGGGCGCCTCTTTGGCGATAATACGGACCAACTGATCCATCAATAATCACTCCTTATGAGCGGTAAAAAAGACTCGTTCCGCCCCTTCCTTGGGGGTGGTCATCTTTTGATCGGCATATTGTTTGATGCTGTGAAAGCCCGCTTGGGCCAAAAAATCCTCTAGCTCATCCATGGTGTAGGCGTACTCCTCATGATACTCGCTTTCCCGGCGCCAGAGCCCATCGCTGTCCAGGGTAAACAAGTCCAGGTCATAGCTGCAGACACGCCTCCGGGGATGGTATTCGCCCCGCCAGACACACAGCAGATCCTCCGTTTCGTCCAGGTAGACCTGGCCGTCCGCTCGCTCCAGGGCCAGAGGAGTCTTGACGTCAAAGAGAAACAGCCCGCCAGGGGCCAGAGCCTGATGCACCCGGGCAAAGGTCCGGCGTAAGGCGGCGGGGCGGGTGACATAATTGAGGCTGTCCAGGCAGCAGAGAACCGCGTCCGGCTCCTCTAGCAGGGCCAGCCGAGACATATCCTGGCACAGGAACAATACCTGCTGTCCTTGGCACTTTTGGGCGGCCAGGGACAGCATATCAGGGGACAGGTCCACGGCGGTCATCTGGTAGCCCTGCTCAGCCAGGATATGGGTGAGGCTGCCAGTGCCGCAAGCCAGCTCTACCACTCGGCGGACAGGGCGGTCAAGCCGGGCGAAGTGACGCTGGATATAACGGGCCCAGTTCTCATAACCTACATCGGTGGTGAGCTGGTCGTAATATTTTGCCAGAACGGTGTAAGAATCCATCATGTAGACAGCCGGGGTAATACGGCTTTATAGCCATTTGCACCATATTGCAGGGCCCGGTTTACCCGGCTGATTGTGGCACTAGACGCGCCGGTGCGCTGAAGGATATCATTATAGATAAGCCCCTGATCCAACAGCACGGCCACTTCCATCCGTTGGCTCATGGCCCGAAGCTCCGATATGGTGCAAAGGTCCTGGAAAAACGCGTCGCACTCCTCCTCAGACCGCAGGGAGAGGATGGCCTGGTACAGCAGCGACAGGCTCTGATCATCCTTTTGCATAGGACGGCCTCCTTGTATAAACGAGTGAATGGCGCAGGTTCTGACAGGCTTTGGAGCGGATCAGAACCATGTCCACCATAGTGGAATGAGCTTATTTTAACACCGTACTTTAAGAAAGTAAAGAAAAATTCCGCAGAAGGGTGGAAAAGACTTGCGGTTTGGGGCAGACTTGATTATAATGGTTTGGCGGCATAGGCAGGCTGCCGCTATGAGACAACGGCGCCGGATAAGGCAAATCCAATTTGGTTGCGAATCCCGGTCCGTGGAGGTACTCCAATGGTAAAAGCGATTGTGGGAGCTAACTGGGGCGATGAGGGCAAGGGAAAGATCACCGACTTGCTCGCGGAGAGCTCAGATGTCGTGGTTCGCTTTCAGGGCGGAGCCAACGCAGGGCATACGATTATCAATAACTATGGGCGTTTTGCCTTGCACATCCTGCCATCCGGCATTTTCTATCCCCATATCACCAATGTCATCGGAAATGGTGTGGCTTTGGACGTAGACAAACTGGCATCTGAGCTGGATGCTATCACTGGACAGGGGGTGCCAACCCCAAACCTCATCGTGTCGGAGCGGGCCCAGCTGCTCATGCCATATCATGTACTCCAGGATGGCTATGAGGAGGAGCGTCTGGGAGGCAGGGCCTTTGGCTCCACCAAGAGTGGCATCGCCCCCTTTTACTCTGATAAGTACGCTAAGACGGGCATTCAAGTATGTGACCTATTTGACGAAGCCCGTCTGAAGGATCGGCTTCACCAGGTGGTTGAGGTAAAAAACATTCTGTTTGAGCACTTGTATCACAAGCCTGCCGTGGATGAGGAGGGCATCTACCGCGAATTGCTCCGCCTACGGGAAAAAATCCATCCCTATGTGGGGGATGCGGTGGGATTTGTCCACCAGGCGCTGAGGGAGAGAAAGACTATTCTGCTGGAGGGTCAGCTTGGCTCTATGAAGGATCCAGATCTGGGCATTTTTCCCATGACAACCTCCTCCCACACGCTGGCTGGCTTTGGCTGCGTGGGCGCAGCAGTTCCCCCCACTGCCATTGAGGAGGTCATCTGCGTCACCAAGGCCTATTCTTCCTGCGTAGGTTCCGACACTGAACCCTTTGTCAGTGAAATCATCGGGGAGGCAGGGGATGAACTGCGCCGCCGGGGAGGAGATAAGGGAGAATTTGGCGCAACGACGGGAAGGCCCCGCCGGGTGGGCTGGTTCGACGCGGTGGCGACCAAGTATGGATGCATGGTCCAGGGTGCCACTCAGGTGGCCCTCACCTGCTTGGATGTGCTGGGCTATCTGGATGAGATTCGGGTGTGCGTAGGATATGAGATCAGTGGAGTGATCACCGACCAGTTCCCGACTACTCCAAAGCTGATGGGGGCCAAACCGGTGTTTGTTACCCTGCCCGGCTGGAAGAGTGATGTGCGGGGCGTAACTGATTACCAAGCATTGCCGGCCAATGCCAAGGGCTATGTAGAGTTTTTGGAAGGGCAGATTGGCGTCCCCATCAAGATCGTTTCCACGGGGCCCAAGCGCCATGATATCGCTGTGCGGTAAGGAGAAATCAGTAAGGGCAGCTGTTATTCAGCTGCCCTTTTGCACCCCTTGGCCGCTGCTTCATACAATGGAATGGAAGGGGAAAGCCATACCCGTTGCCCCTTCCTATCAACCATCGGGAGGTACGAATATGGCTGAATTCATCGAGCCGGGCCCCATCTGTGATACCGCCGGTATCCGGGAGGCCGTGTGCATCCACACCCGAAAGATCTTCGACAGCTGCCGTGATAAAGACTGCGTAGAGGATCTGCGCTTGTACCCCACCGCTAGCTCTCAGGCTGTCATTGACCGGGCCATTAGTTTGAAGGCTGGTCAGGCCGAGCTGCTCTATGCGTACATCGATGTGGAGCCTGTAGGCTTCAACAGGGGCTTTTTCACCGTAGACGTGCGTTACTTCTACCGAGTAACTGCCGACGCCTTCGTGGGAGCGGCTCGTCCGGTGTCCATCTGCGGCTTAGCAGTGTTTGACAAGCGGGCGATCCTGTTTGGCAGCGAGGGTTCCGCAAAGGTGTTCACCTCTAACAGCAGGGAGAAAGCGCTGGATGAGCAGCGCTTAATGAGCACCAATTTGCCCATTGCGGTGGTCAACTCAGTAGACCCAATCATCTTGAGCATGCGCTTGTCTGACCCATGCGACATGCCTCCATCCTGCGGCTGCTCTGAGGGAGGCGAGGTGCCCGCTGGCATCGCTGCCTGCTTCCCTGATGAGCTGAATATGGGGGGTGAGGGCCGCCGCGTGTACGTCACCTTGGGCCAGTTTTCCATCATCCGCTTGGAGAGGGACAGCCAGCTGCTCATCCCGGCTTACGACTACTGTATGCCTAATAAGGAGTGCTCCGGCGGCAAGGAGGAGGACCCCTGTGCAATCTTCCGCCAGGTTCAGTTCCCCACCGAGGAATTTTTCCCACCCAATACCATCGCCACTCCAGAGGGGTATCAGGAGACCAAAAACTGCTGCGGCTGACCACTTCTGGCAGCCTGTACGGCGCCGCTTAAGCGGCGCCGTACTTTTTTACAGGCGTTAGAAGAGCATGACAATAGGCGCCCTGGGCAACATTTCTTAAAATTTGTGAAAGCTATTCTCTTTTGCTCTCAATTCTGGTATAATAATATATTAACTTAACCTGTCGGCAGAAGGGTAGATGTCCCATGGGTTGGGGGGAGGGCAGACAATGGATCAATTGGATACCTTATACGAGCGGCTGTGCCAGACTGTGCCAGGATTGGAACTGCGCCGGAACGAGCTCATGAGTCGGCATACCACCTTTCGGGTAGGAGGACCGGCGGCATTAATGGCCTTGCCGACAGGGGAGACCGAGCTGGTGGCCGCAATGGCCCTGGCGGCGGAGCTGGAGGTGGCCCCTCTTGTGATAGGCAACGGCTCCAATCTGCTGGTGGATGATGAGGGGCTACGGGCCTTTGTGGTTAAGACAGCGCCTGGTCTGTGCCGGTGCGGGGGAGAGGGCAATGTTCTCACCGCACAGGCTGGGGTCCTGCTGTCCCGTCTATCTGGCCAGGCTGCGCAGAGGGGACTCACCGGGCTGGAATTTGCCCACGGAATTCCCGGCAGCTTAGGGGGCGGCATCTTTATGAACGCGGGGGCGTATGGAGGGGAGCTGTCTCAGGTGGTGTCTGAGGTCCGTGTTATGGATGGAGAGGGGAACATCCGAGTGCTTCCTGCTTCCGCTTGCCGGTTTTCCTACCGGCACTCTGCCTTTGCGGACAGCGGGGAGATGATTCTATCCGCCAGTCTGACCCTGCTGCCAGGGGATAGGGAGGATATCTGGGCCCATATGGCGGAGTTGGCTGCCAAGCGCCGGGAAAAACAGCCGTTGGAATACCCCAGCGCAGGCTCCACATTCAAACGGCCGCTGGGTCATTTTGCCGCTGTCCTCATCGATCAGTGCGGCCTGCGTGGGCTCACTGTGGGGGGAGCACAGGTGTCGCCAAAGCATGCTGGATTTGTGATTAACACAGGAGGGGCCACCTGCCGGGATATTCTAACCCTTATAGATCAGGTGCGGGAGCGGGTATTTCAGGATACCGGCGTGGAGCTGGAGCCGGAAGTGCGCTATTTGCGATAGGGAGGAAGCTTATGGAATTTTTAATTGTATCCGGACTGTCTGGCGCGGGAAAATCCACGGTGATGTCCATTTTGGAGGACAGCGGCTTTTTCTGTGTGGACAATCTCCCCCCGGTGCTCATCCCAAAGTTTGCCGAGGTGTGCCTAGCTGGAGCGGGGGCCTATGAGAGAGTGGCGATGGTGTGCGATATTCGAGGAGGCAAGAACTTTGACAGCCTTTTTGACGCACTGAATACCCTAAATGTAATGAAATTTGAATATAAAATTCTATTTGTAGAGGCGGATACCGCCAGCATTATCAAACGGTATAAGGAGACGCGCCGGCTTCACCCCATGATGAGGGAGGGGGACAGCCTCACCCAGGCAGTGGAGCGGGAGCGGGTGGCAATGGAGCTGGTCAGGAAGAGAGCGGAGTATGTTATTACCACCACCGCGCTGCCTGTGCAAAAGCTCCGGGGGCAGGTTTTGGATATGTTTGCCCCGAACCGCAGGACCACCAATGAAATGAGTGTGTCGGTGACCTCCTTCGGATTTAAGTATGGCATTCCCTTGGAGGCTGACCTGGTGTTTGATGTGCGCTTTTTGCCAAATCCGTTTTATATTGAGGGAATGCGCCAACTGACCGGATTGGAGCCGAATGTACGGGACTACGTATTTAACTGCAAGGAAGCGCAGGAGTTTATGGGCCATTTGCAAAGCATGATTGCCTTTTTGCTTCCGCACTTTATAGAAGAGGGGAAAAGTGCTCTGGTGATCGCCATTGGCTGTACCGGCGGGCGGCACCGCTCGGTGGCGGTGACCCGGGCCCTGACGGAGTATATTCAGACGTTGGGCCATCCGGCCAGCGAGATCCACCGGGACATGACGAGGGCCTGAGCTGTGAGAGGGATAGAGCGAGGAAAAGCCCCATCTATTGTGGCGTTGGGCGGCGGTACGGGGCTATCCACTATTCTTCGAGGGCTGAAGCTGTATAGTGAGGACCTGACCGCTGTTGTCACAGTGGCGGACGATGGCGGCGGCTCCGGGGTTCTCCGGAAGGACCTGGGGATGCTCCCTCCGGGGGACATCCGTCATTGTATGGAGGCTTTGGCCAATACGGAACCCATGATGCAGAAGCTGCTCAATTACCGCTTTACTGAAGGGAGATTGGCGGGACAAGCCTTTGGCAATCTGCTGCTGGCCGCGTTGGACGGAATCTCTCAGTCCTTTGACCAAGCGGTGGCCAGAATGGGTGAGGTGTTGGCAATTACCGGACGTATCCTGCCGGTGACCAATGCCAATGTGCAGCTGGAGGCCATATTTGACAATGGGGCCAGTGTCTGTGGAGAGTCCAAGATATTCGCGTTTAAAAAGGAGCAGGACTGCCGTATTCACCATGTGCGCCTGTTGCCCGAACATCCCCCCGCCTTGCCCCAGGCGCTGGAGGCCATCCGTCGAGCGCAGATTATCCTGCTGGGGCCGGGGAGCTTATATACCAGTGTCATACCTAATTTGCTGGTGGATGGTATTGCTGAGGCCATTCAGGAGAGCAAAGCGCTGAAGATCTATATCTGTAATATTATGACTCAGGACGGAGAAACGGAGGGAATGACCGCGGTAGATCATGTGGCCGCCCTGCTGGAGCACGGAGGTCCTGGTCTGGTAAATCTGTGCCTGTGTAATTCTGAGCCGGTGCGCAATACCCTGCTGGAGCGGTACTCCAAGGAGGATGCGGAGCCCATGCTGGTAGAGCGCCGTGAGATGGAGCTGCTGGGGGCGGAGGTGGTGGCCCGGCCCCTGGTGGATGAGAACAGTCAGTATGCCCGGCACTCTGGGCGCAAGGTGGCTCAAGCGGTGATGGAAGTATATCGGCAACAGGCCGATACAAAGATTTTTTAAGGGGAGTGGAGACCATGGCCTTTTCTGCTGAGGTTAAGGAGGAATTGTCCCGGCAGCCCATTCGCTGCCGGGACTGTGCCCAGGCGGAGGCCTATGGCATCCTCCTGTTCTGCAACACCTTTCACAGCCGTCAGGCCAAGATCATCACCGAGTCCCATGGGTTGAAGGAGCGGTTACCCAAGCTATTTTACCGAGCTTTCAAGTTATCCTTTGATCAGATGCCCCGGGAGGGGGATGGAAAGGGAACCTTTCTCATCCAGGACCCGGACAAGCTCCGCGCCATCTTTGACGCCTTTGGCCTGGGATGGCAGTCCTCGGTGGCTCTCCATACCAATCTGGCCCGACTGGAGGAGGAGCATTGCCGCACCGCATTTTTACGGGGGGCTTTCCTTGCAGGCGGGTCGGTCACCGATCCTATGAAGGGCTATCATTTGGAGCTTGCCACCTCTCACTATCATGTGGGCGGGGAGCTGTTGTCCCTGTTCCATGAGGCGGGTTTTTTTCCGAAGGAAACCAAGCGGAAGGGAAATTATATTGTCTACTTTAAGCAGAGTGACCACATTGAAGATGTGCTCACGGCGCTGGGCGCCCCTGTATCTGCCATGGGAGTGATGACAGCTAAGCTGGAGCGAGATCTGCGAGGCAGCGTCAATCGGCAGGTGAATTGCGACAGCGCCAATCTGGATAAGGCAGTGGAGGCGGCCCGGGAGCAGATATCCGCTATCCTGTGCTTGGAGGAGGCGGGGCGGCTGGCCTCCTTGCCGGATAAGCTTAGGGAGACGGCCCGGCTGAGGTTGGAGCATCCTGAGTTGACCTTGAGCCAACTGGCAGCTCTGTGCCGTCCACCGGTGAGTAAATCCGCCCTGAACCACCGTATGCGAAAGCTGGTGGAGTTGGCTAGACGATAATATGTTGGAGCGAGGAGAGGAAGCTTTCATTTCCTACACTGGGATAAAGGGATTGAGAGAACAGTCCCATCGGTTTTAAATTTCTTGGAGGTGCGCCATGGCTTTTGTCCATCTGCATTTACACACAGAATACTCTCTTTTGGACGGCGCTTGCCGCATCAAGCCGCTGGCGGAACGGGTAAGGGCCTTGGGGCAAGACGCTGTGGCTATCACAGACCATGGAGTGATGTATGGTGTGATGGATTTCTACCGTGCCTGCAAGGAAGCGGGGGTTAAGCCGATTATCGGATGCGAGGTCTATGTGGCCCCCCGCACTCGGTTTGACCGGGTTCATGAGCTGGACCGGTCTGCACGCCACCTGATTTTGTTATGCCGCAATGAGGTGGGATACCGCAATTTGAGTTATATGGTGTCTATGGCCTTTTTAGAGGGTTTCTACATTCGGCCTCGCATTGATATGGACCTGCTGCGTGCCCACAGCGAAGGGCTGATTGCCCTGTCCGCCTGTCTGGGCGGGGAGATTCCCCGCCGCCTGCGCAATGGAGACTATGAGGGGGCTAGGGCCCATGCGTTGGAGATGAAGGAGTTGTTCGGGGAGGATGGCTATTACCTGGAGCTGCAGGATCATCATTTGCCGGAACAGCAGCCGGTCATCGCCGGACTTCTGCGGCTCCATGATGAGACAGGGATTCCCCTAGTGGCCACCAACGACGCACACTACCTGACCCGGGAGGACGCCGGGATGCAGGATGTGCTCATGTGTGTGCAGACGGGGAAATTGCTGGAGGACCGGGACCGGATGCGCTATAATACCACCGAGATGTACGTCAAGGATGAGCAGGAGATGAAAGCCCTGTTTCCCAATTGCCCGCAGGCCGTCGAGAACACGGCAAAAATTGCCCAGCTATGCAATGTGGAATTTGAATTTGGCAAGTATCACTTGCCTGAGTTTAGGCTGCCTCCCGGAGAGGGAGATGGAGATGCCTACTTTGAGCGGCTGTGCTGGAAGGGCTTTCAGGAGCGCTATCCTGATAGAGAGGAGGCCCTCAAGGACCGCCTGCGCATGGAGATGGGAGTCATTCGGCAGATGGGTTTTGTGGACTACTTTCTCATCGTGTCTGATTTCATTGGCTATGCCAAGGGCAAGGGCATCCCTGTGGGGCCGGGACGGGGCTCCGCCGCGGGCTCTATGGTGGCCTATTGCCTGCATATCACCGATGTGGATCCTATTAAATACTCTCTCTATTTTGAACGTTTTTTGAACCCCGAGCGGGTGACCATGCCTGATATTGACATTGACTTCTGTATCCGCCGGAGACAGGAAGTTATTGACTATGTCTCTCAAAAATATGGGGAGGATCATGTGGCTCAGATTGTCACCTTCGGAACTATGAAGGCCAAAGCTGCCATCCGGGACGTGGGCCGGGTGATGAACGTGCCCTATGCCGATGTGGACCACATTGCAAAGCAAATTCCCTTTGCACTGGACATGACATTGGACAAGGCGCTGGTGCTATCAAAGAGTTTTATGGACTTGTATAAGGGCAATCCTCAGATGAAGGAACTGGTGGATATGGCCCGCCGGGTGGAGGGTATGCCCCGCAATGCCTCAACCCATGCGGCAGGGGTGGTGATCACCTGCCGGCCGGTGTATGAGTATGTGCCGTTAGCCACCAACGATAACGTGCCAGTCACTCAGTACACCATGGTAACCCTGGAGGAACTTGGCCTGCTGAAGATGGACTTTCTGGGCCTGCGCAACCTGACTATCCTAGATGATGCGGTGAAACTGGTGCGGCAAACCGAGCCCCACTTCAAGCTGGAGGATATCCCGGAGGATGATGAGGCCGTGTTTCAAATGCTGTCAGAGGGACGCACGTCCGGGGTATTTCAGATGGAATCAGCGGGGATGACCGGTGTGTGCGTTGGCCTGAAGCCCAAAAGCATTGAGGATATCTGTGCCGTCATCGCCCTTTACAGGCCCGGTCCCATGGACTCGATTCCCCGGTTCATCGCCTGTGCACAGGACAACAGGCTCATCACATACAAGCATCCTTCCTTGGAACCAATTTTAAAAAATACCTACGGTTGCATCGTCTATCAGGAACAGGTTATTGAGATATTCCAGAAGCTGGCGGGTTATTCTTTGGGACAGGCTGACCTGGTGCGCCGGGCCATGTCCAAAAAAAAGGAACAGGACGTCCGGAGGGAACAGGATGCCTTTATTCATGGCGATCCAAAGCGAAAGATTGCCGGCTGTGTGGCAAACGGCATCTCAGAGGAAGTGGCACAATCCATCTATGCGGAAATCAATGATTTTGCCCACTATGCCTTTAACAAGTCCCACTCCCTGGCCTATGCCATTGTGGCCTATCAGACAGCATGGTTTAAGTGCCACCACATGAGAGAGTACATGGCCGCCCTGCTCACTTCGGTGTTGGATTCTCAGGCCAAGGTGGCGGAATACATTGCCGAGTGCAAGGACAACGGCATCCTTCTGCTGCCACCGGACATCAATGAGTCGGGTGCCACCTTTACGGTATCCGGTGGAAATATCCGCTTTGGCCTGGCCGCCCTCAAGGGGGTTGGCGTAGGCTTTACCAATGCGGTGCTGACTGAGCGGGATAAGGGAGGACACTTTACATCATTTCCGGAGTTTTGCAGCCGGATGTATGACTGCGACCTGAATAAGCGGGTGCTGGATAGCCTCATCCGTTCCGGATCATTTGATAGCATGGGCTATCGCCGAAGCCAACTTTTGAAAGGGTATGAGCAGGTGATCGATACCGTTGGCCGGGAACGAAGGTGGAATCTGGAGGGACAGTTTGACCTGTTTGGAGGAGGGGAGTCCTCCTTTGTGCCGTCCATGATATTGCCGGATATCCCAGAATTTTCGACCAGCGAGCGGATGGCCATGGAGAAGGAGGTGACTGGGCTTTATCTGTCGGGGCACCCCATGGATGAATACCGCCAGCAGGTCCGGAAATACCATGCAATACCCATCACCAGTGTGACAGCTGCCGGGCGAGAGAATGGCGGCGATGTGGGACAGTATGGGGATGGCGCCCGGGTGACGCTGGCCGGCGTCATTTCCACTGTGCGTACCAAGACCACCAAGAATAACTCTCTGATGGCGTATGTCATGCTGGAGGATGCCGCTGGAGTGATAGAATTGCTGGTCTTTTCCCGAGTGCTGGACGAGAGCGGTCCCTATCTGAAGGCTGGACTGCCGGTTGTGGCCACGGGGCGGGTGTCTATCCGGGATGAAAAGGAACCACAGCTCATGGTGGACCGGATTGTTCCCCTGAGCGGAGAGGTGCAGGCTCCGGCCCCGGCAGGAAGGGGACAGGTATTGTGGATCAAACTGCCTGACAGCGGGGAGCGATTCACCTGGCTCAAAAAGCTGATGAATATGTTTCCGGGGAATTCGTCCGCCATTGTCTTTTTAGAGGACAGCCGAAAAAAACTCCAGACACAGTGCGTTATCCACGAAGCGCTGTTGGCCGAGCTACAAGAGACATTGGGAGAGGCCAATGTGGTGCTGAAAGAGGGATAGTTCCGGGCTGTAGAAAGAAATACAAGGAGAAGTCATGTACAAGCTGTTAAGTAAAGTTGGAACACTGCTGTTTCATCGCCTAGGAGCCATGGGGGTACTCATCCTCTTGCAGATTGCGCTGTATGCTGCCGCGCTGCTGCGTCTGCAGGACACTGAATTCTACCCGATGTTTGGATGGATATTCCTGGTGTTGTCCGTCCTGGTTGTCATGTGGATTGTGGGAAGCAAGAGCAATCCCGGTTATAAGATCGGCTGGATCATCATCGTGATGGGGCTGATGCCCTTTGGATCATTGGCCTATCTGCTCATTGGGGGAAACCGTCTTTCCGGGTTCAATCAGCGCCGCTTGCGGATGATGGAACAGAAAATCCGCCAAAACCTGGGCAGGGAATGCGGTCGTTCCGCCGTGCTCGCTCAATTGGTGGGGGAGGATGCGGGATGCATGGCCCGCTATTTGGAGCAGACCACTTACTGTCCGGTGTACGGCAATACTCAGACAAAGTATTATCCACTGGGAGATGACTGCTACGATGACATACTGGCCGCGTTGGAGGGTGCACAGCGGTATATCTTCATTGAGTACTTTATCATCGAGGAGGGCAAGTTGTGGAGTTCAGTGCGCAGTATCCTGGAGAACAAGGCGGCAGCCGGCATAGAGGTCAGGGTCATCTATGACGATATTGGCTCCATCGCCACGCTGCCCTCTGACTATCCGGCCAGATTGGAGAAAATGGGAATCCGCTGCCAGGTGTTCAACCGCCTTATGCCGGTGCTTTCCCTGCGTCAAAACAACCGGGATCATCGGAAATATATGATCATCGATGGAAAGGTAGCCTTTACCGGCGGGATCAATATGGCGGATGAATACATCAATGTCAAACCCCGCTTCGGGCACTGGAAGGACTCAGCCATACGGCTGGAGGGGGATGCGGTATGGTCTATGACCGTATCCTTTTTGGCCATGTGGAACTTTACACAGAGCGTGGAGGAGCACTTTACCCCCTTCTATCCAGAACCTGCCGCCGGAGGGGCTATTGGCTATGTCCAGCCCTATCACGACTGTCCCTGGGACAATGAGGCGGTCGGCCAGTCTGTGTACCTCAATTTGATTTACCGGGCCAAACGGTATCTTTACATCACCACGCCCTATCTGGTCATCGATTACTCCTTGTCTATGGCGCTTACCGCTGCGGCAAAGTCAGGGGTGGACGTGCGAATCATCACCCCGCACATCCCGGATAAAAAGACGGTGTTTGAACTTACCCGCTCTCATTACCAGGAGCTGGTGGAGGCGGGTGTCCAGATTTTTGAGTATGAACCGGGGTTTATCCACTCCAAAAACTTTATTGTAGACGACCTCTATGCCACGGTAGGAACGGTGAATCTGGATTACCGCAGTATGTTTTTACATTTTGAAAATGGTGTGCTGCTCTATAATACCCCGACGGTGGCAAGTATCCGAGAGGACTTTTTGGACACACAGGCGAAGAGCTTGCCGGTTACCTTGGAAGCGTGCCGCAAGGTGTCCAGACTCCGCCATCTGCTGTGGGATCTGATGCGTATCTTTGAGCCCATGATGTGACAAGTAAAGCGGGCCGCCCTCTGTTAAGGAGAGCGGCCCGTGGAAATAGAGCGGGCGAGGGATAATTCCCCGTGTTCTGAGCTGAAATGGCGAGCCATGGGCTAAGCCATTTTTTTGTTTATCATGAAAAGGCGTGTCCAATGTCGGTGCGCAAGTGCATATCTTTGAAGTGGATATACTCTGTGGAGCAGTAGGACAGGTCAATGGCTTCTTCTAAGGTGGGGGCAACGGATGTGACCCCCAGTACCCGCCCGCCGTTGGTGAGGTAGCGTCCAGCCTCGTCCAGCCTTGTACCGGCGTGGAACACCATGGAGGAATAGCTGGCATCTCCCAAACCAAAGATGGGATAGCCCTTTTGATAATCCATTGGATAGCCGCCGGAGGCCAACACGACCACACAGGCGGCCTGGTCTTTCCATCGGATATCCAGCTTGTCCAGGGTACTCTCCCGGCAGGCAAGGAAAATATCCATCAGATCGCTGTCCAAAAGGGAGAGCACCACCTGGCATTCCGGGTCGCCAAACCGGGCGTTGTACTCCACTACCCGGGGTCCCTGGGGAGTGAGCATCAGACCAAAGTAGAGAACGCCTTGGAAGGGGCGCCCTTCCGACCTGAGGGCGGCCACAGTGGGCAGAAATATCTCTTCCATGCACTGCTTGGCTATCTCCAGAGTGTATTGGGGTGGAGGTGAGACAGCCCCCATGCCGCCGGTGTTAGGGCCCTTATTGCCGTTATAGGCCCGCTTATGGTCCTGACTGGCAGGCATGAGGGAGATGTGCTCCCCATCTACAAATGCCAATACTGTAATTTCCGGGCCGGTCATAAATTCTTCAATGACGATGGTGACGCCGCTTTGACCAAATTTTTTGTCCGCCATCATCTCAGTTGCCGCCTGTTTGGCTTCTTCCACCGTAGCGGCTACCACAACGCCTTTTCCCAACGCTAGGCCATCGGCTTTGACGACAATAGGAGCACCCTGTGCTTCAATATAGGAGAGCGCAGACTGCAACTCAGTAAAGGTCTCGGATTGAGCGGTAGGAATATGGTATTTTTTCATCAAATCCTTGGAAAAGGCTTTGCTGGCCTCGATGATAGCGGCATTCTTCCGAGGGCCAAAGGTGGGGATGCCCGACTGTTCCATAGCGTCTACCATGCCCATGGCCAGGGGGTCGTCAGGGGCCACTACCACAAAGTCTATGGAGTGCGCTTTAGCCCAGGCTACCATGCCGTCAATGTCGGTGGCTTTCACATCAACACACTGGGCCTCTTGGGCGATGCCTCCATTGCCGGGGGCACAGTATAACTCACTCACCTTAGGGGACTGGGCCAGCTTCCAACAGATGGCATGTTCCCGGCCGCCAGACCCCACAACAAGAACTTTCATGTCGTGTCACCTCGCATTACAAAATGGTGGCCAAAGGCCATCAATCAGAGTTAGTCTTGACATTTGTTAGAATTGGGGAAATATTATGGCGCAGCTGCATTTCCACCGTCTCTCAGTGATGAAACAGCCGCATTCCGGTGAACGCCATCACGATACCGTATTTGTCGCAGGTCTGGATAACGTGGTCATCCCGGATGGAGCCGCCAGGCTGAGCGATATAGGACACGCCGGATTTGCGGGCCCGCTCTACATTGTCGCCAAAGGGGAAGAAGGCGTCGGAGCCAACAGACACGCCGGACAGCGTAGCGATCCACGCCGTTTTTTCCTCCGGGGTGAGTGGTTCCGGTTTGACCTGAAAGGTATTTTGCCATGCGCCATCGGCCAAGATGTCCTGGTATTCATTGGAGAGATAGATATCAATGGCATTGTCGCGGTCGGGACGGCGGATGTTGTCCACAAATTGCAGGCCCAGAGTCTTGGGATGCTGGCGCAGCCACCAGTTGTCCGCTTTGTTCCCTGCCAGTCTGGTACAGTGGATGCGGCTTTGCTGTCCGGCGCCAACGCCGATGGTCTGTCCATCCTTTACATAGCAGACTGAGTTGGACTGGGTGTATTTCAACGTGAGAAGGGCGAGCAGCAGATCGTTTTTGGCCTGTTGGGACAGTTCCTTATTCTGGGTAACGATGTGATTGAGCAGATCCTCATTGACCTCAAAGGCGTTGTAGCCCTGTTGAAAAGTAATGCCGTAGATATGCCTGCGCTCTATGGGGGATGGCTCGTAGTCCGGGTCAATACACACCACGTTATAGCTGCCTTTTTTCTTGGCTTTCAGCACTGCCAGCGCCTCATCAGTGTAGCCCGGGGCAATCACGCCGTCCGATACCTCCATGGCCAGATAGTGGGCAGTGGCTTCGTCACAGACATCGGATAGGGCGGCCCAGTCGCCGTAGGAACACAGCCGGTCAGCACCTCGAGCCTTGATATAGGCGCAGGCAATCGGTGAGGTATCCAAGCCATTGGAAAAATAAATCTGTTTTTCCACCTGGGTGAGGGGGGTGCCAAGGGCTGCCCCGGCGGGGGAGACATGCTTGAAGGAGGCGGCAGCTGGAAGGCCGGTGGCCTTTTTGAGGGCCTTTACCAGCTGCCAGGAGTTCAGCGCGTCCATAAAGTTAATATAGCCAGGTTTGCCGTTGAGCACCTCCAGAGGCAGTTGGCTGCCGTTCTCCATATAGATGGCGGCAGGCTTTTGATTGGGGTTACAACCATATTTCAATTCCAATTCAGTCATCTTTACCACTCCTGATTGAGTATTTTGCAGAGAGCCTGGGGATAAAATGCCGGGTTGGAGGTTTCATTGGGAATGTTTGTTGATAATCACGGTCTCCCGTTGGCCAGAGGCCAAATCAATATACTGTACAAATAAGGACACCTTGTTGCTATCATTGAGGCTGTTCCAGAGTTGGTTTGCCCAAGCCTGGGCGCTGGAAGCATCAATGGCCACTGTCCGTGGCTCGCCTTGGAAGGAGGGAAGGGGGTTCAGGTTTTCCTGATAGGTGTGGATAAAGTGTCCGACTCCTGCCACAGGGGCGTCGTATTCATAGAAGTAGCGGCAGCAGCAGGCGGGGTCTCCATCCAAGCTTTTCAGGATGGACAGGTTGTAGGCGCCGTTTGGCTTAACCACGCCGGAAATACGAGGGGTATAGTTGGGGGCATCAGGCTCATAGGTGCGAGTATTCAAGGCATGGCGATAGCAATGGCCTGCCACCATATGCTCCCGAATTGTATCGGTCTGATCGCCGTTTGTGACGATGGTCATTCCCTCAGGCAGGATGCGCACCGGGTGGTAGATGATGAGAGAGGGATCGGTCATTTTACTCTCATCGTAGGCCTTGGTGCGAATGCCATCGCAAGTGGTCTCAAATATCCGGTTACGGCTGTTCTCACTGCGCCCCATGATGAAGTAGGCGATGGCAACCTTTGCATTGTCTACGGTTCGGCCCAGTACAATGCCGCGGCCGGGATAGGGATTACCCTGGAGATATTGGTTCAGATCCAACATAGTGGTTCCTCCTCTAATCAATGATGTGTACGATGCGGCCCTCCACCCTCAGCCGGTCCTGGCAGAACAGGGAGACAGCCTGGGGGAGCAGCACCCACTCGGCCTGTTCCATCACCCGCCGCTGGAGCAGTTCAGGAGTATCCCCCTCCTCTACGGCCACCGACTTTTGAAGTATGATGGGTCCTCCGTCACAGTCTGTGCTGACAAAGTGGACGGTGGCGCCCGCCAGCTTGACGCCGTATGCCAACGCCTGTTGGTGTACCCGCAGACCGTAGCAGCCTTCCCCTGAGAATGAGGGGATAAGGGCTGGGTGAACGTTCAAAATGGCGTTTGGAAAGGCATGTATGATCTCTTCCGTGAGAATAGTCATAAATCCGGCCAATACCACAAGATGAATGTCCAGCTCCTGAAGCTTATCCCGCAGAGCAACAGTCATGGCCTGGTTGTCAGGATAGTCTATCCGGGCAACCACATAGGTGGGTATTCCGGCCCTAGCTGCCCGTTCTAAGGCATAGGCGTCTGGCTTGGAGGAGATCACCGCGGCGATGCTGCCCCCCGCTATCTGTCCACTGTTCTGGGCGTCGATAAGGGCCTGCAGATTGGTGCCGCCGCCGGACACCAAAACAGCAATCCGCTTGGATGTGCTCATATCAACTCCACACCGGCATCGCCTTGTACAACCCCGCCGATCTGATAGGCAGTTTCACCGGCCTGGGTTATAGCGTCAAGAGTCTGCCGGGCCTGTGACGCGGGGACGGCCAGAACCATCCCAATGCCCATGTTAAAGGTGTTGTACATATCCCTTTGTGGAATATTGCCCTTGTGCTGGATCAGGGAGAAGATGGGGGGGATTGGAAAAGCGGACAGATGGATTTGAGCGGTGAGGCCCGGGGTCATCATCCGTGGGACGTTTTCATAGAAACCGCCTCCGGTGATATGACTGACAGCATGGACGTCTACTCCGGCTTGAAGCAGGGCCTTTACCCCCTTGACGTAGATTTTGGTGGGGGCCAGCAGAGTATCTCCCAGGCTCGCCCCATCCAGGGAGTCCAAGGGGGCGCGGAGATCCATCTGTTCTATGTCAAACACCTTGCGCACCAGAGAGAAGCCGTTGGAGTGGACGCCGGAGGAGGCCAATCCGATGAGGACGTCTCCTGCCGCCAGCCTCTTGCCATCAATGAGCTTTTCCTCATCCGCCAGTCCCACAGCAAAACCGGCCAGGTCATATTCCGCCGGAGGATAGAAACCGGGCATTTCCGCCGTCTCTCCACCCACAAGGGCACACTCCGCCTGACGGCAGCCCTCGGTGATGCCCGCCACGATTTGGGCAATGCGCTCAGGAGAATTTTTTCCACAGGCGATATAGTCCAGGAAGAACAGGGGGACGGCTCCTCCACAGATGATATCGTTGACGCACATGGCCACGCAGTCGATGCCAACGGTGTCATGCTTGTCCATGAGGAAGGCCAATTTCAGCTTAGTACCCACACCGTCTGTGCCTGACACCAGCACAGGCCGTTTCATGCCGGACAAGTCGGGGGCAAACATTCCGCCAAAGCCGCCCAGGGTGCCCATAACGCCGGGAATATAGGTGGACTCCACCATGGGCTTGATGCGGCGTACCGCCTCGTAGCCGGCGGTGACGTCCACGCCCGCATCGGCGTAGGACTGAGAGCGTGATTGATTCATGTGCAGGACCTCCAATTGTTATTCTCTGCCATCCCAGCAGTAGGTGCACACTTGTTCCCGGGAAATGCCGATGGCCTCCAGCAGGCCGTCCAGGGACTGATAGCCCAGAGAGTCAAAGCCCAGGGCTTTTTGGATGGATTTAAGCAAGCACTGGCCCCGCTGAGTGTTTACATCAGAATACTCAGCCAGGTGTTGTTGTCCCTCGTCTCCCTCTAGGTCTTGTACGGTTTTTCTGGCGATAAGCTCCATGTCAGAATTGCCCCGGGAGAAGTTGAGAAACTTGCATCCATACATGATGGGAGGGCAGGCGGAACGCATATGCACCTCTTTGGCACCGCTGGCGTATAGAAATTCCACCGTCTCCCGCAGTTGGGTGCCCCGCACAATAGAGTCATCCACAAACAGAAGTTTTTTACCCTGGATCAGGGCAGGGACAGGGATCTGCTTCATTTTGGCCACTTGGTTGCGCACATCCTGATTGGCGGGCATAAAGGAACGGGGCCAGGTGGGAGTGTACTTTACAAAGGGGCGGGCAAAGGGTTTGCCGCTGCGATTGGCATACCCAATGGCGTGGGGGACGCCGGAATCCGGCACACCGGCCACACAGTCCACATCGGGGATGGAATTCCGGCATTGCTCGTCCCTGGCCATAATTTGGCCGTTGCGGTAGCGCATAACCTCCACGTTGATGCCTTCATAGTTAGAGTTTGGATAGCCGTAGTAGGTCCATAAAAAGGCGCAAATCTTCTTTTCTTGACCAGGAGGAGAAAGGGTTTCATATCCGTCGGGGGTAAGCCTTACAATCTCCTGAGGGCCAAGCTCATACGCGTCTTCATAGCCTAGCTTATGGTAGGCGAAGGATTCAAAAGAGACGCAATGGCCTTGATCATTTTTTCCCAGCAGCACCGGCAGGCGTCCCAGCTTGTCCCGCGCAGCGATGATTTCACCGCTCTGGGTGAGAATGAGCAGGGTGAGGGAGCCCTCGATCATCTCCTGTGTGCGTAGGATGCCATCCACCAGGTTTTCTCCGTGGTTGATGAGTGCGGCGGCCAGTTCCGTGGAATTGACTTTGCCGGAGCTCATGGCCATAAAGTGATTGCCGCCCTGCTGGAAATGCCGTTCTACCAACTCTTCCGCATTGTTGATGATACCTACAGTGGTGATTGCATACACCCCCAGATGGGAGCGCACCAGCAGAGGCTGCGGGTCGGTATCACTGATGCAGCCGATACCGCTGCATCCGTGGAAGTCAGCCAGATCTTTCTCAAACTTGGTACGGAAAGGGGTGTTTTCAATGGAGTGGATCTGACGTTGGAAACCATCCTGTTGATCGTGGATGATCATGCCGCCCCGCCGGGTGCCCAGGTGGGAATGATAGTCAACTCCAAAAAAAATGTCTAGGGTCACGTCCCGCTTGGAGACGGCGCCAAAAAAACCGCCCATTCTGCCCCCTTACTTGCCAAGGAGGCGGCGGCTCATTTCCTGATAAGCCCCCTCCACATTGCCCAGATCACGACGGAAACGGTCTTTATCCAATTTTTCGCCGGTCTTGGAGTCCCAAAAACGGCAGGTGTCAGGAGAGATCTCATCTGCCAGAACCAGAGAACCGTCAGCAGTTTTACCAAACTCTAGTTTAAAATCCACCAGGGTGACTCCGCAGGCCAGAAGTTCCCGCTTTAAAAAGTCATTTACTTGGAGGGCGTATTTTTGGATGGCATCGATCTCATCCCAGGTGGCAAGTTTTAGGGCCACGGCGTGGTGATCGTTGATCAGGGGGTCGTGAAGGTCGTCGTTTTTATAAGAGAATTCCACGGTAGGGGCATCAAAGATGATGCCCTCCTCTACGCCGTACCGCTTGGCAAAGGAGCCGGCGGAAAGGTTTCGAACAATGACCTCAAGGGGAACAATGGACACCTTTTTGACCACCGTTTCCCGCTCATTCAGCTCTTGAACATAGTGGGTGGGCACACCAGCCTGCTCCAATTTTTGCATCAGAAAGTTGCTCATTTGGTTATTGATGGCACCCTTGCCGGTGATGGTGCCCCGCTTGGTGCCGTCAAAGGCGGTGGCGTCATCCTTATAAGACACAATGACCAGATTGGGGTCGTCGGTGGAGAATACCTTTTTTGCCTTGCCTTCATAGAGTTGAACCGTTTTTTTCATGGTAGTACGTCCTCCTCAATCAATATATTACAGCATTTGTAAAATCAGCTGGATATATTTCGCTTCAGAACAGGATAGAAGCGGATAGACTCAAATAACACGGCAAAAGCCGGGCCGGTATTTAATGTGCCAGCTCCGCCTGCAACTTGGCCTCTTTTTCCGCAATTTGCGCAGCCATTCTGCTCCGGGTCTCATCCAGCTTACCGGTCAAATCACTGTCGGACACGGCCAATATCTGGGCGGCCAGTACGGCGGCGTTTTTGGCTCCGTTGAGGGCCACAGTAGCCACGGGGATGCCGCTGGGCATCTGGACAGTGGCCAGCAAAGCGTCCAGTCCATCCGCCGCCCCGCCCTTGAGTGGGATACCGATGACGGGAAGGGTGGAGTTGCCGGCAAAGGTGCCGGCCAGATGGGCAGCCATGCCGGCGGCACAGATGAGCACGCCAAAACCATTCTGCCGGGCATTTTTTGCAAACTCCGCCGCTGAGCCGGGTGTGCGGTGTGCGCTCATAATGTGGGCTTCATAGGGGATGCCAAACTGCTGGAGTTGGGTACAGGCTTCTTTGACCACCGGCCAATCGGAGTCAGAGCCCATAATGACGGCAACTTTTTTCATGGAGGATGCTCCTTTCTTACAATAAAAACAATACAGGCTGGCTGCGGGGGCAGTCAGCCTGTTCTGGGTCAGTGGAAGAAGGAGGGCGCAATAAGACCCTGGCACATCCAAACAGTCAAAAGGATATGGGTGGGACAGTTCATAGTCAGCACCTCAACTTCCTGATTGGTTTCCATTTTATCGGGAAAAAGAGGTCAAATCAAGGGGGCAAGGCCATTTTCGTAGGCTTATACAATCTTATAGAATGTCTGGGGGCTATTGGTGGCTAAAATTATGTCTGGATTGCCCCAAACAGCTCAGAATAGCCCGGTTCCTGTTAGGATGGAGGCTACTGTCTCAGCCCGGCTGCTCCAGGCGGCCTGGTTGGCGTACTCCCGCCTCAGACCGGCCTTGGAGGGCCCCTCCTCCAGGGCCCGGCGGCAGCGCCGCAAGAAGCCGTAATTATCGTAGGCCGTCTCAATCACGTCGGGGAAGGATTCGGGGAGCCGGGGATCGGCCATGACAGCGATGGGCTTTCCAGAGGCCAGGTACTCATAGATGCGGGAGGAGACCACGTCAGAGCCTGGTCGGTCTCGTTGAAGCAGATCAAACAGCACATCGCAGCCACAGAGATAGTCAGGAACATCCAGGGCGTTTATTCCCCCCAAAAGGTGAACATTTTCAAAGGGAGACAGTTGGACGGCGATAGGCTTGGTATACCGTCCTATAAGGACAAACTGCCACTCTAGGCGGTGTTGAGCGGCGTAAATCAGCGGCCCAAGATCCACCTGGCTGGTGAGGTCGCCCACTCTCCCCAGCACAGGGCCCTTTAAAGCGGCCAGCGCCGAGGGCAGTGTGAGCGCTTCCTGGGAGAAAAGCAGGGGATTCACCCCATTGGGTAATAGGACAATATTGTCATTACAGGGGGCCAGCCGCTGGGCAAGGCCGGGGGAGGCGGCGAACACTACCTCGGCGTGACAAGTCAGATCACTTTCCTGCTCCAGGAAGTTCTCATTCCAGAAGTAGTGACAGTCATATACCAGGCCTCGATAGGCCAGCCTGTCTAAAAAGATAGACTGATTGGGAGCGGAGCACCAAAGTACCGGCTCTCGCATACCGTGTTTTTCCATCGTCTGTTGAATAAAGCCGGTGATCTTGTCCAGCCGGCGCTTTTGAAGCAAGGGGTGGTCCCGGAATGTGGGGAGGGGAGTGGGAAGTGTGTATACCCAGATATGGGGGCGCATCCGCCGTCCCTGCTGCGGCATGGAACAGTCCCGAGGGGGAGCGGGCTCAAAGAAGAGAATCTGCGCATCGGAAAGACGGGTGAGCAGTTGCTGAGTGCGGTTGGGGCGCGCCTGCCAAGGGGAGTGGGAGAGGCAGAGGATTTGCTTCATGGGGTCCTCCTTCAATCTGCCAGCAGCTTGCGGACAGAGATGCTGTTGTTTTGTTCCAGGCGGATGAGTCGGGCTGCTTTTTCCTCCAGAGCAGGGTGATCTTGTCCCAGAGCTACAGCCTGGTCTAAAAGCTGCTGAAGCAGGGGAAGAGTGAGCTGGTGGAGAGGGGCATACAGGTGTTGGTCTACGGCTTCCAGAAATGAGCTGACCTTTGGGTCATATACAGCTCCGATCAGGGGAACGCCATGGCCTGCGGCAAAGATCAGCGCGTGCAGGCGCATGGACAGTACGATGTCCATGCGTGAGAATAGGGCAATGGCGTGCTCTGTGCAGGCGCATGGAGGCAGGATGGCATAAGGAGCTGTTTGGATGGCTTTGGCTACCTGCTGACCGGCGACAGTATCCAGATGCTCTTCAATGGGAATAAATACGGGGATTAGGCCGTAAGTTTGATAGGCATAGTCAGCGGCGGCGGCAAATACAGGGATTTTATCTTCAAAGCCGGGCCATGGCCGGACGGTGATGCCCAGATATTTTTGTCCATTCCCCGGCCGCAGTCCCACATGTTCCAGAAGGGCATCGGCCACCTCCGGGGAGGCGGAGGGAAGGATGACGGCGGGATCGGCAGCCAGAACCAATTCAGGCCCGTTCACCTTCATGTCCTTTAGAACATCCATAGAGGCGCTGTCCCGAAGGGTAATGGTATCCACATTGCGGTTGATCACTCTGGCCGCTCGTCTCTGGCTTCCCCGGGAGCTGACGGGGCCAATGCCACAGCCATACATAATGACTCGACACCCCATCCGCCGGGCGGCGGTTAGAGTGAACAGGTAAAACCATAGGGAACGGCGGCTGGTGACATCCTGAATCAGGGAGCCACCTCCGTTGACATACAGTTTGCTCCGGGCCATGCGGCGGCAGAAGCCTGGAATATTGAAGGTATACACGGCTCCGGTGCGATAGTTCAGTTTAGTCTGTTTGGGCTTGCGGGTCATGACCCACAAGGGCATATCCGGATCAATGGTGCGCATCTCGGACAATAGGGCTTTGAGCACCGCCTCATCGCCGGCATTATTTTGACCATAGGCGCCGCAGATAACCACTCCGTCCCGGCCATTCTGTGGGCGGCAGTGTCGCCGGAGGATGGTGCGGTAGAGATCCAGTTGGCGCTGTATGGTGACCTCGATGGAGTAGTGTTCACGAGCTTTGTCCAGCAGCCTGGCTCCCAGGCGGTGGCGCAGATCTGGGTCGGCAGCCAGGGCGGCTAGGTGGCGGCCCAGCGCCTGATGATCTTGAGGCTGAAAGAGGAAGCCATTGACACCGTGGTCGATGAGATAGGGAATGCCGCCCACCCGGGTGGCCACAGTGGGCAGGGCAAACCGGCTCCCCTCTGTAAGGGCATAGGGAAAGGTTTCGGACAGCGAGGTAAGTGTGTTAATGTCCAGGGCGTGGTAGAAACTGCTCGTGTCAGCCAGCCACCCGGCAAAACACACTTGCTCCTCTATACCCAGATCCTGGGCCAGATGGTGAAGAGCTCCCTCCTCCTGTCCATCTCCGGCGATAATGAGCCGCAGTTTTGGATTCTCCTGGTAGGCGATGGCAAAGCCACGCAGAAGGGTGCTGATGTTTTTGACGGGATTGAGTCGGGCAGCGATGCCCACAAGGACGCAGTCCTCCGGCCAACACACCCCCAGGGAGCTCAAAAAGGAGGAGCGGTCTAACTGGGGATGAACCGGGGCAAAGGAGATGCCGTTGTAAATGGGGAAAGCCCGCTGGGGATCAAAACCGCGGTCAATGAGCAGATCCACCATGGCGTCGGACACTCCGATGTGGTATGGGATGCTGCGCAGAGCCCAGGCGTTGGCGGAGCCAAAGATCAAACGGGAGAGGGGACGGCCCATATAGTCCAGTCTGGGATCACTGTGGACGGTGGTGACAACCGGCAGGCCGGTAGCTCGCCTGAGCATAGCGCCCATCAGGTTGCCCCGGGCGCCATGGCAGTGGATAAGATCGTAGCCTTCCTGACGGATTTTGCCCCTCAGCAGCTTGAGGGCAGCAAAGGGATTTCTGCTTGGAATCACCTCTACTTGGATGCCAAGGACCCGGGCTTCCTGGACAAAGGGTCCGTCAGCGAAGCAGACCATATCTGCCTGGATATGTTGGTTCAGTCCCTGGAGCAGGGAGTGAACGTGGGTTTTGGCGCCACCGGTGTCTCCCCCGCTGATGAGATGAATCACTTTCATAAGGACCTCCGAAAACACTTGCCTTAGAGCAAGAAATCAGCTAAAATGATGGATGACAGATGGATATCAAACTGCCTGTGCACAAAGGGTCACATGGGGTGGAGACGACCGGTTTCAACGGATTTCGCAGAAGTTGAGATAGATTGGCCGCCAACATAAACCAAACAGCAGCTTATGAGGCGGATGAATTATTACCTTATCATTATACATAGGTTTGTCAATCTGGTCAAGGGAGGAGGAGCATCATGGTAGAGATAATACAGGGACTGGATGAGAGGGTGCTGGTATGGATTGCAGAACATCTGCGTTTCCCTGTGTTAGACGCAATCTTTTCCTTTTATACCCAGCTTGGAAATGGGGGGATGCTATTTATTTTAGTGACGCTGGCACTGCTGTTGTTTCGGAGCACACGCAGAGCCGGGCTATCGGCCCTGATCGCTATGCTAATGGGTCTGGTAGCCACAAACATTGTCCTTAAACCGCTGATCGCCCGTTCCAGACCTTGGGTGGTGATGGAGGATTTTGCTGCATTGATTGCGGAGGCTGACCCCCACTCTTTTCCATCTGGACATACCTGCGCTGCATTTGCCTTTGGCGTGGCGCTGTATGTGGCCATGCCTCAGAAGTGGGCCAAAGCATTGGCCTTGTCAGCAGCGATTTTGATGGGATTTTCCCGACTGTATGTGGGCGTTCACTTTCCCAGCGATGTATTGGTCGCAGCGGTCGTGGGCACAGTGTGCGGTTTGGTGGGAGCGTTAGCTGCTCAACGGATAGAGAAGTGGTTCCGACAGATCAGGATCCAGGGGTGACCGGAGTGGATAAGATAGGCAAGAAAAGAGTGGGCTGAAGGGTGACAGGTCACAAAAAAGTTAGGGGCAAGATAGATCACCGTGGTTTGCCTTGCCCTTTTTATTCTGCTCCACCCCACTATGACACTTTCAGAGAAAGTGTCATAGTGGGGTGGAGCGATAAACTGGAACTTCTTTATTTACTCCAATTATGGCAACATTTCTCTTACTATTGTATAGTTGTCTCTCCAATATTCTTTTGGTATGAAGTTATGTGCTTTGGTATTGGTATCAAACCATATTTTTATAACAGTAGTTAGATCATTTTCTATAAATTTCCTTGTCATAATTATCTCTTCAAATGCCGATTTGTTAATCAGTTCACGATAAAGCAATGCCCGCTGAAAAGCAAATACTTTTCAGCGGGCATTAGTTTTTTCACAAAATGGCCCTTAAATCAAGCCGCTCTTTTTATATGGTGGAAGTACTCAGTTGCCCAGATATTTGGCCCCATCGGACAGAGTGGACTCAATTCCCTCCGTTAGGTCATCAGCCCAGCTATCCATTGCTTCCTTAGTCAGGGTACTGCGGGCATTAACCTGCCATGTGAACTCACCGTTGCTTACATAATAGATCAGATGGTAGCCCCAATACTTGTTGGTGTCATTTTCGCCGGCAACGTGCTGAACAAGGCCAACATCACCGCTGGTACGGCTGCTGTCGAACATCCACTCTTCAAATTCCGAAACAAGGCCATGGGCGTTTTCGTACAGTCCGCCACTGGTGTTGGAACCGCCGTCATCAGAATACTGATTGGCTAGGGCGGCAAAGGCATCCTCTGTCTGCTCGCCAGCCTCATATTCGGCTTGGATGGACTCTGCCTTTTCCTTTGCGGCGGCCCAGGCCTCATCGGTGGGGGCTATAGGGTTGCCGTCCTCATCTTGGGTGGTTTCAGCTTTGACCAGAATGTGGCGGACGTTTGCGGTAGGCTCCTCTGTCAAGGTGCGCTCGTGAAGAATGATAAGGTAGGTGCCATTGTCATCATCCACAAGGGCGGACTGACCCTTTTCCAACTTAAGCAGCTCTTCCTGGAAGGAGCTGCTGATACCGGAGCTGCCCACAGCGCTGGTGTGGTCGCTGGAGTTGGAAGGAGTGTACTCTGCAATGAGTTCCGCCACAGTGGAGCCGTCATTAAAGGCTTTCTGGGCCTTCTCAGCGGCAGTATGGGCTGCGGCCTTGGCCTCTTCTTTTGCCTGGGTAACAGCGTCCTCATCCAAGGGATTGCCATCCTCATCCGTGGTGTCTACCGTCTCAATAGGGAAGTAAAGATGGGAGTACTCAAAGGTGTCCAATGTTTCGCTGTGTTCCTTGTAATAGGCATCCAGGTCATCCTGGGTATAGGAGTCAGACAGCTCTTCAGAGCGATCGCTGGAATATTGATTGATCAGCAGGTCTTTAGCCGCAATTTTCTCAAAGAGAGAGACAGTCATATAGGGACCGTATACGGCCCGGATATAGGAGGCATAGCTCATACGCTGCCGGGCGGCGGCAAGACGCATGGAGGAGATGCTCTCTTTCAACTGATCCTGAACATCATCCAAGGAGTAACCAGCCTCCAGGGCAGCTTTGTACAGCACCATCTGGGACTGTGCTTCTTCCAAAGCGGTCTCCAGGAAGAAGTCCCGATAGGTGACTCCTTCTTCCTCGTTGTAGAGCTGCTCAGCATCGGACAGGGTGGTGTCCAGCGTGCCGTAAGTGTATATCATTCGGGCGTTCTGGTAATAGTAGCTCAACTCGGCCACTGTGATGGTCTCCCCACCGATGGTAGCGGCTACGGCTCGACGTTGGAAAATGCGGGAGTTCCAGATCAACAGCGCAGCCACCAAAATTACCACGACCACGCCGATGGCGGTGTAGCCGTAGACCTTGCGCTTGTGGGCAGCTTGTTCCTTTTCAGTCTGCGAGCCCTGCCGGTCAAAGCCGCCGGTGTGGCGCTGCTTTTTCTCTCTGGATGCGCTCATGGTAGATCAATCCTCTCAATACAATATAAGTTGACAAAGTGAAGTATAGATGGAAGAAAAGCACATCATGGATGTGCAATGTGACTATTGTACCACGGTGGGGCAAGCCTTGCAAGGGGAAATTATCATTCTCAATAAAAATTAAAATTTGTACGACGTGACCAGGACAGGGAGGGGTGAGCGCTTAATAAAGAAACATAAAAAAGCGGAAGGATTCAAACCCTTCCGCTCTGAAGATAAAAGCCCCCGCCATGGCCGTACCGCCCCCATTAAAAACCTGCACGATCATGCAGGTGGGTTGCCTCCGCACGGCTTTACCGCTTCCAACGTCCGGCACTTCTGCGGACAGAAGGCCGGGAGGCCTGCGAGCCACCGTGCGAGTCAGCATCCCGTTCAAACAATGTGGGTTTTAACAAAGGCAGATACGTAGTTAAAACCTGGCAGGGGGAGGATGTGGAGATTCACTCCCCAAGTTCATCTTCTTCGCTGAAGAGCTGCTCCATAAACTGGTCATATACTTGGTTGAGCTCCTGCTCATCATCAATGTCAGCTAAGAGCTGCTCCCCGTTTTCCTCTATGACCCGGAGCAAAATCAGGCCAAAGTCCTCGTTTTCCTCGTCCATGTCCGCAGGGACAAACGCCATGTAGGTCTGACCGCTATAGTCCAGGGTGCCCAGATGCTCCAGTTCAAATTCATTGCCCTCATCGTCAGTGACAGAGACAAAGTCGGGGCCGAATTCCTCACTCATCCGTTTAGCGCCTCCTTTTGCTTGGTGATGGATGGACGGCGGTGCCGCCTTTACTTGCTCTCATTGTAATGGTTGGGAAGGAAAAAAGCAAGGGGATAAAGAAATTTTTCTGTGGCAAAAACCGGTTTGGGAGAACGCTGTCGAAACCGGTGCCCTCCTCATGGGGTGGACAAATTGGTTTGTCTGTGGTATCATAATCCTCAATTTACCAACAGGGCCATCAACGGAGAAGAGGCTGGTGGAGCTGTCGGTTTGAGGGAGAGGGAACTATACGCCGTGGTGAGCCTGCCGGGGCGTGATCATATCGGAGGGATTCCCATGTCAGAAAAAAATCAAAATGATTATTCCCAGCATTCTGGGGGCCGGTCCAGGCAGGGCCGGCAGATGCCCAAGAGCAGATCCGGAGGACGAGGCATTGCCGTGCGGGTGGGCAAGGTGGTGGGCACCTTGCTGCTGATCGGATTGGTGACCGGCGCGTTTATGGCTTGCTATGCCGCGGTCTACATCAGGACCGTCATCATGCCCAGAGCGGCGGTGGATCTATCCGCCTATACCCTAAACGAGAACTCAGTCATCTACTATTATGACAAAAACACTGGACAGCCGGTGGTGCTTCAGACATTGAGCGGCGCGGAGAACCGGGAGTGGGTGGATTTTGAGGACATCCCTAAAGATCTGGTCAATGCCTTTGTGGCCATCGAGGACAAACGGTTTTTAGAGCATGGCGGAGTGGACTGGTACCGCACTGCAAGCGCTTTTCTCAACATGTTTGTGGGGATGCGCAACACCTATGGTGCGTCCACCATTACCCAGCAGCTGATCAAAAACGTGACAGAGTATGATGACGTCACCGTGACCCGAAAGATTCTGGAGATATTTACCGCCCTTGAGGTGGAGAAGGATTATGAGAAAGAGGACATCCTGGAGTATTACATGAACGAGATATTCCTGGGCAATGGATGTTACGGCGTTCAGACCGCTTCCCGGTACTATTTTGGCAAGGATGTGTCCCAGCTGTCCCTGGCGGAATGCGCCAGTTTGGCGGGAATCACCAATAACCCATCCCTGTACAGCCCTTACGGAACGGTGAATGTCACCCGCTATCCCTGCAAGGCGTGCGGAACATATTCGCTGGATGCGGACAAGGCGTGCCAGAGCTGCGGGGCTCATGACTACGGGGAGGGGGAGGTCTGGACAAACCGGGAGTTTAACAAGGCTCGCCAGGAGACTATCCTCTGGGAGATGGCCAAACCAAAGGATGAGGATCCGTATCTTGGCTATATCACCAAGGAGGAATATGAGCAGGCTATTGCCGAGCCGCTGGTCTTTGCCAGGGACCTCGAGGACAACAACCAAACCGGCCAGGGAACGACTACGCCGTCGTCCGCCAAGTATTCTTGGTATGTAGAGGCGGTCATCAGACAGGTCACTCAGGCACTGGTGGAGGAGACCGGCTTGTCCGAAGGAGTAGTCAGAAAGATGGTGTTTAGCGGAGGGCTGTCCATATATGTCCCCTATGACCCAGAGGTGCAGGCGGCGGTGGATCAGATCTACAATGATCCCAGAAACCTGAACTACACGTCCTCTAGGGGACAGCGTCTGCAGTCGGCCATCACTGTGGTGGACAACGATACCGGCTATGTGGTGGCCATGGGCAGCACAGTGAACAAGACGGGGGATCTTGTCTCAATCCCCCCCATGGATGCTGTGCGGCAGCCAGGCTCATCCATCAAGCCGCTGTCTGTGTATGCCCCGGCGCTGGAGATGGGGCTGATTACCCCTGCCTCCGTCTCGGATGACAACCCGCGCCTGCTCAACGGAAGGCCGTATCCCACAAATGCTCCGGTGGGCTATAGGGGGCTGACCACTATTATGGATGCGGTCACCCGCTCGGTGAACACAGTGGCGCTGAATGTGCTGGAACAGGTCACCACTCAGGTGTCCTACGATTTTATGACCCAGCGGTTTGGCTTTACCTCATTGAAGGAGGAGGACTCCATCTACAAGGGCAATCTTTCCATGGGAGGCCTGCGCCAGGGACTGTCCACCTTTGAGATGGCAGCTGCCTATGCCACTTTCCCCCGCAATGGGGCTTTTACCAAAGCCACCACCTTCCTGAAGGTAGAGGACGTGAACCATCAGGTGTTGCTTGACAACACCCAAGCGCCTGAGCATATCATTAAGGAGTCCACCGCCTACTATATCAATACCATGCTGACCAATGTGGTCAGCGCCGGTACCGGTACCCGGGCCCGTATCCCAGGTCAGACTGTAGCCGGTAAGACGGGAACTACAAACGACACCTATGACCTGTGGTTTGCCGGGTATACCTCCCATTACACCGCCGCGGTGTGGACAGGGTATGAGAATAATGAAATGATCAACCTGACGCTCAGTCCCTCTATTACCCTGTGGCAGAAGGTAATGGCCATTATCCACCAGGGGCTGGAGAATAAAGCCTTCCCTGTACCGAGCCAGCTAAACAATTATGCGACCTGCGCGGATAGTGGACTACTGGCCACCAGTTACTGCGCCCGCGATATCCGGGGGGACCGGACTAGATCGTTCCGCTTGCGCACCGGGGATGCACCGACAGAGCGCTGCAATCTGCATGTTCCAGTCAGTGTCTGCGTGGACAGCCCAGTTCTCAGCTCCAGTGGAGAGACCACCGGATTGTACCACTTGGCCACCGAATTTTGTCCGGAGGAGAGCATTCGGGAGATATCCATGCTGGATTACCAACGGGAGCTTGTCAGTTCATCGGTGTGGGTCCAGGATCAATCTGCCCTGATGTCTGTGTACCTGGGTATGGCGGATCCGGATTGCCACGTCCACACCGAGCGTGGGAACGAACCTCCGCCCTCCGAGGACCCAGACAACTCCGATGAACCCACCGCACCCCCCAGTCCAGAACCGACTGCCCCGCCGGTGCAAGAGAGTGATCCACCTGATGAGCCGGAATATATCCCGGCCGGCGGCGCATAATAGGGCAATCATATCGCCTCATATGGTTTGGCAAGGGGAGAGTGCTTGGGCAGATCACCGTGGAACCGTGATCGCCGCCGCTTAATGGACTGAACTGTGCCATAGAAGGGAAAACGGATTGGAATCAATAAAACCGCCTGCAGAATGTTCTGCAGGCGGTTTTCACTTGCTGGAAGGGGATGGTTTTGTCCAGGGGGGCGTTGCGCTAATTTGACCAAGAACAAGTTTAGATGCTTGAAAGGTTTGGTTAAAATAGAGTGAGCTTTGGAATTGCGGTCTGTCCGCCAGTGTGATACAATAGACCACATAACAAGGACAGGGAGGCTGATGGACCGCTCCATTTTCGTGATGTGGAACGGTGAGGAGGTGTGGAGATGGAGCTGGGGCAGAAGCCCAGATACTTCATTGTGGAGGCAACGGTGCTGCCAGAGATTTATTTGAAGGTGGCTGAAGCCAAACGTTTGCTGGAGACAGGCGAGGAACGCACCGTAAACGGGGCAGTCCGGCGGGTAGGGGTAAGCCGCAGTGCCTTTTACAAATACAAGGATGCAATCCGGCCGTTTCGGGATATGCTCCACGGCCGGATTGTCACTATTCAGATCATCCTGCGGGATGAGACAGGAGCTCTGTCCTCCGTACTCAATCTGCTGGCACACTGGGGTGGTAATGTGCTCACGATCAATCAGGCCGTTCCGGGCGGCGGCGCGGCGGCGGTCACCGTGGGCTTGGATACGGAAGGGTTAGACGGTGGGGTGGAGGAATTATTGGCTACCCTGCGCAGTCAGCGGGAGGTGGTCCGCTGTGAGGTGCTGGCGGGCTGAGGTGAGATATTTGAATCATGGGGGGAAATGGAAACAATGGTCAATGTAGCGATTTTGGGCTTTGGCGTTGTAGGTTCCGGCGTGGCTGAGGTGCTGGCGGGACATGAGGACAGCATTGCCCGCAAGGCGGACGGATTAATTCAGCTGAAGTATATTTTGGACGTCCGGGAGTTCCCTGGCAGCCCGTTTGCGGAGTGTTTTGTCAAGGATTTTGCCGTGATTGAGCAGGACCCGGAGGTGGACATTGTGGTGGAGACCATCGGCGGGGCGGATATGGCGCTGGATTTTACCCGCCGGGCGCTGGCGGCAGGGAAGAATGTGGTCACCTCCAATAAGGAGCTGGTGGCCACCCATGGTTATGAGCTGACCCAGCTGGCCATGGAAAAGGGCGTGTGCTATCTGTTTGAGGCCAGCGTTGGAGGGGGCATCCCAATTATTCGTCCCTTGTCCCAATGCCTGGCGGCCAATGAAATCTTGGAGATCTATGGCATCCTTAATGGCACCACAAACTATATTCTCACCCGGATGATCCGTGGGGGATTGTCCTTTGAGACGGCCTTGAAGGAGGCCCAGGACAATGGTTACGCGGAGAGAGACCCTTCCGCCGATGTGGAAGGACACGATGCCTGCCGAAAGATCTGCATTTTGGCCGCCATCGCGTTTGGAAGGCATATCTATCCAGACCAGGTGCCAACCGAGGGTATCACCGGTATCACCTTGGCCGATGTGGACTACGCCGATGGCGTGGGTAAGAAAATCAAGCTGCTGGGCCGGGCCATCCGCCGGAAGGATGGGACGGTGTGTGCCTATGTGGCACCCCATCTGGTGGACAGTAACGATCCACTGTCCGGAGTGGAGGACGTGTTCAATGCTATCTCTGTTCAGGGCGATGCAATCGGCGATGTCATGTTCTATGGGCGGGGGGCAGGCAAGCTGCCCACCGCATCGGCGGTGGTGGCTGATGTCATAGATGTGGCCAAAAATATGGGGCATCGCAAAGCCATGTGCTGGGAGCCGGGCGGGAAGGACGCGGTGCGCGGAACTGACCAGCTGGCTAGCCATTGGTATGTGCGTGCCGGCGTTGCGGCTGAGACCCTCCGGGCCGCCCTGGGGGGTAAACTGCTGGCCCGCCGTGGCTCCGGAGAAGGGGAAGCCGCCTGTATCACCAACGAGTCCCTCACCCGGGTGGAGCTGGACGAAAAGATTGCCGGACTGAACCCTCTGTCCGTTATCCGAGTGCTCAACTGACTGGAGAGGGGTGCATAAAATGGAACGGCAGCCTTTGGCCTGCCTGAAATAGACATGGAAACTCCATGGAAGGATGGAAGAACGCTATGGCACTGATCGTACAAAAATTTGGCGGCACTTCGGTTGCAGATGCTGAGCGCATCCGCAATGTGGCCCGGATTATAACGGATACCTATGCAAAGGGAAATGATGTGGTGGCGGTGTTGTCCGCCCAAGGAGACACCACCGACGATCTGATTGACCGGGCGGCGGAACTCAATCCTAACGCGTCCAAGCGGGAGCTGGATATGCTGTTGTCCACCGGTGAGCAGATATCCTGTTCCCTTTGCGCCATGGCTATCGAGGCTATGGGTTTTCCCGTGGTTTCCCTGACTGGCTGGCAAGCAGGATTTTACACAAACTCCGGTTATGGGAATGCCCGGATTAAACGGGTGCGGGGAGAGCGTATCCGGGCGGAACTGGATAAGCGGCGCATTGTCATCGTCACCGGCTTTCAAGGTATCAATAAGTATGACGACATCACCACCTTGGGCCGGGGCGGATCAGACACTTCAGCGGTGGCCATTGCCGCCAGCCTGAACGCCGGGCTGTGTCAGATATTTACCGATGTGGATGGGGTGTACACCGCGGACCCCCGCCTGGTGCCCACCGCGCATAAGTTGGAGGAGATCACCTATGACGAGATGCTGGAGCTGGCCACCTTAGGCGCTCAGGTGCTTCACAACCGCTCGGTGGAGATGGCAAAGCGGTATAACGTCAATCTGGAGGTGCTCTCAAGTTTCTCCGGCAAGCCGGGTACAAAAGTCAAGGAGGTAGTCAAGACCATGGAAAAATCCCACGTCAGCGGCGTCGCTAAGGATAAGAATATTGCCCGTCTGGCCCTGGTTGGCCTGGAGGATACTCCGGGCATTGCCTTTCAGGTCTTTTCCCTGCTGGCCAAAAACAACGTAAATGTAGATATTATTTTGCAATCCATCGGACGCAGTGATACCAAGGACATCAGTTTTACGGTGGCGAAGGGCGATATGGAACTGGCCCGCAATCTGTTGGAGGAGAGCAGGGACCGTATTCACTTTGACCGCATTGACGTATCAGACAATATTGCCAAGGTGTCCATCGTGGGGGCTGGGATGATCAACAATCCAGGCGTAGCCGCGGAGATGTTTGAGGCTCTGTTTGACGCGGGTATCAACATCAGCATGATCTCCACCAGTGAAATCAAAGTATCGGTGCTGGTCCATATCAGTGATGCGGACCAGGCGGTTCGAGTGATTCACGACAAGTTTTACGATGAATTTAACGGCAGGCAATAACCCTACCCAAAATTCCATACTCCATACATTTTTAAGGGCTCTGCAAAACCCCCTGTGGTTTCTGCGGAGTCCTGTTCTTTTTTTGGTGGAGCAGGAAGGGGCGCTCTTCATGAAGGTTTTGTAAACAAAGGGAGAAACCGGCGGTATGAGGCGGGAAAGCTATTGCAAAACAGGGCGTAAAATGGTACAATAAAACATCTGTAAACAGTTGTAAATACTTGGAAAACGCAGAAGATAATGGGGTGCATCCATTGTATTTAAAAGCGCTGGAAATACAAGGCTTCAAATCATTTCCTGACAAGACGGTGCTGTCATTTGGTTCAGATATCACGGCAATTGTGGGACCAAACGGCTCGGGCAAGTCTAATATTGCCGACGCTATTCGCTGGGTCATGGGGGAGCAGTCCACCCGGACCCTGCGCGGCAACAAGATGGAGGACGTTATCTTTGACGGCACCGCCAGACGGAAAGGATTGGGATTTGCTGAAGTGACTCTGGTGCTGGACAATAGCGATCATATTCTACTCATGGAGGAGTCAGAGGTGGCGGTAACGCGCCGGTATTTCCGCTCTGGGGAGAGTGAGTACTATATCAACCGCCGGGCCTGCCGCCTGCGGGATATCAACGACCTGTTTATGGACACCGGCCTGGGTAGGGAGGGTTACTCCATTATTGGCCAGGGCCGGATTGATGAGATATTATCCTTAAAAAGCGCTGACCGCCGGGAGATATTTGAAGAAGCAGCTGGCATTTCCAGGTTTCGCCACCGCAAGGAGGAAGCGGAGCGCCGGTTGACCCGCACCGATGAGAACTTGGTGCGCATCAATGATAAAATTGACGAGCTAAAGCTCCAGGTAGAGCCTTTACAGGCGGCTGCCGAAAAGACGAAGAAGTTTTTGACCATGGCAGAGGAGCTAAAGGGGCTGGAGATTTCCGTCTGGTTGGCAGAATTAGAACGGCTGCGGGCCAGTGCCATCAGATTGCGGGCGGAACTAGACGGGGCTATCCGCCAGCGGGAGCAGGCAAAGGAGAAGCTGGAGGGGTTGTATGCCGCCGGCGAGAATTACGCACAGCAGATTCGGGAAAGGGATATGTCCGCTGAGGAATTGCGGGCACGCCAGTCCGGAGTGGAGGAAGAGCTGCATCGCTGTGAAAATGGGATACTCCTGCTAAAAAACGATATAAAAAACAATATGGAAAACGCGGTGCGCATCAAAGAGGAGATGGAACAGCAGCAGGGCCGGGCAGGGTCCATTGCCCAGCAAATCGTGGAGCGGCAGGCCAGACTGGGTGAGATTGAAGGGGAAATGGCTGCCTGTCAAGAGGAGATGGATCTCTTGGCCCAAAAGATGGAGGAGGCCATTGGCTCTGCTGGGGTGCTCAGTCAGGAGTTGGAGCGCCTTCAGCAGCGGGCACAGTTGGAGAGAGCCTCTGCCGGTGAGGCGAAGGAGCTGATGGCCGCTCTGGCCGCCGCTGCCCAGGAGTTGCTGGATCGGGAGGAAAAGCTGGGCCAGGAACTGCAGGAGCAGGAGGAGCGAATGGTTCAGGTCCGTCAAGTGGCCCAGGAGATGAAGCGGGAGCTGGATCGGGTTACTGAGGACCGGGATGCGGTGCGCAATGTCATCAGCGGCTATCAGATGCGGCAACAGTCCCGCCGGCGCAAGCTAGAGGAAGCGCAGGAAAAGCACCGGCGCCTTCAGATGGATGAGGGCAATCTGAAGGGACGTATCAAACTGCTGGCCGAGATGGAAAAGATGTATGAGGGATACTCCAAGGCGGTGAAGCTGGTGATGGGCGAGGCGGAACGAGGCACCCTTTCGGGAATCTGTGGCCCTGTGGCCGGCCTGCTCCACGTCCCGGATCAGTACGCTGTAGCCATTGAGATCGCTCTGGGAAGCGCGATGCAAAACATTGTGGTGGAGCGGGACGAGGACGGCAAGGACGCCATCCAGTGGCTGAAGCGCCGGGATGGCGGGCGAGCCACCTTCCTGCCGATGAACACCATCAGGCCATCCAGTTTCAAGGATAAGGGAGTGGAACAGGAGGAAGGGTTTGTAGGCTTTGGGGATACCCTGATCACTTTTGATAAGATATATACTGATATTTTTTCCTATCTGCTGGGCAGAGTAGTCATTGCCCAAGACCTGAATCTAGCCATGAGGATGGCCCGAAAATTTGGACACCGGTTCCGTATTGTCACGTTAGACGGACAGGTGCTCAGTGCCGGTGGTTCCATGACGGGCGGCTCCGCCTCCCGCTCCGCAGGCATTCTGTCCCGGGCCAACGAGCTGGAGCGGCTGGAAGGGCAAAGAAAGGGACTGGAGAAGGATCTGGAGGCGGTAGAGGAAGAGTTGTCCACAGCGCAGCGGGGGCTTACCGCCGCCGAGTACGAGTTGGAGACCGCTGCAGCTCAACTGCGGGAAGCGGAGGATGCGGTGCTGAAGTACTCTGAGCGAGCGCAGAGTGCCCTTGCACAGATGACGGATGTCAATACGCGCCATCAGGCCCTTCAGGAGGAGCGGGCGCAGGTGCGCCGCCGGATGGAGGAGAATGCTGCCTCTACCAGTCAGGCGAGAAGTCGGATGGAGGAGTTGGAGGGAACGGCCGCAGCTTTGCGAGCGGAGTCTGAGGCTAAGGCGGAGGGCCGCTCCGCCCTCCAGGATAGGGTGGCGCAATTAAATAGCCAGGCGGCGGACCAAAGTGCCCGGCTGGCTGGGCTGGATGGCGAGCGGGCCGCCTCCCGGCAAACCCTGGAGGAGCTAGAGCGTCTGCAATCCGACCTGTCTGAGGACTGGGAGAGCCGCATGGCCATGGCCGCTCAGTTTGAGGAGAATAACTCCACGTTGATGCAAAGGATTGAGGGGGAAGAACTGCGAGCACAAAAGCTGCGGGCAGACAGTCTGGAGGGCAGCGACAGTCTGCGGCGGCTCAACGAGGAAAAGCTGGAACTGGAGGGCAAGCGCAACCAGACGGAGAAAGAGGCCAGGGAGCAGAACGGGAAGCTTTTGAACATGGAGCGGGAGGTATCTCTTTTGGAGCAGAAGTCTGTCTCAGCCACCATGGAGGAGAATCAGCTGCTGGACAGACTGTGGGAAAGCTATCAGATGTCCCATGAAGCGGCCCGGGCCCAGCAGAGGGAGCTGGACTCCCTTCCAAAAGCCCAGCGGCGCATTGCAGAACTGAAGCGGGCCATTGCCGCACTTGGCAGTGTGAACCCAGATGCCGTAGAGGAGTTTCAGCGGGTGAACGAGCGGTATACGATGTTCACCGGACAGCGAGATGACGTGACCCAGGCAAAGCGGGAGCTAGAGGGAATCATTACCCAGATCACCGGGGAGATGACCAGTATTTTTCAGCGGCAGTTTGCCCTCATCAATGAGATGTTTCAGCAGACCTTCCAAGAGTTATTTGGTGGTGGGAGGGCCAGCTTGGAGCTGGAGGATCTGTCAGATGTGCTCAACTGCGGCATTGAGATCAGGGTGCAGCCCCCCGGTAAGGCGTTGAAGATCATCAGTCTGTTGTCCGGTGGAGAGCGGGCCTTTGTAGCCATTGCGCTGTACTTTGCTATTTTGAAGGTGAGGCCTACGCCCTTTTGTGTCATGGACGAGATCGAGGCTGCGTTGGACGACCCAAATGTGTCTAGATTTGCTGGGTATATGAGAAAAATCAGCGCCAAAACCCAGTTTATTGTGATCACCCACCGGCGAGGAACCATGGAAGAGGCAGACGTACTCTACGGTGTGACCATGCAGGAACAGGGTGTCAGCCGTATGCTGAGCATCAATTTAAACGAGGTAGAGAAGGAACTGAACATCAGGTAGCGAGAAGTCATATGGGCAGATCGGTAAATGCCGCCGGTGCGCCGCCTCCGTTTCGGACAGATTTGCTGCCTGGATAACCTGGGCTTTCCATTCCGTGAGATCAGGAATCCTAATTTATAAGGAAGTGTCACCATGGGCTTGTTTGACAAAATTAAAAAAATCGGTATTTTTAACGGTTTTTCTCAGTTGGACGACGATTTTTACGAGGAACTGGAGGAATCGCTGGTGATGGCGGATATGGGGGCGGAGACCTCTGTAGAAGCGGTGGATGACCTGCGGGAGCGCTGTAAGGAGCGGCGGATCAAGGATATAGAGGGAGCCAGGGCCTGTATGCGGGAGATATTGGCCGAAAAGCTGACCTTTGACCAGGGGGAGATCGATCTGAACAGCCCCCCTGCGGTGGTGCTGTTCATCGGGGTCAATGGGGTGGGCAAGACTACTTCCATCGGCAAGCTGGCTGCCCGGTGGAAGGGGGAGGGGAAGCGGGTTCTCCTGTGTGCTGGGGATACCTTCCGGGCTGCCGCTGCCGATCAGCTCACCATTTGGTCTGAGCGGGCGGGGGTGGAGATCATCAAGCAGCATGAGGGGGCCGATCCTGCCGCTGTGGTATACGATGGATTAAATGCCGCCCGGGCCCGTCAGGTAGATGTGGTGCTGGTGGACACTGCTGGCCGGTTGCACAACAAGCAAAACTTAATGAATGAGCTAAACAAGATCAGCCGGGTGATCGATAGGGAGTGTCCCACTGCCAGCCGGGAGACCCTGTTGGTGCTGGATGCCACCACTGGTCAAAACGGTCTTATCCAGGCCAAGGAGTTCAGCCGTGCGGCCAACGTTACGGGTATTGTCCTCACAAAGCTGGATGGCACGGCAAAGGGAGGCATCGTGGTGGCCATCGCCAAGGAACTGGGAGTGCCGGTGAAGTTTGTGGGCGTGGGCGAGGGGGTGGATGACCTCCAGCCATTTGACCCGGAGGAGTTTACTAAGGCGCTGCTGTGAGGAGGGGACGTAGATGCGGCCTGTTTCTACACATCATCTGATGGGTTTGAAAGGGAATCATATAAGAAATAATAAAAGGACTGGAGGCGGACTGGTGTGAAGCTGGTGCTGGCGAGCAGAAACGAAAAAAAGTTGAAGGAAATGAACGAGATTTTATCCGGCATGGGGGTTGAGGTGTGCCTCCAGAGCGAGGTGGGCGCTGCTGTGGAGGTAGAGGAGACAGGGAATACCTTTGAGGAAAACTCCCTGCTGAAGGCAAAGGCGGTGCTCCAGGCAACCGGGCTGCCCGCCATTGCCGATGACTCTGGCCTGTGTGTAGAGGCACTGAACGGTGCGCCGGGGATATATTCTGCCCGGTACGGCGGGGAGGGACTGGACGATGCAGGACGCTACCGCTTGCTTCTGGCCAATATGCCTAAGGGCCAGGCTAGGGCAGCCAAATTTGTGTCTGTGATCACCTGCTGTTTCCCCAATGGAGATGTGCTCACCGCTAGGGGAGAGTGCCCCGGCACCATTGCATTTGCCCCCATGGGAGAAGAGGGATTCGGCTATGACCCAGTGTTCTTTCTCCCCAATTTAAAAAAGACCTTTGCCCAGCTATCTCCAGATGAGAAAAATGCTGTCTCCCACCGGGGCAAGGCATTGGCGGACTTTGGAGAGAAGCTGAGGTTATATTTGAAGATGGCAAGGTGAATGGGTGGCAGAGACAGAGCTTGTCGCAGAAATGGAGGGACGAGTATGGATTTGACAAGTAGACAGCGGGCCCAGCTGCGAGGACTTGCAAATGGGATGGACACCATCTTGCATGTGGGCAAGGAGGGCCTGGGGGACCACCTGGTCAAACAGGCCAATGACGCGTTAGAGGCCAGGGAACTCATTAAGGGGCGGGTATTGGAGAACAGTCCTCTCTCTCCCAGGGAGGGAGCGGAGGATTTGGCCCGGGCCACTCGCAGTCAGGTGGTACAGGTCATTGGCAGCAGGTTTGTGCTCTATCGAGAGAGTCACAGTAAGGAAAAGGATAAACGGATTCGACTAGTTAAGTGATGGGATATGAGGTGATTCCATGAAGGTAGGAATCTACGGAGGCGGCTTTAATCCGCCCCATCTGGGGCATTTGGCCGCCGCTCGGGCCGCGGTGCAAGCGATGAAACTGGATAAGCTGGTGTTTGTTCCAACTTGTTATCCCCCGCACAAGGAACTGGCTGCTGGAAGCCCCAGCGCGGCGCAACGGCTGGAAATGGTCAGGCTGGCGGCAGATCAGCTTCTGATGCCAGACGTGGTGGAGGTGTGGGATGAGGAGCTTTGCCGCGGGGGTACGAGCTATACGGCTGATACCCTAGAGCGAGCGGTAGAGCGCTGGCCGGAGGATAGTCTATGGCTGCTAATGGGGACAGATATGTTTCTCACCCTCCAGCAATGGAACCGGCCGGAGCAGGTGCTGGCCATGGCGGGCATATGTGCCTTTGGCCGGAACACCGGTGACGGCGGCGCTTTGTTCCAGGAGCAGAAAAGGGAACTGGAGCAGATCTATCACGCCAGGGTGGAGTTGATAGACATTCCCGCTTTGGTGGAGATATCCTCCACCAAGCTGAGGCAAATGCTGGGCGCGGGCGCGGGGAGAGAATATTTGCCTTCCGCGGTGTACGGTTACATTCTTCGGGAAAAACTATATGGAACTTGTACAGATTTATGCCGTCTAAGTTTAGAGGACCTCCGTTGTGTGTCATACTCTATGGTGTTGGCCAAACGTCTGCCCCATATCCGGGGAACGGAAGAGGAGGCGGCTAGACTAGCCCAACGATGGGGAGCGGATGAGGATAGAATGCGCCGAGCAGCCATCCTCCACGACTGTGCAAAATATTTGCCTATAGAAGAGCATTGGAACATCTGCCGCCGATATGGGCCAGAGCTGAGCGAGCTGGAGAAAAAAACAGAGAAGCTGCTCCACGCAAAGAGCGGAAGCGCCCTGGCCAGGCACCTGTTTGGGCAGGAGGAGGATATTTGTCAGGCCATTTGTTTCCACACCACAGCCAGAGCGGGAATGAGCCTGATGGAAAAATTGCTGTATCTGGCCGACTATATTGAGCCAAACCGGGACTTTCGGGAGGTAGAAGAGATGAGAACACTGGCCTATACCGATCTGGACGGGGCAGTCAGGATGGGAGTGTCTCTGTCTATTCAAGAAATGGCCCGACGGTGCAGGACGGTTCATCCAGATACGTTGGATGCGTTTAAATTCTACCGGAAAGGAATAGGACAATGAGTCAACAGCAAACAGGACAGCCAAGTAATGATTGGAACCGTCGTAGTCAGACTGCGTCGATGAGAAAAAAGAGAGAAAGGATCATTATGGTCATTATGATCGTCACAGCGGTGGTCATGGTGCTGGGGGCTACAGTGGCAGTTTTTTATAGCCGGTGGGTCAAAAAGCCGGAACTCCCATCCGCTGTAAGTGGGATGGAGAGCAGGGCGCCGGATGACGAGCTGGATATCGACGCGGTGGAGCCAAAGGTGAGCGGTGAGCGCCGTAGCAAGGAGATATATACGATCCTGGTGGTGGGCACTGATACCACCTCCAGTAGCACGGATACCATGATGTTGGTGACCTATGATGTGACCAACCAGCGCTCCACAGTCATGTCCATTCCAAGGGATACCCTGGTCAATGTGAACAGTGGAAATCGGAATGGAACCATGCTTAATTCCATCTATAATCTCTATGGCCGGGGTGAGAGGGGGATGGAGGCTTTGACCCGAGAGGTGTCTGAGCTGGTAGGCTTTACCCCCGACTTCAAGGTGTTCATTGATTGGGAACTGGTGGGTGAGATGGTGGACGCCATTGGCGGTGTGGAGTATGACGTGCCTTATCATATGGAGTACTTTGATCCCTATCAGGATCTAAACATCTATATTGAAAAGGGCCTTCAGGTGCTGGACGGGACCCACGCCATGCAGCTTGTGCGCTGGCGGCACAATAACGCTGGTGTAACTGGAGGAGGAGACGGCAGTGACATCAATCGCTTAAAGGTGCAGCAGGGCTTTTTGAAGGCAGTGCTGAAAAAAACCTTGCGCATCCAGAATGTGGTGCGCATCGGCCAGCTGGCGGAGTTGTTCGGCAAACGGGTGGAGAGTGATTTGACCATAGAAAATCTGTTCTGGTTTGGAAGCAAAGCCATCTTTGGCGGGCTGAATGCGGACAATGTGGAATTTGTCACCATGCCGCACCTTGGTATTTCAAATGGGCAGAGCCGGTTTTATGGAAGGGTTTTCCCAGACCAGATCGACCTGCTGGAGCTAATCAATGAATCGCTCAATCCCTTTGTAGATGAGGTGACCATCCGAGAATTGGATCTGATCCGGCGCAACGCCAACGACACCCTGTCATCCACTACAGGTGTGTTGGCCGATCCCCGGTGGGGGCAGCCGGCTCAAACCGTCAACACACCGGCTCCGGGAAACAACAGGCCCATCCAGAGCATGCCCGTGACAAGCGAACCACCTGTGGTGAGCGAGCCACCGGCCAGCCAAAGCCCGGGAACGGAGCCGTTGCCAACCACTTCTGAGCCGATTCAGGAAAGTGATGTAGTTCCAGAGAGGCCGGAAGATGGCCAGGAGAGTGAGTCATAGAAGGCTTATCCTCTCGGCCTAGGCTACTGAACAACGAAAGGAGATGTCCCATTGCTGAGTTCAAAGGAAATCATCGCAGGCGTTATCAAGGCGCTGGACGATAAGAAGGGAAAAGATATCAAGGTGTTGTACACTGCTGACCAGACGACGCTGGCAGAGTATTTTATCATCTGTAACGGCACCTCAAACACACAAGTAAAGGCGCTGTCTGAAGCGGTGGAGGAGGCCATGACTAAGGCCGGAGAGGAGCCACACCATGTGGAAGGACACCGGGGAGGTCAGTGGGTACTGTTGGATTACTCCGCAGTTGTGGTTCATATTTTTACAGAGGAGGCCAGGGAGTTTTATTCCCTGGAGCGGCTTTGGTCGGATGCGCAGACGGTGGATATTGCGCAATATTTGATAGAAGGCTGAGAGAATAGAGGCTGTATCGTTATGGAAGAAATGTTGAGAAAAAAAGTGATGCTCTCCGGGATCAAGCCCAGCGGTGATTTGACTTTGGGTTCTTACTTGGGAGCGGTCCGGCATTGGGCTGCCAGGGCAGAGGAATTTGACTGCTATTACTTTATGGCGGATATGCACGCTATCACCGTGCGGCAGGATCCTGCCGTTTTGCGGCGGCGTACGTTAGAACAGCTGGCCCAATATATCGCCTGTGGACTTAATCCGGAAAAGAATACTTTGTTCATCCAGTCCCATGTTCATCAGCATGCTGAGCTGGGTTGGGTGCTCAACTGCTACTCCATGTTTGGCGAGTTATCCAGGATGACCCAGTTTAAGGATAAATCCGCCAAAAATGTGGATAACATCAATGGGGGACTGTTCACTTACCCATCCCTGATGGCGGCGGATATCTTACTGTACCAGCCTGACTATGTACCAGTAGGAGAAGACCAGAAACAGCATGTTGAACTAACGCGAAATATTGTCCAGCGTTTCAATGGCATCTATGGCGATGTGTTCAAGATGCCAGAGCCATACATCCCAAAGGTGGGGGCCAGGATCATGTCGTTGACCAATCCGGCCTCCAAGATGAGCAAGAGCGAGGATCAGGACACTGGACGAGTGACCTTAATGGACGATCCTACCCTGATTATGAAACAGTTTAAGCGGGCAATCACTGATAGTGATACGCAACGGTGTGTCCGCTATGATCCGGAGGAAAAACCTGGTGTGGCCAATCTGATGACCATTTATGCCGCTGTCACTGGAAAGAGCTATCAGGAGATTGAAGCGGAGTTCGACGGGCAGGGCTATGGAATGTTCAAGCCCGCCGTAGGTGAGGCGGTAGTAGAGGTTTTGCGTCCCATTCGGGATGAGGCTCAACGCATCCTAAAGGATAAGGCCTACTTGGAGAGTGTCTACCGTAATGGTGCGGAGAAGGCGTCATATGCTGCAGAGAGGACGCTGCGCAAGGTATATAAAAAGATCGGCTTTATATCCCAGTAAGGGCCGGATAAAGGAGCGCATTTCCAGTGGGGAACATAGGAAAGATTTTGAACAGTCAGGATATCTGGTATGTATTGCTGGCCTTGGTGCTGGCGGCAGTGGTCTCCCTATTGGTGACACCGCTGGTAAAGATGTTGTCAGTCAAGATGGGAGCTGTGGATGTGCCTAAGGACAGCCGGAGGATGCACGCCCATCCTATTCCGCGGATGGGCGGACTGGCCATTTTTTTGGGTTTTATCTTTGCGGTGCTGGTGCTTGTCCCGCTGAATACGCCAAAGCAGGGGATGCTGCTGGGGGCGGTCATCATTGTGGTACTGGGTATTTTTGACGATATTTATACCCTGTCTGCCAAATTGAAGTTTTTGGTACAGATTGTGGCCGCCCTCATCGCTGCGTTGGCAGGGAACCAGATCGAGGTATTGTCAAATCCAAACTTTTTCAGCGATAACCCTGTGTGGAATCTGGGAATATTAGCAATTCCAGTCACCGTGATCTGGATTGTGGCAGTGACCAATGCGGTTAACCTCATTGATGGACTGGATGGATTAGCCTGCGGTGTGTCCACTATTAGCTCGGCCAGCATGCTGATCATCGCCCTGCTGGTCAGTGCCACCGATGTGGCCATGGTAATGGCTGCCCTGGCCGGGGCATGTATCGGATTTTTGCCCTATAATCTCAATCCGGCCAAGATTTTTATGGGAGATACCGGCTCTACTTTTTTGGGCTTTATCATGGCTACCATGTCGGTGCAGGGGATGTTTAAGGTGTATAATATCATCTCCTTTGTGGTGCCATTTCTGATGCTGGGGTTGCCCATCTTTGATGTGTGCTTTGCGGTGGTCCGGCGATTGTCCAAGGGGCAGAACCCTATGCGTCCAGACCGGGGGCACGTCCATCACCGGCTCATTGATATGGGGTTTTCTCAAAAGCAGGCGGTAGGTGTGCTGTATGTGATTTCCGCCATCTTAGGGCTGTCCGCAGTGGTGCTGACTGCAAGCGGTGCTCTGCGGGCCATGCTATTTCTGGCTGCCACGGGGATGACGGCATTGATTGCCTGGCAGATATTTTTAAGCCATGACAGCCAGGATAAGCCGGAGGATAGGAAAAAAACGGACGGTGAGAGGAAAGAAAATGAGTAAGCTAAAGGTAATGACCATTTTTGGAACCCGGCCTGAGGCCATCAAAATGGCACCGCTGGTGCAGGAACTGGAGCACCGGAGCGAGTTTGAAAGCTATTGCTGCGTCACCGCGCAGCACCGGCAGATGTTAGACAGCGTATTGGATATCTTCCGCCTGACGCCTCAGTTTGACCTAGATATCATGGAGCGGAGTCAGAGCTTGTCCAGCATTACCAGCAAGTGCCTGCTGGGCCTGGAAAAGGTGTTTCAGGCAGTTTGCCCGGATCTGGTGCTGGTTCATGGAGACACCTCCACCACCTTTGCCGGGGCCTTGGCTGCCTTTTATCAACAAATCGCAGTAGGACATGTAGAAGCTGGATTGCGAACAGGTGACAAGTATTCTCCCTTTCCTGAGGAAATGAATCGTTCCATGGTGGGGCGGTTGGCCGATCTGCACTTTTGCCCCACAGAGAACAATCGAAAAAACCTGGAAGCTGAGGGGATTGTCAATGGGGTATTTGTCACAGGCAATACCGTAATTGATGCATTGCATACTACAGTATGTAAGGATTATCACTTTACAACAGAAAGCCTGAACCACCTGGACTATCAAGGTAAAAAAATTATCGTTGTTACCTGCCACCGAAGGGAAAATTACGGAGAGCCCATGGAGCAGATTATGTCTGCGCTGAAAGAGTTGGCCATCATGTACAAGAAAGAGGTGGAACTGGTCTATCCGGTTCACCTTTCTCCGGTGGTGCAGGAAGCGGCTCACCGATATCTGGATGGGCAGGACAACATACACCTGATCCCACCTCTGACCGCCGATGAAATGCACAATCTGATGGCCCGTAGTTACATGGTGCTCACAGACTCCGGTGGACTTCAAGAGGAGGCTCCTGCTTTAAGCAAGCCAGTGCTTGTCCTGCGCCGGGAGACAGAGCGCCCAGAGGCGGTGAAGGCCGGAACGGTGCGGGTGGCCGGAACCAGCCGGGAGGATATCCTAAGGCTGGCCTCCGGGCTAATCCAATCGCCGGAAGCCTACACAGCTATGGCCCAGGCAGCCAATCCATATGGAGATGGACAGGCCTGCCGCCGTATTGCGGACGGGATCTTGTACCACTTTGGGAAGAGAGATTGTCCGCCGGAGGTATTTCAGGGGCATTAACCATCGTGGACAGGGGGAAGGGAACATGGAGGACAAAAAACGCATCATTTTAGCGGTGGCCATTATCAGTGTGGTGCTCCTTGCTGTCCTGTATAGCTTTTTCCTCAACCTGTTTGCCCGTACATCAGAGCTAGTGGTGGCTGATCCCAATGCCACCGATAGTGTAGATAGTGCCCAAGAGTCGCTCAATCAGGAGGGGGGCATCCCCGTGGAGGTCACCACCCAGACGGTGCAGAGCGTGGTGGCCTCTCTCCAGCGATATGAAAGCTACAGCCGCACCATGTCGGTGGAATACCTTGAGCAGGGACAGTCCCTTGGAACTGTGACCGCTCGAGTGTGGGTAGACGGTGGATGGACCCGCTCCTCTGTGGCGCGCTCCAACGGTGTGGTAGAGCACGCCATTGTGGGGGATGGAATGCTATGGTTGTGGCATGACAGTGGTGAGCAGACCTACCATGGTCCGGCAACCGCCGCCACTGCCGATTTGATGCAGCGCCTGCCCACCTATGAGGATGTGCTATACCTGGATCAAGAGAGCATTACCGATGCCGGCTATCAAATCTGGGAGGGGCAGCCATGCATCTATGTGGAGGCCCACTTGGCCCAGTGGGGCTATGTGGAGCGTTACTGGATTTCTGAGACCAGCGGGCTGCTCATGGCCACTGAGACAGAGGAGGAGGGCCAGGTGGTGTACACAATGCGCTCTCGTCCAGTGACCAGTCCCTTGGAGCAGACGGATGGGATCTTTACCCTTCCGAACGGCACAGAACTCCATGTGCCGGATACATAGGGAAATGGAGGGTTAATCGTCCCCAAGGCCCAACAGGAGTAATAACCCTAGGGTGATGACCAACTCCAGATTGTCTCCCTCCAGGTAGAGAAATAGGATGATGAGCACTAGCAGAATATCCCCTGTGTCAAACTTTTCCAGGGAAAAGTGCTTGCGCACACCGCCCAGAAGCTGAGACAGCCCACCGGTAACCTCCCCGAGCAGGTCTGATTTTTGCCGTGGCGGGTGAGTGGTTGCGGATGGGGAGTCGGCATGCTCGTGCTGGTGCGGCGGGGGGGAAGAGGCTTGCGGCTCTGTGTCATCTAAGAGGATAAAATCGCTGCCGTCCAGATATTGATTATACATCTTGTTCCTCCTTTGGCAGACGGAACAGAGCCAAGGCGGTGCGGATTAGGTGGGACAATTTGGCAATTTGTATCGCTTTATCCAGCTTGGCGTATCGCTGTTCCTTCACAAAGGGCCGCAGGGCGGTGAGCAGAGCGGTTCTCTGGTCATCGTTTCCATTTTGATACTGGCCAATCAGATTGGCCGCGGCAGAAAGCAGCCGGGGGTCCAGGGAAGTGAGCCCACCGAGCAATCCGCTCATCCCTCCCTCTGAAGAGGGGGATGGAGGGGCAGCTGATGAAGGAACGGGCTCGGGGGAGGATTCAGATCCGCTGCTCTCGGCGCTTTTGCCGCCCAGATTGAGGGACTGAGCTAGAGACATAATCTGCGCCATGGCCTGTGGGTTGCCCAGAATTCCCTCTAATTTTTCTTCCAATTCGCTCATGACGTCCCTCCTTGCCAACCGCTGTCCAGATGTTTGGTGCGGCGATGGATTATTTTAGATTCTGCTTCATCTTCTCGATAAGTTGGGCGCCCTCAGGGCTGTGCATAAGCTGGCGGATGGCATCTGTCAGCTGAGAGGTGTCACCCTTTGCGGCCCGTTCTGCTGCTCCTTCCAGATCGCCTCCAGTGGAGCGGCTGAGCATGGAGAAGATCTGCTGGGTCTCTGGGGCATCCCGGAGTTTTTCCAATTTGGCTGAGTTACCCAACAGTCCAGCAGCCTGTTTGTTCTTTAATAGATCATCAAGTTTTGGCATGACCAATTCCTCCCTTCAGACCAGTATATGCGGGGGAAGAAGAATGGTGACCATTGGGAATCTATAGTGTTGTATGGACTGCGCGAATGGAGACGCATAATAAAAAAACCTCGCCGGGAGGCGAGGTTTTTTTATTATGCGTGACTTTGACGGGTTTGGCTATTGTGCTCAGGACGGAACAGCAGGGTAAGGCACCATAGGGCTGCCAGCCCCACCACCGTATAGATGACCCGAGCCAGCCAGCTGCCCGAGCCGCCGCAGATAAAGGCCACCAGGTCAAAATTGAATAGACCAATGGAGCCCCAGTTTAGTCCGCCAATGATGGCCAGAGCCAATGCCAGCTTATCCAGAAACATGGTGTAAACCTCCTTGTACAGCACTCCTCCAAGGCCACGATTGCAGTCTTATGAAATGCTGTTGTGATTGTCACAAAGGTAGTTTGTACGTATGAAGAGCGGATATGCTGGGAATTTTTTTGAACATGTCAAAAAATATCTTTTATTGTGCAGAGATAGACCGGCCGGTGGGAATGATACAGACATAACTTTTGCCCCGGCCAATGGGGAGAGGCAGCCCATCGTCGGTGTAATAGGTTAGTTGGTCGTTTCGATTGCCCTTTTCCCAAGTGATAGGTATCATTTTGCCGCCGCAGGCAAAGTAGCCGTTGCCAGAGGACAGATCCACCGCCAATCTGCCGGCGTTGTCCACCGTGGTACAGGTAGTTTGCAGGATAAGCAGGTTGGTGACAGCCACCTGACTACCATCGTTGCCGTCGATGTAGGGCTGGTCATACTCCTCCACCAGGTATTGTCCGGTGGATGGCTGGTAACGAAAGACACCGGTTTTATAGGTAGAGAAGGGAACGGTGACAATGGAGGCTGACTGGCCGTTGTCTGGAGTACCGTCATCGACAAAGGTCATTTGGTAGCGGTAATCCTCCCTGTGTGTTTGCAGTCCTTTGTCGGCGAGCATGGCGGAGATGGCAGAGCCGGAGGTGAGCATGGAGTGCTCATAGGCATATTGGAGGCCCTTGATGCGGTTTTGATCCCGCCAGAACATCCCGGCGCCGGCCCCGGCGTAGTAGCCGTTGACGCCATCCACTGTAAACGCGCCCAAGCTGGACTTGGTGGAGTAAAACTCCGGACTGCCGCCAGCATGTATGTATACGGCATCGTGACCCTGAGCAAGCTCCCAATAGTACATTCGGGCGGAACGCACTGCTCCCACCAAATCCAACTGGCTCACGTCCTGATACACTGCCAGCATCCGGGTGATCCCCCCTTCGGCCAGCACCTCATAAATGATGTCAGCCTGGCCGTTGCCCTGTTGGGGGAGGGCAGATTTTAAATTGTTCAGCATGACTGCCACCGGCTTCTGCCTGGATAGGTCTGTCTCAGTGGGGATTCCAGTGAGCGGATGATAGAAGGTGGAGGCTGACGAGGCGGTGGGCTGGGAAGAGGGCGGAGGAGTGGTTGTCAGGGGATCATCTGCACCGGGCCGGCAACCGGTGGTGAGTAACAGGGCTAATGTGCACAAAAGGGTCAAATATCGTTTCATGGAGTGCCTCCTTGTATAGGCTGCAGGACTGCCGCAAACCGTTGTGAGTACCAGTATATCAACTCCGATACAGGTTGTAAATGGGTAAGTAGGGATTGCAAGGCATAAAGTTCATGATTATAATATACTAGATGAAAATAGGAACTGTATGGGAAGGTCAAGAAAGGAGAAGGAACTATGAACGCTGCGCCGCGGGTGGCCGCAATCCATGACCTGTCTTGCTTCGGACGCTGCTCACTGACGGTAGTGCTTCCCACCTTGTCAGCCATGGGGGTGCAGTGCTGTCCTGTACCCGCCGCTGTGCTGTCCACCCACACCGGCGGCTTTGACGACATTGTCCGCACCGACCTCACAGGACAGCTGGCTGGGACGTTGAAGCAGTGGGAAGGGCTGAAGCTATCCTTTGATGGAGTGTACACCGGATATATGGCCTCAGCAGAGCAAATCCGACTGGTCGCAGAGCGATTACCTGGATTGAAAGGGACTGGAAGCATCACAGTGGTAGACCCGGTTTTGGGGGATCAGGGAAAGTTGTACCGGGCCATCAGCGCCGAGATGGTTCAGGCCATGAGGGAGCTGTGCCATGTAGCGGATGTCATTCTCCCAAACCTGACGGAGGCTGCCCTGCTGTTGGACAAGGACCTGGGAGAACTGCCCCAGGGGGAAGAGCTGGCAAGACAGTTGTCCCAGGGAGGGCGTCGATCGGTGGTGGTTACCGGAGTGGAGCAAAGGGCAGGACAGATCGGGGCAGCCTGGTATGACCGGGACAGCGGACAGACCGGCGTGGAGGACGCCCCTAAGATAGACGGAGCCTATCATGGCAGCGGTGATCTATTCGCCTCAGTGGTCACCGGAGCCCTGATGCGGGAAGCACACTTATCAGAGGGAGTGGGTCAGGCCGCTAGCTTTGTCTCAAACTGTATTCAGCGCACGTTGGATGTAGGAGCGCCCCGCCGTGAAGGGCTGGAGTTTGAGGCGCTGCTGGGACAGTTGAGCCAGAGACAGTGGTAGGGGGCTTGCTATTCCAAACTGCCTTTGATATAATGATTAAAAGACGATTTTGATTGATAAAGGAGATGAGTTGTCCCATTATGGACCCTTCTTTACCCATATTTCAGCAGAGACTGGAACCCCTGGGGCTGGATCTGACGCCTGCCGGGGAGGCCACATTTGAGGAGTTAATAAGGGCCTATTGTATCCGGCTCCAGCCAGGACAGGGGCCGATTTTAATTCATGGCATGGAGAGCATGGCCGAGTGCCGCGCCGCGATTCTGGCGGGGAGAGAGCAGGACTGCGGCCCACTCTGGGTCTCCTGGCGCTGTGATGAGGATGGCCACTCGCCCACCCGGGTGCATATGCTGGCTGCCCTGTTTGTGGCAGAGGGGATGGGGGCCGCTGCCTTTGGGGTCAACTGCGCCAGGGAAATAGCTAAGGAATTGTTGGCTGGGCTGTCCCTTTATGCCAGTATCCCCCTATTTTATGAGGAGAAAGAGCAGATGGTACTTTACCAATATCAGCCTGCTCCTCGGGATCCTGACGTGATTCCCTGTGCCACCGGAACCGCCGCCAGCTTTGTGACCAGGACAGTGGATGTGGGGGAGGAGATTGCCTGCACCCCTGATTTGTTGGAGGATATCATTGCCGCTGAGGACAATCCGGTGGGAGCGGTAAAGATTGCCATTCAGTCCCAGGATGACGTGGAGATATTTGCTCAACACCAGTATGCGGTGCGGGAGGCGCTATGTCTGTGGTCAGACGTACCGGAGCTGCTGGAAGGCGCGCTGCGGGTGTACCAAGGCCGGGCCTTCTATGACGGGACGGGGGATTTGGAGCGGGAGGATTTAGAACGGCTGAGCAGGCTGTATGGGCTGATCGTTCTGTGAGGAGGATGAACCATGCTATTATCCATTGATGAGGTAAACGACATTCTGGACCAGATATATGAGGAGTTTCCTGAGGAACTGTTTCAACAGTTAAACGGCGGTATCCTGTTGCTAGAGGATGAGCGGCTTGACTTGGAGACACCGAACGGCTACATCATGGGGGAGTACTGCAGAAACGAGATGGGACGTTATATCAAAATCTACTATGGGTCCTTTGCCGCTTTGCTGTCAGGCGAGTCCCTGGAGGTGTGGACAGCGGAGCTGCGGCTGACACTCCGCCATGAGCTGACCCACCATGTGGAAGGGCTGGCTGGCGAGCGAAGCTTGGAATATAAGGATTCCGCTCAGTTGGAGGCTTTGCGCAGGGGAGAGAGCTGGCCTGCAGAGGGATAAGGTTCTGCGTTAACACGCCATAGAAGAAATAGGGAAGATCATCTGATGGGTAAGGGAAAGGGCCTTAGACGGCCCTTTCTTGGTGTTTTAGGGGCCAGCACACCTCTAGGGTGAACACCCCGTGTTCCAAACGGGCAGCCGTCTGACAGTCCATCCGCTGGGCCAGGGCCTGAACGATGGCAAGCCCTAGCCCGGTGTCCTGGCCGGAGCGAGTTTGATCTGCGGTGTAAAACCGTTCAAAGACATGGGCGGCGTCCTGATCTGTCATAGCAGTCGCTTCATTGGAGAAGGAGGAGACGACCCAATCTTCCTTTCGGTATAAGTGGATGGACAGTGATCCGGTGCCGTGGCGCAGGGCGTTGGTCAGTAGATTGGAGAATATCCGAGTCACCGCGTTCCGGTCGGCCCACACGGGAGGCAGATCAGATTCCAAATCTGTTTGCACCGTCAGTCCCGACTGTTCCAATTGCTCATAGGTATCGGCCAGTTGGTCAGACAGCGATCTGGCCAACTGGATCTGTTCCATATTCAGAGGCCATTCGCCTCCCTCAATGCGGGATAGATCATAGAAAGCGGAGATAAAGGTTTGCAGGGTGCGGGCCCTGCCCTTGATCACCGACAGATAGGCCTGACGTTTCTCCTCCGGCAGATCTGCCTGCTCTAAGAGTTGAAGATAGCCCAAAATAGAGGTGAGGGGGGTTCGCAGGTCGTGGGAGACATTTGCGATCTGTCTTCTCAGGGTGAACTCCTGCCGCTGATAGGCCGCTCGCTCCTCCAGGCGCAGCTCTACCAGACGGTTCACCATGAGCAGAAGTTCTTCTACAGCAGCGTTGGGGCAGGGGACCGGCAGACGGGTTGCGGTGTCTCCATTCAGTCTCAGGGAGAATTGCCGGGCGGTCCGGCGCAGACCCCAGGACAGGGACAGACAGTAGCTGATTAGGACGACTACCGCCAGAGTCAACAGGATGATAATCAGGTTTTGCATGGCGCACCTCCCGGAGAAACGTCAGGTTGAGACGGCAAGGGAGAAGGGGCGGCCCTAAGGGGGCCGCTCCGCGTTTATTTGATCTCTTTTTTGCGGAAAAGGTACAGGCCTGTGGCGGTGGCTGCCAGCAGCCAGAACCCGCCGATAATCCAGAGCCTCATGCTGTCTGAGTGCAAGCCATAGCTAAAATCGGTTAAGGACACATCGAGCAGCCAGGGATTGATTTTCAGCAGAACCTTGGTCAGTGGGCTGAGGCCGGTAATCATGGTCACCACCTGAATCACGATACTGGGGACATAGAGGAGGCCAAGGGTGGCAAATTGAGCCGCCGTGCCGCTATTGAGTGAGAACAGAAAGGCGCAGATAATCGCCTGTGTCCCAATCCAGATGGGCAAGGCGCTCAGCAGCATACCGGCCAATATTTGGAGGCCTGGAAGCACGCCGCCGCTATGAGGAAGCAGCAGCCAGCACAGGATAGAATAAAATGCCATAGCCGCAAACAGGGCCAGCAGGGACAGTAGGATTTGAGACAGGAGCTTGCCCAGATAGGTGCGAGTTCGGGACAGGCCAAAGGACACCTCGTTTTTCATGGTGCTGTTCTTATACTGGCCGGCAAATACGATGTCCGCGGAGAACAGGGTGGCAAACAGACCGACAGGGAGCATGATTCTGACCGCTTCCATGGCAAACGTAAAGTTGCGCATTGGATTACTACCGGCCGCATAGGCTAGGTTACTTACAAGAAAGAGTTCACCAAGGAGCAGGAGAATCAGCATGATCCAAGTGTATTTTCTCCGAAACAGCTTATAAAACTCAGCATGAATGTAGTTAAACATGGCTGTTACCTCCGATCAGCTGCAGAAAGTAGTCCTCCAGGTCAGCGCTCTTTTGCTCCAGGCTGAGCAGGCCAACACCTGCTTGGACCAGGGTGGCGGACACCTTCTGGGGCTGATCCAGGCAGTCATAGAGCTGAATGATGTTTCCGGGAAGCACTTCCAACCTGGATGTTCCCAGGGCAGACTCCAGCACAGCGGCGGCCTTGGCTCCGTTGTCCACCGTCAGACGCAGGCAGGTGCGGCATTTCTCATGAAGGTCCGCAGCGGATATTTCTTCCAACAGCCTGCCCTTCTCCATAAAACCGTAGCGAGTGGCTATGGAGGACAGCTCGCTAAGGATGTGGCTGGAGATGAGGATTGTAACCCCTTCCTCTCGGTTCAGCTTGAGCATCAGGGCGCGAAATTCCACCACACCCTCCGGGTCCAGACCATTAATAGGTTCATCCAGGATCAGGAAATCCGGGTGGTTCATCAGGGCCAGCGCCAGTCCCAGCCGCTGCTTCATGCCCAGGGAGAAGGCTTTGAATTTCTTTTTGCCGGTATGCTGCAGCCCGGTGAGCTCCAACACCTCGTCTACAGTTTCCTTTCCGGGGATGCCGCGCTGGAGCCGGTAATATTCCAGATTTTCCCTGGCGGTGAGGAAGGGGGAGAAGGATGGGGTCTCGATCATGGCCCCGGTACGAGAGCGCTGGGAGGGCAAAGTGCTGCCGGATACGCCGAACAGTTCCAGTTCGCCAAAGGTGGGGGTGGATTGACCGGTGATTTGCCGCATTAGAGTGGTCTTGCCTGATCCATTGCGTCCAACCAGGCCGTAGATATCGCCCCGGCAGACCGTTATGGTTACCCCATTCAGGGCCATGATGGAGCCGTAGCGCCGGGTGAGGTCACAGGTGACCAGAACAGCTGCATTGTCACTCATGGTATGATCACGCCTTTCGTTTTTAATCTGCGAGAGGGGGCTTTCATCCGCTGCCGCGATGGGGACGCCTTAGAGCGGAGGGCCTTACCCTGCCCACGGATTTCATCATACCGCTAAAGGGCCAAAATAGGACAAAGAAAGTCTAAAGAAAGGGTAAAGCTTTCAGAGGGCGTACTATGAAGGCTCTGCCAGTTTGAAGCCAATGCCCCAGACAGTTTTGATGTACTCGCGGCCGGCGTTGGCCTTGGCCAGCTTGGAGCGGAGATTGCTGACATGGACATTGACAGTGCCGTCGTCCCCGATAAAATCCTCCCCCCACACCGACTCGTAGATCTGCGCCCGGGAAAAAGCTCGGCGAGGGTTTGACAGGAGCAGAGCCAGTATTTCAAACTCCCTAGCGGTGAGGGAGATCTCTGTGCCGTTCACTGACACAACCCGGCTGTCCCGATTCAACGTGAGATCCCCGACGGAGAGGGCGCTGGGGCGGGGAAGGGAGAATTCCCTGCTCCGGCGGAGCTGAGCTTCCACCCGCGCCAGTACTTCGGCGTTGTCAAAGGGCTTGGGAATGAAGTCATCGGCCCCCAGCTTCAGGGCATTGACCCGGTCGTCCACGCCTACCTTGGCGGACAGGACAATAATGGGCATGGTTTTGCCTTGGCGCACATGGGCGATAAACTCCTCGCCCGTGGCCCCAGGAAGCATAAGATCCAAGAGTACCAGATCATAGTCAAACTTTTCTGCCCATAGCAGAGCCTCGCTGCCAGAAAAGGCAGCCCGGCATTGACAGCCGGCTCCTTCTAGAATGGTGCACAGCAGGCGGTTGATATCTATATCGTCCTCCACCACGAGGATGTTGATTGGCGCCATGGGATAGCCCTCCTTATCGAAATTTTATAGGAAGATTTGTGCCATGTGTTCTGATCAAAAATAGTGATGGAAGCGGCCCAAGGCCGTGGCGCACTGGGGACATGGTGCAAGCTTACCGGCACTAGTATAGCATATCAGGCCGTCCGCTGAAAAGCGGACGGCCTGAAAGTTTAGCAAATCTTAATCTGTTGTATCGGAGCGGCTTAACCAATAGTGGGGGCCTGGTTGGTAAATTTCTGCTGGGCCTGGTCGATCTTCTGCTGTTCAGCCTGCTCCACCTTGTACCAGCCTTTCTGTTGGGCGGTCTCAAATAAGGCGGTCTGAGTGCGGTGCCCTTGGGCGATCATGTCCACAAAGGTATCCCGGAGTTTCACGTTGGTGCATTCGGAGGCAAACAAATTGTAATTGGTGCTCATCTTCTTTTCGGTGAGCAGCAGATCGGTGATCAGTTCGGCATCTTTCATCGAATATTCCTCCTCCTACTTTAAAAAGCCCAGCAGAGTGTCGTAATTGCGCTTGTGCTGGTCAGCATACTGGGTGAAGCTGGTCTTTAACTCAGATTCAGTGGTAGTCTGGGCCGCGTCCTGATACTTGCAGCATAGCATGCGCTCAAAGTCCAACTGATCGGACAGGGCGGACAGCTCCTTGGTACTCAAATTGGCCATTTTGAGTTCCTCCTTAACTAATGGTATAGATAGTATGTCTGGACTGACCGCCTATTATGCAAAAAATTTCCGTGCTTTTGGGGCACGGAAATTTTAGGCTTTTTATTTGGTGTTCAATATATCGTGGTAAAACTGGTTCATCTCGTTCTTAGCGAGGAAGGTGGCCACATACATTTGATTCCCCATGGCGTTGGACAACGCGTCGGGGATGCGCTCCACCATCTTGAGGTGCCTGCCGTACTTGGCCATAATCTCATCGTGATCCAAAATAAAATTCTTTCCGTCCCGCCGCCCGGCAAAGGCACAGTAGGCGTGCTCGCCCACCGGTGTAGCAGAACGGTCAAAGGCAATCATATCCGCCCAGATCTTGTATACGTTGGTGGAGTGGGCAAAGTTGATCATATCAGGGGTAAAGCCGCCGCAGGGGCGCATATTTACCTCCAGAGCCACCACCTGTCCTTTGCTGCCAAGCCCCTCCTGATCCCGGGTGAGGCGAAAGAACTCGAAGTGGACGAAGCGGCTTTTCACGCCGAAGATTTTCACCGTGTCCCGGCCCGCCTGACGGATGTCATCAGGCAGATCCTGGACGATATAGTAGAGGGAGTTATCCTGGTGGTTGACAATATCCATGATGGAGACAGGGGAGACGTTGCCTGTCTCAAACATAGGCTCACCCTTGGAGTCGATAATAGCATCGTAGGAGTTGACCTCAGCGTGGATGAACTCTTCCATGATATATGAAATGTTTGGATCGCGTTTCACTAGAAAGGCACGCAAGTCATCGTCGTCTGACAACCGGTAGGTGTGGGCGGCGCCTACGCCGTTGTCCGGCTTGACAACAACAGGGTATCCGACCTCCTTGATCAAGGACAGACAGCCTGCTTCGTCGTCTACCAGGCGATACCGGGCAGTGGGAATTCCCGCCTGCTGATAGTAGGGCTTCATTTGAGATTTATATTTAATACGGGGAATGTCGTCGATCTGAAAGCCGGAGGTGATATGAAAGTCGGTGCGCAGATAGGCGTCTCGTTCCAACCAGTACTCGTTGTTGGACTCCAGCCAGTCGATCTTTCCATATTTGAAGATGAAGAAGGCCACAGCCCGGTACACCTCGTCATAGTGCTCCAAGGAGTTAACCTTATAGTATTCATTGAGGCTATCCTTCAAAGGGGGAGAGAGCTGTTCATAGGGCTGGTCGCCAATACCCAGCACATTCATACCGTTATGTTTTAGTTCCCGGCAAAATTTCCAGTAGTTGGTTGGGAAATTCGGGGAGATAAAGATGATGTTTTTCATGGGGGTACCTTTCGTTTGAAGGAGTGTTTGAAAAGAGCTTATAACAGATAGGGAAGGAAGTATTCCGCTTGTTTATACCACCAGGGCCAGTCGTGATTTACGTCAAAGCCCCAAATATCCACCCATGCATGGATGCCCTTCGCCAGGAAAATATCCCGGAGACGGTAGGTGGTGTCCGGCTGTTCCCAGGCGCCCTGTCCCACACAGATGACTGCCCGCTTCTGGTTGTAGAGGGGGATGAAGGGATGGTCGGCGGGCATGTTTGACAGATAGTGGATTGGAGAATTGCGGTAGACCACCTCGTCCATATAACCGTCAAAGCCGTAGTCAGCGGTATAGATGCCGCTGAGGGCTAGAAGCCGGTCAAATAGGTCAGGGCGGCGAAAATAAAGGTTAACCGCGTGGGTAGCCCCCAGACTGCAGCCGAATACCATGATGCCGGGCTCTCCTGTCCAGCCGTTGCACTGGTTGGCCAAGGTGCGCATGAAGGGAACCATCTCATCCGTAATATAGGCAATCCATTGTTCATACCGGCGCACCCGCCAGTAGCGGTCTCCACTCTTGTCAGACCAACTCTCCCGGTCTACGGTGTCGATGGCAAACACCATGATCTGACCAGACTCAATCCAGGGGGCCAGAACACCGGCCATGTTAAAATCCTCAAAGTCAAAAAAACGCCCGTCTTGGCAGGGGATAAACAGGATGGGACGGCCACGGTGCCCATAGATCTTGCATTCCATCTCCCGACCTAACGCCGGACTGTACTCTTTCCGATATTGTGTCTCCATAACTTGACTCCAATCCTTGTGTTGTAACATGAACCAAATTATAGGCGGCCGTACAATAGGGTGCCCATAAAGAATGGGATCTGCCGCTCCCAGCTGGCTTCGTTATGGTCGCCGTCCGGAACGATGCGGCAGTTAAGCAGTACCCCGCGCTCCATCAGAAGCTGAGCGATACGGCCAAGGTACCGGGCCATGTTGGGATGATTACCCAATTCCAGGGAGCCGTAGTCCATGTAGAGGGTGCTGTTTGACTGGAGATGAGCGTCGGTGATGAGTTGCTCCAGGCGATGGGGGGCGACCCACAGAGATGGAGAGAGGGCGGCGGCCCGGGAAAAGGCCCAGTTATACTCTAGCAAAGCATACAGACTCATCAGCCCGCCCATGGAGCTGCCGGCGATCCAGGTATTCTCCCGGCCGGGAAGGGTGGGGAATGCCTGGTCGATATAGGGCTTAAAGGTGTGCACCATCCAGTCCATAGTTGTCCGGCCACGACCCGTTACCCAGCCGGAATTCGGCGCTTGGAAGGAGAATGGGGAGTACTCTGACAGCCGCCCGTTATCCGGGCTATGGTTGCACTCCACCGCCGCAACGATGAGGGGAGTTTGGGCGGCATCCAGATAACTGGAAAGATTCCAACTTTTTCCATAAGTGGCATCCTGGTCAAAGAATAGGTTGTGACCGTCAAACATATAGAGTACCGGGAACCGGGAGTAGGGGTTGCTCTTGAGGCTGTTAGGCAGATATACATAAGCCCGCCGGAGTTTGTTCCCAGTCAGCTCTGGGATGGTAAGGTTCCAACGCTCAATCATGCCAAGGTTCCTCTCTGGGATGATGTTGTTGATATAGTGTAGCACAAGTGGTATATCAAATGCAATCTGAAAATTCCCGAGTTTTTCAAGCGGGAAAAGAAGATCTGTTTTTGACTATTGACGGACTGATGCCTTTTGTGCTAAAATGTCATCCGTTAAACAGAGGTGTGCAGATGGGTAATGGTTTGTGTAGAATTGCTTTTGGGATGTGCTGGCGTAGCCTTAGTTGGTAGAGCAGCTGATTCGTAATCAGCAGGTCGCTGGCCGTTGACAAGGTGAACTCAGCAGAGGTGAAAAATAAACAAATTGAATATGTGCGCTAGCGTGGCTCAATGGCAGAGCACATCACTCGTAATGATGGGGTTGTGGGTTCGATTCCCACCGCTAGCTCCATGAAAAGTTGACAGGCTACCCCCTTGGTGTAGCCTGTCAACTTTTATGTAAAGGATTATAGTGAAGAAAATTTTCCGGGCCGCAGGAAACGACAAAAACTGCCTGGCAGGTCACAGACCCGCCGGACGAAAGATAAACAATACTGTGCAGAACCTACACTGTATAGTACATACTCGTGGCCGCAATAGTCCCCGGTGGAGGCCGGGCTTTTTTTGACAAATCAAGGGCTGTCAGATTGTGTCGAATGACTGTGTACTTCATAGCGGCTGCCTCCTATCAGCCGCCGTATCTCTCAGCGTTACCGCGTCATTCTTTTTGGGGGACAAAAGAACGGCGGCTTTAATTTCCTAAAACCGCCGCATGGAGCAAAATATAGGCATGGGAAATCGACCTGCCCAGCAGCGGTTTTTTTCTTTTCTGCCGCTGGGCAGACTTGGCTTTATTGACTTCTATTCTAAACTGCAAATATCACAGAAACATCACCGCTTCCCTCTATATCGACAAAATAGTGGCCTGAAATGTCACAGCTTCGTAACATTTGAAAGCCGGGAGCAAGTTATTCCCGGCTTTCATGGATAAATCTCAATTTTGCCGCAGCCGCTCTATGATACTGGGATACTGGCTTTAGCAATTTGCCGGTACAAAAGCGCCGGTATTGCCACGGTCAGGAGGATAAGAAACGGATAGATCACCAGCATGGGCCACATGACAAATTGATAGGTGAAAAACCAAATCCCGCTGGAAATTCCTCTTACGACTACCACAGAAAACAGAACACCAAGGACAGCCGATGTGATGATCGTTCCCACCGCGTAATACAGCCCCTCAAAAGAGAGCATACGCTTTAACTGTTTCCCGGTCATGCCAATGCTTTGCAGCATGGCAAATTCTTTTTTTCGGGTAATAACGCTTGTCAGGACGGAGTTGACAAAGTTTGCGATACCGATGATCCCAATGATGATACTCAACGCCCCGCCGATGGTAATGATAAGGGAAGTGAGGTCGTCAAAGGAGCTGGTATAGGTTGCTTTGGACTCAAAATCCATGCTTGACTCCACATTGTCGATATAGCTGTTCAAAAACTCTGCCATTTCCGCTTCTGTTCCCTCTTTCACATCAAAGGGGAAGCTGACCAGATGAGGGTTCTCACACAGAGGCAGGAAGATTTCGGTTGGAAGGTAAAACCGGGCTTCGCCCGTGTTGCGGGTGGTGGCCGTGTTCTCGTTGGCCCGGACTTTTGCCATGATGATAAAATCATAGCTGCCGTCAATGGTAGAGGAAAGGCCGTTCATTGTCAAGTGGTTCATCCGCACCGTATCTCCAACACGGATATTGGGGTTGTCTATGACGGTCCCATCGTCGCTACACTCTACGCTCAACAGGATATATTTTCCTGTTTTCAGTTTTTCCAAGTCAATCGTTCCCTCTACGGTCTCCATACCGTTTAACAGAAAATCGTCCGCGCCATACAGACTTACAAAGGGGTTTCCATTCTGATCTTTGTTATAGCTGAAAAAGGCATTGTGTTCTGTGGAAAACGGTTCTTCCAGCATACGGGAGGTATAGAG
>CAKNZJ010000003.1 GCA_932222125.1 uncultured Clostridia bacterium | reverse complement strand
TTGGCCTTCTCCACATTCAGCTTGGTCAGCAGGAAAGTAACCAAGCCGCAGAAGATAGCGGGCAACCACAGATACATCACATTCAGCATAGTCAGAACAGAGTCGGGCTGAGTGGCCACGCCGCCCTCGATGAATCCGGCAGCTGCCAGCAACCAACCGGAGATGGCGGTGCCCAGTCCGCCGCCAATCTTGACGCCAAGAGAGGTGCAGGAGTACATGGTTCCGTCGATACGCTTACCAGTGGTTAGATAGGTGTAGTCGGAAGCAGAAGCGATCACAGCGTTCAGGTCGCCCTGCAGGGGGCACATACCAAGAGAAGCGATGGCGGTGAAAGCTAACATCATGGGAACGCTGCCCATGTAAGCAGCCACGATCACCAGGATTCTTGCGATGGTGGCCAGAGCATAGCCGGAATAGTTGATCTTATACATACCGCCCAGTTTTGCAACGATGGTGGGCACCAACAACAGACCGATAATCATGGGGATGTTGAGCGCGCTTGCGAAATAACCCATCAGCTCCTTGTTGCCTAACACATAAGTCATGTAGTAGGTGCCGACGCCGGTGAAAGCGGTGTAGAGCTGAGTCAGCAGATAGACACCCAGAATCAGCAGGTAGAACTTATTCTTGACCAACAGACCGACAGCTTCGCGCAGGGTGTACTTTTCTTCCGGAGCGTCAACTGCTTTCTTGGCTTCAATCTCGTCTTCGGGCAATTCCTTCATGGACAGGACGGAGACGGTGTTGGAGATAATGCCGATGATGACATAGATCAGTGCAACAATTCTCCATGCGGCGGCATCGTTGCCGAAGTGCTCAACAAGGCCAAAAGTAACAGCCTGGATGATGGTGCTGGTGGTGAATGCAAAGACGAAGCGCAGAGAACCAATCTGAACACGCTCGTTTTCATTCTTAGTGATCAGAGCGGTCAAAGCGGAATAAGCGATGTTATTTGCGGTGTAGAAGCCTGCGTTCAGCATCACGTAGAAGATGAAGAAGAAAGCGTACTGAGCGGTCTGGCCCCAGGAAGTGGGAATAGAGAAAATCGCGAACAGGCAGACACCACAACCCAGATAGGGCCACAGCATCCAGGGACGGGCTTTACCCATCTTGGTCTTGGTCTTGTCGATGAGGGAGCCAAAGATGACGTCAGAAACGCCGTCGAAGATCTTGGATACTGCCATCAGGGTGCCAACAATGCCGGTGTTCAAGCCGATGGTATCGGACAGGTAGATCATAACGAAGAAGGTCAGGAACGCATAGACCACGTTGCCGGCGATATCGCCAGAGCCGTAACCCACCTTGTTGTACCATTTCAAATATCTCTTTTCAGCCATGATAGCATCTCCTATTCTCTTTATTCAGTTATTTCAGTTCGGGGATGACGCGGATGGCGAAGTCGATGGTTTCGTCGATCAGCTTGTATTTCTTCTGTAAAACGGGGCCACAGCTCGCAGAGCCAATACCGTTCTGCCGGTAGTCCAGACACAATACGGTGCTGCCGCATTTGTTCAGTTCGTAGTTGTGGGCCTTCTCGGTCAGTTCTTCCTGCGTGTAATGGGATGCATTGAAGCTGAAGGGTTCGGGGCCAACTGCGATCAAACGCAGTTTGTCGCTTTCCAGAAGCACATAGTCACAACTACCGTGAGCGCCATTCTCCTGGGGACGGATGTAGTCCTCCTGAAGCCCGTCCACGGTATCGCGGTACAAGCCGTGGCTGGCAGCATTTCGCTTGTCAATGTAGTTTTCCATGGGACCCAGACCGAAATAAGCAACCTGCTCCATGTTTTCAGGAACGAACAGGCGCAGACCGAAGCGAGGCAGCTCGGGGAATTCTATGTTGCGCTTGGTGAGAATGTTGGCACAGACGCCGCCTGCAACCGTCACGGTCCAGTCGATTTCTACGGTCATGAACCGCTGCACAGCGATGGCACCAATAGACAGGTCACTGTGGATACGAACCTCGCTGTCCATGGCCACGAAGTGGGTGTTATACGCCCGGGTGATGGCCTTATCGTAGTGGGCAGCAAACCAGTCAGCCTTCAGCTTGCGGTCGTTATCGGTGGGAGCGCGCCACACGTTCAGATCCATGGGACGGTCCAGAAGCTCCATGCCCTGATAAGTCATCCGGGCAAACATACCGGTAAACTTATCGTAACGATATGTGAAGTTTGCAGCTGTGAGAGTCAGATACCGGTAGTCCTCTGTAACAGAAATACTGTCCTCCAGGATGGCCTTTCTCTGCCAGTATGCCAGAGCAATCTGATTGCGGTCATCCTGATTCTCCAGAGTAATCTCATCGAAGCCCAAATCAAAGCCCTCGGAGATCAGTTCGGAGTTGTTTTTGGCGAAGTAGCTGATCTTCAGGAAACAGCGGCCCTTGGCGGGAACCTGGACGTTCAGGGTCACGGTACCGCTCATGTGGGGAGCGATGGCGGGGATTTTATCCAGCTGGCCTTCCTGAACAAGCGCACCATCACAAGTGACTTGATAAGAGGCGGTGATGTAGTCCTGCAGGGAGACAAAGTCCATGTAGTTGTGCAGGGTCAGCTGGCCGGTTGCCTGATCATAATCAACAACACGAACAGGGCGGTGTACGTTTTTGTATTCCATCAAACCGGTGTGAGGACGACGGTCGGGATAAACCAGACCATCCATGCAGAAATTGCCATCGTGGGGGTACTCGCCGTGGTCGCCGCCATACCAGTACATATCTTTGCCGTTAGGAGCCTTGCCCTTGTAAATGGCGTGATCGCACCACTCCCAGATAAAGGCGCCACACATGCACTCATTGGCCTGAATGAACTGCCAGTAGTCCTCCAGATCACCGGGGCCGTTGCCCATGGCATGAGAGTATTCACACATCAGATAGGGCTTGTCGGACTCAGGATCGTCCACATACTCCTGCAGGGTCTCCAGCGCAGGGTACATATTGCTGTAGAGGTCAATGTTGGAGAAATCGTACTTGCGCTTGCGGCTGCGATACTGAGCGCTTTCATAGTGGGTCAGACGGGCGGGGTCAAAGTTCTTGGTCCAGGCCAGCGCAGCCTCGAAGCAACAGCCGTAGGCGCTCTCGTTACCCATGGACCAGCAGATGACGCAGGGGCGGTTCTTGTCCCGCTGGACACAGCGCTGGGTGCGCTCCATAGTAGCCTCCAGGAACTTGGGGTTGTCGGCGAAGGGCTCGTTCCAGTGCTCGGTGTGGTTCTCCCAGACGTCGTTCTCTCCGCAGTACAGTTCGGCGGCACCGTGGCTCTCGTGGTCGGCCTCGTCAATGACCAGGAAACCGTACTGGTCGCACAGCTGATAGAACATGGGGGCGTTGGGGTAATGGCTGGTGCGAATGGCGTTGAAGTTGTGCTCCTTGATCATCCGCAGGTCGCGCTTCATGTGCTCCACGCTGATGACGGGGCCGGTCACGGGGTCGGAATCGTGGCGGTTTACACCGCGGAACTTGATGGGAGTTCCATTCAGGAATACCTGCATCCCATCTACTTTGATCTCCCGGATGCCCACTCGGTCGGTGATGATCTCGTTCTCGCACTCGACGAGCATGGTGTAGAGATAGGGCTTCTCGGGATTCCACAGGGTGGGCTGGGGAATGTTCAGGATAGCTTGATGGGTATAGTTGCCGATATGCTCCTTCGTGGTCACTTCGGCGGCGTCGATCAGACGATCCTCAGCGTCCAGCAGCCTAATGACAGTGGGAACACTCTCACCGGCGAAGGCGAAGCGAACGCGGACAGTAGCTTTATCCTCTTCCTGCTGGGTGGTCACGAAGTAGTCCCGCACATGGTTCTCAGGACGCTTGATGATGTATACATCCCGGAAGATGCCGCTGGTGCGGAACTTGTCCTGATCCTCCAAGTAGCTGCCATCGCACCACTTCAGCACCAGAACGGCCAGAGTATTTTCGCCCTCACGGATCTTATCAGTCACATCAAACTCGCTGGTGGAGTGGGAGATCTGGTTGTAACCCACATACTCGCCGTTGAGCCAGACATACAGGCAGGAATCCACACCCTCAAAGTTCAGGTAAGCCTTGGGTGCCTTTTCGTCCTTAGCATAGGTAAAGGAAGTCAGGTAAGCGCCGCAGGGATTATCCTGGGGAACGAAGGGAGGATCTGCCGGGAAGGGGTAATGAATATTGGTGTACTGGTGCTGATCGTAGCCATGATTCTGCCAGACGCTGGGAACGGGGATGGTGTCGTAAGCAGATGCGTCAAATCCGTCCTCGTAGAACAGCTCAGTCAGAGCATGGATGCTGGGATAGTAGCGGAATTTCCAGTCGCCATTGAGCAGTTGGAAGCGGTCGGAGCGCTCCCGGTGCTCGGCGCTGTCATCGAAACGGTTGGAGGCAGGAATGAAATAGGCTCGGTTAGGCAGGGTGTTTTCGGACTGGATCAGCAGGTCTTCAAAATAGGCAGGGACGATCATGTGGGGCTTCCTCCTCGCAATGAATTCTGTGTGTATTATCCC
>CAKNZJ010000002.1 GCA_932222125.1 uncultured Clostridia bacterium | reverse complement strand
GGCCAGGGATACCGGGTGTACAATCTGAAGATCAGTGATACGACCCAGGATTATGCGGGGCTTTTTGGGAGCCTTCATGGGGCCACGGTTGAGAATCTGGTGGTGGACGGACAGGTGAATGCCCACAGCAAGGCAGGGATTCTGGCCGGGGAAAGTAATGACAGCACAATCCGAAACTGCAGCGTTAAGGGTCAGGTCCGGGGAACCGGCGTTATGGGTGGTGTTGTGGGGGAGGCCTATGACAGCGCGATTCTGGAGTGTGTCAATACAGCGGGGGTTTTGGGTGGTACGGATACCAGCGGAAGCCAGGAGGCATTTGCAGGGGGAATCTGCGGGTCGGCCAGAGGTTCCTTTATCAGTGACTGCACCAGTGATACCACGGACAGCTACAGCGCCCTGTATTCGGAAGGGTATGTAGGGGGTATTGCGGGAAATATTTATGAGACGGAGGTGTACAACTCCTATGTGGAAGGCAAGGTGGGAAGCACTTCTGCGGATTACATCGGAGGTTTGGTTGGAAGGCTCCAGAGCGGCCAAGTGAAGAACGGGAGGTTTGCGGGAACCATTGGGGCTTCTACTTCCAGTACCTTGAAGACAGCGGGGCTGTTTGTGGGATTTATTGAGAGTGGGACGGTGGAATTGGGGGATGACCTGGCCTATCTGTATACGGACAGTGAGGACAAGTATTCCCTGAATCCGTTTGGGAACAAGCTGACGCCCCAGATTCGTCTGGAACACCATATTGGGGCTTATTATTCTAACCAGAGGGATTTTAGCCTTTATCAGATGGGGGGATTTACCAAGCAGACCAGCCGGTATTTTTATGAGGAGCTGGAGGAAGGGGTTCTGGGAATTGGGAAAGAGAATGTCCACCATGTGGCCCCAAGCAAGACGGGGGACCCGGTAAGGGGATATCTGGTGTCTATTCCTGCCATTGACCATGGGAAGCTTTCGATTTTGGAGGCGCAGAATAACTTTGCTAAAGAGATTGACTGGGCTAATCCGGGGGCAGTGGCAGTGGGGACCAAGGTTCTGGTGTATACAAGCCCGGTGAATCAGGGGGAGGCGGAGCCGCCGGTTTACTATGAACTGGTGCCGGATTCTTTGATGTGGACGGCGGATGATTTTGACACGAAGGAGCTGATTCCTGCCAATGCTTCGGAGGTGGCATTTACTATGCCGGAGGAGAACATTACCATTTCGGCTCAGTATCGTGCCATGACGAATGGCGTGGTGCTGGACAAGGGGGAACTGGTCTTTGAGGTGGAGCAGATTCGGAACGGTTCCCGGTGGAATCCCCAGATCGGCTGGAAGGTGACGGACCCGCAGAGGCTGACCGCTGCCATTATTCCAGATTCGGCGGCTAATAAGAACGTGGTCTGGAATGTGAAGGATACGGATGGTTCTTCCACAGATATCATCAAGGTGGATGAGAATGGGGAGGTATCTGTCAATCAGTCGGCCAAATGGATTCAGGAACTGATTAAGGCCGGGGTGGCCAATCAGGAATTGTATCCGTCTAAGAAGATTACTACGGAAGCAAAGGATTATGCCACAGTGACCGTGACAACGGAGGCAGGGCAGAAAAGGGCAAGCGCGTTTGTGACGGTGGATTTTAAGATCACGGATGATACGGTGGTTCCGGTGGCGGATGTGAAGCTGGACCAGGCGGAACTGGCTTTTGAGATTACCAGAACTCTGGAGGGGGACCGGAGGAATCCGAAGGAAAGTTATACGGTTACTCCTTCCAGGCGGTTGTATGAAACTATTTCGCCGGAGTATGCGGATAATAAGGAAGTGATCTGGAGCCCAGGGGATTCGGATGTGCTGCGTGTGGACCAGGAGGGCATGGTGAG
>CAKNZJ010000001.1 GCA_932222125.1 uncultured Clostridia bacterium | reverse complement strand
CGTTATCAAAATGTTTTTCTGTCTGCTGGTGAACTGTCCGAACTGCAAGCCGACTTCCCCACCGTCTGGCAGGAGTACATCGAGAGGTTATCCGAGTACATGGCTTCTACTGGTAAACAGTACCGGAGCCACGCCGCCACCATCCGCCGCTGGATAGCTGATGATAGACGCAAGGCCGCTCCCCCTGCCCGTGATCGGGATTACAGTGTGAAGGACGGTGATACGGTATGACGGAGATCCGCGAGGACGAATACCTTGACCCGGCTGACGGCCTGATCCATTGCCGGAAGTGCGGAGGCCCCCGACAGGCGGTTATCTCCGACCCGTTCAAGGGCGGCAGCTTCAAGCCCCGCTGCGTCTGTCCTTGCCAGCAGGAAGCGGAGCGCCGCCGCAGGGAAGCCGAGGAACGCCGCCAGCGCATGGAGCGTATCAAGCGGCGCAAGGCCCAGGGACTTCAAGACCGCTACCTCTACGGCTACACCTTCGCCAATGACAACGGCGGGAACCCTGCTATGGCAAAAGCCCACGCATACGTTGACCACTGGCCCCAGGCGTTCAAGCGGAACATCGGGCTACTGCTGTTCGGTGACGTTGGGACTGGAAAATCCTTCGCGGCCGGGTGCATCGCAAACGCCCTCCTTGACCGGGACGTACCTGTACTCATGACCAACTTTCCCACCATCCTGGCCCGCCTGTGCGGGACGTTCGGTGAGGACAGGACGGACTTTCTGGACAGCCTGGGGGACTATGACCTGTTAATCATAGACGATCTGGGCGCGGAGCGCAACACCGAGTATGCCCTTGAGCAGATGTTTTCCATCATTGACAGCCGGTATCGCTGTAACAAGCCGCTGATCGTGACCACGAATCTGAAGCTGAACGAGTTGAAGCACCCGCCCGACCTCGCCCGCGCCCGTATCTATGACCGAATTTTAGAACGCTGCGCCCCTATCCTCTTTGCCGGAAAAAACTTTCGGGAGGATAACGCCGCCACCACCAAAGCGGCGGCGCGGCAGATTATCACATCAACTGCGGCCAGCCATCGGCAGACCGCCACTGAGAAAGGAGAACTATGAGCAACGAAACCAGTACCACCGAGACGATCACCTTCCCCAAAGCCACGCCGCAGACCCCGCCCGCGTTGGTGAAGAAAATCGGCAAGACTACTTACCGGGTGCGGGTACATTTCAGCACCACCAGCACCGAGACGATGGAGGACAAAATCAAGCGGTTGCTCCGCGAGGAAGTCCGTCAGGCGATGGAAAACGAGTAACGGAGGATGGCCAGGACAGAAGTTTTTGCCCTGGCCCCTCTGCTATCCTTGAAAAGCAGAGATATTTGTGGTAATATGAACATACAGAAAGCGGGTGAT